>JAYVZE010000087.1:0-20144 GCA_043783625.1 Blastocatellia bacterium | reverse complement strand
CGCCAACAATCCAAGCACGCCAATCCAACTGATCGCGCCAAACAGTGACATGACACCCACCAGTCTGAAGCCGGGATGTGCGCTGGCAACCCATTTTCTAAACGTGACACGAAATTCTCTGAGGCTGCCGGTTAACCACCAGAGCCAGCCCCCAAAATTAGCTGTGACCAGGGCTAAGGTCAGCGCGATATTTTCATCGGCAGAACTATAAACAACTACCGCTCCGAGTGCCGCCGCAGCGCAGCAATTCCACAGTGGAATCAGGCAGAGTAACAACATGAATTGATGCGCTGGTCGGGCCGAAACAGCTTCAAACGGCTTCATAACTTTAACCTAAATGATGGACACTTTATTTGATGAATTACGTCGAGGGAACGAACGCAATTAAAGACCTCTCAAGTATGCCGTAGCGGTTGCGCCAAAGTCCAGCAATTATTTATCTTTTGGCGGGAACATATTTCATTAGGTGGCGTGTAGGGATATGGAAGATCGTGTATACTGCGGTTCTCGTCCCCGAAGTCTGGTAATCCCGCGAGCCGCCCCATTCGCCACTTTGTAAATTTTCCGGCAAGAGTTTCCAAAAATGTGGCTGCCTTCTGTCCGGCAAATTCGAGAAATTACACCATGAGCGATCTTTCAGGTTATTCAGCCAGCAGGCAATCGGAGCTTGATGCTGAAATCGAAACTGGATTTACCGAGGCGCAGACCTCATCTCCTGAAGCAATGACCACACTCACACTCGGCGCTGATTTCAATCACGCGCTGCACAATCAGGCTCTCGACGCGACGATGGATTCGGCGGCAGATTCAGCGATGGATGCAAAACCCATCCCCCTGATTTTTGACAGTTCAATCCCGACGGATCGGATGGACGATCACATGTTGATTGCAGGGACGCGTGAGGGTGATGAAGCGGCTTTTCAGGAATTGGTGAATCGTTATCGTAATCCGATCACAAATTTTGTGTACCGGATGCTGAATGATTACGAACGCGCCGTAGATTTATCGCAAGAAACATTCGTGCGAATTTACATGAACGCGGACAAATATCAGGCGAATTACAGTTTTTCAACGTACATTTATCGCATCGCTTCGAATCTGGCAATCAGCGAATTACGCCAGCGCAAACGCCGCAAATTGATGCAGTTCCCGACCTTCTTCAATAAAGAAGGCGAAGAAGTCGAAATGGAAATCGAAGATTCGCGCATCTCCGATCCTGACGATTCGATGATAAACGACGAACGTCGTAAAGCGATTGCCAAAGCAATTGCCACCTTGCCTGAAAAATATCGCACTGCCGTAGTGCTACGCGATGTCGAAGGTAGAAGTTACGAGGAAATCGGAGAAGTGCTGGGACTTTCCGACGGGACGGTAAAATCGCGGATTAATCGGGCGCGAAACCTGCTCAAAGAAAAGTTGAGCGAATTTTTGTAAAGCGGAACTGATGAATGTGGTGCGGATTCTTTATCCGCACAGCTTCATTAAAGATTCACAACGCGGATAAAGAATCCGCGCCACATTTTAAATTATGAGCGGTCACAACCCAAAAATGAATTATCAATCTGATGAGCATCAAGACGTAGCGGCTTTGTTGCGTGGTCTGCCTCAGGTCGCGGCTCCAATGAATTTTGACGCAATGCTCAAAGCGCGTATCGCGCAGGCAAAAGTGGAGCAAAAGGCTGACGTGACTGCGCTGTTGCAGGAACTGCCGCGCGTCGCCGCACCGTCAGATTTTGATTTCAAACTACGCGCCAGAATTGCGCAGGCGAAATCAGAAAAAGTTTCTTTGCTCGGATGGTTTTCAGAAGTTTTTGGGCGCACATTTTCATGGGCACAAGCCGGAGCCGCAATGGCTGCCGTGGCTTTGTTTGTCGGGGCGATGACGTTTCAAATGATGAAGCCTGTTGATAATCCAACAGGTGCGCAAGCTAAGGCAGGTGCAGTAGTTGTAATTCCTCCAACGCCAGCGGATTCAAGTAAGTCTGCCCAAATATCAGGGAATCTCGGAACTGGAAATATTGCAGTTGCTTCAACGACAAACCGCATTGCCAGACTCAATTCGATTCCAGTTAAATTTACGCCAGCTCCACCAAAGCCCAAAGACCCAAGACCAAAGACCAACAACTTAGCCGCCGAAGAATCAATCGCACCTGTAGCTGTCCACGAAGATTTAATCGCCTCGAATACGGTTTTAATTAAACATTCTTCAGGTGAAACGCGCGTCGTCAAAGTGGCGGAAGTCAGCTTTGGTTTGCAATCTGCGAGTTTTCGTTCCAATTCATTGCGTGGAGCACAAAATGTTGAGATCGCTTCCGCGCAGGTAATTTATTAGAGCTTGTTAGCAAGAAAGAAATTAAATCATTAACGATGCATTCTGATACGAAAATAATCTTCCGAATTGAGTCCCAACGGGACGGTAATAATATAGCCCGGGGTGCAACCCCGGGGAGTATTTTTTCTCAAGTGCAAGCCCTGAAAGGGCGAGATAATTTTGATTTCCAAACTTACTATGACGCCCCTTCAGGGCTGCTGTTATTTTCCTGACCGAACCCGGGGTTCCACCCCGGGCTATTGTATTCCGCTCCGTTGGAGCTTGGTTCGGATTTGTATGTTTTTCGCGCGAATATTACTAACTGGCATGAGCTTGATGGCGTTGAGCTTCGGTGCTTTGGCGCAATCTTCCAGAACGAAGATTGTCAAAGCCGACGCTCCGCTCTCAGATGCCTCAGAACCGACAGCGGCTCCGCCGTCAGGTCTTCTTTATGTTTCCCAGCGCATAGATTTACAGCAGCAGCTTTCCGCCGATGAAGCGATTTATTCATTGGATGGCGAACCTCTCCCGAAACTCCAAACGACCAGTGTAACGCTGGGTCTCGTGATTGATAATCAGGGACATATCATTACGCGGCTGGCGAATGCTTCGCCGCAAACTTCATCCGCGCCAATCACGGTTTACACGCAACAAAACGCCCGACAAGTAAATGCTAAATTTATCGGGATGGATTCCGTCACGGGGCTGTGTTTGCTGCAAGCGGAAATGCCGAATTTGCTGTCTGTGAAGGTTTCATCAGCCGTTCTGAAAGCCAAAGAAATCAGTACTGAAAAGATCGTTCGCATTTTCGGCTTCAATCCAAACCAACGCGGAGGGCGTCCCGGTGTTTCGATGATTCGTCCGCGTATTCATGCTGCCAGTTGCAGCATCAAACGTGCGCTTTCCGATTTTCGCTACAATCCCGGCAGCCCGATTTATTATTTAAAAACTTTTCGTCCGTTGACGGAAGTTCAGGATTGCAGCCTCATTGTTGAAGAAGATGGCTCGGTTTTTGGCTTAGTCGCGTTTGATGCTTCCGGCGAGGGAGCGCATCTGGTTTATCCGCTGAATCGGCTCCAGCGTTTGGCGGCGATGATTCAGGAAAATCGCCGTACTGTTATTCCGCACGCGTGGCTGGGTGCGACTGGAGAAAATCTCAAGAAGGTCGTCAGAACTACCAATTCGAAACCACTGACTGAGGAAGAAAAGGGCGTTTTGATTGCAATGGTTTTCCCCGATAGTCCGGCGGAAATCGCAGGAATTTTGCCGCAGGATCGCCTGCTCAGCATCAGCGGACGCAACGTCACCACCGGAGCTGAGTTGCGCGATACGCTGCAATTATTGCCCGCCGACAGCGAAGTCACGTTGCGCGTGCGAAGAAATTCAGTGCTGAAAACTTTGCAGGCGAAACTGGTTCCGTCTCCGGCGGTGAACGCGAAAGAGCAACTTGATTGGATGACCGGACGGCTGGAAGAATACGCCAGAACCGCTGAAAGCCTGCCGGAAAATGATCCGCGTCGAACCGTTGCCGAAAAGAAACGCTCGACCATGGATAGCATTGTCCGGGGCATTTACGGCGCGGCTCCGCTGGATGTTCGTTTGCGTGTGCTGTACGGAATTGAAGTCATGCCGCTGACCTCACAACTGGCGAAATATTTATCCGTCGAGCAGGGCGTTCTAGTGTCGAGCGTCGCTTCCGCCGGAAAAGCCCAACAAGCCGGAATCAAAGCCGGAGATGTCATCCTCAACATCGGCGAACAAAATGTTTCCTCCGTCGAAACGTTTGTGCAGGCTTTGAATGACAGTAAAGATGATTCCTTGGAAATTCAAATTTCAAGACGCGGGCAACGCTTGAAATTGAAGATGACGCGATAAACTTGTAGCGCAACCAGCCAGCCTTGCACAGTGTCTGTATTCTTCAGTCATAACTTTCAGCAGTAAGCCATTTTGGAGGGTGTTATGAAATTTCTCACGTTCAGATTCACGAAAACCTTGGTCGTCATATTTGTTTTTGCATTTATGAATGTAAAAGCTACGGCGCAGCAACCTGCTGTAAGTTGGAACGAGATCGTTCATCCGCCTGCTTATCTCAATACGTTAATCGCGAGTGGGTCAAATCTTATTGCCGGAACCGAAACTGGAATTTATGTTTCCATAAACGACGGGCAAAGCTGGACAGGCAGTAATAATGGGCTTCCACCAAATATCAAAATAAATTCGCTCGTTAGACTTAGCAATAATATTTTTGCGGCTACAGATCAAGGAGTGTGGTTATCAGTTGATGAAGCGCAAAGTTGGAGCGACGCGAATGGTGGAATATTACACAATCAATCCGTTTTCACATTATTTGTTCACGGGGTTTCTATTTTTGCAGGCACAGGAAATAGATTCACTAGCAGCAGGATATACCGCACATTTAATCAAGGGAAAAGTTGGAATGAGGTGAACACAGGGTTAACGGAAAATACTGGGACGGCTAATTTTGCTGCAATCGTCGACACTATCTTTCTACTAAGTGGTGGGCTGTATCGCTCTACGAATAATGGAAACACTTGGTCATCAACAAATCTCCCTACTGATAGCTCTTCAATTCAACAAATAGAGACCTCCGGGTCGGTCATCTTCGCTATTGGAACAAGAAAGTCTGGTTCACCATACTTCGAAAATGCCTTTGGAGTTTGGACGTCACCGGATGAGGGAAAAACATGGAAGCTCGTTACGATTCTTAGTGGCGGATTAGGAGGTGGAAGTTTTGGCAACCTCGCAATTTCGGGTAATAATGTCTTCTTTATTTTCACTATTGCAAGCTCTCCTTCTTCTTTGCTTTCAAGTTGCAGGTGGACTACAGATGTGGGGAAAAGTTACTTTCACAATAATCCTGGAAGTAGTGGGTGCGCCGTTGGCTTTCCTTGTGTTTTTAGATATGAAAAAGTCTTCCTATCGGATGGAAGGGAATTCATTACGACAAATGGAACGGGATATTACCCCACAAACCCTGCAAGGCTATATCAAAGCAACAAATTTTACGCCCCCGCAGCAACTGCGGTTTCCGCTGCGAACTATCAAATTACTCCATTTTCAAATGAGAGTATCGTCTCATTGTTTGGCTCTGGACTTGCCTTGACGACGGCTGCCGCAGCGAGTGTGCCGCTTCCGACCAGCCTCGAAAATACTTCTGTCACGATTACAGATAGTGCTGGCATTGAGAAATCTGCGCCGCTGTTTTATATCTCGCCGACGCAAATTAATTTTCAAATTCCTGCCGGACTTGCCAATGGTGTCGGGACGGTCACAGTCAATTTATACAATCAAATCGTAGCCAGTGGAATGATTGCGATTGCCAATACAGCTCCGGGTTTATTCACAGTCAATCAAACGGGGGAAGGCTTCGCGGCGGCGAATGTGCAGCGGATCAAAACAGACGGCACAAATATTTATCAACCAACAGCACAATACAATTCGAACACAAATAAATTCGTAGGAATCCCGATCAATGTTAGCTCATCGGATTCGGTGTATTTAAATTTGTACGGCACAGGAATTCGCGGACGTAGCGATCTGGCTAACGTCAAAGCTACAGTGGGAGGTGTTGACGTGCCTGTTGTCTACGCCGGAGCGCATGGTTCGTATATCGGAGTAGACCAAAGCAATGTTTTATTGCCGTCAACACTGGCTGGGAAAGGTGAAGTGGAGGTTGTGTTGACGGTTGATAATCAGGTTGCGAATCCGGTAAAAATCTCTATTCAGTAAACAAAGACAGATTTTGAAATTGATAAATTCGTAGCGCAATCAGTCAGGCGTCGGTTTCTACACAAGTTTTCCAGCTCCAGAGGAGCGCAATGTTTATAGTGGGTTGCGAATTCGAGTGTCCAAGCTCCATCGGAGCGACATATGCCGCTCCGATGGAGCTAAACCCTAATATTTACGGGCTTGCTATAAACATGCCGCTCCTCTGGAGCTAGTGGCGCACGGACATGTGTAGACACTAATGCAACCATGGTTAAGCTACTTCTGAAAATAGAAAAGCAGGCTTACATAGAGCCTGCTTTTTCTTTGTGTGTGTGAGTTTACGTGAGGGTTAAAATCCAAAAAATTGTGAAGCACCGCTGGCGGCGATTCCGACTGCGACATGAATCATTGTAATCACGCAGTAAACCGCTAAGGAAAGCTTTAAGCCCCATTTCGCCGAGCGCAGATGCGACCAATGATAGAAGCACAGTGCCGCCATCAGTCCCATACAAATCTTGAACAACATAAAAGTGCCGGGACCGCCATCCAGAAAATATTGCATCAGTTGATTTGCTTCAGTTGTTTTTCCGGTTTGCGTCCAGAAGAGCGTTAAGCCAGCATCGAAGAAGTTCAGAGTAAATAATAAAATTGCTTGCTGCATAGACGTAAACCTTAATTTATCACGCATGGTTGTTCGTCCTTTTTATCTAATCGGGTGCAATGGTAGTAAAGGGCGAACGAGAGGGGAGTTCCAGAAAAAGGGGAAAATCAAAAGTGATGAGTTGAAAGTGACGAGTAATGAGTTCTTTCAACTTTTTACTCATTACTTTCAACTTTCAACCCAAACTGGTAAGCTGCCGTTTCGCTAAATGTCATCTGATTGAGAATTTACCCATGTCAGCAAGAGTGAGCGTTTTTATTTATATTGTGATTTGTCTTGAAGTCGGCGTCCTGCTGGCGTTGTTGCCGTGGACGGATTACTGGGATGAAAATTATTTTCTGACCTTTGTCGCTGTCAAACTTCACGCCAAGTGGTTGGTGGCAGCCTTGCAGAGCGGGTATTTCAAAGGTGCAGTTTCAGCCTTAGGAGTTCTGAACATTTTCGCCGGATTGCGCGATATGATTCGATTCCGCGAAAGTGTCAGCAAATTGAGCGAATGGGAATCGTCAACGAACGTCAAAAATTAAGCGAACAAATTTCTCCGCCCTGGCTTTACCTCATCACGAATCGTCAGGCTTTTTCTTCTCCACAAATCCAATTAGAAATGATTGCGCAAGCGGCGCACGCCGGATGTCAGCTCATTCAAATCCGTGAAAAAGATTTCAGTGCGCGTGAGCTGTATGAATTCACCTGTGCCGCGATTGCCGCAGCGCGTCCGCACGGAGCAAGAATTTTAGTCAATGACCGCCTTGATGTGGCGTTGGCGGCACACGCCGATGGCATTCACTTGCGCGTCAATTCGTTGATGCCTGCAAGCGTCCGCGCCGTGGTGAATGATTCGGATTTTCTAATTGGCGTTTCTACGCATTCTTTTAGTGAGGCGGAAGCTGCGCAAAATAATGGAGCTGATTTTATTGTTTGCGGCCCGGTGTTTGAGACGCCCTCGAAAATGCAGTACGGCGCACCGCTTGGTCTTGAGAATTTTGCGAGCATTTGCGATGAAATAGATTTACCAATTTTGGCGTTGGGCGGGATTTCGAGGGAAAATTATTCGCAAGCGTTATCACACGGAGCCGCTGGAATCGCCGGAATCGGTTTATTTCAAAATCGTGACGCTCTGGCAAGCAGTATCAAGATGATGTTATCATCAAAAATTCAACCACAAGATTGAGTATGAGAACGGTTTTGACAATTGCCGGATTTGACCCTTCAGGCGGCGCAGGTGTGGCGGCGGATTTGAAAACTTTTGCCGCTCTGAAAACGTACGGGATAGCGGTGATTACTTCGCTGACTTCGCAGAATACACAACAGGTGTACGCTACGTTTCATCAATCGGTTGAAATCGTGCGAGCGCAATTAATACCACTGTGCGAAGATTTTCAGATTGATGCGGTCAAAATTGGAATGCTCCCGACGCGGGAGTTAATCGAATTTGTAGCGGCAGCAATCACCATTTACGATTTGAAAAATGTGGTGCTTGACCCGGTCTTTCGCTCTTCCAGCGGACACGATTTAATTGCCGCCGAAGCGCGAGGATTATTGGTCGAAAAGCTGTTCCCGTTAGCTGCCGTGATGACGCCAAATCTGGATGAGGCTTCTGTCTTATTACAACGCTCCATTACGAATGAAATGGAGATGAAAGCGGCGGCGCGTGAAATTCAGAAACAAACAAATTCATCGGCGGCGGTATTGATAAAAGGTGGTCATTTAGAAGGTGCGGCGGTAGATATTTTATTTCATGATAATGCCATCAAAACATTTTCTACGCCGCGAATTTTGACGCGCAATACACACGGCACGGGCTGTACGCTGGCCTCCGCGATAGCCGCATTTTTGGCGCATGGTGCGACCATTCCAGAGGCAGTGGAGCAGGCGAAAAAATATGTGACCGAAGCCTTAAAAACTTCGCTTGAGGTTGGGCAAGGGAAGGGATCGCTAAATCATTTTCATCAATTATGAGTCAACGGAACGATACACTTGAAGACGAATTATTAGTTCGCCAATCGGACGAAAAGCTCGCGCACTTCGATGTGCAGCGCATCACGGAAGCCCTGATGCGCGAATCGAAAATCACCCTTGAAATAGCGAATCATATCGCGCTGGAAGTGAAAGAACAGATTCGTCTTTCAGGGATTCAGGCTCTAACCGGGCCGCTGATTCGCGGATTGGTAGACGCCAAATTGTTGGAACGCGGATTAATCGCGGCGCATCGTTTGCACGCTCGATTGGGCGTTCCGATGTTCGATGCCGATCAAATTATTCAAGGAATTTCGGCAGATTTGAAATCGGGGCACGGGCCGGAAGCGACGAGCTTTGCATTGGCAGAAGCCATCAAACGCGAATATGCGATGCTCAACGTTTTTTCCGAGCAAGTCGTGAATGCGCATCTGGCAGGTGACATTCATATTGAAAATCTCGGCGAAGTGGATCGCCTGACGACGATGGTTGGCTCCGTAGATTTTATCAAACGCAACGGGGTCGTTTTGCCCGGCGGCTACACGGGATCGCGTCCGGCGAAACATCCTGAAGTTTTGGCGTTGCATCTGGTGAAATATACGGCGGCGTTGCACGGATATTTCAGTGAAGCCATTGCGTGGGATTCAGTTAATTATGCGTTTGCTCCGTTGCTGGAAAATTTGACGCACGAAGAACGCAAGCAGGTGGCGCAAACATTATTGTTTGAGCTTTCGACTCCTGCGATTGCGCGTGGCGGACAGCCCATGCGGTGCGACCTTCATTTGGATTGGGATGCTCCGAATTATTTGCGTGAACGTCCGGCGGTCGGGCCTGGCGGAGATCAGCTTGAGAAAACGTACGACGATTATGGCGACATCGCACGTGATTTTTTAGTGACGCTTTTTGAAGTTTATTTTGAAGGCGACGGGCAGGGATTGCCGTTGACCGGAGCGCGATTAATTCTGCACGTGACTTCGCGTTTTGTTGATAGTGTCGGCTATCGCAGCTTTCTTGATTTGGCCAGTCGTGTGGCTGCCGGACGCGGTGGAATTACTTTTGCTTTTGATCGTTCTCCGGCGGAAGACATTGCGCTTTCATCCTTCACGAAACGCTATGGCATGGCTCCGGGATTGTTGAAACGAGCCGGGGAAAGCTGGCAATGGCGTTCGGCGTTATTTTCTTCGGTAGCCATTAATTTGCCGCGCATCGCCCGTCGTTCTGATAACGATCAAGCCAAAGTTTTTGAATCCATTCGTGAAGCGTTGGAGCTGGCGGCGCAAGCTTCATTAGAGAAAAGAGTTTTCATTGAAAAGTTATTATCGCGTGGTGAATCCGGCGTACTGGCGTTGTTGGCGGTGCGCCCGAACAATGAGCCATTGTTACGATTAAGTTGGACGGCACACGCGATTTGCCCGCTGGGATTATGCGAAATTGCCGAGCAGATCATCGGGCAACCGCTGGAAAAATCTAAAGAAACACAGGCTTTCGCCGAGCGATTAATGGAGCATTTACAACAAGAAATTGAAAAATTATCGGACAAGCACAAAGTACGATTTATGCTGGCAGAGTCGCACGACAGAACTGCTACTTTCCGCTTGGCAAAACTTGATGGTGTGAGTGAGCGTTATTCCAACGCCGCAAAAATTTCGAATGAAAAACCGCTGACAGCTTTGGAGCGGTTGCGAATTGAAGGCGACTGGCAGCAGGGTGCAATCTTCGGAGCCTTTACCGAGCTGATGGATTCTGAGGTTGAGGTGAGCGCGGAGCAAATGGCGGTGCTGATTTCACGCGCCTTTTACCAGACAGGAAATGCGGCGCTGACTTTTGCGGTCGGCTATACAATTTGCGTCCAATGCCGCGAAGTTGGGAAGGGAATTCATGCTTCTTGTGCGAAATGCGGCTCGGAGAAAGTGGATATTCTGGCGCAGCGTGATGGATATTTCAGTCGCATTTCGAATTGAGAAGATTTTAGCCACGAATGAACACGAATTATTTTAGCCACCGATGCACACAGATCAGGAGCTGAATAAAATCTGTGTGCATCGGTGTTGATCGGTGGTTCATTTTATTCGTGAAAATTCGTGTTCATTCGTGGCTAAAAAAATCCTGATTTTTCTTTGCGCAAAATTTCATTTACTATCTAAGCTGACAAATTTTTAATCTGTCATTATGGTTCCATTAAATATTTTCAAAGGAGAAAATTACATGAAAAAGTCCGCCTTGAAATCCGTTCTTGCGTTATGTGCCTTGTTAGCTCTCGCGCTTTCGATCAGCGCACAACCCGCCAGCCCTCCAGGTACGGCTGAAACAACGATTGATGGTAAAAAAATTACGATCAACTATGGTCGTCCTTCGATGAAGGGACGCAAAGTTATGGGCGAATTGGTTCCCTACGATAAAGTCTGGCGAACCGGAGCCAATAAGGCTACGACACTCGTGACCGAAGTTGATTTAATGTTCGGGAAGACGGTCGTTCCGGCGGGTTCTTACACCTTGTTCACGTTGCCCACTGCCTCTGGTTGGAAGCTGATTATCAACAAACATACAGGACAGTGGGGCATTCCTTACAAGCCTGAATATGAAGCGGAAGAACTGGGGCGGATTGATATGAAAGTTGGCAAAACCGCCGCTGCCGTGGAAATGTTTACGATTAATTTAACCAGCACGGGAAACAAAGGAATGCTTACTCTTGAATGGGAAAGTACGAGCGCATCCATTGCTTTTACAACTAAGAAGTAGGTGCCTACCGAGGTCTTTGATCTTTAGACGCCAAAGACCAAAAGTTAAAATCCTAAAATGAAAAAGACTCCTGATTTCAGGAGTCTTTTTCATTTTGCGCTTTCTGTTCCATACGATTCGCATATTTCAAATTGTAAATCTCAACTTCTTTGGCATGCCGCTTTTTATATTCTGGCCACATCATCGAAATTTTGATGCGATAAATAACGAGTTCGCGGCTGACACCAAAATGCTTCGCAATATCAAAGGTAGTCTTCCCGGTTATCACAAAACGTTGCAGTGATGAATAGGGAACCAGTGCAGCAGCTCCCACGGCGTAGGCTTCTTCTTCATCGGATTCGTTGTAATCACGCGCTACCATTTTGCCTTGTTCGTTGGTTTTGGGAATTTCTAACTGGTTGGCTTTGTGACCGAGAAAGACGTGACAAACTTCTTCCATCAACGTAGCCTGATGCCGCGATTTTGGATGATTAGGGTTAAGAATGACAAGCTGTCTGCCGTTCGGCAGCGGACGAGTAAACGTTCCGCCTGACCAATCGTTTGCGCCTTTGCCAAGCAAATGTTCGCGGGCGGATTGCGAAAGCCCCTCGATCAGCTTGAAATCTACGATCATTAATCCGGCGTACTGCGCCAGATCAAACGGATCCAGCGGCTCATCGTCGCGTCTGAGTCCGGCGAACGTCCGCAGGTTACGCGCCGATTGCTCGTATCGTCTGCCTTTTGGAGTAGGCGGTAGCGGGGCTTTCAGCATCGTTGTATTATATTCAGGTTGTTCGCGTTAGCGAGTCAAAGCGCGAGGTTATTAATTTTTTTAGTTAGTACAAGTTTAAATCAGGACATCATCAATGTATCAAAATCTTCTCCGCTCTATTTTTTTGCTTAGTCTCATCACGACATTAAGTTTTGCTCAAACAGAGAAAATCTCTCCCGAAAATCAAGCCGTCCTTGACCGTATTTCGGCGAATTCTCTGAAAGGTCATTTGTCGTTTATTGCTTCCGACTTGCTGGAAGGGCGTGACACACCTTCGCGCGGACAGGACATCGCGGCGGAATATATCGCCGCACAATTCCGACGTGCCGGATTGGAACCCGTTGGCGATGATGGATATTTTCAGACGGCGAACTGGGTGCAGCCGGAAGGTGTGACCGAAGGATTTTCGTTGACGGTTTCACACGCTAAATTACGCTTCAAAGTGAATCCCGAACAGATCAGTTTTACCTCCGATCAGGCTTTGAATGTCGAGCGCGGATTATTATTTAAGGTGGATTACAGCGACAAAAAATCCTGGGAAGCACTGACCGAAGCACAGGTCAAAGGCAAAGTCATCTTCACCGAAATCCCTGATTACCGGCAAGCAGAACGCTCCAAGTGGCGCGAATTATTTCAGGCGATGATGACGTTTCAAAATAAAATGCGTGCCTTGAACCCGGCTTTGATTGTGTCGGTAGATCACATTGAAACGAAGGGAAAAGGTATCGGTTCACGTCGTTTGATTGATCCTGAAAATCGCCCCAATGCGAATGCGGCGCAACCGCTGCTGCTGATTCACGATCCAAAAATTGTGAAAATGTTTGATGCGATGAAACCGGGTGCGTCACTCGCGCGACTTTCGTTGAACGTCCCGGCAGTCAATGAAAAACCTGTCAAACTTCGGAATGTCATTGGTTTGCTGCGTGGCTCTGATCCGGTTTTGAAAGACACTTATGTGATGGTGACGGCGCATTACGACCACATTGGAATCCAGGCGAATTGTAATGCAAAAGATTGCATTAACAACGGAGCCAACGACGACGGTAGCGGGACGGTTTCGGTCATTGAATTAGCCAATGCTTTGTCTGCACGCGCTTCCAGACCGAAGCGCAGCATTATTTTTATGACGGTTTTCGGCGAAGAAAAAGGTTTACTCGGATCGCGTTATTACGGACGGCATCCGGTTTTCCCGATTGAAAAAACTGTCGCTGATGTGAATCTTGAACAGGTTGGGCGTACCGATGATTCGGACGGGCCACAAGTGAATCGCGCGAGCATGACAGGCTTTGATTTTTCCGATGTCGGAGAAATTTTCAAAGCTGCCGGAGACTTGACCGGCATCGCCGTCGTCAAACATCCACAAAATTCCGATGCCTTTTTTGGACGCAGCGATAATCAAGCTCTGGCGGATCAGGGCGTCCCCGCGCATACAATTTGTGTCGCCTTTGAATATCCCGATTATCACGGACTCGGCGATCACTGGGACAAGGTTGATTACGATAACATGGCGCGGACGAACAAGATGATTGCGCTGGGATTGTTAATGATGGCGGAAAAAGAGGAAGCCCCGAAATGGAACGAAGCGAATCCGAAGACGGCGCGATATGTGAAGGCGTGGAAAGATCGGCAGGGCAAGTAATTGTGCAATAAACTTTCAGTTTGTTGAGGTTTTCATCGGAAGAACTTTCCAGTGAAAATCACGACAAACTGAAAGTTTATCGCACGTTCATTGCCTCAAAATTAATCGGATACCATGAATGATTTTCTGGTAAAGCTTTCATCTGTTTCTGACAATAAATCTGTAAATCACTCAATGAAGGATAAGTTTTGATCGCTTCCCCGTTTTGCATCACGACCTGCAACAGGGCTTTCCCCTCATCGCTTTTACTAATCACTTTTTTTACTTCATCGCCGACCATTAATCCATTTTCATCGTAATTGCGCCACACCTGTTTGCAATACGGAATCGTAGTTTTTCCTTCGCTCAATTTTTGCTTAGGCTCGCCGTTCAGTTCAACTAATTTATAAACGCCAGCCAATGCCGGAGCGTCGCGCGAAGTTGAAAGATCAGTGCCGACGCCGAAGGAATCTATCGGCGCATTCTGTGCTAACAATTCCGCAATTTTGAATTCGTCCAAATCTCCGCTGACCATTATTTTTGTTGCTTGCAATCCGGCGGCGTCGAGGATTTCCCGCACCTGTTGCGCTTGCAATAATAAATCCCCGCTGTCAATTCTGACGCCTTTTAAGGAAACTCCGATTTTAGTGGCGAGCTGCGCCGCATTAATCGTGTCGTACGTGTCAATGAGCAACGTCGTATGTTCAGGAAAAACTTCATGAAAAGATTTGAAGGAATCAAATTCATCCGTGAACGACATCACCCACGAATGCGCCGCAGTGCCGAAAACAGGGATTCCGAACGTCATTCCGGCTTCGACGTTGGAGGTTCCAACGCAGCCTGCGATGAACGCAGCCCGCGCCGCGTGTAATCCTGCGTCCATTCCGTGCGCACGTCGCGTCCCGAATTCGACTACATTTTTTCCTTGCGCAGCTTCGACAATTCGTGCGGCTTTGCTGGCAATCATCGTTTGAAAATTGATGGTTGAGAGCAAAAATGTTTCGACAATTTGCGCTTCGATCAAGGGAGCCGTGATGCGCAGAACGGGTTCGTTCGGAAAGAAAATCGTCCCTTCCGGCATCGCCCGGACTTCGCCGGAGAAGCGAAAATTTCTGAGATATGCAAAGAAATCCTCAGCGACATGCGCGAATACCGGAAGCGATTTCAAGTACGCGATTTCTGCTTCGCTGAAACGCAAATTCTGGAGATATTCCAGGGCCTGCTGAATTCCTGCCAGCACCAGAAACGAACGATTCGCTGGAAATTTTCGGACGAATAATTCAAAACTGGCAACATCATTGTTCCGCCCGTTCGCCAGATATCCGGCAGCCATGGTGAGCTGGTAAAGATCGGTAGCAAGTCCTAAGTTTTTGGTCATATAAACCGCCTTAGTGTAAAAAGTACACTAACTATAGCGTGAGAATTGTATGCTGTCAAGATGTTGATTAGGAAATTGCGCGGAGTTGGGTATAATCGGCGTTTGGTGTTTAGAGTCCACGCTTCAGCGTGTGAGCGCCAGCGAAGCGCGGCGTTTGGCAAACTGAAGTTTGTACTCTGAACTTTTTACTAAGGAGTTACCTGTGAAAGAAGGTTGGGAAGCTGTTATCGGTCTTGAAATCCACGCGCAACTTGCGACGGAGACGAAAATCTTTTGTCGTTGCTCGGCGACGTTTGGCGATGAGCCGAATGCAAATACGTGTCCGGTTTGTCTGGCTTTGCCGGGAGCATTGCCGGTCATGAATCGTCAGGCACTGGAATGCGCAGGGAAGGCTGCGCTCGCGCTCGGATTGAAAATTAATCTGACATCTATTTTTTCGCGCAAGAATTATTTCTATCCCGATTTGCCGAAGGGCTACCAGATTTCACAATTCGATAAGCCGTTTTCAGAACACGGCGCAGTCGAAATTTTATCCAGCGAACGCGATGACGGCGGGCGTCCGATTGAATGGAAGCTGAAAAAATTTGGCATCACCCGCGCTCATATTGAGGAGGACGCGGGGAAATCTGTCCACGACATTGGCGAGGCTACGAAGTCGTACGTCAATTTGAATCGCGCCGGAACTCCGTTGCTGGAAATCGTCAGCGAACCGGATTTTCGTACCAGTTGGGAAGCCTACGATTACGTCGCGTTTGTGCGTCGGACGCTACAGGATATTGGTGTCTGCGATGGCAACATGGAAGAAGGGAATTTGCGCTGCGATGCCAACGTTTCGGTGCGTCGCCCCGGCGATCCGTTTGGAACCAGAACCGAAACAAAAAATATCAATTCATTGCGATTTATTCAGAAAGCGATTGATTACGAAATTGCGCGGCAAATCGAAGTCATCGAATCCGGTGGCAAAATTTATCAGGAAACGCGTCTCTGGAATGAAAAAGAAAATCGCACATTTATGATGCGCTCGAAGGAAGACGCGCACGATTATCGTTATTTTCCTGAACCGGATTTGCCGCCCTTGGAAGTCAGCGAAGCGTGGATTGAAAATCTAAAATCCGGCTTGCCGGAATTGCCCGAAGCGCGCCGTCAACGCTTCATTAAAGAATATGATTTATCTCCCGAAGACGCATTAACATTGACCAGTTCGCGTGCGCTGGGTGATTACTACGAAATCGTAGTCAAGGTTTCCGGCAATCACAAATTAGCCGCAAACTGGGTTTTATCAGAGCTGTTGCGCGAACTGAACAATTCAAATATTTCGATCAGTGATTGTAAAGTCACTTCGGAAAATTTAGGAAAAATGATTGGCTTGATTGAGAACTCCACAATTTCCGGCAAGATAGCGAAAGACGTTTTCGCTGAAATGTGGACGAATGGCGGCGACCCGGAAACGATCATCAAAGACAAAGGTTGGGTGCAGATTACGGACACTTCGGCGATTGAAAAAATCGTGGATGAAGTGATTGCGAATAATCCCGGACAGGTCGAAAATTACAAAGCAGGCAAAGTGCAATTGATGGGATTTTTTGTCGGGCAAGTGCTGAAGGCAAGCGGCGGTAAGGCAAATCCGCAGGCGGTGAATGAAATTGTGAAGGCGAAATTGGGATAGTAAAATCAATATGATACTAAAACGTTTCATCCTGTCTCTTGTTATTGTTTGGTGCATTGTCGCACTAAGCTGTAAATCCGTTGCGGCGCAAGAAATAAAAACTGCGCCTCCAATTACTCCGGTAAAGCGGGGCGACGAAGTTGCGGTAATTGTAACTAAGTACGGCAAAATAAAAATACAACTCTTCTCTGATGTTGCACCAAAACACGTCGAAAATTTTAAGAAACTCATCAAAGATCGTTTCTATGACGGACTGGCGTTTCATCGCGCCGTGCCAAATTTAATTGTGCAAGGCGGAGACCCAAACACAAAAACGGGCAATCGGGAAACCTGGGGGATGGGCGTCGCAAACCAACCCAAGGTAGAAGCGGAGTTCAATGATCGCCCCTTCGTCGAAGGCACATTTGGGGCTGCGCGAGCATCTGATCCAAATAGTGCAAGTTCGCAATTTTTTCTTTGTGTGCGACCTAATCCGAATTGGGATGGGAAGTATACAAATTATGGCCAGATCATTTCAGGCATCGAAATAGTGCGTCGAATGACGTTGTTGCCGACTGATGAGAGGCAACTATTGAAAGAAAAAATCGTGATGTCAAAAGTGTATTTAGAGCCGTATCGGAAGGCAATTAAACGCCAGCTCAATACCAAACGAAAAAAACAAAAGTAAGCTAAATGAAATCCTATAGGTCTTTTTTATTTCCCATTTAAGGAATTCAGTGATGGAATCAATAGTTAATTAACAGCTCAAATGCAAAGATGCTCCAGAAAAAATTGCTCCAAATCAGAGCCTTAACTCGACTTCGACATTACGAGATGTCGGCTCACGCTACCGAGGAAATGGCGGAAGACAACCTTGATATTTTTGATGTGGAGCAAGCAGTGATAAATGGACAAATTGTAAGAATTGAAAAGGATGATCCGCGTGGCACAAAGTACGTCATTGAAGGAACGGCAGTAGATCAAATAACACCCGTTGGCGTGGTAGGGCGTTTTCTTGGCGATCAGCGATATTTGATTATTACCGTCTATGAAGTCACTGAATTAGAAAGATAAAATATGTACGATTATCAATGTCAATATTGTGAAGGAACTGTACGTCCAAAGAAACTTGCGCACGAAGCATTCAAGCATAAAAAAGGTTTTGTAATTTTGGAGCACGTTACGATTGGTGTATGTGACACCTGCGGAAATCGCTATTACAGTGCAGAGGTTTTGCATACCGTTCACGAAATTGCCGCCGGAAAACGAGTGCCGGAGCGAACGACAATAATCCCTGTGGCAGAAGCGGCATAACGAATAAATAATAATCAGCCCCCTAAAAAACTATGACTTTCATGAAACATTCAAAACTTGTACTCGTATTTTTTATTGGAATAATCTTTGCCGCGTGTGGTGAATCTACGACGGCTCCTCCGAAAGAGGGAAGTACTTCATCGCCTGCGAAAGTAACCAAAGCGGCGGCGATTCCTGCGCTTCAGGATGGAGATGAAATTGCTGTCATTGAAACGGATTTTGGTAAGATCAAGCTCCAGCTTTTCAGTGATGTTGCGCCGAAGCATGTTGAGAATTTTAAGAAGCTCATTAACGAAGGCTTCTACAACGGACTGGCGTTTCATCGGGCGATGCCTGATTTAATTATTCAGGGCGGCGATCCGAACACGAGGAGTGGTGGACGTGAAACCTGGGGAATGGGGCAGCCAGATCAACCGAAAATCAACGCTGAATTTAATGATCGTCCGTTTATTAAAGGCACGTTGGGTGCGGCGCGTGGTGGAGAAGTGAACAGTGCCAGCAGCCAGTTTTTTATTTGTGCTGCGCCGAACCCGCAATGGGATGGACAGTATACAAATTTTGGACAGGTCATCGAAGGTCAAAGTAATGTTCAAGTGATGACGCGAACTGAAATTGATGCGAAACAGCTCGTCAAAGAAAAGATGCTGATCAACAAAATGTATCTGGAAAAATACAAGAAAAAGTAAGTAAACTTTAGTAAATAAGATTTTTAAATGTCCAACAAACTTCAGTTTGTTGAGGTTTCGCAGCAGAGGCACATTTGCCAAAAAGCGCAATAAACTGAAGTTTGTTGGACATTGTTTCGCCAATGTATGCATTTCATTGAAGCTTTAAAGCTTGCCGCTTCCTCAATTATTTCTCACAAATTGCGTTCGTTCCTGACGTTGCTCGGCGTTATTTTCGGTGTCGCGACGGTCATTATCGTCGTGTCGTTGATCGAAGGATTTAATAAATACGTTGACGAAAAAATTGCGGACATCGGGACGAATGCATTCAGTGTGCAGAAATTTTCAATTGAAGATTTTTCCAGTGTGGAGCGTTTAGAAATGGCGCGGCGGCGTAATCGTGATATTCGCCTTGATGATTATTTGGCACTCAAAGAATTAAAAGGCGAATACATCAATGAAGTTGGCGCAACGGCGGGAACCGCTGGCGAGGTAAAATACGAAAATATCAAATTGTTTGAAGTCAGCATTCAAGGTGTCAGTTCGAACATCCCTGAAATTGACCGGACAGAAATTGCCGAAGGTCGCAGCTTCACCAACAGTGATGAAGAGCATCATCAATTAGTGTGCTTCATCGGTGCGGATATCTCAGAGAAATTCTTCTCTAAAAAAAGTACTCCGATTGACGAATTTATTAAGGTGGACGGGCGTCCGCTGAAAGTCATTGGCGTAGCAAAAGCGCAAGGCTCCGTCTTCGGGCAATCACGCGACAAATTCATTACGATGCCGTTGTCAACTTTTATGGTGACGTACGGTGCGCGTCGGTCGTTGCAATTGAAAATTACTTCGGTGAATGAAGCCGCTTATGAAAATGCCATAGATCAGGTTCACGCAGCCATCAGAACGCGGCGCAAGCTTGACCCTTCTGAATCCGATAATTTTGGCATTATCACGCCAAACGCCATTAATGGATTACGCGAAAAGATTTTCGGGACGATTCAAATGGTTGCGGTGGGCGTGACTTCGATTGCGCTGGTAGTCGGCGGCATTGTGATTATGAATATTATGCTGGTGAGTGTGACCGAACGAACGAAAGAAATCGGTATTCGTAAAAGCTTGGGCGCACGGCAATCTGACATCCTGAAACAATTTTTAGTGGAGTCCGTCGCGTTGTCGTTTATGGGCGGCGCGCTCGGAGTTTTGTTTGCTTTTATGATTGCCAAGCTGGTGGAAACGCTGACACCGATTCCGACTTCGCTGCCGATGATGGCAGTGGCGATAGCGTTATTTGTGTCGGGAAGTGTGGGATTGATTTCAGGGATTTATCCGGCGTGGCGTGCGGCGAAACTTGATCCGATAGTCGCGCTGCGAGCTGAT
>JAYVZE010000086.1:0-27375 GCA_043783625.1 Blastocatellia bacterium | reverse complement strand
CAGTAAGGGCGCCAGTACTCATCTCAAACTCCGCAGCCTATCCATTTCTAATGTGAAGGCGCCCTTACTGCGTGCGGGCTTCTGCATTTCTCCTGAGCGCATAAAATAAGCCAATCAAAGTTTTTGCGTCCCGGATATCTCCGTTAATAATCATCGTTTCAATTTCTGTCAGCGTAAAACTTCTTACTTCGCTGATAATTTCGCCGACATCTAAAGCCTGTTCGCATTTGACTAAATCATCGGCAAAATAGAAGTGCATTAATTCATCTCCGCTGCCGGGAATGGCGTAACATTCCGCGAATTTTTCCAGCCTTCCGGCTTCATAGCCAGCTTCTTCCATTAATTCGCGGGCGGCGCATTCTTCGGGGCTTTCCGTCGAGTTTACGCGAAAGTTATTTTCTATTCCTGCCAAAGTTCCGGCAGGCAATTCCCATAACTCATCATCTACGGCATAGCGATACTGGCGCAGCAAGATTATCTGGTCAGCAGAAGCAAAGGGAACAATTACACAAATGCCCGGATGCCGAATAAAGGCGCGGGTGATGATCTGTCCGGTTTGCTGATTGAGGATTTGCTCATTGGAAATCATCCATCTGAGTTCCGTGCCGTGATCGGTCTTTCGGGTTTCAGGATAAAGCGTACTGCACTGCTGCCATTTGAATTTCGAATCCATAGTAAATTGATGATAAGTGTTTAAACGAGTTGACTTTGCCTTATTTGCTAATTATTCTCATTGTAGCTGAACGTTCCGTCCAAGCGGTTCATCCCACCCGAGCTTTAATACAATTGGAGAGAAAAACTGTGAAGACAAATATTATTTTAAAAGATCATCTTAATCTGCGCTTTGTCTGGTTGGCAACGGCTGTGTTCTTAACTTTATTGGCAGTAGTTAGTGTAAAAACCGTTCAGGGACGAGCAAGTGTCAAAGCCGGGCAAATGCCAAAAGAAAAAATCGCGCATAAAATCTTTTCACCTACAGATGGATCGAAATTCAGCCTTGACTCCATGAAAGGAAACGTTGTCGTCGTGAATTTTTTTGGTGCCTGGTGTGGCTACTCGAAACGCGAAGCACAGTGGTTAAGTAAATTGGTCGGTGAACAAAATAACGGTCAATTAAAAGTCATCGGAATGTCAGTGAAAGACCCGCGTACAAATTCCCAAAATTTAAAGCTGTTTGTGGATGGGCAAAACGTGAATTATCCAGTAGTCAACGATGTTGAGGATCAGTATTTTATGGATTTTGTTGAGTCTAACGATGTCTCGGTTCCTCAGACATTAATTTACTCAAGAGATGGGCGACTGCTGGCGCATTTCAATGGGTATAACCAACAGGTCGGTGATGCAATCACTGTCAAAGTGAAAGAGGCTTTGGCGGGAAGATAAAAATAATGCAGGCCGAAAAATGAAAACGCCGGAAGATCATTCATCTTTCTGGCGCTTTTATTTTAATGAAAGGACGATTCGCTCAGGAAAGTTCACGTCGTGATTCGAGCAGGTCAAATGGGGATGATGCGCCCAGTAATTCCAGAAATCTCCGGTTTTCTTTCAGAGGCGAAAAATCTGCGTCATTTAAAGCACGTTGACGTAAGCGAGGATGTTTTTGAACCGCTTGCCCTAAATATTTTAATGATTGTTCGACGGCATCAGTTTGCGCCAGAGTTGCCGCCAGCGAGTAAAGTGTATGAGAATCATCCGGGCGCAACTTGAGTGCTTTTTCAAACAAGGTTTTCGCTTGTAAAAAATCTCCTACGTTTAACGCTACAATCCCGCGATCATAATATTCGTCAGCATTGCGGGGAACAGAGTTTTGCGAAGCCAACCTGATTTCACAAATTTGAATATAGGTTTGTGACCGGGCAATAATTTCAACTTCAGAGTGAAACCGAAGATACAAGTCTTCAAATTTTTGTTTAGCCTGTAAATAGTCACGTAAATTGAAAAGTTTTAAGGCTTTCTCAAAGGCACTTAACGCTTGATTCGTCACGATTTGCCGCGAAACTGGTTTTGCTGCCCTGGGAGCTGATTTCGCCTTAGGCGCAGGCGGTATTATTTTTTTGGCTTGCGTTGCTGGTTTGACTATTTTTTCAGGAGCCTGAGCTTTTGGCTGTGTTCTCACCGGAGCTTTGCTAATTGGCTTGGTTTTAGATTTTGCGGCGACGATTTTGGTCGTTTTCGCAGGGACACTCTTCGCTTTTGCCGCCGCCTTGACGGGAACAATTTTCGAGATTGTACCTGCTTTGCCTGACTTGGCTTTCAACGGGCTTTTAGGCGCGACTGTAGGGCGTGATGAAACCTTTCCAGCTTTACTGTTAGAAGCCTTAGGCACTAACTTTTTAGCCACTTTTGGTGAGGGTTTTGACGACTTTGTACGAGTCGAGAGTTGCGCTCCCATGATGAAATGTCTCTCTTGAAAGTTAGGGTTAAAATAGCAAAAATAATCGCCAGATAGCCTGCTATTTGACGATAAGTCTATTATAAATAACAGATTAGCGTACTTTTGTCAATTATTGGTTGGAACTAAGAAAGAAATGTTGGCAAATAGAGTATTTGTTGGGCTGGTTTTTGGGAAAAATCAGCCTGCTGGCATCTTTCTATCCTCGCACTGAAAAGCTGGCGAAAAGATAGCGTTAAAACTTATTGAAAAGAATGGGGTGCTATGCTATAAACCTTCTTAGCCCTACCCCCGGAGTTAAGACCTGCATTGGTCAGACAGATCACAATTATCCCAACGGTTAAACCGATATTTATTCATTGCTTATTCCTAAAAATAATTTAGTTTTTCAGGAAAGCGTCAACACCAGTGAAAGCTGGAAGCTCAATCGAACGAGGTCAAGCTCATGCCAGAAGCGACCATGATAATGTACGAAGACGAATATTTGTACATTAAGAATATATTGTCGAAATTACGCAGCGACGCGAACGCAAAAGTAGTTTTCCTCATTGATAAAAATGGGCAACAAATCGCTTCACATGGCGAATCGGGAGACCTTGATACGACCAGTTTAGCTTCGCTGACTGCGGGTAACGTGGCGGCGACAGATGGCTTAGCGAGATTGATCGGAGAAAAGGAATTTCCGGTTCTTTCTCATGAGGGTGAAAAAGATAATCTTCACATCTCAGTCGTTGGCGGGAAAGTGATTTTAGTGGTGATTTTTGATGAAAAATCCAGCTTAGGATTGGTTCGTTTGCGTGTAAAACGGTCATCCTCGGAACTCAGTGAAGCTTTTGATCGAATTATCAATAAAGCCGAACAAGAGCGGGCTGCGATGGGAGCCAATACACCTTTTGGTGATATTAGTGATGAAGATATTGAGCGGCTCTTTAGTGACGATCTCTAAAGAGTATTTCGACGAAAAAGGTTAGGAAATTAGCAGCGGTTCAGCCTTCGAATCTTCAAGGTTGATTCCCCTTTCAGAGAGGACGACGAACGTGACGTTCATCAATTACGCATCGCGCGAGATTAATTGCAAAATAGTCTATTACGGACCTGGTCTGGGCGGCAAAACAACGAATTTACAGTATATTTACGATACTTCTTCCGCTCAGCAAAAAGGCAAATTGATTAGTCTGGCAACCGAAACAGAGCGCACCTTATTTTTCGATTTTCTTCCGCTTGAACTCGGGACGGTTCGCGGTTTCAAGGCACGCTTTCATCTTTACACTGTACCCGGTCAGGTCTTTTATGATGCCAGCCGCAAACTCATTCTCAAAGGAGTGGATGGCGTAGTCTTCGTCGCGGATTCACAACGCGAACGAATGGACGCCAACGTTGAAGCACTCTGGAATTTAGAGGATAATTTGAAAAGTCATGGGTACGATTTTTCCAAGATTCCTTATGTTCTTCAGTTGAATAAGCGCGACCTCCCGGACATCATTTCCTTAGATGATATGAAGCGCGAACTATTGCGCAAAGATGAGCCAGTCGTTGAGGCCATAGCTCCCAAAGGCGACGGAGTTTTTGAGACCTTAAAAGCGGTGGCGAAACAGGTGTTAACTGATCTGCGCAAAAGTGCGGGAGCGGGGTAAAGTTAGTGCTGAGAAAAAAGTGCTGAGTGCTGAGGAAGAACTTTGGCGACAAAACTCAGGACTCAGCACTTTCTTCTCAGCACCATTCTCAAAATCCCCAATTCACTCCTAAAATTGACTTCACCATCATATATCCGTCATCCCCAGTTGAATAATATCGTTCCATCCTTTGCGTAATCGTATAGCCGATTAACTCATACAGTTCCTGCGCTCCACGATTATCAGTTCTCACTTCCAGTCGCATCGTAGACACTCCCTGCAAGGCGAAACCGTGCTCAATGGAGAGCAACATTAATCGTGCCAATCCACGCCGCCGATGTTCGGGTGAAACGCCAATTGTCGTGACATGTCCGACGCCATCTCCTTCAATGACGGCAATGGCAAAGGCAGACATTTTTCCGTGTTCATCCCGAATTTGGCGAGCGACACAGGTCGGATTCGTCAGTAAATGTCGAAAAGTTTCGCGTTCATAAGCTTCTGCGTCAATAAAAACGCGCAGGTCGAGTAACCATAATTCATTCAAATCAATCAGCGTTAAAGGGCAGAGCGTGCCATTAAATGGTTGTTCGGATTCTTTAGTTGTGAGGGGGCGAGACGCACTCATATCATTAAAATATAAACATACAATCACCGTAGCTGTAAAAACGATAGCGTTCATTTACGGCGTGTTGATAGGCCTGCATCATCAAATCGTGTCCGGTCAGTGTTGAGACTAAAATCAGCAGGGAAGATTGGGGAAGATGAAAATTGGTAATGAGCGCATCAATCGCTTTGAATTGATAACCAGGGCGAATGCAAAGCTCTGTGCTGTGATTTCCTGCACTGATTTTTCCGTCAGAATTTACCGCACTTTCCAACGCTCGCGTCGTCGTCGTTCCCACTGCGATAATTCGTTTTCCTGCGGCTTTGGCGGCATTAATGGAGGCAGCGGCGGATTCACTGATTTCGTAGCTTTCGGCTTCGATGCGGTGATCCTCAATCGCTTCGACGCGCACGGGTTGAAAAGTCGCGGCTCCGACGTGATGCGTGATTTGGATAATTTCGACACCACAAGTTTTCAATTCCTCGAAGACGCGACCCGTGAAATGTAAACCTGCCGTCGGAGCCGCAATCGCACCTCGTTCTTTCGCGTAAATTGTTTGATAGCGTGGTTCATCCAACCGAACTTTTTCATCGTAGTCGCGCTTGATATAGGGCGGCAGCGGCGTATTCCCAACCTCATCAATCAGCGCGTCAATGTCACTTTCTGCCACGAATTGAAGAACGCGCCTTCCGTCTTCCAGTAGCGCAATCACGTCGGCTTGTAGTTGATTATTACCAAAAGAAATTTTTGCCCCGATTTGTAAGGCACGACCCGGCTTGGTCATTGCTTCCCATTGATTCACAGACAAGCGCCTGGTCAGCAACGCTTCGACTTTCGCGCCTGCGATCCCATTGATGATGCGATGTCCAATCAGGCGAGCAGGGAAGACACGGGTGTTATTAATGACCAGTATGTCATTGGCAGAAAGTAGTTTTGGCAACTCAGCAAAAGTGCTGTCATGCCATTGCTTTGTTTGACGATTGACGACCAGTAATCGTGAATGATCGCGTGGTTCGATAGGATTTTGTGCGATTAATTCGGGGGGGAGTTCAAAATTGAATTCTGAGATATGCATGACGAAAAATCTGCCGATGTGCTGAGGCTATCTTTTATTTTGATCCATCCATTTTGCGACAGATTGTGGCTGGTAGTTATCAAACAAATCCAATAATATTTCTGGCTTCGTTGCTTCGATTACTAGATTACGATGAGCGTCGCGCAAAAATCCTTCATTCATGGCGTGGTCGAACATTTTCAATAACGGGGTGAAATAATTTTCGACATTCAAAATTCCACAAGGTTTTTGATGAATGCCAAGCTGCGCCCAAGTCAGGATTTCGCAGAATTCATCGAACGTTCCCATGCCGCCGGGCAAAGCAATAAATCCATCTGACAAATCAGCCATCAAAGCTTTGCGTTCGTGCATGGAATTGACGACGTGCATTGTAGTTAAATTTTGATGAGCCACTTCACGGTCAACCAGAGATTGAGGGATTACGCCAATGACTTCGCCGCCTTCTGCCAGAACAGCATCGGCGATGATCCCCATTAGTCCGACGTTTCCACCGCCGTAAACCAGAGCGAGATTTTTTTTGACTAAAACTTTTCCTAAGTGCTGCGCGGCTTCGATATATTCATTTCGCACGCCGCGATTGGAGCCACAGAAAACGCAGATTCGTTTCATTGACATTCTTCTTCCATGTCTTCGCCGAACAAACGGCGGCAATGCAGCACGGCGGTCAATTGTGCTCCAAAGAGCATAATTAAGCTCGACAAATACCCCCACGTCAGCAACGCCACACCTGCGCCGATGGAGCCGTAAAGCAAATCGTAATGAAAATAAGGAATCATCCACGCGAACCCGTATTTAGCCGCTTCCCACAGGATTCCGGCGATGATCGCTCCGGGAATTACTTCAATTAAATTGATCCGCGTGTTCGGCATAACCCGATAAATTAAAGCAAAGAGCGAAGTCGTCAACAAGAGGCTTAGTGAAGCGAAAACCGTCCGCCACAACATTGATCCGAGCCACGCAAGCTGAATCGGAGCCTGTTTGACCGGAAGATGTTCCATGAGGGTTTGAATCGTGACGACGATTGAAGTAATCAGCACGGAGGAAAGCAGGAGCATCCCGACTGCCGCGATCATTCCAATAGTGACAAATCTTCCGCGCAGGAATGGTCGCGGTTTTGTTCCCCAGATGCGGCAGACAGCGCGTTCGATCACGGAGAAAATCCATGATCCAGCCCACAACAAAATCGTTAAAGCCGTGATGAGCATACCAGAAGAAACTTTGCTGATCGCTTCAATGTTTTTTTTCACCAGCTCATCCGAACCGGGGAAAAAAGTCATCATCCGGGTCAGAAAATTTTGCGAAATCGCATCCCCGAAAAATTGCTCGCCGATGCTCAATGCTAATAATAAAGTCGGGAATAAAAACAGGATTCCGAAATACGTGATGGCCGCTGAAGACGTGATGAGATCATTATCAAGAAAGCTCTCAATTGTGCGGAAAAGTATTCGCCGCTTCGTCGTGCGATTTTTGATGCCTAATCGCAAACGTCCGGCAGTTGGATATTTGATAACGTTACTATTCATCAAAACAAGCCTGGTTGATCGGTGCTGATCGTTCCTGGTAAGGTCAAGCCTAGATGGTGATAAGCCGCTGGCGTGACAACTCTACCGCGAGGAGTCCGATTGATAAAGCCGATCTGAATCAGGTACGGCTCGTAAATTTCCTCAATTGCATCTTTTTCTTCCTGAATCGCGGCGGAAATGGTACTGACTCCGACGGGACCGCCATTGAATTTTTCGATGATCGTCGTCAGTAATTTTCGATCTACTTCATCGAGTCCAAAGCGATCCACTTCCATTCGATTCAGCGCGTCGGTCGCCACTTCCATCGTGATTTTACCTTCGTATTCAACTTCGGCAAAGTCACGGACGCGGCGCAACAAACGATTGACAATTCTCGGAGTCCCGCGCGACCGCCGCGCAATCGCATTGGCTCCGGCATCGTCAATTTCGACGCCTAAAATGTCCGCTGATCTTAGTACGATAATTTGGAGGTCTTCGATTGGATAAAAATCTAAATGAAAATTAATTCCGAAGCGTCCGCGCAACGGAGCCGTAATCATTCCTGCCCGCGTCGTCGCTCCAATTAACGTAAAGCGCGGCAAGTCCAGCTTCACCGACCGCGCTGAAGGCCCTTGCCCGATAATTAAATCCAGCTCGAAATCTTCCATCGCCGGATATAAAATTTCTTCAATCGCCGGATGCAGCCGATGAATTTCATCAATAAATAAAACGTCACCTTCTTCCAGATTCGTGAGCATCGCCGCAAGGTCGCCGGGCTTTTCAATCACCGGCCCGGACGTAACATGAATTTTCGCCCCCATTTCACGCGAGACAATTTGCGCGAGCGTAGTTTTCCCTAAGCCCGGCGGGCCATTCAATAAAACATGATCCAACGATTCACCTCGCGCACAGGCGGCTTTGATGAAGATGTTCAGGTTATCTTTAACTTTCTTTTGCCCGATGTATTCGCGCAGATATTGCGGGCGCAAGCTGAGTTCGATTTGCTGCTCAGCATCCGCTACGCCACCGCCAATTACGCGAGTGTCTTCATTAATATTTGTAGCTTTATTTTTCGCCATTTATCGCGCTAATTTTCGCATTGAAAGTTTGGTCAGTTGTGAGAAATTCGCGTCGGGGTTTTCCTGCATCGTAGAGCTTACTGCTTTTTCAGCAGCAGCACGTTGGAAACCTAAATTTACTAAGGCGGAAACGATGTCGTCTACGATGGAATTTTTGCTGCCTGTGCCTCCGGCGAGGCGGTACTGTTCTTCGAGTTCAGGTGAAGACAAAGCTGACAATTTATCTTTTAGCTCAAGGACTAAACGTTCCGCAGTTTTTTTGCCGACGCCGGGGATGTTGACGAGGCGGGCTAATTCGTTATTGCGAATCGCGGGGATTAATTCATCAGCACTCATCCCGGACAAAATTGTAATCGCTAATTTCGGGCCGATGCCGGAGACGCTGGTTAATAACAAAAATAATTTTTTCTCCCGTTCGGTGCGAAAACCGAAGAGTTGCAACGCATCTTCGCGCACGTGCGTATGGATGCGAAGGGCGACGACGGTTCCTTCTTCGCTCAAATCGTAAAACGTCGAAAGCGGAATCGTGATTTCATATCCGACTCCGTTGACATCTACGATGACGGAATTCGGTTGCTTGCTAAGTAACAGCCCTGACAGATGAGCAATCAATGTGCGTTCTCCTTATTGTGGTTTTCGACAACTCGCCAACGGAGTGTAAGAGACAGCCGCAAGTACTGTCAATTCACGGTAATTGACAGGCTGACAGACGCTGCGTTATCGTTGTGATTTAACTGAGTAAGTGATAGAAATTTGAAGAGTTACGCCTGAATTTTGCTGCGATGAAAACTGAGAAAATCC
Organism: Blastocatellia bacterium; assembly: GCA_043783625.1. Classification (GTDB taxonomy): domain Bacteria; phylum Acidobacteriota; class Blastocatellia; order RBC074; family RBC074; genus JAFDVL01. The sequence goes on along the minus strand of JAYVZE010000086.1, from coordinate 18,309 downwards.
CTGAACTCACCACCAGTCGTTTATCGCTCTATTTGCGATGCCTGGACGACTTGGCAGGCGAAGGAGTTGAGCGGATTTCATCTAAGGCGATGGCGGAACAATTTGCGCTGAATTCGGCGCAAATACGCAAGGATTTAGCCTATTTCGGAGAATTCGGAGTGCGCGGTGTCGGCTACTCAATCAACGATTTACGCCGTCAATTGCGGCAAATTCTAGGCTTGAATGTGAATCGAAAAGTCGCCATTGTCGGTGCCGGAAACTTAGGGTTAGCGTTGGCAACGTATGGTGGCTTCAACGTGAATGGCTTTCGCATCGTTGGGATTTTTGATAATGATCCTGAAAAAATCGGATTGCCAACGCGGAGCGGATTGCCAATTCAGGATGCGAATAATTTGCGTTCCGCGATTAAAAATCAGTTGGTTGAGATTGTCGTCTTAGCTGTGCCATCGCTTATTGCAGAACAGGTTTTTGAAGATGTGACTTCGGCGGGAGTCAGGGCTGTTTTGAATTTCGCTCCGGTCAGATTGCAACCGCGTGCCGGCGTCAAAATTAAAAATGTAGACTTTTCCATTTCACTGGAAAGTCTTTCCTATTTTTTAGCGCAACCGAATTCTTCAGGACAAACAACGACAGGAATTAGCGCGGATTTTAGAGATTTCTTACGAGATGACGGATAGTCAATTAATGGACGAAAGATTAATCAAAGAACAAATTGTAGACACTGCGCGGCGCAGTTATGAGCGTGGACATATTGTCGCGGGTGATGGAAATATCAGCGTCAGAGTTGCGCCAAATCGCTGCATTGCTACGCCGTCGGGTGTGAGTAAAGGTTGGATGACGACTGACATGATGGTGGTCGTAGATGTTGAGGGAAATCCGCTGGAACCGTCTGATTACAAAGTTTCTTCGGAATGGCCGATGCATCGCGTGATTTATCAGGCGCGTCCTGATGTGAATGCCGTCGTGCATTTTCATCCGCCGTACGCGACAGGATTTGCCGTCGCCGGGCTTTCGCTCGACAAGGCAATTTTATCTGAAGTTGTATTGACGCTTGGATGCGTCCCGCTGGCGGCTTATGGAACGCCTTCAACCCGCGAATTGACGGATGCGATTGAACCTTATCTGGCGTATCACGATGCTTTATTGATGGCGAATCACGGAGCCGTCGCGTTTGCGGATACGCTGGAACATGCTTTCAATAAACTGGAAACGCTGGAACATACCTGTAAAATCAGTGCTATCGCGCGAAGTTTAGGCAATGAAAATACAATCCCTGATCGGGCGATTCCGAAGTTATTTGATATTCGTGAACGTAACGGAGCGATGCCGCCTGAAGCGCGTACCGGACAGGCGTGCGGCATTGGCGGAGGCGGCGGAACGGTGCCAATGAGCGACACTGAAACGATTACTCTGACACGAGAAGAATTAGTAGAATTGTTATCGCAAGCTGCGAAACTGATGAATTGAAATGCGGCATAAGCTTTTAGTTTGTGCCTGATTTTATAGATGTAAACTATCAGCAAACTGAAGTTTGCTGGACAGTGAGGAGAATAAATGGAAGCTCTTGGAATGATTGAAACGAAAGGCTTGGTCGCTACGATTGAAGCCGCTGACGCGATGGTCAAAGCTGCGAATGTGACATTGATCGGATACGAAAAAATCGGCGCCGGATTCGTCACTGCGATTGTACGCGGAGATGTTGCTGCGGTGAAAGCTGCCACTGATGCCGGAGCTGCCGCTGCGCGTCGTGTCGGAGAATTAGTCGGCGTCCACGTCATCCCGCGTCCACACGCTTCGGTTGATGAAGTGTTGCCGCTGGGATTGAAGAAGTAAAGAAGTGCTGAGTGCTGAGGAGGAAAGTCCTGAGAACTCAGCACTCGTTACTCAGCACTCAGTACTTTTTATGATTATCGCCAGAGTCATCGGGACAGTCGTTGCGACGCGCAAGGACGAACGTTTGCACGGAAGTAAACTCTTGCTGGTCCGTCCACTGACGCTGAAAGGCGAGGACGAAAACAGCTATCTGGTGGCTGTAGATACGGTCGGCGCGGGTGTTCATGAAAAAGTTCTGGTCGTGTCCGGCAGCAGTGCGCGGCTGGCCGAAGGGATGAAAGATCGCCCGATTGATGCGGCGATTATTGGGATTATTGATACCGTTGAAGTCGCCGATTAAGTATGGCGGAAAAGCCCCGAACAAATGAAACCCTCACGAACCCACACGATAAGTTTTTCAAAGAAATCTTTGGCAAGCCCAATCTTGCTGCGGATTTTGTCCGTCACTACCTTCCTCAATCCATTGTCAATTCACTTGATCTAACTTCCCTCGAAGTTCAAAAAGAATCTTTTCTGGATGAAAAATTAGAAGAGAGTTTCGCAGATTTGATTTACCGAGTGCGGCTACGAGATAGTCAGGAATCGGCATTTGTCTGCCTTCTCTTCGAGCATAAAAGCAGCCCCGATAAATGGGTCGCGTTACAAATTTTGGCGTACCTGGTGAAATTTTGGGAACGCCTCAAAACGCAGAAAGCTAAAACGCTGCCACTGATTTTCCCCGTTCTATTTTATCACGGACAAGCTGAGTGGAAATTTAGTCCGAGCTTTAGTGCATTATTCGATCAGCGGGATTTGACGCAAGACACGTTTGAAGATTGGCAGCAATACGCGCCAAATTTTTCGTATTATCTATGCGATTTGTCGGCACTTGAAGATTCAGAAATTCGCGGCGAAGCGGTCATGCGAGCAGCACTGCTGATCATGAAAAACATTCACCGCCTGCACGAAGCACCACGCTTGCTGAATGTGTGGGAAGCTTTTGGCAAAGTTACGAATCAAAGTGCGGTACAATACATTCGCGTGATGTTGAAGTATGCATCATCCGCTAACAACACACTGACCAAAGGTGAAGTCCTGCATTCGATCAAGCAGGTTTTTACCAAACGAGGAGAAAAAATTATGGCACCGTTTGTTCAGGAATGGAGACAAGAAGGAATTCAGATAGGCTTACAGAAAGGCTTGCAGCAAGGCGTCACTGAAATGACATTGCGACAATTAGAAAAGCGCGTGGGGCGCGTCACTATCGCGCAAAAGAAAGCCATCACTATTTTGCCGACTCCGAAATTAATGAAGCTGGGTGAAGATTTATTGGACTTTCAGACGACGAATGATTTGAAACTCTGGTTAAGCCAAAACGCATCCTAAGAATTTTCTATGAGTACTATTCGTATCGCACTTGCTCAAATCAATCCCCGGATGGGAGACATCGCGGGTAACACCGAAAAAATCATTCACTACATTGAGCAAGCCAGAAGTCAGGGCGCAGATATTATTGCCTTGCCGGAGCTGGCGATCACAGGGTATCCGCCGGAAGATTTGCTGCTCAAGCCGCAGTTTATTGCTGCTAATTTGAAAGCATTGGATGAAATTATTTTAGCTTCCAAAGGCATCACGACGATTGTCGGGTTCGTAGATAAAACTACGGATATTCACAACGCGGCAGCGGTGATTTATGACGGTGAATTGAAAGGTGTCTACCATAAAACGTACTTGCCGAATTATGGTGTCTTTGATGATTATCGTTATTTCAAAGCCGGAGAAACCGCGCCGATTTTTCAGCTTGGCGATGTTCTGATTGGCGTCAATATTTGCGAAGATATTTGGTATCCCGGCGGCCCGACGCAGGTTCAGTCTTTAGCCGGAGCACACATCATCGTCAATGTTTCCGCTTCGCCGTATCATTCAGCCAAAGGCGGAGACCGCGAACGAATGCTTGCAACGCGTGCCGAAGACAACGCGGTAGTATTGGCATACGTCAACTTAGTTGGTGGGCAGGATGAATTGGTTTTCGATGGTGACAGCTTGGTTTTTGATGAGCGCGGCGGTTTGATTGCACGCGGGAAAGTCTTCGAGGAAGAATTAATTTTTGCAGATATTAATACTGAAAAAGTTTTCCGTGAACGCTTGCATGATCCGCGTCGCCGTCAGGAGCGCGTTGACGTTTTTAGTGAGGGGATGCGCGCAGAAAAAATTGTGCTGGCAGAAAAATACGAAACGAAGTCACACGGGAAAATTGAATCCGCCGTCGCGCCACGACTTTCCAGAGCGGAAGAAACATATAAAGCTTTAGTTCTTGGCACACGCGATTACGTGCGTAAAAACGGCTTCGAACGCGTCGTCATCGGATTATCCGGCGGTGTAGATTCCGCGATTGTTGCTTGCATTGCGGCAGATGCGCTCGGTGCTGACAAAGTGCGTTGCGTATTTATGCCGACGCGGTATTCGTCATCCGAAAGCGGACGTGATGCAAAATTGCTGGCTGAAAATCTTGGTGTGCAGTACGAAGAAATTGCGATTGAAGATACCTTTAAGCAGTACCTTGAAATGTTGAAGCCTGCGTTTGCCGGGACGCAGATGGGCATTGCCGAAGAAAATCTGCAAGCCCGAATTCGTGGAAATATTTTGATGGCGATCTCGAATAAATTTGGTGCGCTAGTGCTTTCAACTGGTAATAAAAGCGAAACGAGCGTGGGATATTCAACTTTGTACGGCGACATGTGCGGAGGCTTAACGGTCATCAAAGATGTCCCGAAAATGTTGGTCTACGAGCTTTGTTATTACGTCAATCAGCGTGGTGCCGCGCCGATGATTCCTGAATACATTATTACTCGTCCGCCGTCCGCCGAATTGCGCGATGATCAGAAAGATCAGGATTCACTGCCGCCTTATGAAATTCTTGATGCGATTTTGGAAATGTACGTCGAGCAGGATATGAGCATTGATGCGATTATTGCCGAAGGCTTTAATGAAGAAACAGTGCGCTGGGTTGTCAGAACTGTAGACATCAACGAATACAAACGCCGCCAGGCTGCACCGGGAATTAAGGTGACAACACGAGCATTTGGACGTGACCGAAGAATGCCGATTACAAATGTGTATAGGGGATAGAAGTGGTCGGGGGGCGGTGGTCAGTGGGCGGCATTTTACCGACCCCGATCCCCGGCCACCGATCACCCCATTTATGAACTTGCCGAATTTCCTAACCCTTCTAAGAATTTTCATCGCGCCATTATTGGTGGTGGTGTTGCTGACGAAATTTTCGGAGAATTGGTTTGGATTGCCGCAGCACATTATGGCGGTCGGATTATTTGTAGTGGCGGCGGCGACGGATTATTTTGACGGCTACATTGCGCGTAAACGTCAACAGGTTTCGCGGCTTGGGATTTTGCTTGATCCAATTGCCGACAAGTTGTTGATCTCTTCCGCGTTGATTTCATTGGTCGAGAATCGTCTTGTGCCAGCCTGGGCGGTCGTGATTATCATCGGGCGTGAATTTGCTGTCTCAGGATTGCGCTCCATTGCGGCGACGGAAGGATGGGCGATTGCGGCTTCGACGGCAGGCAAATTCAAAATGGTGTCGCAGGTGTTGGCGATCCTTTTATTGTTGATGGCTTCGGTGTCTGGCGCACCGCCTGTTGAAACCAAAGCATTTCCGGTTATTGCCTTTTGGACTGTGCCGGAAATGAGTACAGCTTTAACGCATATCTTCGGAGCAGGTGATGTGACCGCTCTAGATTTGCGAATGATTTTTTATGGCTTGGGACGTGCGATGTTATGGGTCGTCGTGATTTCGTCCTGCTGGTCAATGTACGGATATTTCTATCAGTTTTATTTGAATGCGCGAGAAAAGTTAGGGATTGAAGAAGAGGTTAAAATCAAGAAATGAGTTGAGAATAATTTAGAAAATAGAAAAGGACGGATTATTGATCCGTCCTTTCTCATGGTGTCTGAAGTAAAGCTTAGATTCGAAATTTACTTCAAAACTTCAATCGTATCGCCGTTATGAACTTCCTGAGTCGTGCGCGTCACAATCGCGGTTGAAGCTTTGCCTTTGACGGCAATGACGACTAATTCTCCTACAATTTTCTTCGGAATTTCAGCGCGATGATCTTCGACATCCTGACGCCATTGGTGTGCTTTATCAATGGAATTGGAGCCTCCCTTTAACTTATCGCTGCCGAAATCGGTGTTGCTTTGCACAGTCACATTGTCATCACGGAAATGGACGAAGTTGCCGTCTTTTGGCGTCTGGCGGAAAATCGTAAATTTGTCTCCTGCACTGACGCCGCTTTCTGAACCAAGATCAATATAAACAACATCACGCGGGCTAATCATTTCGTGATGTTCGCGTTGCATGACAATGCGTCCAGCTTTTTGACCGGAGGTTTGTTGATAGCGCGGGATTGGATTTTTGAAGTCTGTGACGGGAGCTTTTCGTTCTTCGAAAGGTACTAATAAATCTCCATGCTTGATGTCATCACAGGAAAAAATAATGCGGGCCGTAGCGACTTTGCCTTGCACTGCTAACACGCGGAGGACGCCTAATTCCTGGGTGAAAACTCCCAAAGATTTCTTATCGCCTTTGAAGGGATGTTTGAAATCTCCCAGCGGGCGAACAATTGAAAAGATCATTTCGGGGCGGATGGTTTGTGCTCCGATTTCAAAGTAAACAGTGTTTCCCTGACCGTAATAGACGACACGATTTTCTTCATCGCTGCCGATAATACGCAGGTCGCTTTTGATTTCTGTCGGGCTGATAAATCCGGCACAGTAAAGGTCTTTACCTGAAGCAACGCGGGTCGTCGCAAGCGAAGTAGTTTTGGCTTCTCTCGCTGATTCCATGATTGGTAAGTCAGCGGGTAATTGCTGTGCAAACGCCGTCGTCAGCAATAAGCAGGTGAAAAATGAGGTCAAGAGTAATGATTTAGGTGAGAAAGAAAAGAAAATAGGCTGGCGCACGGTATAGAGTCCTCCACAAAACAATCAGCGCCAAGCGAGGGACCAGTGCCGGCGGTTCGTTGCATACTGACAAATCTCTATCATCCAAGTCAAGAATCGTTTTTTGTCACGTGACAGGAAATGTGATTTCGAGGTTGATACTTAAAATTTAATGCTTGAAATGGGGCGGTAGATTGAGTTTTCAAGCAATCGGTTTTACTCTCTGAAAGTATTTCCACGAAATACTTGAGGTCTGTCAATCAAAGAGTTTTTCCTTGATTGCAATGTCTAACTTGAGAGAAAAAGAAAGGATTCAATATGGGATGGCAAGACATGGTTGGAGGCCTGGTCGAGCAGGTCACAGGTAAAAAAGATGGCGAAGAGGAAAAGGGGGAAGGCGGCGGCTTGCTTGGGATGGCAGGCTCATTGCTAGGTTCATTGGGCGGCGATAAACAACAATTGCTTAGTCAATTGACGGACAAGCTGGGTGCGTCTGGTGTTGATGTCAATTCGTTGCTCGAAAAGCTGGGAATCAATCCTGATGAAGCGACTGATGAAGACCTTGAAAAACTCGCTTCCCACGCGCAGGGCGATGAAAGCGAGGCTTCAGAAGAATCGTCAGAAGCATCTGATTTTTCCGCCGATGATTCAGCCGTCGAAGCTGAGGCGGCGGAAGAAGTTGAAGCGACAGATGACAGCGAACCAGTTGAAGATTCTGTTGAAGAGGCTCCCGAAGAAGAAGTACCTGTCGAAGAAACTGAAAACTAATATTTTAAGCTTGGGAGATTGCCGGGTATTCCTGAAAATGATTCGGCAATCTCCGCTAATTTTTAACTGCCAGAAATTAATTCCTCTTTAACATTCAGCCGGATTTTATGCGTGCGCTTTTACAAAGAGTTACTCATGGAAAAGTGACAGTCGCAGGGCTTGAGACTGGAAATATTCAAATTGGCCTCGTGATCTTGCTTGGGATTGGTCAGGAAGACACTACTGCCGATCTTGAAACCCTCGTCAGTAAACTCTTGAATTTGCGCATTTTTGCGGACGCGGGAGGGAAATTCAATTTATCCGCTCTGGATGTCAAAGCCGAAATTTTAGTCATCTCGCAATTCACGCTTTATGCTGATTGCCGCAAAGGTCGCAGACCCGGTTTTAGCAGTGCAGCCAGGCCGGAAATTGCGGCTCCAATGTGTGACGCCTTTGTGCGAAGGATTCAAGAGGCCGGCTTAACGGTTCAAACGGGAGTCTTTGGGGCTGAGATGTTGGTCGAAATTCACAACTCAGGGCCGGTGACGATCTGGCTGGATACCAAAGAGCTGAGTGGCGGATAAATTTCCCCGTAATCAACCTGCCTTAATAAAAATAATTAACAACATTTGTTGCATTCATGTCGCAAAAAAAGTCATCTTTCATCTTTCACTTCTCACGTAGATACCTGCCAATTAAAAGCCGGGTTTCCTAATGCCACCACCTTATTATTTTTTTCTGCTAATTTGCTCTCAGTCCAGGTTTCTTCTCCGTCATTCTGACTGAAATCAACGTTTGTTTCTGTATAAATCAGGCGTTTATTCGGAATTACATTCAGCTATTTTACCGTTCAATTTATTTTCCAGCGGGGCGGTTTTGCCATCAAAAATGGTGGCGTATAAATTGCAATTTAAGAAGTATCGCGTGATTTCTTATGAAAAAATCATTGAGAAAATGTGGATAACTTACCGCTCAGAATATTTCGACTAGATCGCCTATGGGCTTACTGAACAGCCAGGAACATAAACAAAAAAATAAGACCTCCTGGCACTTCATGCTGGGAGCCGTTACGTTAGCGTTTTCTTTAGTGCAGGTTGCGATGCTGGATCGTATATCTTTGATGCAGGTAGGATGTGGCGTGCTGGTCGTAGCCTTACTTGGTTTTTTTCCAGTACAAATTCCCGGTACTGAGGTTTCGATTACCGGAGGCGAAATCTTTTTGTTTTTAGTGGCATTGTTATTGGGAGCACCAGCGGCAGTATTGGTTGCAGCCTCAGGGGCTTTTGCCGGGTCGTGGTTGACTTCTAAAAAATGGATTAGTCGTTTAAGCAAACCTTCTATTGCGGCCTTTTCAATGTTGCTGTGCGGGAGTCTGACGAATCTGATACTGGCATCATTGAAGGCGAAAAACCTTTACAACAGTCTGATTCTTTTTGGTGTCTTAGTATTCTTTGCCTGGTCTTACTTTTTGGTCAATACCTTATTGTCGAGGGCTTTACTGCTACGTCACAGACAACCATTATTACCGGAACAATGGCGCTCTAATTACTTATGGATTGGACTGGTATATGCGACGAGTTCGTCAATCTCAGGGTTGCTCTATTTATGTACTTCACACTTCGGCGGCACGGTCTTAATTGCGGCTGCGCCAATCATTGGGATGTTCGTCAGCATTAGTCATTATTTCTTAAAAAATGAAGAAGCTGACAAAGTCATGCAGCAGAAAAAAACTGAAATGACTGAGCGCGAGGCTCAGTTGGCAGCCTTGCATTTGCAGGAAATGCAGGAAAGTGAGGAACGTTTTCACAACGCATTTGACCATGCGGCGATTGGGATGGCGTTAGTGACAACCAAAGGAAAATTCCTTCAGGTCAATCATTCGCTCTGTCAATTTCTGGGATATGAAGAGTCCGAATTATTAGCTATCAGAGCTGATCGTTTATCCAGTGCTGAGGAATCAAGGAAAGCTCTGGCTGTTAAGCAGGAGCTGCTGGAAGGAGATCGTAAGGTTTTTCATCTTGAGAGCACCTTATATCACAAGGAGGGGCATGAAGTTTGGGCGCTCATTAGTTCTTCGTTATTCAGTGAATCAAAGAATCATACGAAGTGCCTGATTCTTCAAATTCAGGATATTAGTGATCGCAAACGCGCGGAGGCGCAATTAGTGCATACTGCCTTTCACGACAGCTTAACCGGATTGCCGAATCGTCAGCTTTTCCACGATCATTTGAAGCGTGCCATGGGGCGGGCTGCGCGTCATCCGTCTGAATTTTTCGCCGTCATGTTTTTAGACTTTGATCGCTTCAAAATTATCAATGATAGTTTAGGTCACAAAGCCGGAGATGAATTACTGATGACGATTGCGCGCCGTCTGGAAACGGTTCTGCGTCCGAGTGATGTTGTGGCGCGACTCGGTGGTGATGAATTTACGATCCTGATTGAAGGACTCACTCACCCGGAAGAGGCGATCTTATTGGCCGGGCGATTGCAGAAAGAGCTGATGGAGCCGGTTCAGTTGGCTGGTACGACTGAAGTGACAACCAGTGCCAGTATCGGGATCACCTTCAGTACGATTGGTTATCAGCACCCCGAAGAGGTGATCCGTGATGCCGATACCGCGATGTATCGAGCCAAATCTTTGGGGAAAGCGTGTGCGGTAGTGTTTGATGCCGCCATGCATGCGCAGGTCTCCGCTCAATTACAACTTGAAAACGACCTTCGACGCGCTATCGAAAGAAAAGAGTTTTTCTTACTTTATCAACCTGTTGTTTCTTTGGCGGATGGGAGGTTGCATGGATTCGAAGCGATTTTACGATGGCATCATCCGATGCGTGGCGTTGTGAGTGCCGGGGAATTTGTTCGCGTTGCTGAAGAAAGTGGCATGATCGTTCCGATTGGCAGATGGATGATTGAGGAAGCCTGTCGTCAAATGTTCGTCTGGCAGCAGCTCCGGGGCGATTCTGAAAATGATCCACTGGTCATGAGTGTCAATCTTTCAGGGCGTCATTTTGCTCAGGGCGATGTCGTTGATTTTATTGCGCAGACCCTTCAAGAGACAGGTCTGAACGCAAAATATCTGAAACTGGAAGTGAAAGAAAGCGTCCTGGTAGATAATTTAGAGGCGACCATTTTAATGCTCAATCAATTACGAACATTAGGCGTCAAGCTGAGCATGGATGATTTCGGAACGGGGTATTCTTCACTCAGCTACCTGCATCGCCTACCGGCTGATACGATTAAGCTGGACAGTTCTTTCGTGCATCGAATTACAAAAAATGGAGATAATGCAGAAATTATCAGCACAATTATTTTGCTGGCTGATAAATTGGAAATGCACGTCGTGGCAGAAGCGATTGAGACGCTTGAGCAGCTAGAAGCACTGCGCCGGCTTGGTTGCGAATTCGGACAGGGATATTTATTATCTCGCCCGATTGATGTCGCTGCTGCAACCTTCATTGTCGAGCAGGCTGATGTCTGGAAGGCCTTTTCACTGCCTGACAAAAATATTCCTGAAAAAGTTTTTACCCGGGTTGCGGCGTAATTGTGAGGCTCACATATTCGCCGGAGGCTACAGCGTTTTGAGAGTGCAACCGATACCCGGCAAAAAGTTTCAAATCTGAACGAAGTGAGTGAAAAACGCTACAATATTTTGAGAAAGATAAGTTAATGGCGCGCTCGACTTTCTCAGCGCTTAATTCTCCCCAAAGGTCGAATCGCGCACGGATTGTGTGAAAGTAACGCGGTTCGACGGCCTGTCGGTCTCCGTCCAGTTTGACCCCAACGCCAGTCAACGGCTCGCGCATTTTTTGCAGGATCAAAACCACATCAATCGCGGAGCAGCTCCCGACTGATTCCAGTAAGATTTCCATCGGGCTGGAACTGGTTTGTGTATTCCCATCAAAATCTGTTTCAAATCCTTTTGCGTTCTGTCCGGTAAATTTCAGCTCACCGTTCCATTTTAAGCTCGTAGAAATATCCGCCATAGTTTTTTGTCCTTTGAAAAAAAATATAAAAATCCGACCATCAGAATTTTACGTCAGACGTTGTGTGGAAAGAAATCGTTCAGATTATTTTCGGATTATATTGTTTGATCGCACTTGAGTCGGGGAAAATTTGGCTGTGGACTATGATGTAATTGCCGTTGACAGTATTTGTTCTTAATAAGAATGGAAACGCAAAGAACGATGGCAAGATTACAGCAGCGGTTATGAGGACGCTGTAAGCACTTAAGCTTGAACGCAATCCTGAAAATCAAAACTTTTGTTACTAATTCATCACAAAAGCCTTCACCTCAGATGGCTGCAATATAATGCAATGATAAACAAGTGTCAACAATTATAAACACTCATGCGCTATTCCGCTTGCCTGGATTTTTTGAGATACTGACGCCTCTTTCAAGTCGAAGCTGAACAATTGTTGAGGTAATGGTTAATGAATATTCTGGTAACTGGCGGAGCTGGTTATATCGGCAGCGTGATGGTCGAACAAGCCATTCAAGCGGGTCATCGGGTCGTGGTATATGACAGCCTCGAACTTGGTCATCGTACGGCTGTCCACCCTGAAGCCATTTTGATTCAAGGCTTCGTACAAGATAAGGAAAAGCTGATGACAGCTTTTCGTGAGCATCAGATTGAGGCTGTCATTCACATGGCAAGCTACATCATCGTGAGTGAATCAGTTAAAAGTCCGCAAAAATACTTCAATAATAATGTCAGCTCCAGCCTGGTTTTGTTGGATGCGATGTTAGCAGCCGGGGTCAAAAAGATCGTCTTTTCTTCGACGGCAGCAGTCTACGATGTAATTCCGGTTATGCCAATTCGAGAGGATGCTTCCTTACGCCCGAATAACCCTTATGGTGAAACAAAACTGGCCTTTGAGCGTGCCTTGAAATGGTACGCAGATGCTTATGGAATTCGTTATGCAATTATGCGGTATTTCAATGCTGCCGGAGCCAGTGAACGTTATGGCGAAGCCCATGACCCGGAAACACATTTGATTCCCTTGATCTTACAAGTCGCGGCAGGCAAAATGCCGCAGATCAAAGTTTACGGTGAAGATTACGATACGCCCGATGGAACGTGTATTCGTGATTATGTGCATGTGCTGGATTTAGCGCAGGCACATCTACTGGCTCTCAAGGTTATGGAAGAGAAAAACGAGATTTATAATCTGGGCTACAACAATGGGTATTCCGTTGCCGAAGTGGTCGAGATGGCGCGACAAGTTACAGGTTGCCGGATTCCTACGGAACGTGCGGAACGTCGTGCGGGTGATCCGCCGATCTTGATTGCAAATTCAGATAAAGCTACATTGGAATTAGGATGGATGCCGCAACATAGTGAATTGGATAATATAATTCAATCAGCATGGAAATGGCGTCAGGTGAATCCAAATGGATATGGAGGGTAAAAGATTGCACAACGGAAATTAATTATTTCACATCTGGCAATCTCATAATTTATGCGAGTTATCAGTGGTATTTATAAAGGTCGAAAATTGAAAGCGCCGGAAGGAATGAAAGTTCGCCCGACTTCAGACCGCTTGCGCGAGACACTTTTTAATGTCATTTCCAGTGGTGTCAAAGGCGCCCGCTTTGTGGATATTTGTGCTGGTACAGGAGCCGTCGGGATCGAAGCTTTATCGCGCGGAGCGGCGCACGTGACCTTCATTGAGCAGAATCGTCAGGCGGCACAGGTTTTAGAAGATAATCTGAAAAATTGTGGCATTAGTGAAAATGTCAAAGTGATTCACCGCGAAGCGATTACGACACTTAAATATTTCAATCAACATTTTTTGCAATTCGATTATTTCTATTTAGACCCGCCTTATGATTCAGACCTGTATTCACAGGTGCTGTGGACCTTGGCGAAAAGCAAGTTAATTGCTGAAGAAGGTCTGGTCATTGTCGAGCATCGCAAAAAAATTGAATTGCACCCGAACTACGATCATTTACGTCCTTATCGTCAAATTGAACAAGGCGACTCCTCGCTGACATTTTTTAGTATGGAAAGAGGAATCGCTTAAAAGTTCGCAGTTCGCAGATTCTGGTGAACTGCTTTTACTGCAAACCGCGAACTGATAACTGCGAACTACTCCTATGATTCGACGTGCTATCTATCCAGGTTCTTTTGATCCCGTTACTTGCGGGCATCTTGATATAATCGAACGTGCCAGCCATCTCTTCGATGAAGTAATTGTGGCCGTTCTCATCAACGTTAATAAGACATCAATGTTTACGGTAGACGAACGTGTAGCGATGTTGGAGGAGGTCATGACCGAACGTTTTGCTAACGTTCCAGCGCAAGTTAAGGTCGCTACGTTCGGTGGATTATTAGCGGATTATGCGATAGCGCAGGAAGCCCAGGCTGTTGTTCGTGGTATCCGGGCTATTTCCGATTACGAATACGAGCAACAGATTGCCTTAATGAATCGCCGTCTTGCGCCAAAAGTTGAGACGGTATTTTTGATGTCAGCCCAGGAATATTCTTATCTGAGTTCGCGCCTCGTCAAAGAAGTCTTCACCTTCGGAGGCAATATTGACGGGCTTGTGCCTGCTTTGGTAATTGAGAAAATGAAAGCCAAGATGGTTCGCAGTAGTTAACTCGCGGTTCGCAGTTTTTTTGTAACGATAGTAATTTCCTGCGAACTGCAAACCATTAACTGTGAACTTTTCTGCTGGGAACTATTCATGGATTTTCCACTTTCACATCGCGCCCGTGTTACGAAACTTTCCTCCACTTCAGCCGTCGTGATGGCGGCGGATAAGCTCCGTGCGCAGGGCATTGAAGTCATTGATCTCGGCGTCGGCGAACCTGATTTCACAACGCCTGAAAACATCAAACAAGCGGCTCAAATTGCGCTTGCAGAGAACTTCACAAAATACACTTCGACCAGTGGTATCGCCCCACTGCGGCAAGCGGTTTGCAATTATATCAATTCTAATTTTGGATCGGATTATCAGCTTGAGCAATGCTGCGTGACAGTGGGAGGCAAGCAGGGAATTTTCAATGCGGTGATGGCTTTGATTAATCCCGGCGATGAGGTCCTGCTCGAAAAACCGTGCTGGGTTTCGTTCCCTGAAATTGTCCATTTTGCCGAAGGTAATGTCGTTTGGATTGAGACAGAAGCTACGGATTTTCATCTGACGGCTGCACAGGTTCAAGCCGCCTTAACTCCCCAATCAAAGTTGCTGATAATAAATTCGCCATCGAACCCAACGGGGAGAGTCATTGCGCCTGACGAATTCAAAAAGATTGTCGAAATTGCGGCTGCCAATAATTTGTGGATCATTTCCGACGAATGCTATTTGCAATTTGTTTATGCACCGAACAAGCCGTTTTCAGCGGCTTCATTGCCACCGGAATTGCAAGCAAGAGTGTTGATTGTCGGCTCACTTTCCAAGACGTACGCGATGACCGGCTGGCGTGTCGGCTATGTTTTAGGTAATCGTGAATGGGTCGCAGAGGTGTTGAAAGTGCAGAGCCATTCGGCGACGCACACCGCTTCAATTTCACAGCGAGCGGGGATTGCTGCGCTGAATGATTCGCAGGATTCGGTCGCCGCGATGCTGGCGGAATATCAACTCCGCGCCGATTGGTTAATCCCGGCGCTGAATGCTCTCGAAGGCATTCGTTGCAGCCAGCCCGAAGGCGCATTTTATGCTTTCCCGAACGTGAAAGAGTTGATGAAAAATTGCGGATTCGCTACGTCAAAAGAAGTCGCCGATGAATTGCTGCACAAATACGGTGTCGTCGTGACGGATGGTGGAGCCTTCGGCGCAGAAGGGTATTTGCGGTTGTCATACGCAAATTCAATTGAAGCGATTCAAGAAGCCGTCGCCCGCATTCATCAAATGGTGCAAGTGCGCCGTTCGTAGATTCAGTGCCTCTCTTGACAAAGAGCGGACAGACGAGTAAATTTGCAACTTCGATTTGACGCGGGGTGGAGCAGCCTGGTAGCTCGTTGGGCTCATAACCCAAAGGTCAGGGGTTCAAATCCCCTCCCCGCAACCAATACTAGCCGCCTTCATTGGCGGCTTTTATTTTGCCCGGTTGTCTGATCAAAATAGCGTAGGTTGAGAGTTTCGATTACAATTGATTTCTCAACCTTTTTTATTTTTGAAGGGAATCACAGGATGAAAATTTGCCCCCAATGCGCTTCTGAATTTGCTGATGACACGAAATTTTGTTCGCATGATGCGACGCCGCTGGTTTCCAAAGCTGTCCCGCTCACACCACAAAACATGCCAGACGAAGCAACGCGTGTGCGCGTAAATATCCCGCTGTCTCCGCCAGTTTTTAACCCGCCGCCGGTTATTGAAGAGGCGACAATTATTGGTTCGCCAGTCGCCACAAATCTCAAAGTCGAAAAAAATACAGGGATGATCGTTGGCGCATTGATCGCCGCATTGTTGATCGTTTCAGTCGCGGGATGGTTTATCTATCAAAAATATCAAGGCAATGCGACCACGCAGCAAATCGAAACCGCGCTTGCGCAGGATGATCCATTCACGCCAACCAACAACCTAGCGCAATTTTATGATGCGTTTTTGCAAGCCAATCCATCGAAAGAAGAGCTGGATGCAATCAACAAAAAAATCAAAACGAAGCTGAATAAAATTGGTGATGATTCGTTTCGTTCGCTGAGTGATGACGCCGATCCAAAACTGGAATGGAATACGATTGCGCAGTCATATCAAATGTTGAGCAAAATCACTCCGAACGACAAAGAGGTGCAGGCGCGCACCGCCTTCGCGCAAGGCAAAGTAAATTTGAATGCGAAAAAATATGGTGAAGCCGCTGACAATTTTAATAAGGCGAATCGCATCAAAAATAATTGGGATTTAGCTTTGAATTCACTGGGACAAACTTATAAAGCGCAAGGCAAAATTTCTGACGCGTTCATCGCATTCGATCAGGCGACGAAAACCAATCCGGATTTTGTCTGGGGCTGGCATAATTTATTCCAAATTTACCGTGACCAGAAAAAATTTGACGACGCAAAAAATGCCATCAACAAAGCTATCGAATTGAAACCGGAGCGTCCTTCATTTGTAAAAGCCCTGGCTGGCGTACAAGAGGCACAGGGGCAAATCCCTGAAGCGATCACCACCTACGAGAAATATATTGTGCTGGAATCGAATGCCGAGGAAAAAATTAAAACGCAAAAATATATTAACGACCTGAAACAAAAGCCTTCGACGGCGTTGGTAGGACAACCTACCAGCAATGAATTTGACGGGCTGTCAATAACCGATATACGCGGGCAAATTGATACTCGCTCAATTCATTTTAACCTGACCATTAATGGTGGAAAAGCCGCCGGATTTTACACGTACGATGCAGGGAGTAGTAAATTAGCACTCAGAGGAATTGTGACACCAGAAGGAAAAATTAAATTAGTCGAAAAAACTCCGGCAGGCAAAGAGACCGGAAAGTTTGAAATCAGCCGCATGCTACAGGAAGGAAAACAAATTTTTTACGGTGAATGGCAGGATGCAAAGGGCGCGAAGAAGTTAAATTTTTCTTTGGAACCGCAATAAAATCAGCTCAAAAAGCACAGATAGGATTAACGGGATTTTTTCAGGATTTACCAAAAGTCTTCGTCAATCCTGTTCATCCTGTCATGATTTTTCCTCTTTTTTGTTGCGTCGAAATTCCTGAATCGTAGCCAACTCTTTCGCTCCCATTCCAGCTAATTTTTTCAACCACTCTTTTTTGTATGGCTTCAGCGCATTAACAATTGCTTCGGCGACAGCCAAATTCCGAAACCATTTATTATTCGCAGGAACGATAAACCATGGTGCATCTTTGGTAGAGCATTTGTTGATTGCGTCTTCATAAGCGTCGGTGTAATCATCCCACAACTCGCGTTCCTTCCAATCACCAACCGATAACTTCCACGCTTTTGTTTTATCTTGCTCGCGCTCAATCAATCGTTCTTCCTGTTCTTTTTTGCTGATGTGCAAATAAAATTTCAGCACGATAGTGTTGGAATCTACCAGCAATTCCTCAAAATTATTGATGTGATTGTAGTGTGCCTTCCAAACATTTTTCGGCGCGAAATTATGGACGCGCACTACCAGCACGTCTTCATAATGTGAGCGATTAAAAATCGTAATTTCGCCTTTGCCGGGAGTATGTTGATGCACGCGCCATAAAAAATCATGCGCAAGTTCCCGCTCAGTTGGCACTTTGAATGAAGCCACATTACAGCCGAGCGCATTAAGCGGCCCCGTCACGACGCGAATAGTTCCGTCTTTGCCCGAAGTGTCGCGGCCCTGCAAAACAATCAGCACACTTTTGTCGCCCGCCGCATAAAGCAGCGTTTGCAATTCGGTGAGTTCAGCGCAGAGCTTCGCCGTTTTTGCTTCAGCTTCTTCACGTGTCAGCCCTGCGTCGTGGGCAGGATCGAAATGTTTGAGCTTAATTTTCTTTTTTCCGGTAACTTGAAATGCGTAAGTCATAATTGATAATAAAAACTTGGTAGTAGCACGCTAAAACTGCTCTGAAAAAGGTTATCTCACTTTACTTGAGTCTTGAAAATAAATATGTGACCATATTCGAAATCTATTAGATTGTATTCTTAATTTTGTGATGAATACTATCTCGCTTGCTGTTACCGAAAGAGAATTGCAAGCCTGATTCTCACATAGCTTAACGTGAACTCGACAAAAGAAATACGCTTTATTGATACTGCCGTGCGGTAGTTAGTTATAAAAAGCAACGGCGGGATGATGGAAAAACTGCTTGATCAAAGACGGTGTCTTTTGTAACTGCTCCAGCGCCGCGA
>JAYVZE010000085.1:0-20371 GCA_043783625.1 Blastocatellia bacterium | reverse complement strand
GGCCGACCGGCACTCCGTGATGAAGTTGGCGATGAAGGAGATCGCGGACGGCCTGGGCTGCAGCGTAACGTTCATGGCCAAGCCCTCCGCCGACGAGGCCGGCTCAAGCTGCCACATCCACCTCAGCCTCTGGAGCGGCGACAAGCCCGCCTTCCCCGGAGACAGCGAACTCGGCCCGGTGCGCTGCTCCGACGCCTTCCGCTGGTTCCTCGGCGGCTGGATGGCGCACGTGCCGGACGTGATGCCGTTTTATGCGCCGACGGTGAATTCGTACAAACGGTATGTGGACGGTTCGTGGGCCCCGACGCGATTGGCCTGGAGCTATGACAATCGCACCGGAGGTTTTCGCGTCGTCGGGCGCGGGTCAAGCTTGCGCATCGAATGCCGCATCCCCGGCGCAGACGCGAATCCATACTTAGCCTTCGCCGCCTCGCTCGCGTCAGGACTCGACGGCATCGCCAATAAAATTGAGCCTCCCGAATGTTTTGAAGGCGACATTTACGCCGCCCAACATTTGCCGCGTGTGCCGTATACACTGGCGGAAGCGACAGATAAATTTGCAAAAAGTGAATTTGCCAGGCAAGCACTTGGCGCAGAAGTCGTCGCGCATTACACTCATTTTTTCAGCACTGAGCAAAAGGCTTTCAATTCAGCAGTCACGGATTGGGAACGCAAACGATATTTCGAGCGAATCTAAGGCAGAAGCCTGACTGTGAAGGAGGGTATTTCTGAATGACTCCCTCCTTCACAGTCAGGCTTCTGCTTCAACTACAGCGTATTCATTTTGAGTGTTCAGGGTGAATTGAATCAATCGCCACTAGCTTCAGCTGGTGGTTTGCGAAGAGTAAACCCAGAGGCTTTAGCCGAATTGGAAAAACAATTCTTTTCCAAACAGCTTCAGCTAAAGCAAATTGGAAGGGGGCTATTTTAGAATTTTGGCTAAAGCCTCTGATCTTCCTCCTCCCGTTCCACTAGCTGAAGCTAGTGGCAATTTATCCTGAACATTCAAGCTAAATTTGCAGTAAGATGGAAACAAAAATTGGACAATATAACATTCTGGCGCAACTCGGTGCGGGTGGCATGGGCGAAGTGTATCGCGCTCGTGACACTCGGCTTGACCGCGAAGTTGCCATCAAATTGCTGCCCGCTGAATTCGCGCAGGATGCCGACCGCTTGCAACGTTTTGAGCAGGAAGCGCATGCGACTTCGGCGCTGAATCATCCGAATATTTTGACGGTGTATGATTTCGGCTCGCACGAAGGTAATCCATATCTCGTGATGGAATTATTGGAAGGCGAAGAACTGCGCGCACAATTGAATGACGGTGCCATAGCTCCACGCAAGGCGATTGAATATGCCGGGCAAATTGTTGCGGGACTCGCTGCGGCGCACGAAAAAGGTGTCGTGCATCGTGATCTCAAACCGGAAAATTTATTCGTCACGAAAGACGGGCGCGTCAAGATTCTTGATTTTGGCTTGGCGAAATTAAAGCCGCAACAAAGTGCCTCCGCTGGCTCTGAAATCGCTACGCAAAAACAACTCACGATGCCAGGCACAATCATGGGAACGGTCGCGTACATGTCACCCGAACAAGTACGCGGCGAAACCGTAGATCATCGTTCAGACATTTTCAGCTTCGGCATCATTCTGTTTGAGATGTTGTGCGGACAACGCGCCTTCACAGGCGAATCACACGTCGAAGTGATGCACGCGATCCTGAAAGCAGACCCGCCAGAGTTGAGTGAGACGAATGCCAAAATTTCGCCGCACCTTGAAAAGATTGTCCGGCGGTGTTTGGAGAAAAAACCAGAGCGACGATTTCAGACAGCAAGTGATCTGGGCTTTGCGCTGGAAGCGTCCACCGGGAGCGCAGGCTTCCAGCCTGCCTCGGCGAGCGAAGCGCCGCCGTCAGCCCGCAAGATGCGGGCGCTCCCGGCGTGGATTGCGGCGGCGTTCTTACTGCTGGTCTCGTTGATCTCGTTGCCCTTCGCCGTGAAGTATCTGCGCCAATCGCCGCCCGCTGCGCCGGTGGCCGGGCGCTTTACCATCGCCGCGCCGGAGAAGGCTACGGCCATCGCGGGGCCGGAGCTTTCACCTGATGGCCGCAATCTGGTTTTCGCTGCGTTCACGGAAGGCAGGCTCAGTCTCTGGCTGCGTCCGCTGGGTTCGCTCACGGCGCAACCGCTGCCCGGCACAGAGGGCATTTTAGGCCCTCCGTTCTGGTCGCCGGACAGCCGCTCGCTTGGCTTCCCCGTTGGCCGCGAACTCAAGAAGCTTGATCTGGCGGGCGGCGCGCCACAAACGCTGTGCAAGTTACTGGCAGGCATCATCTCGACATTTGGCGGCACGTGGAATCGCGACGGCGTCATTCTCTTCTCTAGCCCCACAGGGATTTATCGCGTCCCGGCGACGGGCGGTGAGCCGGTGCCGGTGTTGGGATCAGACCAGCGGGCGCTTTACCGCTGGCCTGTCTTTTTACCTGACGGTCGCCATTTCCTCGTTCTCAGGAGGCCCCAACAGGGGGCGGCGGAAATTCATCTCGCCGCGCTCGACCGCCAGGAGACCACACGCCTGCTGGCGGCGGATTCACAGGCGCGCTATGCCAACGGTCATCTGTTTTTTGTGCGCGCCGGAGCCTTGTTCGCCGCACCCTTCGATGCAGACAGCCTGAAACTCACGGGCGAGTCCTTCGTGGTCGCGGACAAAGTAAGAGTAACCGGCACCCCCAGCAGAGGGCACTTTTCCGTGTCCGACAACGGCAGTCTGGTCTACGATCCGAACGCTGTCACCGACAATCAGCAACTAACCTGGGTGGATCGCGCGGGCAAGCCGCTCGGCACGGTCGGGCCAGCGGGCGAGTATGATTATCCCCGGCTGTCGCCCGACGGGAAGCGGGTTGCGGTGGTGCGGAGTGATCCGCAGACCCGAACCTCGGACATCTACGTGATAGACCTTGCGCGGGGCGCCAGTTCGCGGCTGACCTTCGATCCGGGCGAGGATCGCTATCCGGTCTGGTCGCCCGATGGCAACCGCATCGCCTGGAGTGCGAATCGCGACGGGGCTTTTCAGATTTACCAAAAGCTGGCGAGCGGCGTCGGGCAGGAAGAGTTGCTGCTCAAAGCAGACGTTCCCATCACTCCTAGCAGTTGGTCTGCGGATGGCCGCTTCATCCTTTACACTCAGACTGATCCGAAAACAAGATTTGATCTGTGGGTCTTGCCGCTCGCGGGAAACCGCCAGCCATCGCCGTTTTGGCAGACGCCGTTCATCGAGACCAATGGGTGTTTCTCGCCGGACGGGCGCTGGATCGCTTACCAGTCAGACGATCAGGGAAGATTCGAGGTGTACGTGCAGACCTTTCCCGCTTCGGGTGGCAAGTGGCAGATTTCGACCAATGGCGGCATACAGCCGTGGTGGCGGAGCGATGGCAGAGAGTTGTACTACCTTTCCGCTGACGGGAAGCTGATGGCGGTGGAGGTGAAGCCGGGCGGCAGCTTCGCGGCGGGCGTGCCCAGGACGCTCTTCGATCTCGCGCCAGCGCGGGCGCTCGGTGGCGTGAGCAGCTATGCGGTGACGGCGGCGGGTGATCGCTTCCTCTTCGTCACGGCGCGGGAGGAAGCCGCGAGTTTGCAATTCACCGTCGTGACGAACTGGACGGCGGAGGCGAAGAAATAATGTGGAGTGCGGTCGGCTTGACACCGCTTTGGCTTTCGAGCTTGAACTATTTGGGTTTAAGCGAGTGTCTCGCGCAACGAACGGAAAGCGGCGGCAAGCCGACCGCACTCCATATTAGGAATTAAATAATTTCAGTAATCACATTCCCCAGCACTTCCGTCAGTCGTTCTTCACGCCCCTGATGCAAGAAACTTAACGATTCTTGATCCAGTCCTAACTGATGCAACATCGTTGTATGAATGTCGCGCAGATGCACAGGTTTCTCAATAGCGTGCAGCCCGATTTCATCGGTTGCGCCGTGAATGACGCCGCCTTTCACTCCGCCTCCCGCCATCACCATTGTATAGCCCAGATTGTGATGATCGCGGCCTTTGCTGCCTTCAGATTCAGGCGAACGTCCGAACTCTCCGCCAATTAAAACCAACGTAGAATCTAACAATCCTCGTCGTTTCAAATCCGTAATCAACGCCGCCATCGGCTGATCGGTTTGCGAAGCCATCCGCAGATGATTTTCTTCGATGTCGGTGTGCGCGTCCCATTGCAAATTGCCTGTGCCGCCGCCTGAAACCGGGCACACAAATCGCACACCTTTTTCAACTAATCGCCGCGCCATCAAGCAACGCCTGCCGAAATCATCCGTCAACGGTTTGCCGATACCATACAAATCAAGCGTTTCCTGCGGTTCATTGGAAAGATCAAAAATCGCGGGAGCTTCCGTTTGCATTTTGAAGGCAAGGTCGTAGGAATTTATCCGCGCGGAAAATTCCGTATCATCCGCTGCCATTTCCATTTGATTTAATTGCTTGAGCAAACCCAGCGTCTTGCGGCGTTGATCGGTCGTGACGCCTTTCGGTAAATCCAGATTCAGCACGGGGCGATTGCCGGGACGAAAATGCGTTGGCTGATAGACCGCTGGCAAAAATCCATTCGCGTACATCGGCATTCCGGCTTCCTGTGCGCCGTGCGGATCAGGCATAACGACATAGCCCGGCAGCGATTCCGCTTCGGAGCCAAGCCCGTACATTGCCCACGATCCCATGCTCGGAAAGCCCGGAATCACGCGTCCGGTGAACAACTGATATTGCGCGGCGGAATGCACGACCATATCGCTGTGAACAGAACGAATGATCGCCAAATCGTCTACACGTTCGGCGAGGTGCGGGAGCAGATCAGAAACTTCAATTCCACTTTTGCCGTAGCGTTTGAAGGTACGTTTTGTGCCGAGCAATTTTGCATTCGGAGAAACAAATTGATATTTCGCTTCGCCGAAACTCTCAGGACGTTTTTGCCCGTCCAGCTTATTCAGCAACGGCTTGGGATCAAACGTTTCCATGTGGCTGGGACCGCCGCTCAGGAAGAGAAAAATTACCGATTTTGCTTTCGCCGGATGATGCGGTTTCTTCGGAGCGAGTGGATTAAAAGATTGCGCCTGTGCTTGTTCGGAGGCGAGCATTGCGCCGAAGGCAAGCCCTCCGAATCCACAAAAAGCATCGGTCAAAAATTCGCGGCGGTTGCGCGTGATGCGAAGATGTTCAGTCATAATTTTCCTGTAGCCTCAGTTCACATACAAAAACGAATTCAAATTCAATAGCGTCAGCGCAAATTCACGCTTCGGCTGTGTCTTCAAAAATCTCATTGCCAATTGAACTTCCTGCGGCTTCGCAGGTCTTCCGGTCGTCAGCCGATAGCCTAAATCAATTTGTTTGCGCAGGTTCGACCCGGCTTCGGATTCCAATCGTTTTGTTAACGCTTCGGCTTGTTCGTTGGCGAAAGTTCCGTTCATCAATTCCAACGCTTGTGGCGCATGCGTACTGGATTCGCGGCGCGTGCAACTCACCAACAAATCCGGCGCGTCAAAAACTTCCATAAACGGCAAATGCAAATTTCGTTTGGCTAACAGGTAAATACTGCGGCGGCTGTATTCCGTCGGGTCTTTCGCGGGCTGCCACTGCGAAGGTTTATACAGCGCGTTCACGAGTTCCTGATCTATCGGAATCATTACGCTCTGTCCGCCTTGTTTTGGATTGAGCAAACCAGAAACAGAAAGCATCGCATCACGCAGTTGTTCGGCTTCTAAGCGTTGCCGGTTGAATCGCCACAGGAATTTATTTTCCGGGTCTTTCGTCATCGCCAATATTTTATAAGCCGCATCTTCCGGCGGCGCAGAAGCCTGTTGGTAAGCGTTGCTTTGAACAATCATCCGATGAATTTTTTTGAAGCTGAAGCCGCATGAAACAAATTCGTTCGCCAGATAATCCAGCAATTCAGGATGTGAAGGGCGGACTCCCATTCGCCCAAAATCATTAGAGGTCGCGACGATGCCACGCCCGAAATGATATTGCCAAATTCGATTCACCATCACGCGTGCCGTCAACGGATTTTCCGGTGCGGTAATCCATTTGGCTAATTCTGTGCGCGGTGTATTTGTCTCCGGCAATTCCGGCGCATTATCAGGAAGTAAAACACCCAGCGGACGCATCCCTACGCTCTCGCCTTTTTTGTTGTATTCGCCACGCGCGAGCAAGTGAATCGGCGATTTTTTCTCCGGCATATTGGCGACGCTGTGCAACGCAGGCAACGGCGGAGGCATTTGTTCCTGTAACGCTTCTAACTTTTTTGTCAACTCAGCTTTTTGCTTCAGCGATTCCGTGTCTTCAAGTCCGGTCAGCCTTTTGACAGCAGCCGTCAGCGTTTTTATTTCCGCTTCGATGGGTTCGATTTTAACTTTTCGAAATTCCTGCTCTGCCGCGCTCGCTTTGATAATTTCTTTGTCGTAGACCGCTGAAAAATAGGATTGAATGCGGTAATAATCGCTTTGCCGAATCGGATCAAATTTATGATTGTGGCAACGCGCACAACCTACCGTAACACCCAGCATCGCCGTGCCGACAGCGTTCGTCATCTCCGTCAATACTTCATTGCGGCTGCTGGCGACTTCCTGATTTCCGGCATTTTTTCGCAAGGGGCCGAGGCGATTGAATCCCGCCGCGATCAACGCTTCATCATCGTTCGGAGCGATTTCATCTCCGGCTAATTGTTCGGTCAAAAATCGGTTGTAAGGCTTATCGGAATTGAACGAACGAATCACATAATCACGAAAACGCCATGTATCCGTGCGGTGCGTGTCGTATTCAAATCCATCCGTTTCTGCATAACGTACGATGTCCAGCCAATGCTGTCCCCAGCGTTCACCATACTGCGGACTCGCCAAAAGTTTCTCGACAATTTTTTGATAGGCATCGGCGGATTTATCAGCCAGAAATTCCGTGACTTCTTTTGGTGTAGGAGGCAAGCCGATCAAGTCAAAATACACCCGTCGAATCAACGTCGTACGATCTGCTGGCGGCGCAGGCTTTAATCCTTCTTTTTGCAATCGCTGCAAAATAAAAGCATCAATAGGATTTTTCATCCACGCGTTGTCGGTTGCGTTTTGAAATGTAGGAATCGCAGGGGTTGCCCTATTCACAAACGCCCAGTGGTTGCGCTCACGCGGTGTATACGTGCCCAGCGGAGCCACATCAGAAACAGTTGTCAGCGAAACAAGCATTAGGCTCACTGCAAAAAACTTGATGAACATCTCACAACCTCAATTATTCGATCTGAAACTTTTTTGTCGGTAGTCGTCGAAGCTGTCCAGAATTTTTACAGCATTCGCAGTTATTTTACCGCAAAGGGGCAAGGAGACAAAGGAACAAGGAATCCAAAAAATGTTATTCTTTGCCCCTTTGATCCTTTGACTCTTTGCGTTGAAATCATTCCCCGTATAAATTACTCAGCATCAATTTTACGCACCTGAAAAATATGCTCCAACAAAAATATTTCCTAATCTTCGCCGTTTGCTTTGTTACAATAGATCTTGTCGCCAAGCCGAAAGAATATTTATGCTTTCAAACCAAATCGAAGATCACAATTGATGGAAAACTAAATGAATCCGCGTGGCGAAAAGCCCCGTCAACAGGCACTTTCGTTGACATCGAAGGCGATAAGAAACCGCTGCCGCGCTTTGCGACGCACGCCAAAATGTTGTGGGACGAGGAATATTTTTACATCGCCGCTGAACTGGAAGAACCACACGTTTGGGGAACATTAACCAAACGCGATTCCGTAATTTTTCACGATAATGATTTTGAAGTTTTTATTGATCCGAACGGCGACCGCGATGAATATTACGAATTTGAAATTAATGCCTTGAATACGGGCTGGGATTTATTTTTGCCGAAGCCTTACCGCGACGGTGGCAAAGCGCAAGATAGCTGGGACATCATCGGATTAAAAACCGCCGTTCACATCAACGGCACGCTGAATAATCCAAAGGATAAAGACAAAGGATGGACAGTAGAAATGGCGCTGCCGTGGAAGGCTCTCGCGCAGTACGCGCATAAGTCTACGCCGCCAAATGATGGCGATGAATGGCGCGTGAATTTCTCCCGCGTCGAATGGCAACACGAAATCATCAACGGCAAATATCAAAAAATTGCGAAGACCAAAGAAGACAACTGGGTCTGGTCTCCGCAAGGTGTCGTAGACATGCACCGCCCTGAAATGTGGGGCGTCGTACGATTCACAAACGCTAAAAAATAATTTAGCTTCAATCCAATCATACCGGGACAACCTATATGCAAACATCACTCGCAATTCGCCTCGCCATTTTTTTATTTTTCACCGCAGTCACATTTGCGCAAACATGGACGCCGCCCACTGATGCCGAGCGTTGCCCCTGCAAATGGGGCGCAAACGATCAGCGCGGTTCTGCCAATCACATGAAACCCGAAACTGTGTTGCGGGCAACCAAACTCATCCGTACCGGTGAAGTCATTGAACTCGGTCAAGTGCTCAGCCCGACAATGCCCTTCTTCGGCACGCGGCGTTTTGAAGTCCATACCAAGCGCACCTTCATGAATCCGCAATCGAATCGGCGTGGCAGCAACGAAGAATACATCACGGGCGAGATAGGGCAGATTGGCACACAATTCGATGGCTTTGCCCATCAAACCATCGGCGGTAGCATGTACAACTGCTTTAAGCTGGATGAAATCGCTACGCGCAACGGCTTTGAGAAACTTGGGGTGGAGAAAGTAGGTACGCTCATGACACGCGGTGTACTGATTGATATTGCGGGATTAAAAGGCGTCGAGATGTTGTCGGACAGTTACGAAATTACGGTGCAGGACATTGAGCAAGCCTTAGCCAAACAGAAACTAACGCTGCAACCCGGCGACGCGATTATCCTTCACACTGGCTACGGCAAATTATGGAATAAAGACAACGCGCGTTATGCCAAGGGTCATCCCGGCATTGGTGTCGCCGCCGCGAATTGGCTGGCTAAACAAGACCCGATGTTGGTCGGCGCGGACAATGGTGGCGTCGAAGTGAATCCGAATCCTGATCCGAAACTTTCTCTGCCGGTGCATCAAATTATGCTGGTCGTGAACGGCATTCATTTGCTGGAAAATATGAAGCTTGATGAACTCGTAACAAAACGCGTGCAGGAATTCGCGTTGATCGTGCAACCCTTGAAAATACAGGGTGGAACGGGTTCTACTGTTGCGCCAACTGCAATTTATTAAAATAAGAAAAAGTGTATCGTAAACGTCCCGTTTGCGATTCCGAATGAGCAACAAACGGGACGTTTGTTGTACGCTTTTTTAATTCGTAGCAAGTGAATAATTAAGGGAAAATATTTATGAGATTACAAAATAAAGTCGCCCTCATCACCGGAGCCAGCGGCGGCATTGGCCGCGAAACCGCTTTGCTCTTCGCCCGCGAAGGCGCGTCCGTCCTGTGCATAGACGTAAACGACAAAGAAGGAAAGAAAACCGTCAAGCTCGTCAAAGACGCAGGCGGCGAAGCGGCGTACACCAACGCCGACGTTTCCAAAGCCGAAGATTGCGCGAGGATGGTGAAATTCGCTGAGAAAAAATTCGGCGCACTGCACATCCTTTTCAACAACGCAGGAATCATGCATCACAGCGACGACAACGCCGAAACCACTGAAGAATCCATTTGGGATTTGACGATGAACATCAACGCGAAAGGCGTATTTTTCGGCTGCAAATTCGGCATCCCCGCCATTCGTCGCGCTGGCGGCGGTTCCGTCATCAACACCGCATCCTTCGTAGCCTTGCTCGGCGCAGCCACACCGCAAATCGCCTACACCGCCAGCAAAGGCGCAGTGCTTTCGATGTCGCGCGAACTCGCCGTCATTCACGCCCGCGAAAACATTCGCGTGAATGCGATTTGCCCCGGCCCGCTGCGGACAGAATTATTGATGAGCTACTTGAACACTGAAGAAAAGAAACAACGCCGCCTCGTGCATATCCCGATGGGACGTTTCGGAGAAGCCAAAGAAATTGCGTATGCTGCGTTGTACTTAGCTTCGGACGAATCTTCGTTTGTGACAGGGACGGAATTTGTGGTGGATGGCGGAATTACGGCGGCTTATGTCACGCCGGAATAACTAATCCGGTTTGTCGCTCTATTAGCCGACAATACGCAAGGCAAGGTACGGTACCAAATTGAAAAGCAGAATCCCCACCTTATATACCAACGTTCCCGCCACGCTGATGGTGTCGAGTTGTTCAGGGGAGAGGCGAGAAACCCGCCCAGCTACCTGATACATCCATTCGTGTGGCAGCAGGAAAAGGAGTCCCCACAATCCCAGCAACCCGAAGTTAATGACCGTACACCACAAGAGTGCGCTGCGAACCAATTCAATAGTCATAAGTAACCTCCCACTGGCGTCTACGCCGCCAGGAATTCATTTGTTCGTTGCCATCTTGGCTCGCTCGGTGTTGATGAGGCGTTCGAGCGACGCTTTAAGGTTCGGATTGAGCGTCAGACATTGCTCGAAATCCTGTTGCGCTTCGTCCGCGCGGCCTTGCCGCAAGCGCACAAGGCCGCGTTGAGCGTAAGCATCAGCATGTTGCGGCATCAACTCAATGGCGCGGGTGAAGTCGGCCTCGGCTTGTGGCAGATTTTCTTTGGCTATCCACAACGTTCCGCGATTAAACCAGCTTTTGTCCGAACGCGGGTTGAGCTTGAGCGCCTCATTGTAATCGGTCAGTGCGCCGTCCAGGTCGCCTTTTTGTTGCCGTGCCGCGCCGCGATCCGAGTAAGCCACAGCCGAACCGGGATCAAGTTTGATTTCACGCGTGTAGTCGTTGATAGCTCCCACCAGATCGCGTTTGAGTACCCGCGCCACGCCACGACTGCCCCAGGTATCCGCGCAGCGCGAATTGAGCTTGAGCGATTGATCGAAGTCGGCGAGCGCCCCCTCCAGGTTTCCTTTGTCGCGCCGCGCCATTCCGCGATTCGCCCAAGCTGCGGCGAGCTTCGGATTGAGTTCAATGGCTTTGTTGCTGTCGCCAAGCGCGCCATCCAAATCGCCAAGTTCATAGCGCACACCGCCGCGATCTACATAAGCCTCAACCATGCGTGGGTTGAGTTGCAGGGTGCGGTCGAAGTCGGCCAGCGACTCAGCCAGTTTGCCTAATCGGTAGCGCGTGGTGGCGCGATTGTAATAAGCATTGGCCTGGCTCGGATCGGTGGCGATGGCGAGATCGAAATCGGCTTCGGCGCGCGCATACTCACTTTTGGCAAACCACTCCCTGCCGCGCTCAATGTAAGACGAAGCGGTGGCAGCCCGAAAGTTTTGGGGCTGCGCTGGTGTGATTGTCGCCGTCAGAATTAGCAGCAGACATAGTCGGGAAAAGTTCATGATGTCCTCCTCAATGATTGCAGTCCGACGATGATCTGGCTGGCATTGCTTCGCCAAGTACCCTGCGATAGAGTACGGCGTGGCGTTTCCACACGAAATCAGCGGCGCTGTCAGGTTATGTGGTGAGACTATGTTTTGCAGTCGTCCTAATGTCCTGAATCGGCGCTGAATTGTTTCCGAATTATTTCCTAATGCGGTTATGAGTAGCTCAGTCAATCACTTCTATGAGTTCGGCCCGTTCCGTCTTGATGGAGCCGAGCGGGTGCTGTTTCGCCATGACCAGCCGCTCACGCTTACGCCGAAAGCCTTTGACCTGCTCTTGGCGTTGGTCGAGCAGCACGGTCACGTGATCAAAAAAGAAGAACTGATGGATACGGTCTGGCCGGAAACTGTTGTCGAAGAGAGCAACCTCACCCATCACATTTCGGTTTTGCGCAAGACACTGGGCGAGAGTGCGAGCGAACTGGCCTACATCGAAACCATTCCGCGACGCGGCTACCGCTTTGTGGCTGAGGTGCGAGAGCAGAATGGAGCGAGTACGGCGTCTGTCGTTACATTGAAGCAGGCCGAGAGTACGGACACTGTCAAAACAGACCGTCCTACTGAACCGCACGAGCCGCCTCCCCTGCAAGTTGAGCAACGCACCGTGGAGGGCCAAGGCGTGAAAGGTCGAAGGTGGTTGGTGTTGACGGGTCTCCTCTTTACGCTGCTGCTCGTGAGTATCGGCGTCCACACCTGGGCAGGGCTGCGATTCAGCCGCAGCTTTGGCTCCGGGCTGGTGCTAAAAGATGAAGGTCGGGTTGAGTCTGTGGTGCGCCTAGTCAACGAGGACGGCCCGGCGGCGGCGCTGCGACCCGACGACGTCATCGTGCTGCTGAACGGCCAGCCGCTCGATAAAAAACAGTTCTTCCGGTTCTTTGCGCAGACACCCACCGGAACGCAATACTCGGTCGTCGTCAAACGCGACGGGCAGTTGCGCGAGTTCATGCTGCGCACAGACCCGCCGCCGCTCGCCGGGCTGGTGGGCGCACTGATCAATACACTGATTCTTCCGCTCGCCTGCCTGTTGCTCGGGTTCGCCGTCTTGCTGCTCAAACCGGATAACAAGCAGGCGCTGCTGCTGGCGCTGGCGTGCGGAGCCTTTTATCTGGACAACGGGCTTGCGCTGGAAGGGCTGCCCGTCTGGTTGCTGGCGCTGACGGTAGCGGCGCGCATGTTTTGTGCCTTACTCGGCTGCTTCTCCCTTCATCTGTTCCTGTTCTTTCCTGAGACCTCGCCGTTGGTGCGGCGTTTCCCGTGGCTGGAGTATGTGATTTACCTGCCGGCCTTGTTGATTCTGCCCGTGATGGTGCGCCGCACCATTGATTTGCGCGACGGGACGTTGCTTGGCGCGGACTTGCTTGCGACTTCAGCAACATTCAGAGCCGTAATCTACTTGGCTATCGCTTATGGCGTCGCGCTCATCCTGCTGGCAATCTATAACTACCGCCAGACCGGCTCACTCGCGCGACGCAAGATGCGCCTCGTGCTTTTCGCATTAATCGCAGGAGCGACCCCGCTTATCTTATCAACGCTGGCGATTGCTATTCGGCAAGAACCTCTCCCCGGCGCGGCGCTGACCTTCAATCAATTCTTCTGGCTGATCAACGGACTGCTCCTGGCGCTGCTGCTTCCGCCCATCGCTATCGCCTACGCCATCGCGCGCCATCAGGTGATTCCCGTCAGCCTCATTCTGCGCCGCAGTCTGCAATACCTGCTGGCGAAAAATGCGCTGCGTCTGTTGCTGGCGCTGCCGCTGATCGGGCTGGCGCTCACCGTTTATCTCAACCGCCACCGCACGCTGGCTGATTTGCTCTTCCGCAATTCGTTTTGGTTTTACGCCTCGCTGCTCGCCGCCGTCGCGCTCGGACTAGCTTATCGTTACAACCTGCGCGACTGGCTCGACCGGCGCTTCTTCCGCGAGGCTTATCAGCAGGACAAAGTGCTGCGTGAGTTGATTGAAGAGGTGCGCCAGTTCGATTCGTTCACGGAGATGGCACGGCGGGTTAGCCAGAAGGTAGACGCCGCGCTCCACCCCGAACGGCTTTATCTTTTCTACCAAGCAGAAGGGCGGGGCGATCTGTCACTCAGTTACTCATCGAACGGAATGCGCCGCGATCTGCGCATCTCCGCCGAGTTCGAGTTGTTGCAGTTTATGGAGTACCAAGGCAGCGCACAGGACTTCCCCTTTCCGGCCCGCACCAAGCTGCCGCCGCCGGAGAAGCAGTGGCTGACGAGTTTGGGCGCGAGCCTGCTCGTGCCGCTGCGCGGTCTGGACGACCGATTGACAGGTTTGCTCGTGCTGGGACCAAAGAAATCCGAAATCCCCTACACCAGCAGCGACCGGCAATTGCTGGAAACGCTGGCCGACCAGATCGCGCTGGTACACGAGAACGCACAACTCAAGGAACGGGTTGCCAAAGACCGCCGTGTGTAGCACGAAGCCCCAAGTATAAAAGCATCCTGAAGCAACGATGAACCTTCCGCTGATTTCAACTGAAGCCGCACGCCGCCTATTTCTCGGCGCACAAGGCTTGCTCGCCGACCCCGTACGCAAAGCCACGCGCACAACGCTCGCCAAGCTGATTGAGCAAATGGGCTTCGTCCAAATTGATTCGATTAACTACGTCGAGCGCGCGCATCACCTGACGCTGGGCAGTCGTCTCGACAGTTACAGCCATGAACATTTCACGCACTTGCTCGAAACCAAGCGGCATTTGTTTGAGCATTGGACGCACGATGCGGCAGCGATTCCGACCGCGTGGTTTCCGCATTGGAAACCGCGCTTCAAACGATATGAAGGAAGACTGCTCAATCCTTCGAGCTGGATTAATCGCCTCGGCAAGGAGCGCGATCAAATTTTGCAATTTGTGCGTCAACGCATCGAACGCGAAGGGCCGTTGCGCTCACAGGATTTCGAGCATAATCGCAAAGGTCAGTCCGCTGGATGGTGGGATTGGAAGCCGCAAAAAATAGCACTAGAATATCTGTGGTTTACCGGCGAACTGATGGTCACGCGGCGCGAAAAATTTCAGAAGGTCTACGATCTGACCGAACGTGTGTTGCCTGAACACGCCACGCTCGCACCTCCAACCGAAGCCGAGCATATCGAATGGGCGTGCCGCACTGCGTTCGAGCGATTGGTGATCGCAACGCCCAAAGAGATCGCCGAATTTTGGCGCGCCATCACGCTCGCCCATGCGCGGCAATGGTGCGAACAAGCCGCGAAATCCGGCGAGATTGTGGCAGTGATGATTGAAGGCACAAACGGTGAAAAGCCGCGCGCCAGCTTTGCGCTTCGTGATTGGCAAGCACGATTGCGCAAGCTGCCTGATGCGCCCGAACGGATGCGCTTGCTTTCGCCGTTTGATCCCGTGATTCGTGATCGCGCGCGCGTGGCAAGGCTGTTCGGCTTCGACTATCGCTTTGAAGCGTTCGTGCCCGAACCGCAGCGAAAATACGGTTATTACGTGCTGCCGATTTTGGAAGGCGATCAATTGGTCGGACGCATTGATCCAAAATTTCAGCGGGAACGTGGCACATTGGAAGTGCGAAAAGTATATTGGGAACCGACGATCAAGGTAACGAAAGCGCGGCAGAAAAAATTGGATGAAGCGCTAGAGCGATTGGCAAATTTAATTAACGCGAAGCAGGTGGAGATGGCAGACTAGGTTGGAAAGACGGAAGGCTTTACACACAACAAACTTGTTGTACAACAAAAGCGTTGTACGACCTTAAAATTGATCTATGAAACAACAAACTATCAGCCCGATTGACGGTATGATTTACGCCGAACGTGAACTCGCCTTGAACGAACAAATTGAAATTGCGCTCGCAAAATCTGTGACGGTGCAGCGTGAATGGAAAAATATTTCTGTTGCTGAGCGCGTAAAAATTTGCCGACAAATGCTCGCATATCTCGTCGAACGCGCGGACAAAATTGGTGAAGAATTGACGTGGCAGATGGGGCGTCCGATTGCTTACACTCCGAATGAAATCAAGCGCGGATTTGCGGAGCGCGTGAATTATCTTTGCGATATTGCTGAGGAAGTTTTATCCGACATTAAGCTTGAGTCAAAAGAAAATTTTCAGCGGTTTATTCGCCGGGAACCGCTGGGTACTGTCTTAGTTCTCGCCCCGTGGAATTATCCGTGGCTCGCTTCGGTGAATGCGATTGTTCCGGCGATTTTGGCGGGGAATGCTGTGATTCTGAAAATCGCTCCGCAAACTCCACTCGTCGCCGAGCGTTACGCCGAAGCCTTTAAACATGCGGGGTTGCCTGATGGTGTCTTTCAATTTTTACACATCAATCACGATCAAGTTGCTGAAGTCATTAAAGACTCGCGCATTAATTTTGTCGCGTTCACTGGCTCTGTTGCCGGAGGACACGCGGTGCAAAAAGCCGCGAGCGAACGCTTCATTTCTACAGGTCTTGAACTTGGCGGAAAAGACCCCGCATTCGTGCGAGCGGATGCGCAACTTGAAGCAGCTATCGAAAATTTAGTGGATGGGGCGATGTTTAATTCGGGGCAATCGTGCTGCGCGATTGAACGAATTTACGTGCATCAAAATGTCTATGAAAAATTTGTCGAAGGCTTTGTCGAATTAACGAAACAATATCGCCTCGGCAATCCCCTTGATCCAAAAATTACCTTGGGGCCGATGGTCAGCACAGCGGCGGCGGACAAGGTGCGCGAACATATTCAGGATGCATTACATCGCGGTGCGCAAGGCTTAATCGCTCCGACCTTATTTTCAAAAAATCAAAAAGGTACGCCGTATTTAGCACCACAAGTTTTAGTCAATGTAGACCACAACATGCTCGTGATGAGCGAAGAAACTTTTGGTCCGGTGGTTGGCATTATGTCCGTCAAATCTGACGACGAAGCGATTGAATTGATGAACGATAGCAGGTATGGATTGACGGCTTCGATTTGGACTTCAGACGTTGACGCCGCGCTCAGTATTGGCGAAAAAATTGAATGCGGTACAGTTTACATGAATCGTTGTGATTACCTTGATCCGGCGCTCGCGTGGGTCGGAGTGAAAGATTCAGGACGCGGCTGCACCCTGTCAACATTTGGCTTCGATGCTTTTACTAGACCAAAATCATTTCACTTGCGATTAAGCTTTTAATTTACGGTACGGATGACGCAAAAGAATTAGACAGGATTAACATGATGAACAGGATTTTAAGAATTTATCTTGTAAATCTTGTAAATCTTGTCTAACTCCTAATTCCTTCCAATCGCCTGCGCCACGGTGTCGCCCATTTCTCCGCCTTCCATCAAAAATTCATACTGACGACGGAGCTGTTTATTTTTGTACATGCGACGATCAGAAATTCGCAGCAAGCGTTCTAAAGAATTTGCTTCGAGGCTGAAGCGTGCGGAACCCAGGCTGATTCCGGCGCGTGCCTGAAAACCTTCTTTCGAAGGCAACTGATACGCCTCAACGCTGCGATGAATGCGCCACATCAGGTCTTCGACATCTTCTTCTGTCGCACCGGGCAGCAAGGCTACGAACTCATCTCCGGCGTAGCGAGCGAGGTAATCATAGCTGCGTAATTCGTTGCCTATGACCTTTGCGATGCCGATCAAAAATTCATTTCCGGCGTGATGACCGTACGTGTCATTGATTTTTTTGAAGCCATCCAAATCCATCATCAACACTGAAAGCGCAGTGCCTTGACGGCTGGCACGATTGGATTCCTGCGCGAATTGAAAGTGCAAAGCCCGTGAATTCGGCATTCCGGTCAGCGCATCCGTTAATGCGAATTCGCGCGTTTCGGCATGATTGATGGCGTTATAAATTGAATCCGCTGCCAAGCCGGAAATCGAATCCAACAAACGCAAATGATCCGGTGAATATTGCTCAAGCGCGGAGGAATATAAGGCAAGGACACCGACCAATTCTTCGCCGCGCATCATCGGTGTAATCGCCAGAGTTTTGAAGGCTCCATCAGGAATTTCCAGCGAGACTAAATCCAGCGAAGGATCAGCGTTACTGAAGATTCGGCGATGTGCCAGCACCCATCCCGTGATGCCGTCGTGCGCGTAGGCTTTGCGTCCGGTGAAGGCTTCGGCAAATTTCCCGACTGCGTGATTCACCCGTAAACATTGGCGTTCGTCATCATACAAATACATTACACAGGTGTCGAACGGAATCACGTCTTTCAATTTATTCGCAAAAATCGAAGCCGTATCCGCAAGGTCTAACGACGTGCTAAAAGTGCGGGCAATTTCATAGAGCGAAGACATTTCATTATGCGCTGAAGCAATTTGATTAAAGTGATCGTTTTGATGAATCAGGTCATAATCTTCGACCACATCTGATGACATTGGCGTTGTCGCTTCAAGTGATAATCCGGCTGCCAAAATTGCATTTTCAAATTCCGGTAGGTTTTCTAAAAACGTTTCGACCAACGCCGGATCAAAATGTTTGCCGCTTTGATTGTTGAGTAAGCGACACGCCTCTTCGCGTCCGAGTGCAGGGCGATAGGCACGCGCTTCGCGCATCGCATCAAAGCAATCTACGATGCTTAAAATTCGCGCCGTGACCGGAATATTTTCTTCTTTCAATCCTTCAGGATAGCCTTTACCGTCCCATCGTTCGTGATGATATTTGACAATCGGAACGACCGGATACGGAAAGCCGACGCGCTCTAAAATTCGCGCCCCGACCGTTGTATGAATTTTCATTTTCTCGAATTCTGCCGGAGTCAATTTTCCCGGCTTATTCAGAATATGATCCGGCACAGCCAATTTTCCGATGTCGTGCATCAAAGCACCGGCATGCAAGGCTTCGATTTCGTTGTTTGGCAGACCAAGAATTTTCCCCATTCCTGCCGTATAAATTTGTACGCGGCGCACGTGTTCATGTGTGACCTGGTCTTTGGCATCAATCGCCGTTGCCAATGCTTCAACCGTAGCAAAATGCAGCCGCGAGATTTCAGTGAGACTCTGCGAAGTGAATTCAACTTTCGCAAAATAACTTTTGCACGCGGCAAAGCTCGCACCCAAAACCGGAAAAATCAGCAACAAATAATAAGGGCTGTAAGCACGAACCAGCACACAAACAACGGTGGTGATAAATCCAACCGCAAAGATATAAAGTGCCAGCCAGAGTTGATGACTGACCCAGAATTCAATCGGACTTTGATTATTTTTCCACGCTTGAAAGGTCGCCGTCAGACCAGAACTAATAGCAAAATAAACGCCGATGAGCGCAACTGAAGCAATCATCAACCAATCCAATTGCCCTGTATAATTTGATAAATCGCGCCACGTAGCGTGGCTCTGCGATCCGATGATCCAGTACATCAACGATGATGCGAACGAAGTTGCCGTCGCTAACGTCGCGGCTCCGTAAACAATTTCTTCCGGGCGACGATTCGTGTTGGAAGTGGCGACGTAGCCATTGAACGCGGCTGCGATGGTAGCCGCCGGAGTCCCCAGAAAAAACGCCGCGAGAAAAATTAAGGCATCGGTCGGGGAAACAGTCCCGGCTCCACCCGGCATCGCAATCGTCATACGTCCGGCGAAAACAATCACCATCAACAGGCTGATGAATTGCCAGATTTGTGTTTGAGAAAATGTGTGTAGTTGCGTGAGGCTGAACAGTGTCGTCGTTGCCCCGGTAATTGTGACTATCCACCAAATCGTTTTGTTGCGCTGTGCGTATTCAGTCAGGTTCATAAAACAGTTCACAGTTGTTAGTTCGCGGTTCGCAGTAGGGGGAGTTCGCAGTAAGAATATTGTGAGCTTCCCTACTGCGAACTGTATGAAAAGTCTGTTGGCTGTTTCTTACAAAGCCGTTACAAAACTGGTTCGTAAGTTTTAGTTCGCAGGGAAGAAGTTCGCAGTTCGCAGTAAAGGCAGTTCGCGGTAAACTGCAACCGACAAACTAATTTCTGTTAACTGTTAACTTCTTACTGCGAACTATGAACAGCGAACCGCGAACTTCTCTTACTGCGAACTGCGAACTTTCCTCGCTGCGAACTTCTCCCCTCGTCATTGCTCATCGCGGAGCTTCCGCCGTTGAACCTGAAAATACGCTGCTGGCATTTTCACGTGCTATCGAAATGGGTGCGGATATGATTGAGCTGGATTTGCACGCCACCCGCGACGGTCACATCGTCGTCATTCACGATGATAATTTGCGGAATACCACAAATTTACGTGGCAAAGTCAGCGAGATGACTTTGGATGAAGTGCGGAAGGCGGATGCCGGCAAAGGCGAACGCATCCCGACCTTGCAGGAAACGTTAGAACTGACGTGCGGGAAAATTCAATTGTATCTGGAAATAAAAGACCGGAAAGCGGCGGCTGAGACTGTGCAAATGGTACGCGATTACGGCGTCAAAAATGAAGTAATGCTTGCGTCATTCGATTTGCCTTTGATGAAAAAACTGGGTGATGAAATCAGCGATATTGAAATTGGATTGATTCTCGGTAATGCGACGCTGAACCCATTCGTACGCTGGCGTGAAGCCTTCCCTGAAATCGCGCTGAAAAATTATAATTATCAAACGCTGTGCATGCAGGTCAAACTCTGTTCGGCGCGGCTGGCGCGCAACATTAAACAGCAAGGCAAAAAATTGTATGTCTGGACAGCAAATTCCAAGCAGGAATATCAAACCATGATTGAACGTGGAGTGGATGGAATCTGTACGGATACGCCGGATAAGTTAATAGAGTTTTTAGAGTCTGTAGAGTCTTGAGAGTCAACAGCCCAATGGCATTAAGTTAAGCCATGCGGGAAAGATGCTTTTTTCCAATAGCCCAGCCGTTCACGACTGGGATGACGAATCGAAAACATTTGAGGACGCTTGAGCGTGCTTTTTTTCCTGGCTTAAGCCCTTGCAAGCCCGATCAATCGGGCTGCGGGGTTGATGACCACGTTCCCAGCCGTGAACGGCTGGGCTATTAGAAAAGCCTT
>JAYVZE010000084.1:0-29374 GCA_043783625.1 Blastocatellia bacterium | reverse complement strand
TCGTAAGCATAGATTTTCAGACGATCCGACAAATCTAAGGCGTGCTTTAAATCTACCTCCACTAAGGTCAAGGGAACTTGGTGATAAACCTCAATTGCCGCTAATACCTGCTCTAAACTAATCCGGTTTCTTTTCAACATTGCAGAAAAAGCGTTCCCAACTTCCCAGTGAATTGACATCGGTGCCACCAAATCGAAACCTTGCGTGGCATCAATTAATGCTTTTTTCTTAGGCTCATTTGCTATGACTGCAATGATCACAGATGTATCAACTACAAGCTTCATACTTACTTAATTCCAGCCATGCGCATCCCGTACCGCAATCATCGCCCCTAAAATGTCATTCCACGTCTGCGGATCAGTCATCGTCTCATTCGAGAACATGCAGCCGTCCCAATTGATGTGTTGTGTACTTTTCGTCAGTGCGCCAGTTTCATCGCGTAGCCATAATCCTGCGCCGCGTGTGATGTCCAGTTTTCCGTTCGGGTCTTTCGGCAAACAATGCCGCCCCGTTTTGTCGTGCGAGCCACCACCTTTGACCGTTGCATCATTCTGCGCGACGTGAAAATCTTTGACCCACGGACGCAACACTTTCGTCATTTTGCCCAAGGCTTCGTACAAAATTTCTTTATCTTCCCAGTCGTAGCCTTCCGGCAACAACCGATGTTCAGGTGCGTTGTAGCCCATCGTGAACAACAGCGTATGCGCCATGTCCGCCTGAATCCCTAATGTTTCCGGGCGTCCGACTTCTTCGAGCAAATCGTTGAGATCTTTCCAGCTATGCATTCCACCCCAGCAAATTTCACCTTCCGCCGCGAGGCGTTCGCCGTAGCCTTCGGCAATGTTGCAGGCTTCACGAAAAGTGTCCGCGATAATTTTTGTATTGCCAACCTGATCAGCCGCCCAATCGCCGGGGCTGCACGAAGAATCAACGCGGACTACACCATAAGGACGAATGCCAATTTCTTTGAGCTTTTTGCCAATCGCGCAGGATTTTTGCACTTGCGTCAGAAAGGCTTTGCGCTCTTCTTCTGAACCCATCGCCGAGCCTCCGCCCGTGCCGCCCCAGACGGGAGCGACCAACGACCCAATGACAAGATTGCGCGAAGCCACTTGATCGGCGAGTTCTTTTAACTGGTCGTCCGTTGAATCAATGTCGGTGTGCGGAAGTGAGAGAAAAATATCTACGCCGTCGAATTTCTGACCATTGACTTCAGCGGCGGCGGTCATCTTCAGCATCGTTTCAAATTCGATTACCGGCTCTGCGTCGGGGCCGCCTTTGCCGACTAAACCAGGCCAGGTTGCGTTGTGGACTTTGGGAAATTGATTCATAAAATTCCTAAGAAGGAAA
Source organism: Blastocatellia bacterium (assembly GCA_043783625.1). GTDB lineage: Bacteria > Acidobacteriota > Blastocatellia > RBC074 > RBC074 > JAFDVL01. The sequence continues at coordinate 28,024 of JAYVZE010000084.1, read as the reverse complement.
TCAAAAGGCAAAGGGCAAAAGTCAAAATTAAAAGGGCGGCACTTTATCTTTTTTTCTTAAATTCAAGAATCAAAACGGCGCAGCCTTTCCAAATTTATTTTTGCCTTTTGACTTTTGATTTTTGCCTTTTGATTTGCATTTCTATTTAACTAAATACTCAGCATCCGGGTTTCCTGGACCGAAATGCTTCAGCATCACCAGCGGATCCGTCTCGCTTAAATTCGTAATGGTGACACCATTCTCAGCCACGTTGAGCGTGACGAAATATTCATCCTGCGTCATTTGTCCGAAGCGAATCATCGCCGGAGTTGACGCCGAATGATTTCCGATTTTGCCGTAGCCTTCCGTCAAAATCATGCCGTACGCCGCCGCATCTTTGATGACGACAGTTTGTTTTGGGAACACCGTTAATTCTTTGGCAGAGTAGTGACGATTGCCATACGTGATCCAATTTTCGCGGTAGCCTTCCGCCGCCATTGCTTCAATTTCTTTGACTGGTTTCGGAAAGATTTTATTGGAAGCTCCGAACTCAGGATTAACATTTCCTTCCCAGTCCAGCATCCCAACCAAATATTCAAAATCGTAGTGATGTTCTGTCGGAACGTCCTTTGTTAACAGACTCCAATCAACGACGCGTCCTTCGACTTCGGATTGGAACATTCCAAAAACGTCACTGTTGACTTGTGGTTCGTACGTCACGAGCGAGCCGGGCGCGTGTAAAATTCCGGCATTCACCTGCCAGCCCGTACCCGGTTCCAGGCGATAGGCGCGCGAATGATTCAGGATTCCGTTGTCGCCTTTGTTCCAGTTTTCGAGGCAGCGAAAAACATCTTCTTTGGTCGTGCCCGGTTCAAGTCCCATGAACGTGTGCGGGAAAAGATTCACGACAGAATTAAATTGCGGCGGGAAATAATACGCTTCTGGTTTTCCTTTTTGTCCGACTTTTTTTGCATGCTCATCGCTCTGGTGCATGTGATGCGGAATCGCGCCGAGGTTATCGAAAAATTTGCAGAGCATTCCCCAGCCGCCAACAGTAGACATGGTGTCTGCGCCGAGAATTTGGTCGCCCGCAATTTCAATCGCATCTTTCAGCAGAAAATGTTTTCCATTCTCTAATCGAACATAGCTCAGCCCTTCGTCTTCCAGTGTATGCTCGCCGTTGGAAGCCTTCGTCGTCGAAGAAAACCAGCGTTCATCAATGCCACCCCGATGTCCGCCGAATGCATACAGATCGTCGGGATGAAGTTTTAATCTTCGACCTGGAATCAGAAATGAACGAGGAACCCAGCAAGGTTCAAGCCGAAAAATTCCCGCTCCCGCGTCAAGAGCGTCCTGAATGTTCGTTAGATTCAACATAAGTGAGAAAGTCCTATGGATGATGTATTAAAAAATTAGTTTCGTTGATGCGGTCAAGAGTCCAACAAACTTCAGTTTGTTGAGGCTTATCAATAAAGTTACAGTGATAAAAAAGAGCAACAAACTGAAGTTTATTGAACTTTTCCTAACGCCTGAGCAAGTGCTTTTTCTGCCAGTGGAGTCATGACCGCATATCCTGCCTCATTCGGAAGCAGTCCGTCATTCGTGAACTCTTTTTTCAAATTTCGACCTTCCGCCAACGCTGAATAGTAATCTAAATAAACAGAGCCGCTTTGTTCAGCATAACTTTTCAACCAGCCGTTCATGCCGATAATTTTCCCGAATGGTCTAAGCAGAGATTGCTTTGCATAACAATCACAAATCGGCGTCATCGAAGCCAACACAACCTTGATATTATTAACTTTTGCCAGCTCAACAATCGAAGTAATATTTTCCGCAAACATCGCCTGTGTAATCGGCCCGGTCACGCTGGCAAGATCATTGGAGCCAGCCAGAATGACGACAACTTTCGGTTTCAGCATAATCACGTCCTGCCGAAAGCGCACCAACATTTGCGGTGAAGTCTGTCCTTTAATTCCGCGATTGATGTAAGGCTTACCGGAAAAAAAAGATGACGCTCCCCAGTTTTCAGTAATTTCGTCACCAATGAAAACGACGCGGTTTTCATCCGGCTTCGTTTTCGGAAGTTCCGTATTTTCACTGCCGTAGCGAATTAATCCAGCCCAATCCCAAAGCAATTTTCGTTGCGCTTCAACTTGCTGTTCGAGAGCAGTCACGGCTTCTGAACAATTTTGCGGTAAGCGTGTTGCGGCCAGACAGCCCAAGACGGTCAGAAGCAATCCTAAACTGATGAGAATTCGTTTCATTCAAAAATTAATCGGTCTTTTTTCGCGTCAATTTTTTCGGCTTCAATGCCGGGAACTTTTTTCAGATCGGCGATGGATTTAAAAGCACCGTTTTTCTCACGGTACGCAATGATGGCTTTCGCCTGCGAACGTTTGAGTCCAAGAATACTTTCAAAATCAATTGCCTCGGCTTTGTTAACATTGAGTCGTGGTGCTTCATCGGCAGGATAGCTTTTCGCCAGATATTCCGTCACGAGAGCCATTTCCTCATCCGAAGTTTTCAACCCGAAAGACACCATTTTCTCGACCGTGCGCTGCCAGGCGGCTTTATCCTGCTTCAGCGAAAGTGATTTATCCAGATCATGACAAGACGAACACATCTTCTGTGTTTCGGCTTTCCCAACTCCGTCCGGCATCGGGCGTGTCTGATGCGCTGACGAAAACTGAATCGCTAAAATAACGATGGCACTGACAAGCAAAGCTACACGAATTATCTGAACATTGAATTTCATAACTACTTTATACCTCGCAAACATTGAAAATAATGCAGGGCTGACAACATGGATTCCAAAGAACCACCGTTCGTTGTCTGCCACTGCGACAACCCTGCATTATCTATGTTTCAAATCAATGTTCCATCGGATAACCAAAGGCATAAATCATGCCGTCATACGTCGTCAGATAAAGCTGCCCCATTCCACCCGACAGCGCACCGCCGCGAGCAAATGAGGTAATCGTAGTTCCGCTATTCCACAACTCTTTGCCGGTTGCACCATCCAGCGCGTAAAGCACCGCACGCCCTGAACGAGCCGCCCGTGCCGCCGCCGTGACCTTGCTGTCACTGGTGCGGAATTCGCCGCCGGAGGTAGCAAAGACTACGCCGTTAATAATTGTGGGTGTAAGCGGCGAAACCAAATTACGCGAAGCCCAGCCGGGCGCGAGCGTGAATTTTCCTCCGGCTTCCACCAGTTTCCACGCCAGAATTGTACCTTTGGTCACACCTTCTGCGGAGAATCCTGAAGGCAGTCCGCCGTTGTGCGCCGCGAGAATCCAGCGCGTCCCGCTGGCATCCTGATAGCTTGCCAACGAACCCGGCGCAGAGTCTTTACCTGCCGCTGCTGTCGTCGCTACTGCTGATGAAAGATTTGCCGCATCCAGTAAATGCACGCTGCCGTCTTTGGTCGCGGTCGCCACCATTGTTTTGCCATTGTGTTGGAAAACTACTGGTGTCGAAGAAAATTCTGCCCCCGCTGCGGTGTACGAACTTTTGACTTGCAGGGTTTTTCCATCAAGCGCGGTGACTCCATTGGTGGTGGCAACATAAACCGTCCCGTCACCAAATGCCGCACCTGCTGAGCCGACGACTTCACCTTTCCAGCTTGTTACTTTCTGCGCTTCAAAATCATAAGCATACAGACTATTCGCTGCGCCGCCGCAACCATTGGTCGTCGCGGCATAAGCGATGCCATCAACGATAATTAATCCGCTGGCATTCGCGCCCGGCGGAAGGAATTTGATCGGCTCCTGATAAGCCGTACCATTCGACAAATGCATGCCGTGCAACATGCCATCGCTCGCCAGTGCGTACACGACACTCACGCCGCCAAATCCCGCGCCGATGGGCGGAGCCGTTGGGCGATTCGGAGCAGCAGCGGCGGCAGGACGCTGCTGCTGTGGTTGGATTCCCGGAGGAGGCCCGGGTGGTGGTGGCGGAACCGCAGCCAGATTCGCTGCGCCTGCGCCTGCTTCACCAACTGTACTTTTCGCCGGATTGCTGCGACCGGGACCGCCAAATCCGCCGCCGCCCCCACTCGACATCATGGAACTGGTTGGACGAACTACACCCGTCGTCATCCCGCCGGGGCAAGTGAGCGTCCCGGGCACACTCATCGCTGCCGGTAATTTCTTTTCCCATTCGAGACGACCTAAATCCGTATCAATCGCAGTGAGGGTATTGCCGCTGCCTGCGACAAAACCGAGCATGCGAAATCCCTTATAACCAATCAGTCGCTCCAGTGTCGCAGGCGGCATCAAATTGTTAAGCTGGGTCGGTTGATTTTTCGCTTTCACTTTCCACAGAAAACTAAAAGTCGCAGGCTTCGTGACGGAATCCTTACTAATTTTGGCATCGTTTTTAATGTTGGCAGTACGTTGCGCATCAGCATTTTCGGTCAGCCAGTCATTGCCGCCGCCGCGTTGTGCCTGAGCAATTCCAGCCAAGGCGCACAGACAAATTATCATCGCAAATATTTTTTTCATTTGAGTCATTATTTGGCTCCTTTCGCGGCTGATTGCGGAGCACTACTCGCAATGCCGAAGCAATATTGATAACCATCGAATGTACTGATATAGACGCGACCATTGGCAACCGACAGCCCGCTCCAGTGATTCCACGAAGCGATAGCATCGCCGCTATTCCACAACTCTTTTCCTGTTTGCCCATCAAGTGCATACAAAACTGCTTTGGTCGAATTCTTAATGCGATTTTCCTGACGGTTATAAGACAAACCAATGTCATAAGCAGCTTGATCCGTATCTTCGCCGCTACCATAAGCAAACACGACTCCATTGGCGATGATGGGCGGTTCGCCACGATCCATGTCACGCGAAATCCACGCGGGGGTTAGCGTCGGCTTGCCAGCCTTGTCGTCCATAACTTTGAATGCAACCACACCGCCTTTTTTGGTGACACCATTTTCAATTGGTGCTTTGAATTGGGAATGCTTTGGCCCCCAGAACGGTGACAGCACCCAGCGCGCCCCCTTACTGTCTTCCCACGAAGCCAGCGAACCCCACACGCCCGCCGAAGCAAAATTCACTTCTTCGTTGCAATACAGCGGTGTGCGATGCAGCGGCGTACGATGGTCGTCACCGCCGATGGATTCCGTATCCATCAAGTAAATTCGGCATTCCTTGCCCGCGTCTACCATTAACTCTTTGCCTTTGTATTTGAAAATCGAAGCCGTGACCTGCATATCCAGATCGCGCTTCCACAGCCACTCAGCATTCGAAGGCCCATAATAATCCATCAATTTTCCAGCCTTCGTCACAGGGTCTTGTGCGACACCGATGATACCGTTGCCATAGACACCATTTTCGGGATTCCACGGGCCGTCGCCAGTTCCCGTGTACATCACACCTTTTGAACTGATTGCGCCTCCGGTGCGCCCCCACATACCGCCACCCGCAGGTCCCCACGCTCCGACTTTATCAGTTGCCAGATCGTAGATGTACACCATGTTCGGATTACCGCCACAGCCCTGTGCCGTGTGAACATAAATCGAATTTTTATAAAGGTTCAGCGCGTAAGGCTTGCCGTTCGGTGGCATAAACTTCGCAGGAGGGGCGATCTCTTTACCAGTGGCAAGGTCAACACGTCGTAGTGTGCCATCCCACGCAGCCGTATAGACAATGTATTCGCCTTCAGATTTTCCCGCGCCAATCACAGGCGTTGCCGTAATACCGCCCGGACACAAAATTCCTGCGCCACGTCCACCGCCCGCAGGAGGTGCCCAGCTACCTTCAAAATGAAGTTTCCAGATTTGTTCGCCCGACTCAGCATCAAGGGCGTAAAGATTATCGGTGACACCCGTTGCTAACACGATTTGTTTTGTACCGCGCGCTGTTTTGACATTGCTGGCGATCAAAACGGGCAAAAGATTGTGCATCTGGCGCGGTGTATTATCGAGCTTGGTTTTCCAGAGCAACTTCATATTCTTGACTGTCGTAGGCGAAAGAGTGGTTTCATTCTTTTGCCAGCCGGTGCGTTCGACATCACCACCATCCATCAGCCATTCAGCAGGCTTTGCGCCTTGCGCGAACAACGCCGCGCTGAACCCGACAACACAACTCAGCACTAAAGCGAATTCTAAGATTTTACTAAATTTTTGATGTCTCATTTTTGGGAAGACTCCTTATTGATGACACGTAAGATTCTTTTTCGTGGAATAGATCACAAATTACAACGAAATGAGATACAACTGCGATCCGGCTGAATGCCAGATTGATTTTTTTTGATCGGGAAAAATCTAAACGAAAGATGTTTTTGTTAGACTACCGCAAAACTACCTGAAAAATTTCAGCCTGATTTAGAATGGTGGAAGAAGAATAGTAGATATTCCCAACCAGCATTGCAAATTGAAATCGTCTTAAAATCCACAATTCCGCTATGCGGTACAATATTATTGATTTTATTGATAGTTAGTTCGTTTATTAAAAATTCAGCAATTTGATTTTATTCCATTATGCAGAATATGAAATTCACTTTTATACAATCAATCCTAATGTGGCAAGCCGCTCAGCCGCTGCCGTCATCACCTGATTTGGTAAAAGCCGGAATGAAATGCGACAATCGGAAATCCTGACATTGCTGGTTTTCAAAATCCTGATTCTGTTTAGTGTTTATGGCAAAACGAGTTTTATTTATTTTGTTGCTCGCCCTGACAGCCTTTTCCTGCGGGCAGCAAAAGCAATTGGATCAAGCCGCAATCCCTCTTGGAGTTGCCCTAAAAATTGAAGCTCCGGCGGGATTGCCTGCCGTGAATTTTCCAGCCGGTAATCCACCCACAGCGGAAGCCATTGCACTTGGGCGCAGGCTTTTTTACGACCCGCAGCTTTCCAGTGACAATACAATTTCCTGCGCCACTTGCCACAATCCTGCTGTTTATTTCTCTGATGGATTGCCGGTAGCGAAAGGAATCAACGGGCAAACCGGCACACGAAATTCCCCGTCGTTATTGAACGCTGCGTACAATAGCTTACAATTTTTAGATGGACGCTCCGCCAGCCTTGAAGCGCAGGCAGGTGAACCGATTGCCAATCCGAAAGAAATGAATTTGCCGCACGAAGCTTGTGTCACCAAACTCCAGACAAATCAGTCATATCAACAGGAATTCAACCAGGTATTCGGGAGCGGTTCGATTACGATGGAAAAAATTGAAAAAGCCATCGCCAGCTTTGAGCGCACTTTTCTGAGCGGAAATTCTCCCTTCGATAAATATCAATTCGGAGGCGACAAGCAAGCGTTAAGTGAACCCGCCATTCGAGGATTAGAAATTTTCTCCAATAAAAATAAAGGAAATTGTGCGACCTGCCACACCATTGGAGAAAAATCCGCGCTCTTCACCGATGGACAATTTCATAATCTCGGAGCTGGAATGGATTCAAGCGGCGAGCTGAAAGATTTAGGGCGTTTCAACCAAACAAAAATAGAAACTGACCGGGGCGCATTTCGGACGCCAAGCCTTCGCAACGTTGCGAAAACTGCGCCGTACCTGCACGATGGAAGCTTGAAAACCTTGAAAGAAGTAATTGATTTTTATCTCGGCGGCGGCAGTTCCAATCCGCAACTGGACAAAGAAATAAAACCGCTGATTTTATCCGCGCAGGAGCGTCAGGATTTGGTCGCATTTCTCGAATCATTAACCGGAGAAATTCCAGTGAATGTTGGCGCACCCAAAGTGAGTCCATAGAGTCTATAAAGTTTTTAGAGTCGCTAATCTGAAATAAACTTTTTATGCAATTGCTCCGCGAAACCAAATTAAACGTAATATTGATAGTGCTTTCCTCATCACTCATCACTTTTAACTTTTCTTCCTGTTCCAAATCAACTCCTGCACCGGAACCCGCTCCAAATTTTTTCAAAGTTGATCTTAAAGAAACCGGAACGATTTCAGGGAAAATTCATTTTTCCGGCAAAAAATCTTCCCACAAAATCGTCAACATGGATGCCGATCCGCAATGCGCAAAGTTGCATCCAAATTCCGTTTCTGACGAAAGCATCACCGTCAACGCCAACGGAAATCTTGCCAATGTTTTTGTCTACATCAAACAGGGATTGGAAGGAAAAAATTTCGAGCCGCCGACCAATCCCGTCGTCATAGACCAAAATGGTTGCTGGTTTCATCCGCGCGTACTGGGCATTCAGGTCGGGCAAACTCTGAAGGTGAAAAATTCTGATCCGGTCACGCACAACATTCATCCGATGCCGGAAATTAACCGCGAATGGAATCAAAGCCAGGCTCCCGACACCGAACCGTTCACTCGAAAATTCACGCAGCCCGAAGTCATGATCAAGGTAAAATGCAATATCCATGCGTGGATGCATGCGTGGGTCGGCGCCGTCGCGCATCCGTATTTTGCCGTCACCGGAGCCGATGGAACATTCACACTGCGCGATGTTCCGCCGGGAAATTACACTTTAGAAATCTGGCATGAAGAATTAGGAAAACAAGAACAGCAAGTCACACTTTCACCTGCCAGCGCGAGTGAAGTAAATTTTAATTTTAAATAAGCAAACTGGAAAATAAATGTAGCGCAAACTTTCCAGTTTGCGTTTTCCCAACAGAAATTATTTCATGAAAACCGAATCCATTTTTCAGTTTTCTTACAATTATTTGGCTACCAAATCGCAAACTGGAAAGTTTGCGCTACTCAGGAGAAATCTCTGAAGCCCCAATTAATGGCCCTCTCACTCGTCGCACGTCTTGCCGCCAGTTGTTCGCAACCACCCGCTAACACTGCTCCAAACGCAACTGCATCAAAAGCTCCCGCAGCAATTCCCGAATGGAAATCCGGCTCTCGCATCTTCGTCACGAATGAAACTTCCGGCGATCTGAGCATCATTGACGGCACTTCACTGGAAGTCATTGCGACGATTCCGCTGGGCAAACGTCCGCGCGGAATTCACGCGAGTCCTGACGGAAAAACAATTTATGTCGCGCTCAGCGGATCGCCGCTCTCGCCTCCAGGCACAGACGAAAGCAAGCTGCCTCCACCTGACCGCAGCGCAGACGGCATCGGCGTGTTTGATGTTGCAAACAATAAAATTGTCAAAGTTTTACCTGGCGGCTCTGACCCTGAAAATTTCGCGGTCAGTCAGGACGGCAAAACGCTTTTTATTTCTAACGAAGACATCGGCGAAAAATCAAAAGACGGTAAAGAAATCGGCAGTGTCAGCTTCGTTGACATCGCGACAGGTACGATCACCGCAGCCATCAAAACCGGAGGCGAACCCGAAGGCGTGACGCTCGCGCCGAACGGAAAGACAGTGTATTCAACTTCTGAAGGTGACGGCACTGTTTCTGTCATTGATGTCGCTACGAAAAAGCTGGTGAAAACCATCAAAGTCGGACATCGTCCACGCAACGTCGCCTTCTTACCTGACGGCAAACACGCTTACGTCAATGCTGAAAATGATGGAACGATTTCGCTGCTGGACACCGTGAAGAATACAAAAATCAAAGACATCGAAATCGGTAAAGCCGGAGAAATCAAGCCGATGGGATTAGCCCTTTCGCCCGACGCTAAACAGCTTTACGTTACCACTGGACGCGGTAAAAAAGTCTTTGTCGTAGATACGACGACGAATCAAACCACCGCAAATTTTGAAGTCGGGCAAAGGCCGTGGGGCATCGCTGTTTCTCCCGATGGAAAAACTCTCTTCACCGCCAACGGCCCGTCCAATGACGTTTCCGTCGTAGATGTCGCAACGCAGGCAGTGACGAAAAAACTGAAATTAACGGGGAGTCCGTGGGGAGTTTTGATTCTCAATAAATAGTTTTATTAGACAGGATTGACAAGATTTATTGCAGGATTTACAGGAGATTTTAATTTATGGAAACTACCTGTTAATCGTGAAAAAAATCTTGTCAATCCTGTCTAAAAACCCTGAGTATATTTTTTATGAACATCATCGGATATTTTGAAATTCAGTCATCAAACCCTGCAAGAGAAGTAAAATTTTATGAAGCAGTTTTCGGCTGGAAATTCATCAGAGAAGAGCATCTCCCGCTGGAATATTACCGCATCGAAACCAATAGCATGAACGGTGGATTGCTCAAGCGTCCTGCGATAATCCCATCACCCGAACATGGATCAAATGCCTTTGTCTGCTCTATCCGGATAGAAAATTTCGATCAAACCAGTGAACTGATTTTGCAAAACGGAGGACAAATCGCCTTTCCGAAATTTGCGATTCCCGGTCGCTGCTGGCAGGGCTATTTTGTGGATGAAGATAATAATACATTTGGGATTTTTGAGGTGAATGAGGATGCGAAATAGTACGTGACAAAGAAAATGAAACTAACGGGAACTCTGTGGGAGTTTTGATATTAATTCGGCAGGCTGATGATTAAAAGCTTTACCCTGAAATAAATCCCTGCCCCTAATGAGGGTGAGGCTCATTTCTTGTAGGGTCAGAGTAAGAGAAATTTATTGTAAATTGACTTGTACAACATTGGCAGGAATTCCTTCAACTGTCAGATTAAAATTTTTTAGCCCTATTCCTTTTAAGCTACTTGGGAGCGGGCCAATATTTATCTGATCAAGTCCCGCATAAAAACCCTGCGGACCTGCGTATGCGGTAGGCACAGTAACTCCATTTACCTTAGCGATAACTTGTGATAGCTCAAATCGGTTCCTGATTGCCGTTGCATAAAGAATAAGGTAGGCATCTTCTGTGGTAGGATTTAGTATATTACCTGTGGCTGAGAGTTCCTCAGTAGATTGCTGTGAAGTAACTTTATTAACTCGCAGCAATTGACCAGCCGCCAGCCCCGTACCTACGCTATTGGCTGTAAAGACCCCAGGGTCAAGTCTGCGAATCATCGGAGCACCATGTCCGATAAGTGTGGTTCCATTATAAATTTTCAGCATTGATGGGGCGTCTAGTGGAATACCTGCGGGTATAGCTAGATTGATCTGACCTGCGCCAGCATATAGTATCGTACAATCCACTTCCGAACTATTAGTTACCCCTTCTACGGTCACTCTCGTAGCGGCACTTCCAAAATCACCGAACAATGAAACAATCCCACCCGGTACTGCCAGATTTAGCAAATAATTAGCAGCATTCGCAGTATATGGCATCCCAAAATTACTATACAAAAGTAGGTTGGGGGAGCCGTCAAGACCAGAAGATGTGGCTACTAGGTCTTTCGTAGCCGTTTTTGTAAGTGCATTTCGTAGTTGATATGGAGCTGCCCGAGGGCTACTTTGTAGGTACATTGCTGCTACCCCGGATACTAAAGGAGCTGCTACAGAAGAACCAACATTGAGGTCATCATAACCGGTATTACTACTTGCTAAAGCAATTCTAATCCCGCGAATATCGTTAAACCCGAATTGAAAATTTTGAGCACCTGGAGCAAATATATCAACATAAGGACCCAATGATGGACGAAGGTACGGAGTACCATTCGGCGATTGAGGACCATTTAGCCCGAATAGACCATCTGCACTATCTGTTGATTGAACATTATATACTCCCGGAAGACGAGTCGGCGTTTGGACTGCTAAGTTCCACGGGGTAGATCCATCTAACGTATAAGAACATGCTACTACGGCAAATATTTTTTGAGTGTTAAGTAAACTTGTTAATGCAATATCAAACGCAGCCCACGTGTTATTTGGATCTAAGATTGACCAACACATATTTAGCACAGCAGTGTTCGGCCAATTAATCATGTCATTCTTAATCCAATTTACACAGGCTATCCTACTTGCAATGGTTTGAAACGGGTCTCTTACAACTGTGAGATCCACTTGTTTTGCAACTCCTAAGGTCTGACCAGCAATCATACTAGATACAGCAGTTCCATGACCAGTACCGTCATAATTGAGCGGGAAACCATCGCCTTGTAATTGAACAACGGTTCTGTTGATATTAATAAATTCATTATGAGTGGTCAAAAGACCACTATCAATTACATAGACTCGGACATCCTTTCCTGTATTAGTATAGTGGTAGGTTTTAAATGTAGGTCCAGGAGCAACGCCAAGCGTATTGGCTCGAATACTAATTCGAGTCAGGTTGTACCAAGCGTTTTGCTGGTCAGTTTCAGGAGAGGCTGAAATGGCACTTTGGGGTGGTAGGTAGCCTAAGTCAATTTCTTTTTTATAATTGTTTAACGGGGGGGGGTAACGGTGGAAACTGGCATCTTTACATTTTCAGAGACGAAGTCTACTCTAGGGTCTTCGCTTATTATTCGAGCCGTGTTTTCATCCGCATAACATCCGAATCCTTTTAAAGCTGAAGTCCATATTCCATCCTTTTCACCACCAATAAGCTCAATTTTATATCTCAACTTGAACTCTTTAAAGATAACCGCAACTTCATCCTCCGGTGTACTATCCTTTAGAACAACAACATACTCACCTTTCACCGCGTCAGGGGAATCTTTTATAAACTTTCCAATTACAGGTTTAGTTGGATTATCTGCTTCTCGGTATCGCTTCCCTTCGCTTTCACTTTCACGTCTTGTTTGACTTGACGCTTCATTTGAGAGAAAAGCAAAAGCCAAGAACGCTATGCCTAATAGTTTGAAAAACTGAAAAAATTTCATTTGATTGTCTCCTTTCAAGAGATTCGTAACGTTTACAAAGTAATAAGAGGAAAAGCATCCTCTCCGATTCGAACAGAATAGCGAATGAGTCGGAGAAATATTCGTTTTCACGAGCTAAAATCTAATCAAAAGAACTACAATATCGTACTGGGAAAAATTTATGGTGCTGTTAAATGAATACCTATTCTACATTAGAATCAAAAAAGAATACCGTCAAGTAAAATCTTGATTATCAAAATTGACTGCTTAGATTCAAGATTCTTCTCAAAAATTAAATTTATCAATATTCCCTGCATTAAAAATAAACGGCGCACCCAGAATCACTTCGTCATTTTTCACTTCAATTTTCCCCAAGCGATTCGCGGATAAATCTTTGCTTCCCTGTTTCAATTCTCCGTTCACAGTGGCGCGTGAAGCCAGCACCGTCAAATATCCGAGGTCAGTTGTATTCCATAAAATCACGCTTTCAATCACTCCTTCGTGGACGTATTGCTTGCATAAATTCGGCAACGACAATCCCATGACTTTGACATCTTTGCGGCCTGATTGCTTGACGGCTTCGGCGGCTCCGGGAACGGCGGGAGCGGCGATTCCCATGATTAATTTGACGTTCGGATACACCTTCATAATGTTTTGCGCTTCGGTAAAAGCGCGGTCGCGGTCGTCATCGCTGGGCTTAATTCCTACCATTTTCAGGTTTGGATATTTTTCGGCGAGACGGGCTTTGATATGTGTAATCCATTCGTTTTGATTCGCCGCGCTCAGGCTTCCGGTGATGATGGCGAACTCGCCAGAGCCGTTCAGCATCCGCGCCGCTTCATCTACCAGCGTGTAGCCGATGCCTTGCGGCGTCGCCTGATTAATCAAAAAATCTCTGGCATTTTTTTCAGCATCGGCGTCCCACGTCAACACTTTGATGCCCTTTTGACGCGCCTTTCGCAGCACGCTGGAAATTGCTTCGCGGTTTTCGACGCTGACGGCGATAGCGTCTACGCCGCGCGTAATCCACGCTTCAACGACTTCATTTTGTTTCGCGGGATCAAGGCTGGTGGGGCCGTCCCATAGCAATTCAACACCCAATTCTTTCGCGGCTTCTTCCGCACCGAGACGACAACTGACAAAGTACGGATCGCCCTTTGCTTTCGGCATTAACGCGATGGTTAGCTTTTTGTTTGAAGTCGTGGGCGTTGCCGCAGAATTACTCGCAGTTGGAGCCGGAACTCCGCTTGAAACTAATGATCGAATCAGCATCCAGTTGCTGCCCGCGATGATTAATGCCGCGCCCAAAATGACTGCGCTGAGAATTGCCACCTGTGAATTTTTCACTTCGAATTCCTCGGTAAGATTTTCTTGAATTGTGTTTGGACGCGCCGCGCGATAATGCGCTACGCGATCTATAAAAATTGTCGTTAACAACAGAACTCCGGTCAGGATTCCTGCCAGTTCCGTCGGCTGCCCGCTAAGACGCAATCCGTTCTGCAAAATCACAACGGCGAAGAGTCCCAGCACTGTTCCCAGCACCGTTCCGCGTCCGCCAAAAATTGAAGTCCCGCCTAACACGACTGCCGTAATTGCCATCAATTCGTAGCCCGTTCCGGCATCAGATTTTGCCTGTCCCAAATGCGCCACATAAATAATGGCGGCGACACTGGCAACGAATCCTGACAGCACATACACCCACATCAGCCGCCTTGCAACAGGCACTCCGGCGTAGCGTGTGCCTTCGGCAGAAAAACCAATGGCGTACAGGCTCCGCCCGTAAATACTACGATGCAGCCACCACCAGATTCCGATAATGGCGAGCAATAAAATAAATAATTGCGGAGGAATAATTCCGCCTAAATATCCCTGCCCCCAGAACAAAAATTCGGAAGGAAAGCCGCGATAACTTTCCAGTCCACGCGTGATGCCTTCGGCGAGTCCTCGATACAGCGAAAACGTCCCCAGCGTGACAATCAGCGGCGGCAGATTTAATCGTGCAATCAGCAGCGCATTTAATCCGCCGCCTAAAACCCCAAGTACCAACGCACCGAGTGCAGCGAACGCCAATGGCCAATGCGCATCGTGCCACAATCCGCCCAGCGTGACCGCTGCCAAACCCATCATCGAACCGACCGATAAATCAATGCCTCCGGTAATAATCACGGGAGTCAAGATCAGCGCGAGCAAGCCGATTTCTACGCTGAGGCGAACAATTTCAAAACCATTATTGGCCGACAAAAAATTATTTCCTGTCACACTAAAAATCGCGCATTCAACGATCAACGCAATCAACAACGCCCATTCCTGATTGGGAAACAATCGCGCCCGAAGCGGCGCAAGCAATTGCGGGTTTTGGATTGTGGAGTGCGGAGTAGTCGGATTCATTCGTTAATGTAAAAGTAAAAAATAAGTAACCCAAAAGCCCCCCTCCTGTCCGAGGAGGGGCTGGGGGTGGTTAGGATTTCAAGACAGACCACCCCGCCCTACAGGCACCCCTCCTAAGACAGGAGGGGAGTTTTTCGTGCTTCGCACTCTGCTTAAAATAATATCCGACGCCAGCGCAGCCAGAATAACTCCGCCTTGAATTGCTTTTTCCCAGAACGGATTGATCCCCGCAAACGTCAGCGCAGTACCAATTGTCCCCAACAAAAAAATACCAATCAGCGTCCCGATTAAAGTGCCGCGTCCACCAGTAATCATCGTCCCGCCCACGACTACGGCGGCGATGGCTTTCATCTCTAAACCCATTCCTGAATTGCTTGGGATTGAACTAAACCGAATCGCGTTGAGCAAAGCCGCGAGTGCCGTCAACGCGCCCATCAATGCAAACACTGAAAAAATCACACGCGGCGGATTGATGCCTGCCAATCGCGCGGCTTCCGCGTCAGAACCTACGGCGTAAATTGCGCGTCCTGCGCCTAAGTTATTCAAGCCCCAACGAAACGCGAGCAATACAATTATCGCAATGACTACGATTAAAAATTGTCCGGTAGCTTGTCCGACTCCGAACCATTGAAAGCTGGCTGGCAAATCCTGCACCCACGCGCCTTCAGTAATCCATCGGAGTCCATCGCGCCAAATCACCAGTGTCGCCAAGGTAACTACAATGGCAGGCATTTTTAGGTAGGCGATGAAGTATCCATTGACTGCGCCAAACATCGCACCAATCACCGGAACCAATAAAATCAGTATCGGCATCGGCAATCCGGTTTTGGCTAAGGCTCCTGCGAGCATACTAAACACTGCGAATTGCGAACCGACAGAAATATCAATCTGCCCACACAAAATCACCATCGTCATCCCAACGGCGATGATGAGGACAGGCGCATTCGTCACGGCTAAATCACGCCAGTTGGACGCATTGAAAAATGTAGGCGCGACGATGCCGACGAAAATTAACAGTCCGATGTATGCGCATAACGCGGCAAGTTCGCGTTGATTGCGGACGGATTTTAAGTTTGAGAGGATCATTTTCTTTTGTACGATGAACTGTCAGTTCAGTGATGATTCTGAAGAAATTTTCGTCCCATAATTGAAGTTTAGATTTTCAAAAACTCTCTCTTCGTATTGAGTGCTAAAAAATGAGCTTCGCCTTCAAAAACAATTTCTACGTTCCCACAGAAATGATCGTGAATAACAAACACTTTTTTCCTGTCAGTTTCTTCAATTTCAGTCTTAGCAATTCCACGATGTACGTTCGGTACTTGCTCATACCCTTGGGTTGATACTTGGCGAATGCCTTCAAGTTTTATGAATAAAAGTGGCCAATCATTAACAAGAGCAGTGCTTTTTGCAATTTCATCGGGTAACCAAACGGCATCCCACATTATTACTAACGTCACTTCGTTGTCGTTAGCTACATCATAAATAAGATTTACCCAGTAAGAATCATGGAGCGTATAAACACTAAGAAACTCTTGGATCGTCCAAGTCTTTGCGTCGTTCCATGGCAAATCATTTGTCAGGAGAGCTTGACCAAGCCAGCTTGGATAATAATCTTCCTCATCAAAATCTTGGTTTTCGATTTGGTCTTCCATTTAAACTTATCCAAGAAAAAACATATCGAGTTATAATCAGCAACGATCTAAAAGTTTATTCCACATTTTCGTGACCTAACGCCAACGACAAAACTTTCTGCTGCGTAGCCTCTTCCCGCTCCAAAATTCCCGCGATTTTTCCGCCGTGCATGACAGCAATTCTATCGCTCATTCCCAACACTTCCGGCAGCTCAGAAGAAATCATCAGAATCGCCATGCCGCGCTCAGCTAAATCGCACATCAGCGAATGAATTTCGGATTTCGCGCCAACGTCAATGCCTTGCGTCGGCTCATCTAAAATCAATACTTTAGGCTCCGTCGCCAGCCAGCGGCTCAACGCAACTTTTTGTTGATTGCCGCCGGAAAGAGTACTCGCCGTTGCAAAAATCGCCGGAGTTTTGACAGCTAATTTTTCCACGTATTCTTTCGAGATTTCACGCTCCTGCGCAAAATTCAACGCGCCGGATTTTGATAGATTTTTGAGCGAAGCCAGCGTCACGTTTTGACTGATGGGAAGTTCTAACACTACGCCGTGTCGTCGCCGGTCTTCAGGGACGTACGCGATGCCGTGGGCGATGGCTTCACTTGGATTATTAATTTTCAGGCTCTCGCCGTTCAGAAAAATTTCGCCATCATCGGCTGGAGTTAAGCCGAAAATTGTTCGCGCGAGCTCTGTTCTTCCGGCTCCGACAAGTCCGGCGAGTCCGAGGATTTCTCCGCTGCGGATGGACAGATTTATGTTGCGCACACCTGCCGCAGCACTACTCAGATTTTTGAGTTCAAAGACAGTTTTACCTAATGAAACCAGACGTTTTGGAAACACTGCGGAAAGTTCACGTCCGACCATCAAACGAATTAATTCATTACGATCAACCTCCGCCATCGGCTTCGTAGCAATTGTTTCGCCGTCGCGCAAAACCGTTACGCGGTCAGCAATCACGGGCAATTCTTCGAGGCGATGCGAGATGTAAATGATGCCAACGCCGCGCGAACGTAATTCACGAATGACGCGAAAAAGATTTTGTGTGTCTTCTTCTGACAGCGAAGCCGTTGGCTCATCCATGATGAGAACTTTAGCCTCAGCTCCGAGCGAACGCGCAATTTCTACGAGCTGTTGCTGCGGCATCGAAAGCTCGCTCGCCAACACTTCAGGATCAATTTTCGCTCCGACTTGTGCTAATAATTTTTCGGCGATTTGGCGACGACTACGCCAATTGATGCGGCTCCACAATCCTTTGCGCTCCATCCCGAAAGCGATATTTTCGGCAACAGTTAATTCAGGAAAAAGCGCAGGTTGTTGATAAATTGCGGCGATGCCCAAGCTGCGTGCATGTTGCGGAGAATTCGCAATGACAGGGGTTTCGTGAAGAAATAATTCACCGCTGTCAGCTTCGACGGCTCCGGTGATAATTTTTATCAGCGTGGATTTTCCGGCTCCATTTTCTCCGATGAGCGCGTGAACTTCGCCCGCCCGCAAATCGAACGAAGCGGATTTCAACGCTTTCACTCCGGCGTAGGATTTTGAAATATTTCGAACTGTTAGCATGTTGGTTTTGCCGCGAATTAACGCGAATTTTCACGAACAAGACCAGACAGGATTGACATGATTTTCTCAAGATGAACAGGAATGTTATTCGTTGATGTTCATATCTCGTAAATCCTGAAACTAATCTTGTCCATCCTGTCTAAAAGAGTTTTCGTGAAAATTCGCGTTAATTCGCGGCTAGATTTTCTTCTTATCTACCGAATCTACGACTAATTGTCGCTGTTAATTTTTCTAATTCGTTAACTTTCATCAGTTTGGCAGCAATCCCGAAAATCAACGCTCCAACACCAACCGAAATTCCAACAGTAAGAATGCGGGCGATTAATTTTTCGCTTCCAAGAAATTTTATTAGTTGCTCGCTGATAAAATAACACGCCGCTCCCATTAATAAAGCCGAAACCAGCACTTTGACAAAAGTTTGTAATAATCCCCAGCCTTCGATGCCACCAAGTTTTTTGCGCAAAAAGAAAAAGAGTAACGAAAAATTGATAATCGCCACCGCCGAAACTGATAACGCCAAACCACGATGTCCGATACCAAAATATTCAATGGAAAGTTTAGCGACAAAATAATTCGTAATGATTGAGAGGACGCTCGCCATCATCGGAATCCGCGTATCTTTCAAGGCATAGAACGCTGGAGCTAAAACTTTGATTGCGGAATATGCGGTTAATCCGACGGCGTAATACATCATCGCTTCTGCGGTTTGTGTCGTGTCTGAAGAAGTGAATCTGCCACGTTCATAAATCATTCCGATGATGGGCTTCGCTAAGACTACCAGCCCAATCGTCGAAGGAATTGTCATCAGCATGGTCAGGCGCAACGAGGAAGCAATGGTTTTTCGGAATTCATCCAGCTTACCTTGTGCGGCTTCGCGGGCAGTTTTGGTAATCGTCGCTGTTGAAATCGCTACCCCAAAAACGCCGATGGGAAATTGAATTAAACGAAACGCATAGTTAAGCCACGATACCGGGCCTTCGCCTAAACTTGAAGCGAAATTTGTACTGACTAAAACATTCACTTGCACAGCAGCCGCGCCAATAATCGCAGGAGCCATCAGCGTCATGACTTGTCGCACGCCGGGATCAGTAAAACTCAGCACAGGTTGCCAACGATACCCGACTTTGCGCAGGCTGGGCACCTGAATCAGCCATTGCATCAACCCGCCGATGAGCGTTCCGATTGCCATCCCAACAATAGCGCGGGCGGCGGATGCCTGACTTAGTTGTGGTTGTTGACTGTGAATGATTGCCGAAGCAATGTTTGAAATATATTCCGGCGCAAACAGATACGAGCAAAATAATCCGCCGAAGATCGAACCGACATTGAACATCGTTGAGGCGGAAGCAGGAACGCCGAAAATTCCTTTCGTATTGAGCACGCCCATCGCCACTGCAGCGAGCGAAATCATCAATAAAAACGGGAACATGATGCGCGTCATCTGCACAGCGAGATCAAAAGTGAGTTGCGCTTTGACCGGATCAATGATTCCACGTCGCGGATTCATGTCCATCAGCAAATGAACAATTTGCGGCGAAAAAATAATCCCCAGCAAGGCGATGACGGAAAGGATGATGAATAATCCGTTGTTGACCAAATTCGCCAGACGCCACGCAGATTCTTCGCCTTCGTTATTCAGCTTACTGGTAAACGTCGTCACAAATGCGGCGGAGAGTGCACCTTCGCCGAACAGATCGCGCAATAAATTCGGGATGCGAAACGCGATGATAAAAGCGTCTGTCGCGAAGCCCGCACCAAAGAATGCAGCGAAGATTAATTCACGGACTAACCCCAGCACACGACTGCCCATCACGGCGAGGCTGACAATGCCGGCGGAGAAGGCGACGGAGCGTGGCTTAGAATTTTCGGGCATAACATTACGGAGTTGGGCTTTGGACTTTGGGTTTGGGTCTTTGGCTTGTTATTTCAAGGGAACCTAAAGATCACCGCTCAGAAAACAAAGCCCAAAATACAAAGACCCAAGACCAGTTTTTTTACTGCGGATTAACCAACTCCAACATAATTCCCTTTTGCGTGTGCAGGCGGTTTTCGGCTTGATCGTAAACAATTGAGCCTTTTTGATCTATCACGGCGGCATCCACTTCATCGCCACGATGCGCGGGAAGGCAGTGCATAAAAAACGAACCTTTCGCCGCGACCTTCATCAATTTCTTTGTCACGCGAAACGCCGAAAAGATTTCCCGCCGTTTTTCTGTTTCGGCTTCCTGCCCCATCGAAGCCCAGACATCGGTATAAACCGCGTTGGCGTTCTCGACGGCAGCAAAAGGATCATTCACAACAGTAATTTTCGCGCCTGTCGCTTTGGCTTGTTTACGGGCTATTTTCAGGACTTCGGGGTCAGGTTCATAACCTTTTGGAACTCCGACGCTGATGTGCGCGCCAAGCTTCACGGCTCCGAAGATCAATGAATGACAAGTATTATTTCCGTCGCCAACATAAGCGATTTTGAAGCCCTTCAAATTGTCGCCGACCTTTTCTGTAAGTGTGAAATAATCGGTTAATCCCTGACACGGATGCGACCATTCTGACAGACCATTAATGACTGGAACCGAAGCGATCTCAGAAAATTCCTGCACAACTTCATGGCTGTAAGTTCGCAGCACGATTAAATCTACCCAGCGCTCTAAATTCAGCGCCATATCTTTGACGGATTCACGTTCGCCAATGCGCACGCCCTGATGATCGAGGTAGACGCAGGAAGCTCCCATTTGGGTGGCTCCCAGATCAAACGTCACGCGAGTTCGCAGGCTCGGTTTTTCAAAAATCAGCGCGACACTTTTCCCCGCCAGCGCTTCCGCAAAATCGCGCGGATGGGCTTTGATGGCGGCAGTTGTCTTAAAAATCTGACGCACTTCTTTCGGCGTCAGGTCTGCAATTGAAATCAGGTCTTTCAAGGCCACTTTAGTTTCCTCAAAAAAAGTAAAGCAAACCTTTCAGTTTGCTGTTGAAGTTTCCAGTTGAAGGGGAAATTTTTGCTCAACTAACGAAGGTATCCGCGTCGTTCAATGCGCGCCAAATCGCCCACTAAGCCGCGTAACTTTTCGTGCATCGCAGCGCGTCCGGCTTCAGAATCCACACAAGCTGTCAGTGAAGCATACGAAAGCGCGATGGTATGATGCTCTCCAGCGGCACTATCCACTTCGGCAATCCAAACCGAGTTTTCGGCACTCTCATTCCAGGTAATTGAATTTATTTTAACGGTTCGCTCAATGGCGATATTGCGTAACTCCGCCTCAGCCCATTGCCGTCCTTGCTCTACTTTCTCATTTGTCGAAGCTGTACTCATTATGATTATTTTATATTTATTGATGATTACGTTTTGAGTAATGAAATGGCATGCGGCAATAATCTCAGAACTGCCGCTAAATTCTCTCGTGCGCCGCGTACACTACCCGGCAAATTAATGATCAAGGTCTTTTTTCTGATCCCGCAAACCGCTCTTGAAAGAGAAGCCAACGGGGTTATTTTTATGCTTTCAGCTCGCATCAACTCAGCCAACCCGCGAGCTTCACGATCAATAGTATCTAATGTCGCTTCCGGCGTTACATCCCGACTGGAAAACCCTGTGCCTCCCGTCGTAATGATTAAATCTACCTGCGCTTCATCCGCAAAATATTTCAATCGCTCTGCTATCAAAGGCCTTTCGTCAGAAATAATTTCAGTCGCAATGATCTGAACTTTGAGCGACGCCAGTGCGGTAACTACTGTTGGCCCGGATAAATCTTCGCGCTCACCTCGCGCCGCCGAATCACTAATTGTCAACACTACAGTTTTGATAAAATCAGACATTATCTATCGCCAGCGTCGAATGAATCTAAAAACAAGCTTTTAAGTTTACAGTGGATACCAGAATCATTCAATGCAGGATCAGGAATTAAAGACGTGATGTGTAATTTTTTCCCGGCAACCGCCGCGTTCTGTCATCTGAAGGTGACATTCTTTGTCATAAAGGTAAAAACTACTCTTAACAATTTTGCAATAAGTATCTTCCAAATGACTGAAGTCATTGCACTTAAAATATTTTAAAAATAATTTAACACTTTGGCATAAGACTCGCTTATACTAATGGCAGAAGCAGAGTGCTCAGTGACTATCGTCGTAGTTTTAGTTGGGTTGTTCAGCGGCGTTAGTCCGGGGCCACTGAGTACTCTTCTTCTGTTAGTTCTCCTACAATTTAGTCTGACAGCCTTTTGCCCACAAGATTTTGTCGCCCAACGACACGGCTCGCAAAAGGTAGCTTGATCACGATAGCTGAAATTTCAGACCACACCTTTTACCCAAAAATCCCGCATAATTCCCCTTTAAACCTTCCTTACCTACCCGCCTGTCTTTTTTAAAATAAGAAAAATATTATGGTCATTATAAGTTATAACTATCAGTTGATAAAATTCTTGGAAAAAAGCATTAGACCTGTTAATCTTTGTTTGCCCGTCTCCCAATGAAGCAATACCGGCAACTGCTTCACCAAACTAAAAACATTGATGGAAAAACCTCTCCATTCCGCATATTTCTATCAGTAGAATCTTTATTTTCAGGAGTTAGATGTGAAAAAGAATAATAGCGAAAATAAGAAGAACTCGCCCTCTTCCCGTCGGAGTTTTTTGGGACAGGTCAGTGGTGTCACCGCTGCTACACTTGCAACAGTTTTAGCCAAACCAACTTTAGCTCAGACAGAAAAAGCTATTGTTCCAGCCAATGGGGTGACAGAGCTTGACTTTTCTCGAGCCCTTAAAGCCTATCAATGCCGCCTTAATGCTGCGAACATGGCATTACAAAGACCCGCTATTGACCAACTTGGAAATGGCGACGATGATCGTTACCCGAACAAAATCGGAAGCTATTCCAAAGCACTACCTCATAACCAGCTTGGAGAGGTAGAACCGAATGCCTACGCGACACTTGCCAAAGCCAGGACAACCCAAAATCCCGCCGACTTTGAAGCTATCCAATTAGGATTGGGACGCAAATTAACGAGTCCGCAAGCGGGACTGGCGATGGATTTGGAAGGGCCGGATTCGCAGCACGTCACGCTGCCACCAGCTCCCAGATTTGATAGTGCAGAAGAAGCCGGTGAAATGGTGGAAATTTACTGGATGGCTCTGGCGCGTGACGTGAACTTTAATGATTACGGCAGCAGCCCGATCATTGAGGCGGCGGCGGCAGACCTTTCAAGATTGTCAGATTTTCGAGGCCCTCGAGAAGGAACACGGGGAGTTATTCGCCGTGCGCAATTAGAAGCAACTGACATCGGCGCAGATCCGAGTGCATCTCAAGTACGCACCGTCTCCCGCCGAAGTAACGGACAAATTACCGCAAATACAATCTTTCGTAATAGTACAGTCGGCGATTTGACCGGGCCGTGGCTTTCCCAGTTTCTAACTATGGATTTCTCATTCGGGGCGAATACTGTTTCGCAAAAGATGAAAACCGTACCTGCCGGACTTGACTACATGACGAAGTATCAGGATTGGCTTGATGTGCAGAACGGAGCCGATCCAAGTAGTACTATTATCTACGATCCCACGGCTCGCTACATCAGAAATTTACGAGATATATCGCAGTGGGTACACGTAGATGCTCTTTATCAAGCGTATCTCCATGCGTGTCTGATTATGCTTCAGCAGGGGACGCGCCTTGATTCCGGCTTACCGATTTATAACTCGAAAGTGCAGGCCGGATTCGCCCAGTGTGGCGGGCCGCACGTTTTAAGTCTTGTCACCGAAGTCGCAACTAGAGCACTGAAAGCGGTCTGGTATCAAAAATGGTTCGTCCAGAACCGTCTCAGACCAGAGGAGTATGGCGGGCGTGTCCATAATCACATGACAGCCGCCGCACAATACCCGATCCATTCGGATGTCTTGAATTCGCGTGCCGTAGCAGAAATTTCCAGAAAAAATGGAAACTTCCTGTTGCCGATGGTTTTCCCTGAAGGCTCGCCCACGCATTCATCGTACGGTTCAGGTCATGCGACCGTCGCCGGAGCCTGCGTGACAGCACTCAAGGCCTTCTTCGATGAAACAGATGTGGTAAAGAACCCGATGATCGTCAACGCCTCCGGGACAGGACTCGTTCCTTATGACGGTTCACCTCTGACCATTGGAGGAGAACTTAATAAGGTTGCCTCCAATGTGGCGAATGCCCGCAACGGCGCAGGCGTCCACTGGAGAACAGACGCAGTCAATTCGCTACAACTAGGTGAAGCTGTCACTATTGGCATTCTGGAAGAGCAAAAGCTTACCTACAATGACAATGTTCAGATGACTTTGACCAAATTTGACGGGACGAAGATCACCATCTAAGACCGTCTGCAAGCAGCGACGCTAAGGCAAAAGTGAACAGTCGGATCAGTTCCCGGCTTTTACTTTTGCCTTTTTGTCTTTGGGTTTGATCGGGATAACCGGAATGAACTATCCACGAAGAACACGAAGGGGCACGAAGTTTTTACTTTCCTTCGTGTCCTTCGTGGATAATTTCTTTTTTCAGATAATTTCTGATATACAACTGTCTATGAAGTTTCGCGCCGCCATTTTGCCATTCGTTTTATTAGCGTCCATTACCTCGTATGCGCAACAACGTCCGCTGATTACTGAAGATGTCGAACCGATAAAACCCGGCTACGTCCGCGCTGATTTCGGATTTGATTTTATGCAGGGAAAAACGTTTCCGCTTTCGGGATTAAAAGGCGACTTATCGCGGATTGGAGTGACGACGCTGACCTTTGGATTAGCTCCCAATGTTGAAGTTGAAATTGGCGGAACAATCCACAATTCGCTGGCAATTAATAGTCGTGGCGCAAGTGCGATCCCGTTAAATTTAACCAGTCCGAATTCCACCAGCGATACGGGAGATTTTTTTCTCGCCACGAAAATCAAAATCAGAAATGAGACAAATCGTCTGCCAGCCTTTGGCGTCCGTTTTGGAGCGCAATTACCGAATTCTAATCAGTCACGCGGCATCGGATTAAATCAAACGAATTTCTTTTTTACGACAATTGCCAGTAAATCTATAGGTAAATTTCGCGTCTCCGGCAACCTTGGATTAGGGATTTACACCTCACCAAATGAACTCTATTCGCAGAACGATATGATGCTGTACGGCTTATCATTTTCACGTCCGATTAACGACCGCGTGACCCTCGTTGGCGAAGTCAACGGGCGCATCAATACGCGCAAAAAACCTCCCATCGGAACCGAATCCGACGGCGAAGCCCGCTTCGGAGCACGCATCAAAGCTTCTGGATTATTGTGGGATGTTTCCGCGATTGCCGGACTCCACAAAAATAGCGCCCGCAGTGGCTTGAGTTTCGGATTGACCTACGAAGGGCAACTGTTCACGCCGATTAAATAAAACTCTCCCCTCTCAATTTTCAACTCTCAACTTTTTTGTGGGATAATTTTTTTACAATAAAATTTATTTCTGATACCGCGCCAGATCAAGCCGCATCAAGGTCGCCGTACTCCGCGCAATTAATTTCTCTTTTTCATCCGTAATCGTCGCCTCGACATAAATCAGCGTCTTCCCTAAATTCACCACCGTGGCTTCGCAGAACAAATCTAAATCTCTGGTTCCCTTCAAAAAATTAATGCGCTGCTCGACCGTCGTGACGCCATTTTCAGGCATCACCATCGTCATTCCCGCGTGAGCCGCCGCCGCATCCGCCAGACTGTAAAGTGCTCCACCGTGAACGACAAACGGCTGCACCAATTTATCGGTATAAGTCATTTTCATCCGCACCCAGCCCTCGCGTGCAGCAATTACTTCGATCCCCAGATGCTGAAGAAAAGGAATGTTGGCAGAGAATTTTTTGAATTGTTCAAAATCAGTGATGGGCATAATAAATATTGGCAGATGGTCTTTGGTTTTTGGGCTTTGGACTTTACCGGAGTAATGTAGTGGTTAGCCGTAAAGCCAAGTAGCCAAAAACCTAATCTTGAATCAAGAGGTGAGTATGAGCAAGAGCCAACAAATTGAAATTGTCCAAAAATTAATCCAACAAGAAAAATTCGGAGTCCTCAGCACGCTGTCCGTCAAGCACGATGGATGGCCTTTCGGCTCCGCCACACCCTATGCCATTTCCGTGTCCGGCAATCCGATTATTCTGGTCAGCTCGCTTGCCGAACATACGAAAAACATGATGCATGATCCACGCGTTAGCCTCTTCATTCAGGACACGACGACGAACGCAAATCCACAAAGCATCGCCCGTGCGACGCTACTTGGAATCGTCGAAGCAGTGAATGAAAATGAATCCGAAGATGCGGCACACCGTTATTTATCGCGCTTCCCTGAAGCCGCGCAGAATTTTCAGTTAGGCGGATTTTCGCTGCTTACAATTGCGGTGAAGCAGGTGCGCTATATCGGTGGATTTGGCGAGATGTTTTGGGTAAATACGAATCTTTAAAAATTCGTGCAAGATTTTCTAAATGCCTCGTTCAGTAAGTGTGACCACCGAACCGAAACGGCAAACCACGTTTACACGACACACAAAATGAGGCTATATGAAAGTTCACTTCCTTCGACTGCGCTTGCAAATTCTGATTACTTTTGCCCTTTTCTTAAGTTTAACAATTCTGTTATCCGGAGGTCGAGCGCAACCTAACAAAGCCAATCAAACATCTAGTGAAAAGCCAACAATCTCAATCAATCTCGATAAAGCCCTAAAGCTTAACCTGCCTCCACTGCAAGCCGAACTCCAAGCTAAAACATTTCAGACAACCGATGGTAAAGAAGGTTGGGCATTGCAAATTTCTGGCAATCACCCTATTGCTACTCCGGCTTACGACAAAGGAATGATCTTTATAGGAGGTGGTTATGCATCTCATGAATTTTATGCCTTTGATGCAGCCACAGGAAAAATCCGATGGCAGATCAAGACCAGTGATGATGGGCCATCCGCTGCTGTGGTTGAAGATGGATGTGTTGCGTTTAATACAGAAAGTTGCACCGTCATCGTAGTCGCTGAAGAAACGGGAAAATTGCTTTGGCAGGAATGGCTTGGCGATCCATTGATGAGCCAGCCCGCCATTTCGCAAGGGCGTTTATTTATTGCTTATCCAGCGGGTCAGCGTGGCAACAGCACAAATTCAAAACTACCACCGACTGGTCATCGCCTGCTGTGTGCCGATTTAAAAACCGGACGCCATATCTGGGAACAAGCTATCACTGCGGACGTAATTTCTGCTCCGGTAGTCGAAGGCAACCAATTATTTTTTACGTGTTTCGATGGGACATCATTTTGTTTGAGCAATACCGATGGCTCGGTCGTTTGGAAAAAACAAAATTTCGGAACCAGTGCTCCAATTATTGTAGACGGGCAGCTATTAATGACCTCAAAAGAAAATCGAGGCGGTGAAGAATTTGAGGGGTTAATGCGAATGGAAGCTCAAGGAGGAAAAGCAAAAGACAAGCAATTATTGGTCGCTCGCAAAGCTGATTACTTAGACGCAAAAAATGGAGGAGGAGTGGCAATGAGCGCCGCTTCACAAGCATCACTTGATTCATCAGTCGGTTTTACTGGAAGTGCTCCAGAGGCTGCGAATCTTACCGTAGCTTCAAAAAATGTTGGTATTTCAACTGTGGCTGGAGGTTGGGCTTTTCAAGGATCACGCGCCAGCGTGAGTCACGGGCAAATCCTGAATGCTCAAGGGCGATTTATTAATTCAATTGCAGCCAAAAATGGAGCAGAAATTTGGCGAGCAGAAATTTCAGGGTCTGGCATTTCTGCTGGAGAACAGGTGTTTTCGCCGCCGTCGCTTGGTTCATCGAATATGTATTTAACAATACTGTGTACACTTTTTTCAGGAAGCAGCGTCAACAGAATCAACAACTTGGCTTTTTGACAATGAATTAAATCAAAGTAAGCTCATGCGGTTA
>JAYVZE010000083.1:0-48242 GCA_043783625.1 Blastocatellia bacterium | reverse complement strand
AGCGTATACAGGTGAATGAGTTGGAGGGTATTTTTCACAGAACAATTCTACTCGTTCCCCCCGCTTGCCTGTCTATTCAACCCCTGATTCACATTTATGTATTTTTTATAAATTATCTTTCGTATTCGGCTTCTTAAACTGAAGTTTAACTTTGATAATGACATTAAAGAAAGAGGAAAGTAGAAATTTTATGTTCCTCTTCTTTTCAATTTTTTACCGAGTTTTCTTGTTGTTATCAAACTAAAGTTAATTTACACAATCAGTCCAAAAGGGAGATAACTATGACGATCACAAAAAAATTGGGGTTCCTATTTCTGCTTATTTGTAGTTTGTACACACTCAAGGTGGATGCAAAGGTGGATGCAAAACAAGATGATTACCAGATGTGCATGGATGCTTGCTCTACTCAATACTATCAATGTACGGGAGGAGCATCAACGTCGCACAATCAGTGCGAAGTCTTTAATTATATTAATTGGACTTGGTGTGTGGACGATGTTAATTCCGTGTATATTGGATGTGCAAACCAAGCAGACTCTACTTGGCTGAACTGTATGTCTGGTTTACCAGTGTGGGACTGGCAGGGAAGACAGAACTGTGAGGACGGGTGGATAACTGATATAGCTAGTTGCGGCAGAGAATATAATGAAGCTTCATACCACTGTGATGCCGATGCAAATGCGCGAGGTGTTGCTTGTGGTGTAAGTGCGTTGAATGCAGAGGCAATTTGTGGCAACAATAGAGTTTACTGCGAAGGTGGATGCAATGTACCCCGGTAGGGGCTATCGCTTACAATAAACTTATGATCCAAACTTTGGCTCATTGTTTGCTGTCAATAATCCGCGTTACATTCAGTTTGGGTTGAAGTTATTTTTCTAAAAAACGTATTCCCCTGCTTTGCTACCGTTCGTTCTTGCAACGAACGGTAGCAATTTTTTTGGGAAAATAAACGCAAAGGGACAAAGGGTCTAAGTTGCAAAGAAGCAAAAAAATCAATTCTTCTTTGATCCCTAGCCCCTTTGTCCCTTTGCGTTTAATCTTTATGACTATGCGATATTTTTTGTGTTTACTACTTTTCACTTCAACGGTTTTCGCCAAAGACCCGATCACAATTTATCTGGCAGGTGATTCAACGATGGCGGAGAAAAAATCCGACAAACGCCCCGAAACCGGATGGGGCGAATTCCTGCAACAACACTTCAAAACAAAAAAAGTCCGCGTCGAAAATCACGCGATGAATGGACGCAGCACCCGCACTTTTATTGAAGAAAAACGCTGGCAGGCAATCCTCGAAAAATTGCAGCCAGGCGATTATGTCTTCATCGAATTTGGTCACAACGATCAGCCTAAAGAAAAAGCGAGCCATACTTCACCCGAAGCATTTAGAAATAATTTAATTCGCTTCGTCAACGAAACACGCGAGAAAAAAGCGAATCCGATTTTGCTGACGCCTGTGATGCGTCGCCGCTTTGATGACAAGGGAGAATTTTTTGATACGCATTTTGAATACCCCGATTTGGTGCGCACCGTAGCCAAAGAATTCAACGTCCCGTTGATTGATATGCAACGGAAAAGTGAACGCGTCATCAAACAATACGGCGCAGAAAATTCCAGAAAATTATTTTTACAATTGAAACCCGGCGAACACCCAAACTATCCTCAAGGCGTCGAAGACAACACTCATTTTTCGCCGCTCGGCGCAGAGTTGATGGCAGCGGAAGCCATCGCGGGATTACGTGAGCTAAAAATTGATCTGGTAAAATCACTAAAGAAAAAATAACGAGTTATTTTTCCAACCCCTGCCAGAGTCGCTGAAGCCTGGCTTTTAATCGGTTATCGTTGGTGCTGCCCCACATTTCCTGAAGGATGCCATCCGCAAATCTTCCCTGTCGTCTCATCTCTTTTTCTGCGTTTGGATCATCGAGAATATGCAACGCCAAGTCTTGAATTTTTCGGATAAATTCAGGAGTGAGAATTTCAATTCTACCAACTAAAACACGAACTGTTTTCGTCGGCTTCGGCGTAATCGTCAACGGTAAAATTTGTTCCGTATTCGGAGTGAAATAAAAAACGCGCAATCCTTCCTCAAACCACGAATCGTGCCATGTCTTGAGCATTGCCTGCGCCTCACGTGGATACAGCCCTTGCGCGAGCAGCGATTTTTCGAGTTCGGATAAAACTACTTCGATAGATTGCGTGAGTGCGGGGCGTTCCATCACAGTTTCTTTGCTCGCAAGATTGATCGCCTGAAAGCCAATTTTTCCTGCCTGATTTTCAAATAAAAAAACGGTTCCAAGCCGCGAAGGTACAGCCGCATGAATTATGACCTGCCGGTCTTTTAATTGCACAGAAAGTGGCAAATCGAAATTTCCGACGCCGCGATAAAACAGAAATTTTTCGTACTCAGTTTGTTGCTCACCCTGAACGGCAAGCGGAATCGCATCCGTTTCGCGCGCTGGATAATAAGGACTTTCCTTCGCTTCCTGCGGGTAACAGATTTCAGATTTTGGATTGAGGATCACGTTGCTCCAACTGATTGAGGTATTCCCGACTTTTGCTTTCGGAAACCATTCCGTAATTTTGCCGCCCGGAAAATCCACGTTAACGTTCACAGCAATTTCGTGACCGGAATAAAAATACAGCACCGGAGTTTCCATGCGCACCTGCGCCCACGTACAAATTTTGCAATTACTTTGCTCCTTCGGAATTTTATAAACGAAGGAAGGTAAATCGCTCGCGCCATTCAACGGACGCCAGACCTGCACCTGCCCGTTTTTGCCAGCAATGGAAGTGAAGGTTCCCCATTCATGCACTTCAAAATCTTTGGATTGCGCAAGGATTGATGCAGGTAGTAATACGATAATGAACAGGATTTTTTGTAGCTGATAAAACATAATCATCTCATTTGAAAAAGAAGCTCCGTTAGAAGCGAAATATTTATAGCTCTTCGTTCAGAGTTCAAACTTTAGTTTGCCTTTCCGCCGCGCTTCGCTGGCGGAAACACGCTGAAGCGTGAACTCTGAACGAAGTAAAGCCGCTCCCATGGAGCTACAATTTTATTATTTCAAGCTGGCTTTGAGCGCATTGAAATTCGCACCTTTATCAGGAAAATGACTGACTAAATTTTTTGCCAGCAGTGAACCTTCGGTAGCTTTGCCGACAGCATTTTTCAAATGTTTATTCTGTGTGACTGATTGCTCGCGATGATTTTGCAACATGACTGCCAGGGCTAACTCCATTTCGCCGGGGCAGTCCAAAGCATCGTTTGCCTTTTCAACCCACGCCAATCCTTCGCTGGTCAAAGTCGTTTTTTTCGAGCTTTCCTCGAAGCCGATGTACTTGTAAGTTTCGATCAAATATCCGGC
Organism: Blastocatellia bacterium; assembly: GCA_043783625.1. GTDB lineage: Bacteria > Acidobacteriota > Blastocatellia > RBC074 > RBC074 > JAFDVL01. The sequence goes on along the minus strand of JAYVZE010000083.1, from coordinate 44,877 downwards.
ATCGAACAAAGCCAATTTATCAGCTTTTGTTTTGAGTCCCCTGGCTTCGGCGGCATTCTTTCGCGCCATAATTTTATCCAGCAAAGCCAGCGCAGCACGATCACCTTTCGGGTCAAATCCTACCTTATGATCTCTCAGTGACCAGACCGCATAAACTGCGGCGCGGCGCATTGTTTCCATCCGCACCAGAATCGGTGCATCTGTTTCCAAAATTGCCATGACATCGGGAACCAATTGATTCAGGTCATAATCTTTTTTCACATCACGCCATTCTTTGCCATTCCACGCAATAGATTTCGCTTCGCCAATTTCAAACGGATGACAAATCAACGGTGGCCCGGCAAGAGCTGGGATAACCAATGAAATCAGTACTACCAATGATAGTGCGACTTTTATTGAACGATGATTTTTCATAAAACTTCCTTTCTATTTTGATGTTATTGAATTTTCTCATGCCACCAGCGATCTAACATTTGTCGGTTATTGTTAAGAATTCCGGCGCGTGTCACTCCTGATGGCGGAGGAGTTAAGGCCGCTAACCGATCAAAGATTTGTCCGCGAAAACTTGTTTGCCACTTGGATTGATCCAGCAAATGCCACAGCGTCAGAGCATCTTCTAAACGTGCTTCCGTCAAAATATTTTTCACCAACGACTCAGCCATTTCTCCTTTACTAAAATCAATTTTTTGCAAAGTAGATTTGAAAGTTTCCGAAGCATTCGCAAAATATGGCGTCCCGACGCCTTCACCTTTGCGTGTCGCGCACATTGCTCCGGCGGGAATAAATGATTCGCGTCCGCTTAAAACAAACGATACCCAACCTGACGTGACGTGCAATAAACTGTTCCCTGCTTCGTCCACTTCCAGCGTGTACGCGCAGCCAAGATCAACCGCCGTTGCCGAAGGCGTCTCCACAACGAAGAGGCGCGGCGGAGCCATAATAAATGCGCTGAGCTTGCCTTTTTTGAGCGCGATACGATGTTCCGAAGTTTGCGTTTTGACCAATTGTACTTGCGAGTTCGGATCAATGTTAACAAAGCCGATGTCTGCTACTTTGATTTTTGCGCGTGAAGCGTTATCCGTTTCCAGCCATTCGCCAACCGCCATTTTTTCTGTGCCGGAAATTTTTGTAGCCCCAATGCTAGGCGCGCCTGAAACGCTCGCCACTTCCCACGAAGCAACAGGCTGCGGTGCATTTTTTGGCACTGGAATTTTATTTGCCGATTGTGCTTTCGGAACCGGAGTTATTTTTTTGCCCGGCTCTGAAGGCGTCAGCGAGGCAATCACGTTGGGAGTTCGTTCGACTTTTTCTTTCTGCAAGTTCTCAGCAATTTCCTGCTTCGGATTTTGTGTTTGTCCAAGCCGTGAAAATCCGAACCATCCTAAAAATGCCAATACTAAAACAGAAGCAATAGCTGTTGCCATCCGCCAATTAAAGCCGGTCGCTATTGTAGGTGCTGCATTTTGCTTGATGACTTCAAACCATAATGAATCAGGTGCTTCCGTGGTTTTTAATTGTTGCGCCAATGACATCCCAAACTTGATTTGCTCAAATTCCTGACGACAATACTGACAACTTTGCAGATGAATTTTCACCCGCTGCATTTCTGCTTCCGGCAATTCGTTGTCGCAATATGCTGTTAATAATTTGGCTACGTGATTTGTGAACATAGCTGTTACTCCTCAGAACTTTCGAGCGTCGAACGCAAATAACTCAGCTTCTCCGCCAATGCTTTATGTCCGCGATTCAGGCGCGAAGCCACTGTCCCCATGGAACAATCCAGCACCTGCGCAATTTCTTCGTACGACATGCCTTCGATATATTTCAGCAAAATCGGCATCCTTAATTTTGGCTTCAGCGTAGCTATCGCGGCCTGCACTGCGCCTGATAATTCAACGCGTGAATAATTTGCTTCGATGTTTTCGCGTGACCGCAATTGCCGGATTTCGGATTCATCGCCGAACGGCAAAAATTTCCGCCAGCGTCGTTGCTCATCAAAACAAGCATTCGCCACCATTCGATAAAGCCACGTCGAAAATTCAGCTTGAAAATTAAATTGTTGAATGTTCGTCATCAATTTTAGAAAAACCTGTTGCGCGATGTCGTGGGCGGTGGCTTCGTTACCGCTGAAATGCAACGCGATGGAATAGACTTTATCTTTGTGCCGGGCGAATAAAAGACTAAAGGCTTCGCGGTCGCCGTGCTGACACGCGACGATCAATTGATCGCGTTCCTGATTTCTCACGAAGCTGTTTGTCATTATTGCCAATTGCTCCATTCGCACCTCCGTTCCCGTTACATTTGTTTAGACGAAGGCGCAGTGAAAATTCTTCCACTTTTTCTGACATTTATTTTTTATCAATGAACGATCTCCGCTGATCTTGCAAGCCATCCCGCAATGACATACATTTTCTTCGACTCATAATAAACCTGCTTGAATCTAAAAATGTCGAGGAAATATCATGAAACATCTGTTCCGGTTACTCACTTTATCTTTAATTTTCGCCAGTTTCAGTGTCGCCCAACCCGTCACTGAAAAATCTTTCCTGATGCGCAATCCGGCGATCAGCAAAACACAAATTGTATTTGTTTATGCCGGAGATTTGTGGACGGTCGGACGCGACGGCGGCGAAGCTAAACGATTGACATCTGGCGTTGGGATTGAAACTGATCCGTATTTTTCTCCTGATGGATCAATGATTGCCTTCACGGGTGAGTACGACGGCAACGTTGATATTTTTATTGTGCCTGCTTCGGCGGTGAACCAAAACGCCTGACCTATCATCCCGGCGCAGATCGCGTCGTGGGCTGGACTCCTGATGGCAAACAAATTCTTTTTGTATCCGGGCGCAATAGTTACTCGCGTTTTTCACGCCTGAATACAATTGCGCTTGATGGTGTGTTTCCGGCTGAAATTCCTTTGCCGATGGCCTACGAAGGATCGTATTCGACGGATGGAAGCAAGCTGGCGTATGTGCCATTGCCGCGTGCCTTCGATTCGTGGAAGCGTTATCGCGGCGGGCGTACGACGCCCATCTGGATTGCCAATTTAAGCGATTCCACCACAGAAAAAATTCCGCGTGATAATTCCAACGATTTTGCTCCGATGTGGATTGGCAATAAAATTTACTTCCTCTCGGATCGCAGCGGCACAGTCACTTTATTTTCGTACGACGCAACCAGCAAAAAAGTAAATCAGGAAATTGCGAATGCCGGACTCGACATTAAATCCGCTTCTGCCACTACGGATGCGATTGTGTACGAGCAATTCGGTTCCTTAAATATTTTCGACCTCAAATCAGCGAAACCCAAAAGACTGAACATTTCCATCAACAGTGATTTGACGACGGTGCGTCCGCGTTTTGAAAAAGCAGGCAATCGCATCAGAGGCAGTGCACTTTCTCCGACCGGAGCGCGAGCAGTTTTTGAAGCGCGTGGCGAAATCATTTCCGTCCCCGCCGAAAAAGGTAATCCGCGCAATCTGACAAATACTTCCGGCGCAGCCGAACGCAATCCGTCGTGGTCGCCGAATGGAAAATGGATTGCTTATTTTTCTGATGAATCCGGCGAATATGCATTGCATTTGCGCGATCAAACCGGGATGGGTGAAGTGAAAAAAATCCCGCTGCCGCCCAATTTTTATTATGCGCCGAACTGGTCGCCTGACAGCAGGAAAATCTCTTTTCATGATAAGGCACTGAACCTCTGGTATTTGGACATCGAAAAAACTACGCCTGTCAAAGTTGATACGACGCACTCTGATCGTGGCAGCTTTAATCCTTCGTGGTCGCCAGACAGCCGTTGGATCGCTTACACAAAAATGTTAAAATCGTGGACGCGTGCTGCCTTTGCTTACTCCGTTGAAGAAAATAAAAGTACGCAAATTACTGATGGCATGAGCGATGCCAGATTTGCGACGTTCGACAAAAACGGTAAATATCTTTACTTCACGGCGAGTACTGATTTCGGCGCGACGCAGGCGGGGTTGGATATGTCCAGCTATCCGGTGCGCTCCACGCGAAATGTGTATGTTGTCGTCTTAAAGAAAACCGATCCTTCGCCGCTGGCTCCTGAAAGCGATGAGGAAAAAGTGATTGAAGAAAAATCCGACGATAAAAAACCGGAAGCAACAGCGGCGGCGGCATTCAAATCAGCCGTGCCAAAACCTCCGATCAAAGTTGACATTGATTTTGAAAATATCGGTCAGCGCATTCTCGCACTCCCGATTCCAGCGCGAAATTTTGTCGGATTGGAGGCAGGCAAAGCCGGAAATATTTATCTGACCGAATTACCCGTGAACGCCGTGACGCCGGGTGCTTCGATTCACAAATTCGAACTGGAAAAACGTAAGCTCGACAAAGTGCTGGACGGCGCAACCTCCTTCGACATTTCTGCGAATGGCGAGAAGATGCTTTATCAACAAGGGGAAAACTGGTTCATCGTTCCAACCGCTACCCCGATCAAACCCGGTGATGGAAAAATCAAAACCGAAGACATGGAAATTCACCTTGATCCAGTGGCGGAATGGAATCAAATGTACCGCGAAGTCTGGCGTCTCGAACGCGATTTTTTCTATGACCCGAATCATCATGGGCTGGATTTAAAAGCCGCCGAAAAGAAATATGAACCATATTTAAAATCGCTTTCGCATCGCACTGATTTGAATTATTTGTTTCAGGAAATGCTTGGCGAATTGACCGTCGGACATCTTTACGTGAATGGTGGCGATGTTCCCGATCCGAAACGCATCGCTGGCGGATTACTCGGCTGCGATTACAAAATCGAAAATGGACGCTATCGCTTTGCACGTGTTTACAACGGAGAAAACTGGAATCCAAACCTTCGCGCTCCGCTCACGCAACCCGGAATCAACGTCATCGCTGGAGAATATTTATTAGCTGTCAACGGACGCAATCTCACCGCGACAGATAATGTTTATCAGGCTTTTGAAGCCACTGCCGGAAAAAATGTCGTCATTCGCGTTGGTGCAAATCCTGACGGTTCCGGTTCGCGTGAGGTCACAATTGTTCCCGTCCCAACCGAAACGGCTCTGCGCAATCTGGCGTGGATTGAAGACAATCGGCGCAAAGTAGATCAACTGAGCGGCGGCAAATTAGCCTACGTTTATTTGCCTAACACTGCCGAGGATGGTTATACAAATTTCAATCGTTATTATTTTGCGCAGCTCGACAAAGAAGGCGCAGTCATTGACGAGCGTTTTAATGGCGGCGGCAAAGCGGCGGATTACATCATAGATTTTTTGCGCAAACCTGTGATGAGCTACTGGGCTAGGCGTGAAGGCGGCGAAGAGACTACCCCCTTCGGAGTCATTCAAGGGCCGAAAGTCATGATAGTCAATGAATACGCTGGTTCCGGCGGAGACCTGCTCCCGTGGATGTTCCGTCGCAATAAAATCGGGCAAATTATTGGCAAGCGAACCTGGGGCGGATTGGTTGGCATCGGCGGCTATCCCGTGCTGGCGGATGGCGGTACAGTCACGGCTCCGCATTTCGGGTTTTATAGCCCTGAAGGTCAATGGGAAGTCGAAAATCACGGCGTCGCCCCGGACATCGAAGTTGAAATGGATCCCGTGGCGTGGCGAGCCGGAAAAGACATTCAGCTTGAAAAAGCAGTTGAAGTGGCACTCACGGCTTTACAGAAAAACCCAATCAAGAAAACGCCACGTCCAGCTTATCCCAATTATCATAAACCACCTACGCCGGAAGTAAATACACCTGTTCGGGCGGCGAAGAAGTAAGTGTTCAGAGTTACGCGTTTACGCGCGCGCCCGTCAGCGAAGCACGACGGATTTTCACGCATAAATGCGTAACTCTGAACAAATTGAAACCAGCAGAATCTTTCCTTCGTCTTTACCTACGCATTCTCTTGTCTCAAAATTCAGGGTTTAAAAACAAAGAAGAGTCCATCACACCTCCTGCTTTGCTTTACAACCATTTATTAATGAGAGACAGATTAAACGCGGCGTGTACTCAACCGAGCCACACGCAGCACTTAACAACCCAACGAGTTACAGGAGTTACAATGAAAACCAAAAATATTATTCTTTCGGCATGCTTCGTGCTGATTTTAGCGACAGTTGCATGGGCGGCAGATGTAGACGGCAAATGGGTCGGACAAACACCCGGACGCGATGGCGCAATGCAGGACGTCACCATGACGTTAAAAGCTGATGGTGAAAAGCTCACAGGAACCATTACCGGACGTGGCGGCGAAACCGCAATTTCAGACGGTACGATCAAGGGAAGCGAAATTTCCTTCAATATCGTGCGCGAATTCAATGGCAACAGCATCAAGATTGTCTACAAAGGAACTCTGGCAGGCGATGAAATCAAATTCTCCCGCAAAATGGAAGGTGGCCCCGCCGCCGGTGCGCCAGCAGTTGAATTCACTGCCAAGCGTAGCAAGTAAAAAATGTTTTGAGTACACGCTTCAGCGTGCAAAGACAATCACGCTGAAGCGTGTACTCTGAACTTTAATTGCGTTGAAAAATAAAATGAAATTCTTCTCTACTCTCGCCCTGCTTCTGCTGACCGCAACCTCTTTCGCTCAACAAACTGTTCCTGAACCACCGACCGAATGGATTGAACCGGAAACCGGACATCGCGTCATTCGCCTCTCGCGTGAAGCGGGAACAGGTAGTTTATATTTCCATCAAAACGCCTACACCGCCAAAGGTGACAAGCTGGTCGTGACTTCGCCGAAAGGCATTTCGACTATCGAATTAAAAACTGGAAAAATTGAATTAATCGTCGAAGGACGCGCCAGCAATTTGATCGTCGGACGCAAGACGCGACAGGCGTTTTATCTCAAAGGCGACAGCGTTTTCGCCACCAATCTTGATACGAAAGAAACCCGCGAAATTGTCAAGAATGCGTCGTTGCGAAACGGCTCCGGCTTTGCCGTGAATGCTGATGAAACCTTGCTCGGCGGCAGCATGGTTGTGGGAGAAAATACCTTTCAACCTCCACCCGCGCCACAAGGCAGAGGCGACAGCTACCCTGGTAAAGGCGATATGATGGAGAAAAGACTCGCCGCGAAAATCCCGATGACGATGTACACGATCAACATCAAATCTGGCGAAATCAAAACTTTTCATCCGGCGACGGATTGGTTGAACCACGTCCAGTTTTCGCCAACGGATCCGGGCTTGATGATGTTCTGTCACGAAGGCCCGTGGCACAAATTAGACCGCATCTGGACGATCAGAACTGACGGTACAAAACTCACAAAAATTCACACACGCACGATGGACATGGAAATTGCCGGACACGAATTTTTCAGCGCAGACGGCAAGATGATTTGGTACGATTTGCAAACTCCCAAAGGCAAAGAATTCTGGCTGGCTGGTGTAGCACTTGCTACCGGAAAAGCTACACGATACAAAGTAGCCCGTGAACATTGGTCAGTCCATTACAACGTCGCCCCGAACGGAAAACTATTTGCCGGAGACGGCGGCGGCCCCTCCAGCGTAGCAGCTCCCGGCAACGGACAATGGATTTATTTATTCACTCCCAAAAATGGCGAACTCCAAGCCGAACGCTTAGTAAATCTCGCCAAACATAATTATCGTTTAGAGCCGAACGTGACGTTTACGCCAGATATGAAATGGATTGTTTTTCGTTCGAATATGCACGGGGCGACGCAGGTTTATGCGGTTGAGGTGGCGAAGAAATAGTTTCCATTCTGAAAGCCCCAACGGGGCGAAATTCGATAGCCCAGGGTAAAGTGAAACGAAACCTCAGGTTAAAAGGAATCCAAGCCAATAGCCCTGAGGGGCGACATAAAATTTTACCAAACGTTCTTGCCTTCCCTTCCTCGCCTGCCGTATCCTTTCACCACTCGGTATTCTTATCAAATTGCGTTCAGGTTACTTTGTTGAAAAAAGGCTGTGGAATTGTGTCCACAGTCAAACAGAATTATTGGTAACTCAGCCAGATCACAAATTCCCCCAGCCGTGATTGCTGAAAATGTGGAGGTTAATCCGATGCCCGACAGCAACAATATTCTCGAATCGCAGGAACTCGTAGCCAACTCGCGTGACATCATCAAAGCAGCAGTAGCTTCAACCTATCGTAAATACAATGGGTACGCGCCACCTGACGATGTTGAAGAATTGACCGAGAAGATTATTCTACTTCTGCTCGACCACGATTGTCATAAAATAAAAACATACAACCCCAGCCAGGGGGATATCAGAACCTGGCTGCCTTCAGTTGTCAGGAATCCGGTCTGGGATTTCGTTAAGAAAAAAAGAAAGTGGGATAGCCTCGACGAAACAGTAGCCGAAAAATTAATGGAGCAACCCAAACAGGAGCTCAACATAATTTTGCAAGAGCAACAAATCGCGCTGACCAAAGAAATCGAAAAACTAAGCGAACATGATCGCCGCCTCATTCTTCTTATTTGTGACGAAGTTCCTGTCGCTGAAATCGCTAAACGACTGAAAATAAAGCCGAAATCAGTGAATCAAATGAAGCATCAAATCATCCAGAAAATCAAAGCTAGGTTAAACAAAGATGGGGGGGGGCAATTTTCGTGCCAGAGTTTCTGACAAGAAAAATGAAAATAATTCAAAATAATCAATCAACATTTTTCAGTTTTGCCCCTATATAGTAAGTGAGGGGGCAATCGTGCTACTCCAAAAACTATTCTAATATTTTCTATTTTACTTACGTTCTTTAGTGTAAGTATAAGCTGCCTATAAGGCAGAGTACAATATCTTAGTACACGCTTTTTAATTTTTAAACTAAGTATACTATTAATTAAAATTATTATGTTCAAAATACTTCTCAGAATATGTTGCCTTTTATCACTATTAGCTATGGTTAGCTTAGCGCAAAATACTAATAAAGTCATAAATAAAAGCACAAATGGTAAACCTGTAAATAAAGAGAGTAAAAATAATACGGAGAAAGAGCTAACCCCTATTCAACAAAGAGCTATTTATTTATTACAATCCTTAACGAAAGAAGTAACCAACATTGATGATAATCTGCTAAAAATAAAAGTCAAGGCAAGAATTGCTGACACTTTATGGGAACGTGAGGAAAAGAGAGCCAGGCAATTATTTCAAGAAACCTTTCAATCCATTGATTCACTCGAAGTTACAGAAAATACAAATAAAAATACTCAAAATTCGATAAGAGCTATTCTTACATCTTCACAATTCCAGCTTCGTCAAGAGTTACTGAGCCTTGTTGCGGTTCACGATGCGAGCTTTGCGGATGAGCTAAGAAAATCGACTGAAAGGAGGAAGGATACTAAAAATATCAGCGAGCAGGACATACAAAAAAGCCGCCAAGAACAAACGCTTCAAACACTACTGATCGCTAAATCGTTAGCGAAAAGGAATCCCCAAAAAGCAGGGCAATTAGTAAGAGAGAGTTTTCAATATGGGATTAACCCTTTTCTCATAAGTGTTTTGATTGAAATGCGCGTAGATAATCCTGAACTTGCAAACGTGTTATTTAATGAATCTGTAGATTTCGCAAAAATGCAGCCCGATTCATTTCTCGAAAAAATTGGAATGTTAGCGACATATATATTACCAAACGAGCTAGATATCTTTTATGGGCGTGATATAAGCTCAGCACCAGAAAAAGTAACAGCAATTAAATATTTCCTAGGAACTGTAGCTCAAATAATTTCTCTTAAAGTTAATTCTGAAAATAGCAATGTTTCTGACAATAAGAACACAGTTCAGGAAGTAATCATACTTCAGCAACTTAGCCCCTATTACTCTCAGTTCATGCCAGATGGACTTCCCGCTGTTAAATTACGATTGGCTCAACTCACAAAACAACTTCCCCAACAAGAAGCTGAATCTATCGAAAACTTGCCTCAAAAAATAGATTTTCAAGACATTTTGACTGAAGCAGAGTATGCTACTGATCCTCAAACTAAAGACCAGCTCTATGTTCAAGCCGCACGACAAGCGGTAATGCAAGATCAACCGGACGAAGCTATTCGCATTGCTGATAAAATTAAAAATAAACAGCAAAATGAGATTTTTAGCTCGGTAATTCGCTATCAAATCTGCTTGAAACTCATAAATTCTGATAAAATAGATTCAGCTATTCGATACTCGAAAGAAATCAAGTTTTTGCCACAGCGAATCGAAATTCATAATCGCATCGCACAACATTTAGTTCAAAAAAAAGATTTTCAGCGCACAACACAAGTTATTCATGACTTTCATGATTGGCTTGAGAAATTACCCAACAATCCTCAAAAGGTTAGGGGGTTACTTGCAATTGCCGCTACAGCTTCTTCTTTTGATTCTTTACAAGGATTTGACATACTTAGGTCGGCTATTAATGCTATTGATAATGTTAATAACGCCGAGTTTACTGTTCGTCAAAAGGGTATAGTAAATAGTTATGAAATCCCTGTTACTTTAGAAATGCTTGATTTTACGAAAAGTTTTGGTGTACTAGCACATTCTGATTTAGAGAGAGCTATATTAATCGCTCAGTCAATAAAGAACAAAGATGCGTCCATATTAGCTCAGATTGCCATTTGTCAATCAATTCTTTCTTTTAGCCCTATCCCTTAATTTTACAACAAAAAAGTTTCTGAGAATTTTGTAAACCTTGACCGTACCGCCTATTCATAGGTCGGCTCAGGTAAAGTGTGTACAAGGCAGGGGAATTCGCCCCTAAACGACAATAACGCTAAATTAAAAGGAGTTAACTTAATGAAAAGACTATTTATTTTGATGATAGGTTTATTATTCATGATGTTTGTAGGTGTGCAACAATCCTATGCGCATGACCACCATGATATTAAAGACTTACAGAATCAGGATAACGATATAACCATTGTAGCTGCCGATTCAATGGAGTCCGGTATTTTGAATAGTCATGAGCCTTCACCGCCGTCAAAGGCGGTATCCACACCCAAGAAAAACTCAATAACACTTGCTGTATTAGCTATAGTAAATGCACGAAATTATTGCTCTTACTGTAGTTGCGGCATTTTTAGCCATAGTACGAATTGTGGTGGCGGACATTCGTGTTACTTACACGAATATTTGTGGTGTGACAATAATCCTATCCTGTGATCGACGAAAATAAATGTTACGCAGCTAGATGACAGTCAATATTATTGATAACTTTTTCAGGTTGCGTAACATTTACTTGTAACTAATATATAGCTTCACTGCACCAATAATTTCACTGTATTCGCCGCCTTCCCGTCTGCACTCAACACCAAATCTACATTGCCCGAAATTCCGGTGGGAACCTGAACATTCATTTGATCTACGCCGGTGAAATATCCGTGCGCGCCGGAATATAAGATCGGGACTTCTTTGCCTCCGATGGTGACGTGGAGAGTATCAAACGCCGCACGGCGAAAGCCTGTTCCGTATAGTTCAAGATAGTGTCCAACGCGGACAGGATTCGCGGTTCCGTCAAGATTGCCTACGGTATAACGTGTCACACCATCAACGGTGGCAAGTGCTGCGGGTGCGCCGCGTCCGTCGCTGCTGGAAGTAAACAGTGCCGGAGTCGCCATCGTGATCGGCAATGAACTGCGAGTGACAGAATTATCTGCGGCGATGACTTCAATCGTAGCCGTGCCCGGTTGTGTTTCTTTCGGAATCAGGAAATTGATTTGGAATTTTGAAGCATAAAATAATTGCGCAGCTACGCCGTTTACTTTCACTACAGAACCGCCTAGCGTCGTCGGCAAAGGTATCTGAATCGCAGGCTCTGCGAGCGTCGCCAGATTCGTTCCAAAGATTGCGGCAATCGCTTCGGGAGCTACCGGAGCATTGGCGGTGTAGCTCGCCGCCGAAACTGTTCCGCCTTCATACGCCGTGCCGGAACGCGTGAAGCTCTGCGCCGCTGTACGCGAACCATCAGGGTTGACGATTGATACATTCACAGCTTTACCGGGTGCGGCATACACCTTCCACATTTCATTTGAAGTCAATTCCGTTGCGCTTTTTTCAATTGTATCTTTAATGCTCTTACCATTAATTTCGATGTCCGCTCCGGGAATTAAATTCGTTCCTTTCACGACTAAATTTCCGTTCTGATCAGTGTTCACTTCGGTCAGACTTGGCGCAGAAGTTGGCAAAGACTCCGCGTCCAACGTGAAGCCGAGAAATGCCAACGCCATTTCATCCGTCGTAGCTTCGCCCCATCTGACGGGCTTCGGAGGGCTGTTCGGATTATTAAAATTTCCGGTCGAATTATCAAAATAAGTTGTCAGACTTACTTTCGCACCAGCAGGTAAAGCAACGGGGTCTTGATAGCTGTACGTTCCCTGCCAACGAAAATCCCAATCATTGATATTCACCAAACAGTCGCTGGTGGTCTTCCCTAGTAACGTCATATCCACGCTGATTTCACGCCCTAACAAATGCATGTGCGGCGTGATGTTGACGATGTGCGCCGCTATCGGAGTCGTAAAAGATGCCGCCACTTTATAATGGTTATTGCCTGCTGGAATCGTGAAGCTCTGATTCACGAGCGGCAAATACGTCAGATTTTTTGTGACTGGAGTTTTCGAAAAATAGACGCCGATTTGTGTGCGATCCTTTTCGTCGTTCGGGCTGCTTTGTCCACAAGTCGAAGTCTGACAAGGATGATAATGCACTTGAAAAACGATACGCGAATTTTTGGGGAGCTTCAATCCAACGCCATCAGGATTGAAAAATGGACGCGCTCCCGGTGCCCATCCGCCGAGCATTCCGTAATTTGTGTAACCCGGCCCGCCGAACGAAATATATCCCGGCCCCGGTTCTTTATCGTCGAGTGCTTTGGAAGCTCCGTCGGGGTCGGTGTAACTAATGACGTGATGTACTAATTTTCGATTGCCGGGATGCACGTCAATCGCGCTGATGTAACGGTCACCGCGCAGCGCCGTTGGAACCGTGAAGCAGCGATACATGTCCTTATCTTTCGGCGGCGTATAATCTTCATCCGCATTGATAATTAAGTCCGGTTCGCCGAGCGACCAACCATCTGAAAAATTCAGCGCGACTGGTAAATCTGCCGGATCGCCTTCGGGCGCAGTAGCGTCTACCCACGCCGAAATCGTCGCAATTTCGGCGTCTGACAATTGGCGGACATCCTTAAAATTTCCGCAACCAGTGAGCGGCTTCCACGGCGGCATTCGCTTTGCTACGACTGCTGATTTAATCGCCCCCGCCCACTGCTTCGTGTCTTTGTAAGTCATTAATGAAAATGGAGCGATGTCGCCGGGATGATGGCACGACTGACATTTTGCCTGAAAAATTCGTGAAACTTCTTTGCTGTAAGTCGGAGCCGCCGCCTCAACGAATTCCTGTCGCAGGGGAATAAAGGCAAGATAGCTGGCAATTAAAATCGCAACAACGACAAGTGCGCGTTTCAAAAAATGGGACATGGGGAAGTTCCTCCGGCAAAAAATTTCGTTCGGGTTACAGCTTGAAAAGTATCAGGAATATTTTTGATACCCTACATTCTAAATTCGAGTGAACTGACATTTAATTCGACGAGTTATTTTATGATTGATCCCGTCTCATCCACAAGGACGAATTCGCTCAGCAGTGTTATAATTTAGCGGCTCTGACATTAGAGCAGAATCCACTTACATATCGGAGACTCCATCAATGAAACAATTCTACATCGCATTCGTGCTTGTTTGCTGCCTGATTTTTTCCAGTGCTGCTACGGCACAGAAAAAAGCTAAAAATGATCCCAACCAAAAAGAATGGCAACAGCTTTTCAATGGCAAAGATTTGAACGACTGGCACGTCAAAATTACTGGTTATGATTTGGATGATAATTTTGGCAATACGTTTCGTGTCGCGGATGGCGTGATGCAGGTCGGCTACGAAAAATACGACAAATTCAACGAACGCTTTGGACATATTTTTTACAAAGAGAAATTTTCGTACTACACCATCGTAGTGGAATATCGTTTCTTCGGCGATCAAGCTAAAGAAGGTCCAAATTGGGCAACGCGCAACAGCGGAATTATGCTGCATTGCCTCGATCCAAAAACAATGGGGAAAAATCAGGATTTCCCGATTTCCATCGAAGCGCAATTGCTCGGCGGATTAGGCAAAGGCCCGCGTACGACATTGAATCTTTGCACGCCGGGAACCAATGTCGAGATGGACGGAAAACTTTTCACGCCGCATTGCATCACTTCAAAATCCAAAACCTACGACGGCGATCAATGGGTGCGCGCCGAGGTCGAAGTACGCGGCAACGAATCCATCAAACATATTATTGACGGGCAAGTCGTGCTGTCTTACGAAAAACCACAAATCGGCGCAGGCAACGTCAGCGGTCACGATCCAAAAGTAAAAGTAGATGGACAGATGCTGAGCGAAGGCTACATTTCATTGCAGAGCGAAAGCCATCCCGTAGAATTTCGTAAAGTAGAATTGCTGAATTTATGTGGTTGTATGAATAAAAAAGCGACGAATTATAAAGCTTATTTTTTGAAGGCGGATAATACGAAATGTAAGTACAAGGGGAAGAAATAAGGAGTCCGCTATGCCGCGAAAAAAAATGTCCAGCGCCGAATGCGCTTATTGCCAGCAACCATTTGTTAAGAATGTCATGACCAAACATCTGTCGTCTTGTGCGGCGCGACAAGCTCTTATTGACAAAGCGCAGACGGGCAAAAAGCCGCATGAAAAATTGTATTATTTGCGCGCACAAGATGCTTATGGCGGTGATTTCTGGCTGGATTTGGAAGTGCGCGGAACCGCTTCGATGAAGGATTTGGATAGCTATTTACGCGCCATTTGGTTGGAATGCTGCGGACACATGAGCGAATTTTCGACAGGTGGTTGGGGAACGCCAAAAGTCGCGCTCACGCAGAAAATTGGCAACGTTTTCAAGCCGGAAGTGGAATTGCTGCATTACTATGATTTCGGTACAACCTCTGAAACCAGAGTGAAATTCATTGCTGTGCGCGAAGGCGTACCGACCACCAAACACCCGATGGCATTGATGGCGCGTAACCTCATTCTGGAAGTTCCCTGTATCGAATGCAAAAAAACGGCGACGATGTTTTGTGAAGAATGCTTAATTGAAGATGCTATTTTTGGCGCATTGTGTGCTGTACATGCGAAGACCCATCCGCATGAAGAGTATGGTGAACCGATGCCGTTGTTGAATTCGCCACGCCTTGGAATGTGTGGTTATGATGGGCCTGCCGATCCTCCGTATTAAATTTGTTCAGGCACGCTTTCCTGAAATTCACCTGCTTCCGTCTTTGATGTTCCGAAGGCCTTCAATAGTAAACAGATGAGTGCAAATCCCGTGCAACACGCCATCACTCCGGTCATCGGTATCGCTGTACCGTTGTGAAAGCGGCTGACTAACGCGGAAGCTGCTGCGCCGAAAAACATTTGAAAAAAGCCGATCATCGCTGATGCCGCGCCAGCATTTTTATCAAAGGGAGAAAGCGCCATCGCCGTGGTGTTCGGATGCAAAATTCCCTGACACGACATGTACAAAAAAACCAGCACTACCGTGCCAATAATTCCGGTGAAGCCCAGGGCGGTTCCGATTAATAAAATCAACGTACACGTCGCCTGAAATCCTCCGATGGCGTAAGTGATTTGCGAGCTATTAAATCTTCGCAGCAACAGTCGGTTGATCTGACTGCTAAAAATAAATCCGAACGCCGTGACGCCAAAAATCCATCCATAATGCGCTTCGCTGATGCCGAAAAGTTTGATGTACACAAACGGTGAACCGCTGATATACGCGAACATTCCAGCACTGGTGAATCCGCTACACAAGGCAAACGCGAGGAATTGTGTATTCTTCAAAACACCAAAATATTCCAGCAACGCTTTGTCCGGTCGGAGCGAAATCGAATGATCGGGTTCCTTACTTTCTTTCAGAAAAAAGATAACGGAAGCACCCAACAGAATTCCAAAAATCACCAACGCAAAAAAGATGGCGCGCCATCCTAGCCAGACTAAAAGCATTCCGCCTACTGTCGGCGCGACGATGGGTGCGACTCCCATCACCAGCATTAAACTGGAAAGTGCTCCGGCGATTTCTGTCACCGGATAGACATCGCGGATGATGGCGCGCACTGCCACCATCGAAGCGCAGCCGCCCAACGCCTGTAATAATCGCAGCGCAATCAACCACTTGACATCAAAAGCAAACGTACAGCCGAGGCTGGCGAGCGTGTAAAGAACTACGCCAAATAACAATGGTTTTTTCCTGCCGATGCGATCAAGAATCGGGCCATAAAATAATTGCCCGACGCTGATGCCAATAAAAAAACTGGTGAGTGATAGCGTGACGTGCGAAATATCCGTCTGTAAATCCTGCGCGATGGCAGGAAAGGCAGGCAAATACATGTCAATGCTGAAGGGAGCAATCGCCGCCATCGCGCCAAGAATTATGATTACCGGATTGAATTTCTTGTTGTTCATTTCTACTTACACTTTGAAGCCAAAACAATAAAGTTACCACAGAATGCCTGAAATCTTTTTTCATTTCCTGTTATGCTTACATTAATTTTGCAAGTTCCGAGATTTGCCCCGTTCTATATTCGAGAGGCGATTCCCCTTCGACGCTTCCAATTTGACATTGAAAATACAGTAACCAGATGGAGAAAATTTCTATGAAGAAATGGCTGACACAATTTTTAGCTTTCGCCTTAATTTTAAGTGTAACTCCGAAATTAAACTTTGCAGGAGATTTAATGAACGACACCAATAAACCAGAACCGCCAACGCAAACTGCCAATAACACCAGTACGCTGGACGATCAAAAAAATGTTGCCATCACGATCTATAATTCCAATATTGCGCTCGTCAAAGATACGCGTACGTTGAAATTACCACGTGGTACTTCGCAGGTACGCTTTATGGATGTCGCGCAGCAAATCAACGCCGCGACTGTGCATATTAAATCGCTGACGGCTCCGAATGCGCTCGCAGTTGTTGAGCAAAGTTACGAATACGATTTGCTCAATCCGGCGAAATTGCTGGATAAATATGTTGGTAAAGAAATTACGCTGGTAATGAAAAAGCTCGAAAATAATACAGAAAAACTGGAGCCGACCCGCGCCACACTGCTTTCCAATAACGGCGGACAGGTTTGGCAAATCGGAGGACAAATCGTCATTAATCCGACGAACATTGCTGAAATCCGCTTTGATACTTTGCCGCAGGATTTGATTGCCAAGCCGACTCTCGTCTGGACACTCAACAACACAGGAACTGAATCGCACAACGTCGAAGCTTCGTACTTAACGAACGGCATCGGATGGCGCTCCGATTATGTCGTCGTTGTGAATCAGGACGACACTAAAGCCGATTTGAACGGATGGGTCACGATCAATAACAATAGTGGTACGACGTACAAAAACGCAGATTTGAAATTAGTGGCAGGTGATGTGAACCGGGTTCAGCCGCAGCAAGAAATGTATATGAGAGCTGATAAAGCCATGGCTGGTGTCGCCGCCGCTCCGCAATTTCAGGAAAAAGCATTTTTTGAATACCATCTCTATTCGTTACAGCGTCCAACCACCGTCAAGAATAACGAGACGAAGCAAATCAGTTTGCTCTCGGCAGCAAATTTTGCCGTCAAGAAAGAACTCGTTCTCAATGGTCAGCAATATTATTATCAGGGCTACAACAACCCCGGTGAACCGATCAAAGAAAAAGTTGGTGTCTACGTTGAATTCAAGAATGCGAAGGAAAATGGTTTGGGGCAGCCGTTGCCCGCCGGAATCGTTCGTGTTTATAAAGCCGACGACACCGGAGCGCATCAATTCATCGGCGAAAATAACATTGACCACACGCCCAAAGATGAACGCGTCAAAATTAAACTTGGCGACGCCTTCGATGTCGTAGCCGAGCGCAAACAAACTGATTACAAAGCAATTTCGCGCCGTGTATTTGAATATGCTTACGAAATCCGAATCCGAAATCACAAAGAACAGGCTGTCAGCGTCGTAGTGAACGAACCAATCGGTGGTGAATGGGAAATGGTCAGTTCATCGTTTCCAGCGGAAAAGACCGCAGCCTTTGCCGCACGATTCAATGTTCCTGTTGCCAAAGATGGAGAAGCTATACTGAGTTATCGCGTCAGAGTAAAGTTTTAGTGGGAAAATAGTGGCTAAAAATAGAGCGGGCGAGCCCGTTAGGTCTCGCCCATTTTAGCAGCGTCCTCAGCCATTGGGGTATTTTAACCGCTGCTTGTTGCCGCCATTATACCAAACTTGAGTAAATTGCCAATACATTTTGCAAAAATAATTCATTAAAAATGAAGAAAGTTTTTTAACCTTTTAGTTTTAGGTTAGGAGTTATCCAAATTCTCATCCTAAACTGAGTAATTGAGTTTCATCAATAACAGTAACCCCTAATTCAACTGCTTTATCCAGTTTTGATCCGGCCTCTTCTCCAGCTACCACAAAGTCTGTTTTTTTACTGACACTTGAATTCACCCGCCCGCCACGTGCTTCGATGAAAGCCTTTGCTGCATCGCGTTTCAACGTGGGCAGTGTTCCCGTCAACACAAACTGCTTGCCTTCAAACACACGAACGATCTGCGCCTCTTCCTCAGAGCGAATAACCTCCATCAGCACGCCTGACTCCTTCAATCGGCTGAGGAGAGATTGATTTTTTTCATTATCGAACCATTCCCTGATCGCCAGAGCCATCACTTCACCAATTTCAAAAACATTGGATAAATCTTCAACCGAAGCCGATTTTAGCCGCTCAACTGAGCCAAAATGCTGCGCCAGAATCTGTGCGGTACGATCTCCGACGTGGCGAATGTCCAAGCCATGCAGCAATCTGGCGAATCCGGCTTGCTTACTAAATTCGATTTGCGCCAACAAATTGTCAACGGATTTTGCACCCATTTTTTCCAGTGCAATCAATTCATCGCGTCGCTCAGCCAAGTGATATAAATCTGCGACATCGGAAATCAGTGCGGGCAATTCAACCGAATCACCATTTTCAGATGATGACTTTCGAGCCGAAGTGAGTTGCTGCACTAACGATTCGCCTAAGCCTTCAATGCGCATCGCCCGTCGTGCGGCAAAATATAAAATTCTTTCACGGACTTTCGCCGGACATACATCATTCGGGCAACGCGTCACGACTTCGCTTTCAGGTCGTTGAAGCGGCGTCTGGCATTCAGGACAGTCCACTGGAAAGATGATTTCCCGCTCTTCTCCGGTACGACGTTCGGTAATGACTTTGACAACCTGCGGGATAATTTCTCCGCTTTTTTCGATGAAAACATAATCGCCGAATTTCACATCCAAACGTTTCATTTCATCAGCATTGTGCAGGCTGGCGCGGACGACAGTCGTGCCCGCTAATTGAACAGGCTCAAATATTGCAACCGGAGTTATCGCGCCTGTCCGACCAACTTGATAAATCACATCTATCAACTTCGTAGAAACCTGTCGCGCCGGAAATTTATAAGCAATCGCCCAGCGCGGAGATTTTGAGCCAGAACCAATTTCTTCGCGGACGGCGGTTTGATTGACCTTGATGACGATGCCATCCGTTTCATAATTTAAATCATCGCGCTTCGTATCCCATTCATTACAAAAGCTGATGAGTTCTTCAATGTTGTGGCAGACGCGGCGATGCGGATTCACTTTAAATCCGGCACTCCCCATCCACTGCATTGCTTCTTCATGCGTCGAAAACGCTTCTTCTCCGGCGAAAAATAACTGGTAACAAAAAATATCCAGCTTGCGTTCAGCGACGATGGAGGAATCCAATTGTCGCATCGTTCCCGAAGCCGCGTTGCGCGGATTCGCATAGGTTGGCAAGCCTTGCTCGGAGCGTTCACGATTCATTTGCGCAAAGGATTCGTGCGGTAAATAAACTTCACCCCGGACTTCGATTTCTGTCGGTAAAGTCACTTTTGTTTTTTCATCGAAGAATGAAGCTTGTGTTTCGGCTTTCCGGTTTTCCTCTTTTATTTTTAAAGGAATCGAACGAATGGTGCGGACATTATGCGTAACAGATTCGCCGCGTACGCCGTCCCCGCGAGTGACGCCCTGAGTCAATAAACCATTTTCGTAAATCAGCGAAATGCTCAGACCGTCAATTTTTAATTCGGCGACAAAATTATGAGGACGCCCACCCGCTAGTTTTTCGCAACGCTTTGCCCATTCCTGCAAATCTTCGATATTGTAACTATTGTCCAAAGAAAGCATCGGACGCTGATGCAGATATTCGGTGAAGCCTTCGGCGGGTTGCCCGGAAACGCGTTGCGTCGGACTGTCAGGAGTAATGAATTCAGGGTTTTCAGTTTCTAAATCACGCAATTTTTTGAGCAGCGCATCGTATTCCACATCAGCGACGATAGGAGCATTCAGCACATAATAGCGATAATCAAAATCCTGAAGTTGGGTACGAAGCTGGGAGATTTCTTCTGTGATTGTCATCAACGAATATCCTTTGAGAAATTACTGACTTCGCTGATTATAAAAGAAATTAAGGGAGAACGAAAAAAGATTTAGTGTAGCTGATGGGGCTTTGGATTTTGGTCTTGGGTCTTTGGTAAAACTCAATATTTTC
The DNA here is from genome assembly GCA_043783625.1 of Blastocatellia bacterium. Taxonomy (GTDB): domain Bacteria; phylum Acidobacteriota; class Blastocatellia; order RBC074; family RBC074; genus JAFDVL01. The sequence continues at coordinate 24,326 of JAYVZE010000083.1, read as the reverse complement.
AGTCCCTCGACAAAGGCCAAAAATCAAAGACCAAAATCCAATCTAATTATTCCCGCCGATACGCAAGGATGATTTGACTTGCTGTAAAATTACAAATCCAAAGAATAAATAAAGTTGCAGTGGCGTCACGTAATGAAGTCAGTATCGAATCATCAAAATTCAGCACGTTTAATTGTAGCATCCACGTAATTAGAAAACTGATGAGTACACTCCAACGCGCAATTTTCAGTTGCTTCAAAACACCTTCCCACCCGGACTCATCACTGAGAAATTCAACATCCTGCGTCAGCCGTTCATAATATTCAGATTTACGAAGAGCCAATTTTGAAAGCCCTTCTGCACCTGCGGCATCGGCTCCACACGCGACTTGATTGAAGGCATAAATCGCCCGTGCGGCTTGTCCGCTCTGCAAAGCGACTCCGGCTAAGCCGAGATTGGCGCGAGGCCGAACCGGATCAATTCTGGTTGCCAAGTCAAAATATTTCTGCGCGGTTTCATATTGACGCTGCTCATAAAATTCTTCGCCGATGCGTTCCAATAAGCGCGCTTTTTTCTGTTCACGCGCCAAGCGTCCTGCCATTCTAAAATAGGTTTCCGCACGGAGCATATCGGCTTCACGGTGATCTGTCCGCAACCCGTAAGATAAGGCGCGACGGCGTAAGAACCGCCCTGTATCATAAGCAATCTGCGGATCATGTGGGGCGTTTTCATGAGCAATTTTCAGATATTTTGCGGCGGCATCAAATTGACCGTCAAGGCTGAGCCGAACTGCTTTTCTGCGCCATCGTTCAATCCGTTGCGCATTGACAATTTTATCGTTGACCAATTTGTAGGGCGGGTCTTTTTCTTCCCAGTAATACAATAGCTCGCTCGAAAGCGAATCCAGTAAAACGGTCGGGACATTTTTGAAAAGAGCTTTCACGAAGGCCTGATACGCACGTTGATCGGAGCTGATTTTCCACTTAATTTCTGGAGCTGTGATCGTAGTTTGAAAAAAGATGACGCCAAAAATAGTTTGCTTATTACGGCTGGAAAGAAATTCAATTTCGTCCAATTCCAGTGTCTGCGAAATACCGATTTGAGATTGGAGCCACGCAATGAATCCGACGCGCTTCAGAACTTTGCCATTAAAAGTAATTCGATCTATCGCAAAAATAACGGCGAGAGCAAAGAAGACAATGAGCAGGACTACGCCGCTGCGGGCATAAATATTGCCAGCGGCCAGAGCTCCGACGCAGACAAAGCCAAGCAGAGCCAGCCAGTGAATTGGTTGTTGAGGACGAACCGAGAAGTGATTTTTCCGCGCCATAAAAGTGAGCTCCAGGGTTGAATCTCAAGCACACTTTTCCCAGCTCAAAACGCGGTGGCTCGTTTCAATCAAAGTAAATTAAGTGTTATTTGGATCAACTACTGAAGAGATATGGCTAATAGTGCAATCACTCCACAAATTAAGCTGTGGTGCGATTTCTTTCATTGTACGAAATCAATCTCCAAAAATAAAAAGAGCGACAAGAAAGTAGTTCGCTACTCACTTGTCGCTCTGATTTTGAAGGGTTGCTGATCTTACTTAATCATCAAACCGCTATCTTTCTTGTCAACTTCGGGCAGCTTATCTACGCGAGCCGGATCAAGCAACGAAAGCTGTGACAACGCTTTGGTATTCACAGAAGTTGGCTTGTCACGGTTTTCACCGGCCAGCTTGAAATATAAATCGGCGGCTTCCTGTTTTTTGCCCTGCGCTTCGTAAATACGCGCCGTATTGAATTCAATCAAGCTCGGTGAAACTTCGCCGGGATTCGCTTTCAGCTTGGTATAAGAAGCTAAGGCATCATCCAGCTTGCCGGTGGCTTCATAACGTTCCGCCAAAGCCAGACGAGCTTGCGTACTCACCGATGAATTCTTATCGGCTAAGGCTTTCAAAGCCGCTTCGCCTTTCGCACCATCTACATTCAGTTGGCGGACGGCAGCGTAGAAGCCCGCAATATCTCCGTACATCGAAGAATAATCACGCGAAACTTTTTCAAACGCTTCAATTGCCTTTTGATTCTTTTCCGCTTCGTTTTTGAAAGCCGGTTGACCCGCTTCGACTTGCGGCAACGGATCGCCGACCGGAGCGTTATCAATCTTGAGTGCTTCGTTGAAGGCGTTACCCGCTTTTTCAACTTGCTTGTGGGAAAAAAACTGATAGACCCAGAACAGTAATAATAAAGCGGCGACGGCGGCCAAAGCAGTAAGAATGGTCTTAGTACGCGGCTTTACCCAGTCGCTGGCTTTATTGTATTGATCCAGTAACGGATCGTTCACAACAGGTTTCGTGGTAGCTTGCTCTCTTGCCAATGTAGTAACTCCTTATTTCTTGATTTGTGAGGGCACAAAGCAAACCGAAACCATAATCACTGGCTAACGCATTGTCAAGACAATTTAACAATCCGTGGTCGGTGGTCGGTTGGCTTCTCCAATACCGCCCACTGACCACGGATCACCGACTACCATTTTTTCTTCCTCTGAAAAACTTTTTTGAATTTTCTGAAACTCTCCGAGAATACCGTTCGTCTATACCCTCGAAGTCATTATCCCGAAATAAATTGGGTAATTAAAAGACAAGTAGCAATGAATCATTTTAGTGAGATTCAGCAACAAAGGTTATTTATGAAGAATTGGTTTAGAAATATCGTCGTCATTATCAGCCTAACAGCAATGAGTAGCTTGCTGTCAGCTCAAACGCCAAATACCAGTACACTGCGCGGAGTTGTTCAGGATGAAACGGGAGCCATTATTCCCGGCGCAAAAGTCACCCTGGTCTTGCCGGGAGGTAAAACCCGTGTCGTTACGGCGAGTGAGGCAACGGCGGAGTTTTCGATCCCTGGTATTGCGGCAGGCACTTATAACTTCTTCGTCCAATATAAAGGCTTTCAACCCGCAGTCATCAGTGATTTGAAAATCCCCCAGCCAGATGCCCTGACAATTAAGATGGCCATTGCTTCCGTTGAAGACATCACTGAAGTTACTGCCGAGGCAAATGGCATTTCTGTCGAGCCGGATAATAACTTAAGTGCGACAGTGCTTGGTGAAGATTTCATCAAAGACTTGCCAAATAACGAAGAGGATCTGGTCGCCGTCTTACAAGGAATGGCTGGTCCCAGTGCAGGCGAAGCTGGCGCAGAAATCATGATCAATGGTTTTCGTGGTGGTAAAATGCCTCCTAAAGAAGCGATCTTAAAAATCACGATTAATCAAAACCCTTACTCAGCGGAATTTTCGCAGCCCGGCTTTGGTCGTATCGAAATCACCACCAAGCCTGGCAATGATTCGTGGCGCGGAAGCATCAATACTCAATTTCGTAGCTCGGCTCTGGATGCGCGCAACGCCTTTGCTGTGACCAAGCCAGATATGCTTCAGCAACAGTACAGCTTCAATATCAGCGGCCCAATCATCAAAAAGAGAATGTCCCTGTTCGCTTACACCGAACGCCGCAACCTGAGCGGTGGAAGTACGACGAACTACATCCTACCAAGCGGCGCAGTTGCTGCGAACGTAGACGCTCCGAACAGCAATCTTTCGATGAGCGTTCGGACTGATTATCTGGTCAATCAAAAAAATACGCTCGGCGTCAGTTTTTTCCGTTCACAGCGTAATTCAATCAATTCAGAATTCGCAGTGAACTTTGGCGGTGGCGGATTCGGTGGATTTGGTGGTGGAGGCGGTGGCGGTGGTGGAGGCGGTGGCGGTGGTGGACGCGGCGGCGGTGGAGCCAGTGGAGTTGTTAACTTTACTACGCCGGAACGTGGTTCTGATTCAAAAAGCTCCAGTAATGATATTCAAATTACTGAGCTGGCAATCATCAGCCCTCGTTTGATCAATGAAGCACGTGTACGATTCGGCTTCGATACACGAAATACCACAGCACACACTCCCGGCATTGCCATCAATGTTCTTGATTCTTTCAATGGTGGCGGTGCGAATAATGGAGGCAATAATAGTAGCGGCTTCGATGCTGAGATTCAGAATTACCTGACATACACTTTGAAAAAACACACTTTGAAAGGTGGCGTTCAAATTCAATTCACAAAAGATCGTGATTACAGCGTCAGCAATTTTAATGGAACGTATACATTTCCAAGCCTTGCCGCCTATGTATTATGCACAGCTCCTGCGGGGTGCACACCGGCTCAGATTACAGGGAGAGGCAGTTACCAATTCACAGCTAATACTGGAACCCCACTGTTACGCGCCAGCCAGACTGAATATTCGTGGTTCATCAATGACGATTTTCGTCTGAGTCCGGCATTCACGTTATCACTTGGCGTTCGCCATGAATTCCAGCAGCATTTGAGTGATTACAATAATTTGGCTCCACGTCTGGGCATTGCCTGGTCTCCCTTCAAAAACCGGAAAACAACGATTCGTGCCGGTGCGGGAATCTTCTATTCGCGTCAAAATATCGGAGTGTATGAAAACTCTTTGCGCTTTAACGGACAAACCCAACTGAGCTATGTCATCACCAATCCCAAGTTCATTTCTACTTACAAGCCTGGTGATGATCTGAGCCTAATTGGTGCGAAAACCGCACAAAATTCTATTGTCCGTACAATTGATCCCAACATTTCAACACCGTCTTCCTACAGCATTAATACCAGTGTTGAGCGGCAGTTACCTTATGGGTTGAGCGCCTCGGTCAACCTCGTTTACTCAAAAGGAGTTCACCAATACAGAAGCCGTAACGTCAATGCGATTCGTGCTGATTTATTTGCGACAACGGTTGGATGTGTGACAGTACCTCTGGGACAACAACAAAGTTACGATTGTACCCGTCCGAATCCGCTGACAGGAAATATCAGCCAGACAGAATCTTCCGGTAACTCTGAATTAAAGACGTTGCAGGTTCGGCTGGATCGTCGCTCCGGGAAATACTTTTCATTCTTCGGCAATTATTCCTTAACGGATATGAAAAATGACATTGAAGGTTCTGGCCCTGCCAACAATTATAATTTAACCGGAGAGTGGGCGCGAACGTCATTTTCGGCTCGACATCAGTTCTTCATGATGGGGCGTTTCAACTTACCCAAAGGTGTCAATTTCTCTACGATTATTAATGCCCGAGCTGGCAGTCCCTTTAATATCCTGCTTGGACAAGATGTCAACCGCGACACCAGCTTCAATGATCGCCCTATCGGTCTTGCTCGTAATCAGGATTTATCTGCAAGCCTTTATTCAACAATCCCGGGGTGCCGGACGTTTGGTACTGCTAACGCCTGTACGCAAACTTATAGCGACTGGCTGGCTGCAACCTATCCTGGTGGCATTAAAGCCGTTGGTCCCGGATCATTTAACGTTAACCTCAATGCCAGTAAAACGTTTGGGCTGGGTAAATCCAAATCAGCGGTAGCCGCAGCTAGTGCCGGTGGTATGGGCGGCGGAGGTGGTCGCGGTGGTGGAGGTGGCGGGATGGGTGGAATGATGGGCGGCGGCGGTCCTGGCGGTGGAGGAGGTGGTCGCGGCGGCGGTGGTGGCGGTGGCATTCCTGAAGGTTCGCGTTTCTCGCTGCAAGTGCAGGTGCAGGTTTCTAACCTCTTGAATAAAGTGAACTATGGTCAATATAGCGGAACGCTGACTTCACCATATTTCTTACGCTCCAGCTCAGCGAGTGCGGCGCGTCAATACGAGATGAGCATGAGATTTAGCTTCTAAACTTCCTTCTGTAGTACCCTGGGTTAAGATTTCACTCCCGCAAAGGTTTATCACCATTGCGGGAGTTTTTTATTGTCTGATTGATCGCTAAAAGCTGAAATTTGGCAGGAGAATTTATTTTTTCTGGTATCTGTCCATAAATCGCGTCGAGAAATTGCCACTCTGGAAATCAGGATCATCCATTATTTTCAAATGCATTGGAATCGTTGTTTTGATGCCTTCGATAACTGTTGCTTCCAAAGCCCGACGCATTCGCATGATCGCACGTTCACGCGTCCGGTGATGAACAATGAGCTTGGCAATCATCGAATCATAATACGGCGGTACGAAATATCCGGCATACGCGGCAGTGTCTACGCGGACACCCGGCCCGCTGGGCAAATTAAAGGTCGTGATGCGTCCGGGACTCGGCACGAAGGACTCAGGGTCTTCTGCATTGATCCGGCACTCTATGGCGTGTCCGACAAACAAAATTTCTTCCTGCGTACGATTTAATGGCTCGCCTGCCGCGACACGGATTTGCGCGGCTATTAGATCGGAAACGGTCACGAGTTCAGTCACCGGATGTTCGACCTGAATCCGGGTATTCATTTCCATAAAGTAAAAACTGTCATCTTCATCCAACAAAAATTCAATTGTCCCGGCATTGGAATAACCAACTTCCTGACAAGCCTTCACCGCAATACGCCCCATTTCTTCTCTTAATTCATTACTGACTACGGGTGAAGGTGATTCTTCAATTAGCTTTTGATGGCGGCGCTGGATGGAGCATTCCCGTTCGCCCAAATGAATCACGTTTCCGTATTCATCCGCCATCACTTGAATTTCAATATGGCGCGGCTGAGCAATATACTTTTCGAGATAAACCCCACTATTTTTGAAAGCTGTCTCGGCTTCTGCGCGAGCCGTATTGTAAGCGTTCCTCAGTTCACCCGCATTAAAGGCAACCCGCATTCCGCGCCCGCCGCCGCCCGCCGTCGCTTTAATTAAAACCGGATAGCCAATGCGCTCCGCTTCGAGTACCGCCGTTTCTTCATCTTCCAGCAATCCTTCGCTGCCAGGCGTGACCGGAACACCAGCTGCTCGCATCGTCCGCTTAGCTTCAGCCTTGTCACCCATGCAACGAATCACATCAGGACGCGGGCCGATAAATTTAATATTGCAATCAGCACAGACTTCGGCAAAATGTGCATTTTCCGATAAGAAGCCATAACCCGGATGGATGGCGTCGACATCGGTAATTTCGGCAGCGGCAATAATCGCCGGAATGTTGAGGTAGCTTCCGGCTGATGGAGGAGGTCCGATGCAAATCGCTTCGTCGGCATAGCGGACATGCAGTGAATCGCGGTCAGCTTCGGAATGAACAGCGACAGTTTTAATTCCAAGTTCTTTACAAGTCCAGATAATGCGGCAGGCGATTTCGCCTCGGTTGGCAATAAGAATTTTGCTAAACATAGAGATCGGTGGTTGGTGTTCGGTGTTTGGTAAGCGGATTTTTTGACCGCAGAATGACAATCACTGACCGCTATAATTTGAGTCCAAATAATGGCTGTCCATACTCGACAGGTTGAGCGTTTTCAACGAAGATTTTTACAATGTTCCCACTCACATCGCACTGAATTTCGTTCATTAGCTTCATCGCTTCGACAATGCAAAGCGTTTGCCCAGCGTTGACCGAATCCCCAATTTTTGCGAAGGGATCAACGGTTGGCGAAGTTGAGCGATAGAATGTACCTACAATTGGCGAGGTAACAACGTGGAGGTCTTCTTCGACCTGAGCGGGCGGAGCCTCGACGCCGACAGTTGAAACGACCGGAATGGCTGGTACTGGAGCCGCCATTGGTTGCGCCATCACTGGAGCTGGAAGCGGTAATGAGCGTTCGCCACCTTTACTGATTCGTAACCGAAAGTCGCCACGTTCAATTTCAATCTGATCGAAATTCTTTTCCGCGACAAATTCGATGAGGTCTTTGATTTCCTGTAAGTTTCGCAGTTCGGTAAAATCGTTAGCAGATTTCGAGGTTGCGGGTTTTGAAATTTTTGATTTCACTGATTGAGCCGACGGCTGCTTTGGGGTTGGCTTTTTCATAGTCGGGACACGTTGGGGCATATTTCTCTAGCTGTTTTTTACGTTAGTGATTAGAACTTAATCAAAAAGCAAAAGCCCTAACCGAGCGTTATTATCTTCCCGGTTAAGGCTTAATGCAAATATAGTAAAAGAACGATTCAGGTTCTTTTTCATTCGATACTCAGCAATAAATTAGGTGAGCCATTTTGCATCTTTTCTGACTGTTAACTTATCGTCCTCTTTACCGACGAATTCAATAATCGCCATTTCCGCTCCGTCACCTGTGCGGCGACCAAGCTTGATGATGCGAGTATATCCACCGGGACGATCAGCAAATCTTTCAGCTAAATCTCCAGCCAGTTTTTTCAAAGCGGCGACACCAGCCGTACGTTCTTCAGCCGGCTTACTCCAATCTCTGCCAGCATTACCCGCAAAGAAAAAGTTAGCTGCCTGGCGAGTGGCATTCAGGGCATCTCCAGGATCACCTGCCCCACGGGATTTGCTAATCCGACGACCAAGCGTGACTACTTTTTCTGCGTAAGGTCGCAGCTCTTTGGCCTTTGGCAAGGTCGTCACAATTCGTTCATTCAAGATCAACGAAGTACAAAGATTGCGTAACAATGCTTTACGATGTGAAGATGTCCGACCAAGTTTTCGATGTGCTACTAAATGTCTCATTACTTAACTACCCTTATGAATGCTTTAACCAGCAGATTGCGCACTATCGTCAACCTTCATCCCTAATCCCAAGCCCATTGAAGTCAAAATATCTTTAATTTCATTGAGGGATTTGCGACCAAAGTTTTTGGTTTTAAGCATCTCATTTTCAGAGCGTCCAACCAATTCGCGCAAGGTTTTAATGTTGGCATTTTTCAGACAATTATAAGAACGAACCGAAAGCTCCAGTTCATCAACAGACTTGTCTAAATGCTCATTAACCGGAGAAGCTTGTGGAGTTGGGGCAACTTCAACCTGCTCTTCAGCCTCTTCTTCAAAGTTAATAAAGATCGCCATGTGATCTTTGATAAGTTTTGCGGCTAATCCGATAGAATGTTCCGGGCTGACACTACCATTCGTCCAAACTTCCATGGTCAGCTTATCGAAATCAGTATCCTGTCCGAGACGAGCAGCTTCAACGTGAAAGTTTACTTTTTTGACCGGCGAGTGAACTGAATCCACAGGAATATATCCAACCTGAAGATCATCATCGAAATTTCTCTCAGCCGAAACGTAACCACGTCCCTTTTTCAGACGAATTTCGATGTCTAATTTGCCACCTTCACTAACGGTAGCAATATGAATGTCACCATCCAGAATTTCTACATCAGCATCGGATTCGATGTCGCTGGATTTTAAGAAACCAGGCTCCGACTTGTATAATCGAATTGTTTTTGGCTCGTTGGTATGGAGCTTAAACGGGATTTGCTTCAGATTCAGAATAATATCTGTAGCATCTTCGACAATACCTGGAATTGAAGAGAATTCGTGCAGAACACCTTCGATGCGTACTGCCGTTATCGCTGCACCTTCGATAGAAGATAGTAGCGCTCGCCGCAGACTGTTACCGATAGTCGTTCCGAACCCCCTCTCAAAAGGTTGAGCATAGAAACGACCATAGCGATCTGTCAAAGTTTCTAGATCACATGATAAACGCTTGGGTTTTTGAAATCCGGTCCACATGGTACGTTTTACCAATCCTAATAAGCTGCCAGTGATTTATCAGTTGCTTCTTCTTTCCAGAGTATGAGGTCGGAGTAACATCAATGCTGGATTGACCCGGCTCCAAGCCGCTTTGAAGAAGCAACCGATCACTGACTAACATTTATTTACTATACAACTCAACGATAAGTTGTTCGTTAATATTCTGATCAATTTCTTCGCGGCGCGGAAGAGCGGTAATTCGGCCTACCAGCTTATCAGCGTTAGAGATTTCCATCCAACCTGGACGACCACGTCCGCCGGAGGTCTGGAAGGAACCTTGAATATGAGTATTTTGAAGGCTCTTATCTCGGACAGCGATTTCATCTCCAACTTTCACCTGGAAAGAAGGAATGTTGACTTTTCGACCATTAACGCTGACATGCCCGTGACGCACAAACTGGCGCGACTGACGACGCGACATGGCGAATCCAAGGCGATAGATCACGTTATCTAAACGACGCTCAAGTAATCCGAGCAAATTTTCACCGGTAACGCCTTTCTGGCGAGCGGCTTTTTCAAAATAATTTCGGAATTGCCCTTCGAGCAGGTTATAAATTCTTTTGACGCGCTGCTTCTCACGCAATTGCTCGCCGTAACCGACCAGCTTTGCGCGACGCGCAGTTTGCCCGTGCTGTCCTGGAGGCTGGGTGCCACGCTTCTCAATTGGACAGGACGGCTTATAGCATTTCTCGCCCTTCAAATAGAGCTTCATGCCTTCGCGCCGACACATTCGGCATTGTTTACCTCTATCTCTTGCCAACTTATCCTCCGTTGCTTATTCGATTGAATCTGCAATCGAATCAAAAAAACTTCCGAATTAGACTCGACGCTTTTTGGGCGGACGGCATCCATTATGCGGGATGGGAGTCACGTCGGTAATCAATCGAACTTCAATTCCAGATGATTGAATCGCGCGGACAGCGGATTCACGTCCTGAACCAGGTCCCTTGATCCTGATTTCAGCCGATCTCATGCCAGAATCTTTGGCGATATTTGCGGCCTTACTTGCAGCCTGCTGCGCGGCAAACGGGGTTCCCTTACGTGAACCACGAAACCCCATCGCTCCCGATGACGACTGGGAAACCAGATTCCCTTGTAAATCGGTAATGCTGATGAGGGTGTTATTGAAAGTTGCCTGAATATGAACGATTCCATTTGGAATGTTCTTCTTCTCTTTTTTCTTAAAAACTTTCTTCTTAGTCGTTTGCTGCTTAGCCATAAATTTCAGATATCAGATGTTAGATACCGGATGTCAGTGTTCCAATCCTGGAATCTGACATCCGTCACCTATGATCTATTTAATTACTTCTTACCAGGTGCTTTCTTCTTCGCCACAGTCATGCGGCGTGGGCCTTTGCGGGTTCGCGCGTTGGTACTCGTACGTTGTCCACGCACCGGTAAGCCTCTGCGGTGACGAATGCCTCGGTAACATCCAATATCCATCAGGCGCTTAATATCCATTTGGACTTGCTTTCGAAGGTCACCTTCGACCGCACTTCCCTGATCAATAATGGAACGAATCTTGGTTAATTCATCTTCGCTCAAGTCGCGGATTTTCTTATCAACGCTGACCTGAGCTTCAGTTAAGATACTGAGCGCACGCGGACGACCAATCCCATAAATATAGGTGAGTCCAATTGCTGCGCGCTTCTGGGGTGGCAAATCTACGCCTGCTACACGAGCCATGAAAAAATCTCCTGCTTATCCTTGACGTTGTTTATGTTTTGGAATTTCGCAAATAACGCGAACAACGCCATGACGATGAATGACCTTGCACTTATCGCATATTTTTTTAACTGATGCTCTTACTTTCATAATCCTTGTCTTCTTTATTTAAAGCGGTAAACAATTCTACCCCGTGTCAAATCGTACGGTGAAAGCTCAACCAATACTTTATCTCCAGGTAGTATTTTGATGAAATTTTTTCTCATCCGACCGGAAATATGCGCAAGTACCTGATGCTTATTCTCAAGTTCAACCTTGAACATTGCGTTTGGCAAAGTCTCTAATACTGTAGCCTGAACCTCAATTGCATCTTCTTTTGACATAGCTTAATCGGTACTTGATCTCTTCATTCGCTTCGCTCTACTACAGACGAAAAACGCAAACTTGAAATTATATGCGTGGGAAGAATTTTTGCAAGGTCATTGTTACAACCTGACAAAAATTCCTACAACCTCACGGTTCCATCTTCTAATGCTGTCAAGACAACCGGACCATCTTCAGTGATCGCAATCGTATGTTCAAAATGCGAGGAAGGCTTACCGTCCATTGTAACTACTGTCCATTTATCATTGAGTGTCTTGACATGCTCAACACCCAGATTCACCATCGGCTCAACCGCCAGAACCCATCCAACCTGAAGCCGCTTGCCTGTTCCCGGATCACCGTAATTGGGAACCTGCGGGTCTTCGTGCATTTTCTGCCCTATTCCATGACCGCAGTATTCGCGCACAATTGAATAGCCACGCGCTTCACAGTGGGACTGGACTGCGAAGGAAACATCATGCAACCGATTCCCTTCAACCATTTGCTCCATAGCTTTAAAGAGCGATTCTTGCGTGGTCTGCATCAAGGCTTCGACCGACTCAGCAACCTTACCCACTCCGACACTTATTGCGGCGTCACCAACATAACCATTTAAGGTCGCTCCGCAATCTATCTTGATAATATCGCCTTCTTTTAATTTACGCCCTGAAGGAATTCCGTGTACGACTTCGTCATTAACTGATGCACAAATCGAAGCGGGAAACCCTCTATACCCTTTAAAGGTAGGATAAGCACCTGACTTACGAATATGACTTTCAGCGGCAGCATCTAACTCTTTGGTCGTAATCCCTGGCTCCACCATCTTCCGCAGTTTACTTAAGGTCTGAGCAACAATTTGCCCGGCGGCTTTCATTCTTTCAATTTCGCTGCGGGATTTACGAATGATCATGCGTGGAATAATTTCCCCTACCTGGTTATTCTTCAACTTTCAATTGCTGATCGAATATCACAGAATACCTGATCAACTGCTCTTTCTCCATCCACCGTAATCAGCCTTCCATGCTCCTGATAATATTCAATTAAAGGCGCGGTCATTTTCTCGTAAGCATCCAATCGTTTTGCCACCGTCTCTTCTTCGTCATCAGCCCTTTGTATCAAACTACTCTGGCAACTATCGCATACGCCTTTTTGCTTCGTCGGGCGCAGATAAATATTATAAATCTCACCACAGCTTGAACAGGTTCTTCGCCCGGTTAACCTTTTCAACAAAGACTCACGTGGTACTACAATATTCACCATCCGAACTTCATTATCCTGCCCTTTTGCTAACTTCTCAAGTGTTCTCATTTGAGAAGGGGTTCGCGGATAACCATCCAGAATATAGCCACTTATGCAATCCTGCTGCATTGTCCGGCTCTGCACTACACTGGCGAGAATTTCATCGTCTACTAACTGCCCGGCTTTCAATAATTCTTTAATGTGCAAGCCGAGCTTCGTTTCCAGTGTCGCCATTTCTCGTAAAATATCACCAGTTGATATTTGAGGAATCTGAAAATGCTCTGAAAGAAGACGGGATTGAGTCCCTTTTCCTGCTCCTGGCTGTCCTATTGTTACTACAATCTTGGGCATCAAGACTCCACTTTCAAGAGCCATCCACGAGGAGCATTCGTGACAGCAGTGCTTATTTATTATTTACTGTTCTACCCTTCATTCGAGTGCCTTGCGGTCCTAAAAAGCCATCGTAATGACGCATCACTAATTGTGATTCTACTTGCGAAATTGTGTCCATGGCGACACCAACGGCGATCAGCAAGCTCGTACCGCCAAAGTAAAAAGATACGCCAAGACCGGTAAGTATCCAGCCCAGACCTGGAATCGCACTAATCGTGGTATACAACCATTCACCGATCCAGGGAAGCGCTTGAATCTTAAATCCGCTAATCATGATTTGTGGAATCAAGCAAACAATAACCAGATAAATAGCTCCAACTGTTGTCAGTCTTGTCAAAATCGCATTTAAATAATCGCTCGTTTTCTTACCTGGTCGAATTCCTGGAATAAAGGCTCCCTGTTTCCTTAAATTCTCTGCCACTTCATCTGAGTTAAAGACGATGGAGACATAAAAAAAGCAGAAGAAAATAATTCCCGAAACGAAGAGCAATTCATAAACGGGATGCCCACCGCCAAACCAGTTTTGAACTCTCTTGAGTGGCTCCCAACTGCTCATCGTCGCAATAGTCTGTGGGATTGCTAACAGTGACGAAGCAAAAATTACAGGAATTACACCGGCAATATTCACTTTTAATGGAATATAGGACGCCCCGCCACCAGCTACGGATTCTCTGCCAACCATTCTTCTTGCATGATTAGTTGGGACTTTTCGTAATCCTCGCTCCACAAAAACAACACCCGCCGTCACCAAAACCATCACAATTAATAGGATTATTACGAATAGCGCCGAACTGGGGTCTTTAATTTTCTCGTAAAGCTGGACAATCGCATTCGGCAGATTAACAATAATTCCCGCAAAAATCAGTAAGCTGATGCCGTTGCCAATCCCGCGTTCAGTGATCTGTTCACCAATCCACATGACGAAAAGCGTCCCGGCAGTCAAAGTTAGAACAGCTAACGCTACAAATGACCATTTGTTACTGGTATTGACCAGTCCATCCTGACGACTGAGCCATAACGCAATACTAGTTCCTTGTACCAGACAAAGTCCAACCGTTAAATAGCGCGTATACTGCGTAATTTTGCGACGCCCTAATTCGCCTTCTTCCTGAATTTTTTTCAAGGCAGGATAAACCGAAGTCATCAATTGAAAAATAATTGATGAGGTGATGTAGGGCATAATGCCCAACGCAAAGATAGATATTCGGCGTAAGTTACCACCTGAAAAAAGATCAAGCACACCAAATAACGATCCAGCGGTCTGCCCCCACAAAGCCTTGAGTGCTTCCTGATCTATGCCAGGTACAGGAATATGGATTCCCGCACGATACACAACCAACATCAGCAACGTAAAGATGACACGTCTGCGCAATTCCGGCACTTGCCAGAGATTCTTAATCGCATTGATGAATGATTCAACCATAACGCTCTTGACCACTTTCCAGGGCATCTAGTTCGGGAGTCAAAAAATTCACTCCCAAAAACTTAACTGGCACTTGCCTGATGCTGCTCAATGACCTCTGCTTTACCACCTGCGGCTTCGATCTTTTGTTTTGCGCCAGCTGTGAAACGATGCGCTCTAACAGTTAAGGCTTTGGTAACTTCGCCTTGTCCCATCACGACCACTGCGCTTTGTTTGGACTTGCGGATCAAACCAGCTCCAACCAATGATTTTGGAGTCACCTCACCATCGAAGCGATCTAAATCAAGAATGTTCACTTCAGCCCATTCTTTCTTAAAGATATTAGTAAAACCACGCTTCGGTAAGCGACGATGCAAGGGCATTTGACCGCCTTCAAAACCTCGTTTGCGGCTATAACCAGAACGTGACTTCTGTCCCTTGTTTCCGCGCCCTGAAGTTTTACCTAAACCAGAACCCGGACCTCGACCGACGCGCTTCTTCTTATGAGTTGCGCCTTCGGGAGCTTTGATATTATTTAAGCTGAGTGCCATAACTAAAATCTCAGAATTAACACTTGTGGCGTGACAAAGTGCTGAAAAGCACTTACCTCAAGATCATAACAATTATTCAATAATACGCAGTAAATGCGGAATTTTGGCGACCATCCCTCGAATATCTTTCGTATCAGGGCGCTCAACAATTTGATTCAACTTCGTGAACCCCAGACTGCTCACAATGACTTTGTGCTTCTGAGGCGTACAAATTTTGCTGCGGAAATATTGAATTTTAATTTTTGCTGCGTCTGCCATCTTTATAACTCCTCTACACTGCGACCACGCAACCGTGCAACCTGTTCAGGACTGCGCAGATTAACCAGACCTTCAAAGGTAGCACGAATAACATTGTGCGCATTATTCGACCCCAGGCACTTCGTCAGCACATCACGAACACCTACCGCATTCATCACGGCGCGAACTGCACCACCGGCAATAACCCCGGTTCCTTCTGCCGCAGGTTTCAGCATGACCTTGCCAGCCCCAAAGTTTCCAACGATTGGATGCGGTAAGGTTGCGCCCTTGAGCGGAACACGATGTAAATTTCGCTTGGCAGCTTCAATCCCTTTACGAATTGCATTCGGGACTTCCTTAGCCTTACCAGTCCCAAATCCAACGATTCCGTTTTGATCGCCGACCACAACTAAGGCCGCAAATGACATATTCTTACCGCCCTTGACCACTTTGGTCACGCGGTTGATCGAAATCACTTGTTCTTTTAAATCCAGCCCATCTGCTGAGATTATTTCCATAACAGAAGTCTCCGAAAAATGTAAGATGAGACTTACTCAACCTACATTAACTACTAAAATTCCAAACCTGCTTCACGCGCGGCATCCGCCAATGATTTGATTCGACCGTGATAAATATAACCACCGCGATCAAATACAACTTGATTAATACCTTTTTCTTTTGCTCGCTCGGCAATCAATTTACCAATAGTAACAGCCGCCGCAATATTTCCGCCGTGGTTCGCACCAGCTCCCTTTTCGTGAGAAGAAGCAGCACATAACGTGTGCCCATTATCATCATCAATAATTTGTACCACGATATGACTAATGCTTCGAAAAACCGCCAAGCGAGGCCGTGCGGTAGTACCGTGAACTTTTTTGCGGATACGGGTATGAACCGCTCGCCGAATATCTTGTCTTGATCTCTTTGCCATATAAATTTCTTGTACGAAACATGGTTCAGCGAAGTAAATCGCAATTCATATTTCAAAAGTTTTACTATTTACCAGTCTTACCAGGTTTAAGTTTCAAAACACGATCCGCATATCTGACGCCTTTGCCCTTATAGGCATCCGGCTTACGCAGACTATGCATATTCGCGGCTGTTTGCCCTAGTAACTGCTTATCAATTCCCGTCAAGGTGATCGTTGTTTGATACTGAGTTATCTGCTTTGCAACTTTTTCAATCTTAGCACTCACTCCATCCGGTAACGAAAATTCTATCGGATGAGAATAACCAAGTGAAAATAAGATTGACTGCCCCTTCAACTCAGCTTTATAACCAACGCCAACGATGTCCATGTCCTGATTGAAACCTGCTGTCACGCCAGTGATGGCATTTTGTGCCAAAGCTCTGGCTAAGCCATGCAACGCTGAATGGTTATCATTCTGACGCTCGGCTGTCAGAGTGCCATCTTCCATCTTGAAAGATATGCCCTCTGGAATTGGTGACGTTAGCTTTCCTTTAGGTCCTTGAACTTCCAAAGACGCATCACTAATATTGATCTTCACGTCTTTCGGGATGCTAATGATTTTTTTTCCTACACGTGACATAACTTTTTGCCCGTTGTCCTTTGATCCGTATTAGTAAACATTACACATTACTTCGCCACCGACATTGGCTCTTCTGGCTGCTTTACCAGTCATTAGCCCTTGCGAAGTACTGAGAATATTGATTCCAAGTCCACCCAGGACTTTCGGGATTTCTTTTTTGGGAGAATAAACACGACGGCTTGGAAGCGAGACACGGCTAATATGCGTAATTGCACTTTCACCATTCGCACCGAAGCGGAGAACAACTCTAAGCGTCTTATGACCTGATATTTCATCGGTCTTGACGCTAAAGTTTGAGATAAAGCCTTCTTCTTTCAAGATTCGCGCAATTTCGCCTTTGACCTTGGAATGCGGCATATCAACTTTGGTATGCTGAGCTCCAATTCCATTGCGTATGCGAGTGAGCATGTCTGCTATCGGATCCATTTGTTATCCCTTTCGCGGTGCGTTTGAAAATGGCTGATTCCACTCTCACGTTCACAGCTTAACAATCTTTTGTTTACCAGCTCGATTTCTTAACGCCCGGAATTTCACCTGCCAGCGCGAGTTGCCGAAAGCAAATACGACAAACTGAAAATTTTCTGAGATAAGCACGAGGACGACCACAGCGTTGGCAACGGTTGTACCCTCTTACTTTGAACTTCGGTCGGCGAGCTGCCTTAACCATCATTGATGTTTTTGCCATAACTTTTCAGCTCTCAAAACTATTGTCTAAACGGCATTCCAAAGTGACGCAGCAAAGAGCGAGCTTCCTCGTCGTTGGTAGCGGTAGTCACGATACAAACGTTCATCCCGCGTGCCTTATCTACTTTGCCAAAATCCACTTCTGGAAAAATTAATTGATCTTTTAAACCTACAGTATAGTTACCACGACCATCGAACGCTTTTGGAGAAACGCCACGAAAGTCACGGACTCGAGGTAAGGTAATACTGATGAAGCGGTCAAGAAATTCATACATCCGATCACCGCGTAAAGTCACCATCGCACCAATGCTCATGCCTTCACGAAGCTTGAACTGTGCGATAGACTTTTTGGCTTTTGTCACTACCGGCTTTTGCCCGGTCACAACAGCCAGCTCATTGACGGCGACATCAATTATTTTCTGATTAGAAATCGCTTCACCAAGCCCCATATTGAGCACAATTTTTTGAATCCGTGGAATACTCATTGGATTCTTATAACCAAACTCTTTTGCCAAAGAGGGAGCGATTTCCTGATTAAATTTTTCTTTAAGTCTTGCTGCCATAACTTTACTCAATTACCGCGCCAGTCTTTCGTGAGACACGAACTTTTTTACCTTCTACAACCTTGTAGCCCACACGAGTTGGGTTTCCGGTGCCTGGTTCGATTAACATGACGTTTGAAGCGTGGATCGGAGCTTCTTTCTCTATAATTCCACCTTGAATCCCGGCATTAGGATTTGGACGAGTCGCCTTCTTAATCATCCCGATCCCTTCTACCAGAACTCTGTCTTTACTTTTGATAACTTCAGTAACACGCCCGCGCTTGCCTTTGTCGCGTCCGGCTATTACTAAAATTTGATCGCCTTTTTTGATTTTCATTACACTAAACCTTAATTTTAGATCACTTCTGGAGCGAGGCTGACGATTTTCATAAAGCCACGCTCTCGTAATTCACGAGCTACTGGTCCAAAGACGCGAGTGCCAACCGGTTCACCATCAGCCTTGACGATGACAGCAGCATTTTGATCAAAGCGAATATAAGTTCCGTCTTTGCGACGAACTTCTTTGCGCGTACGGACGATCACAGCCTTGACCACTTGTTTTTTCTTCACCGTTCCATCGGGATTCGCTTCTTTAACAGAAGCCGTAATAATATCCCCGATGCTGGCACGCTTACCCGTACTGCCACCAATAGAACCAATCATCGAAATTTTCTTAGCCCCGGAGTTATCAGCAACATCCAGAACCGATCTCATTTGAACCATAACTAGACTCCTGAAAGGAGCGAAGATTCAGGATCAAGGATTTTATATCCTGATCTCTAAACCTACATCCTATTTACTTGCCTTACGCAAAACTTCTACAACCTGCCAGCGCTTTCTGGCCGAAAGCGGTCGTGTCTCAACGATGCGAACTCGATCACCGATTGAGACGCCCTCAATTTCATTGTGCGCCATAAATTTATTACGACGACGCACATATCGCTTGTAGGTCGGATGCTTGATTAACCTGTCCACACGCACGACAACTGTCTTGAGCATTTTATCGCTGGACACAATGCCAATTTTTTCGCTGCGACGACCTTGGGTAGAAGTAGCACTGGCTTCAACTGCAATATTAGTTTCTGACATAACTGGATTACGCTTGTTTCTCTATCCCCAGCGCACGCGCACTCAGCAGTGTCTTGACTCGCGCCAGTTCTTTCTTGTTTTTACGAATCTGTCCAACAGTTTCAATATCACCCAGTACTTTTTTAAAGTTGAGGCGAAACATTGATTCGCGTAGTTGCAATTCTCGCGCAGCTAATTCTTCGTTGGAAAGTTTACGTGTATCTACGAGTTTGGGGTTCATAGCATTCCTCCCTCTTGTTCTTCACGAGTGACGAACTTGGTCTTAATTGGAAGTTTTGCAGCAGCCAAACGCATTGCTTCTAAAGCCAATTCACGGGTTACACCTTCCATCTCAAAGATGATGCGCCCCGGCTTGACTACCGCAACCCAGCCTTCAGGTGCGCCTTTACCTTTACCCATACGTGTTTCAGCGGGCTTTTTAGTGATCGGCTTATCTGGGAAAATACGAATCCAGAGCTTACCACCACGCTTCACATGACGTGTGATGGCAATACGACCAGCTTCGATTTGTTTACCAGTAATCCACGCGGCTTCAGTTGCTTTCAACGCAAATTCACCGAACGCGACCTCAGCACCTCGCTGGGCGGTGCCTGCTCTGCGCCCACGCTGCTGGCGACGATATTTAACTTTTTTTGGAGTTTTATACTCAGCCATTTTATTAGCTCTCAGCTTTCAGTTTACAGCCTATCTGTTCAGCTCTCAGCATTTGCCGATTACTGCTGCTTATCGCTTCATCATTGCTTCGCGGGCATTCATAATGTCTCCGCGATAAATCCAAACTTTAATGCCGATGACGCCATACGTCGTATGCGCTTCGGCGAAACCATAATCAATATCAGCGCGCAATGTATGCAAAGGTAAACGACCTTGCAAAGCCCATTCAGAACGAGCAATTTCAGCTCCATTCAAGCGCCCTGAGATACGAACTTTGATACCCTGAGCACCAAATCGCTGCGCTTCTTCGAGGCTTTTACGCAAAGCACGTCTAAACGCTACACGCTTCTCCAACTGCTGCGCAATTTTCTCGGCTTGCAGTTGAGCGTTTAGCTCAGGCTTATGAATTTCCTGAATATTGATGAAGACATCACGACCGGTGCGGCGACCGATTTCCTGCTTGAGCTTGTCAATTTCTGATCCCTTACGTCCGATGATAATACCCGGACGCGAAGTATAGATAATAATTTTCAAGCGGTTAGCAGCACGATCAATTTCGATCTGAGAGACACCTGCACTCTCAAAACGCTTCTTCAATTCTTTTTTCAATTTAAGGTCTTCAAGCAGGAGCTTGCCAAAATCTTTTTTGGCGTACCAACGGGAATGCCATCCGCGATTGTATCCAAGCCTGAAACCGTAAGGGTGTACTTTCTGACCCATCGTAACTCCGTGTTAGTTGCCTGCTTCCTTTTCATTGGAAACGCAAATAGTGATGTGGCTGTAGTGACGACGCTCTCGATAAGCGCGTCCCATAGGAGCCGGACGAACGCGGCGGCGATTTTTCGTGACGCCTTTGCCAACAAAACATTCGCTGACATACAAATCATCAGGATCAACAATGACATTGGCAGCTTCGGCTTTTACTGCGGCATTGGCAATCGCTGAGCGCAGTACCATCTCGACCGGATGGGTGGCGCGCTTATTGGTAAACTTCAGAATTGACAAAGCCTCATTCACCTTACGACCACGAATCAGATCAATGACCAGCTTGGCTTTCTGAGATGAACCTTTGATATTCTTGACCGATGCTTGTGCTTCCATAATTCCAACAATGAAGTAGGAATGCTGAGTGCTAGTCAAGGGGTAACCCTTATCCACAGCTCTCATCATTCATCACTATCTCTTGCCCGCAGATTTTTCCGACTTGTCTGCGTGCCCTTTGAATGTTCTTGTAGGTGAAAATTCACCTAACTTGTGACCAACCATGTTTTCAGTCACATAAACCGGAATAAATTTTTTCCCATTGTGACAAGCAAGCGTATGACCCACCATATCAGGTGCCAGAGTCGAGCGGCGCGACCAAGTCTTATGGACTTTCTTCTCTCGCGCAGCGTTCATCTTGTCTATTGCCTTCTGAAGATGCTTATCAATGAACGGTCCCTTT
Source organism: Blastocatellia bacterium (assembly GCA_043783625.1). Lineage (GTDB taxonomy): Bacteria > Acidobacteriota > Blastocatellia > RBC074 > RBC074 > JAFDVL01. Next base: position 3,056 of record JAYVZE010000083.1, on the reverse strand, counting down.
TTAACTGAACGTGCCATAAATTTTAGTACTGAGCACTGAGTTGGAAGTACTGAGTGCTCAGCACTTCCAACTCAAACCTTTTATTTCGTTCTCCGTTTGACAATAAACTTGTCTGTCCGTTTATTAGAACGTGTCTTATATCCACGAGTAGGTTTACCCCAGGGAGTAACCGGATTGCGTCCACCAGAGGTGCGACCTTCACCACCACCGTGCGGATGGTCAACCGGGTTCATAACCACACCGCGCACTGAGGGACGTCTTCCCAGCCAACGTGAACGTCCGGCTTTTCCAAGCGAAACGTTTTCGTGTTCAGTATTACCTACCTGCCCAACGGTTGCCATACACTCGACTGGTACTTTACGGATTTCACCAGAGGGTAGACGTAACTGAGCCATGCCAGCTTCTTTCGCTACGAGCTGAGCAAAGCTTCCAGCACTACGTGCCATCTGCCCGCCCTTACCCGGTCGAAGCTCAATGTTATGAACCTGCGTACCCAACGGGATATTCTTAAGTGGCAGTGCATTACCGACTAAAATATCGGCTCCGACTCCTGATAAAATTTCCTGCCCAACGTGGATACCGACTGGTGCCAAAATATACCGCTTCTCGCCGTCTACATAATTTAAGAGAGCGATTCTCGCTGAACGATTCGGATCATATTCAATGGTTGCAACTTTAGCCGGAATCCCAGCCTTATCGCGCTTGAAGTCAATAATTCGGTATTGACGTTTATGACCCTGTCCGCGATGCCTGATTGTAATTCGCCCTAAATTGTTACGTCCGTTGATACGTGACTTATGCGATGTTAGGGGCTTGTACGGTTTATCAGTCGTCAACTCATCATTCGTGAGATACGTCTGAAAGCGCCGCGCTGGACTTGTTGGTGTAAGCTTCTTAATTCCCATCTTTAACTCCAGTCAATACCGGATAAAACTCGTTCCTGAGCTAGATCACTTCTCCGAAATCATCAAGGCGTTCGCCTTTTTGTAAGGTGACATAAGCTTTTTTAAAATCAGGCTTACGACCCACCAAACGGCCTCTGCGTACTTCTTGTCCACGCCCGTTGACAATTCTGACAGCACCAACCTTACGCTTGAAGATTGTCTCAACAGCATATTTGATACTATTTTTATTGGCACTATGCGCAACAATAAAAGTCAGCACTTGCTTACCAACTGACTCTCCCAGATCGCCTTTGGCCTTCATCGCCTTTTCAGTCACGACCGGCGCTTTGATTACATCCCAAATCGTTTTCATAACCTTACTTGCTCAGTTTTTCTTGCAGGACATTAACTGCTTCGCGCGTGAGAATCACCTTTTCGTGGTAAATCACGTCATAGATATTCACGTTTGCATCCACTGCTAGGGTCATCCCTTTAACATTTTGTGAAGCAAAGGCAAAATTATCACTCGCTGAGGCAGTCACAAATAACGCTCTCTTGCTTAGCCCTAAAGCCTTCACCACCGCCACAAAACTTTTGGTCTTATGATTGGCTAACGTCAGGTCTTCGACAACAACAAGATTTCCTTCACGTAGCCGTTCTGAAAGAACTGACCTTAACGCGCCACGCTTCATTTTCTTTGGAAGCTCGTAAGTCCAATCACGCGGTTGCGGGCCGTGAACGTTACCGCCACCTTTCCAAAGTGGCGAACGTAAACTTGCAATACGAGCACGACCAGTGCCTTTTTGCTTCCACAACTTCTTGCCGCTACCAGAGGTATTACCACGAGTTTTCGTCGCAGAATTTCCCTGCCGTTGATTGGCTTGATAGTTTTTGAGGGCGTCGTAGATCAACGCCTCGTTGAGGGGGGCACCAAAAACCTCATCACTAAGATTTATTTCGCCCACCACTTGATTACTTAAATTTTTAATTTCAATCGTCGGCATTGCTGCACCCTGACTGTTTACTTATTAACTTTTTTAATTAACACGATGCTACCGTTTGGGCCAGGCAACGCGCCGCGAATCAACAGCAGATTTTCTTCTGCATTGACTTGCATGACTTTTAGATTTTTGACCGTTTTACGTTCAACGCCCATGTGCCCAGCCATCTTAGTGCCTTTGATAACACGTGACGGGTAAGCAGATTGACCAATCGAACCAGGAGCACGATGGAACATCGAACCGTGGGAAGCTCGACCGCCACTAAACCCGTGTCGTTTAATAAAGCCCGCGAAACCGCGCCCTTTACTTGTTCCGACAACCTCGACCAGATCGTTTGCAGCGAATTGATCAATTAAGATTTTATCGCCCACGGTGACTTCTTCCCCATTCTGAATTCTTAATTCCTTAAGAATTTTCGTGGGTGGAATGCCCGCTTTGTCGAAATGACCTTTCATCGGTTTGTTGATGTTCTTGGGACTCTTGTCGTCCACAAACCCCAACTGCACAGCTTCGTAGCCGTCGGTTGAAACGGTCTTTCGCTGTACCACAACGCAAGGTCCGGCTTTGACTACTGTCACCGGAGTCACAGTGCCATCTGCCGCAAAGATTTGCGTCATACCCAGCTTTTTACCAATAATGCCGTTCACCATTTTAATTTACTCCGTCTAGTGCAAACCGCTTCCGGGCGATCTGCGACGAATTTTAGTGATGCAAACTAAAAACTATCGGTTACGTCCGAAGGCTTTAATTTCCGCGTCCACGCCAGCAGGAAGATCAAGCTTCATCAAAGCTTCCATCGTCTGTGCGGTTGGATCAAGAATGTCCATCAAACGCTTATGAGTGCGAATTTCAAACTGCTCACGTGACTTCTTATCAACGTGTGGCGACTTGAGTACCGTCCATTTATTTTTGACAGTTGGTAAGGGGATCGGTCCCGCTACCCTTGCCCCAGTTCGCTTAGCAGTCTCAATAATTTCTGCCGTTGACTGATCGAGTACTCGATAATCATAGGCCTTGAGTCTAATTCTGATTTTTTCGTTCAACATAAATTGCAGTACTGAGTACTGAGCTTTGAGTCCTGAGTGTTGAGCGTATTAGCTCAGGACTCAGCACTATCTACTCAGCACACTTTCCTTATTCGACAATATCAGAAATGGTACCGGCACCGACG
>JAYVZE010000082.1:0-8222 GCA_043783625.1 Blastocatellia bacterium | reverse complement strand
CCCGATTAGTGCCTTGTATGACGGCGAAAAATATCTGGTCGAGACTTATCGGCACGTCGTCTTCACTCCGGCGAGCAATGCCCGCCTGAAAGACACGGTGAGTAAAAACTGGCAAGCCTTGGGCTTGGGTGTGACCAAATCATTTGGCGATAATATCCCTGCGCTGCCCGCTGTCGCAGCGGAGATGCGCGGCATCATTCGCTCGGAGACCAACGGGAAAGGCATCATGCCGGGAACGGTCAAACTCGACGAAGCCTTCACGCAGGAATCAATGTTGACAGGGCTGCGGGCGCGTCCCTCCGTCGTTCACGTCGCTTCACATTTTCAGTTCAAACCGGGCAACGAAACGGATTCCGCGTTGCTGCTCGGTGACGGGAAGTTCCTCAGTCTGGCGCAAATCAAAGCCCTCCCCAATGTTTTCAGTGGGGTTGAATTGCTGACGCTCTCCGCCTGCAATACCGCCACGGGCGGCAGCAGCGCGAACGGCAAGGAAGTCGAAGGGTTCGGAGTCCTCGCCCAGCGACAGGGAGCCAAAGCCGTCATCGCCAGCCTCTGGCCCGTCGTGGATCGCACCACCAGAATCCTGATGGAAGAATTCTATCGCAGTCGGGAAGCCCACAAATTGACCAAAGGCGAAGCCCTGCGCCAGGCACAATTGAAATTACTGCGCGGCACTTTGGCAAAACAACCGGAGGAAGTCTTAGCCAGTCGTGAAATCCGCCACGAAACGCCACTCCCTTCGAATGCTCCGAAATTCAAAGTTGACCCGAAAGCACCCTATGCGCATCCCTATTATTGGGCTCCTTTTATTCTCATCGGTAACTGGAAGTAGCCTCACGATTTCCAACTGAGTACATTTGAATCTTCTTTCCCTGCCATCAAATCAAATGATAGCAGTGCTTTTTCTTGACAAGCACCCCCCGCAACCATAAGCTTCGAGACAGTTCTGATAAGCAGTACCACAACTAACTTAATGAATCGGAGATTCCGCCCGTGCCATTCTTTTTTGATCTTTCGTCCACGTTTCCACACGCTACCCGAAGTCCGCTTGAACCCGTTGTCGTCAAAGACGAAGTTCCGGTTGACCTTGATCCGGCGCAGGAAATCCCGGCTGAACCAATTATTGATACCGGTTTGCCGATCCCCTCGCATTACGACATAGACGTGATTCGCCTGCTCGTGCAAGACCCGTTTCACCTCTATGTTTATTGGCAACTCAAGGAGAACCCGTTTGATCGCCTGAAGCGATTATTCCCGACTAGCGAATTTCATTCCGTCTTAAAATTAATAGACGAGACCACGAATATTGCGGTGTATTTCGATGTGGCGTTTGGACGAAATTACTGGTTCAGCGTCTTCCCTGACCGCACATATAAAGTTGAACTCGGCGTAAAATCTGACGCGCAGGGCTTCATTAAATTGATGACTTCAAATGCGGTGACGACTCCGCGCGGTACGATTTCCGATCAGCAGGACAGTGAACCACAATATCAAATTTCAGCGGATGAGTATGTGCAGGTCTTGCGCGAAAGTCATCTCGTCCCGGAACGCGCTTTCACGGCGCAGGGAATTTTACCGATAGCTGGCACACCTGAAGAGCAAAATACATTTTGGGAATCAATGCCCGATTCTTTCCAAAAATTGATGAGCATCATCGCCGATGTGCAAGCCGGACGCGACTACGAAAAATTGTGGGAGAAATTAGATCAGGCAGAATTGACGGAATTGGTGCGAGAATTTTTATCCATCATCAGCAAGATGAGCGGCGATGGAGAATTAGGCTATATGCTGCTGCTCCGGCATTTGCCCGAATTATTGCGGCGGACGCTTTCGGCTGAAGGCGCGATTGAAGTGAGTCAACCGATGAGCCTTTATTTGGCAGAGCAATTGGGATTGCCTCTGTCCACAACGATCAACATCGGATCATCATCCGAACAAACCGTGAAACGCGATCAATGGTTGCCGAGCATGAAAAACTGAGCCGCTATTCTCTGGAATAAAATTTTGTTCTTTTGATACTTTTATTTTTCCATTAGCCCAGCCGTTTACGGCTGGGAAAGGTAATAACGCAATAAACAGCCCCGTTTACGGGGCTTGCCAAAGCTTTAGCTCATTAAACTTTCGGAGGCTCTCCCCCAATGTCTCATACGTTTCATCAGCTTTATTATCACTTTATCTGGTCAACCCATTCCCGCGATCCTTTGATTGATCGAAAATGGCGACCACAACTATTGAACCTTTTGAACGAAGAAGTAAAAAGCAAAGGTGGAATTACAATTCGTCACAACGCAATGCCCGATCACGTTCATTTACTCGTTCGATTGCAGCCTAAAATCGCGCCAAGTGATTTTATCGGGAAGGTCAAAGGAGCAACGTCATTTCGCATCAATCGTGAGATCGAAAAGAAATACAAATTGCAATGGCAGGAAGGCTACGGCGTCTTGAGTTTGCGACAAGATGAATTAACAACCGTTTCACGATACATTGATCGTCAGGAAGATCATCATAAATCGAACAAGGTTTCTGATTTGCTGGAAACGATAGACGTTGAAGAAGATGATTGGGGCGTGGAATGGATTGGCTAAAGCCAAGGAAAAGCCCGATAAATCGGGCTGCTTAATTTTTCGTTTTCTTTTCCCAGCCGTAAACGGCTGGGCTAGTAGAAAAGTATAGGCAAAATTTATTCTGACTTGTTTTTTTACTGTTAACTGTTCCCTAAAAACTGTTCACTATTCTTATGGAAACTGGATTTTTAAGCCTCGTCCTTCATGCGCATTTACCCTTCGTGCGGCATCCCGAATACCCCGATTTTCTGGAAGAAGATTGGCTCTACGAAGCCATCAGCGAAACCTATATTCCATTGCTCGTCGCCTTTCAAACGCTGCGCAACGAAGGCGTCAAATTTCGGCTGACGATGTCCATGACGCCGCCGCTGTGTGAGATGTTAGCCGATCCGTTATTGCAGCAACGCTACATTGACCATCTGCACAAACTTTGCGAATTAGCCGAAAAAGAAGTTGAGCGCACGCGCCATGAAGCAGTGAATTTCCATTCTGCCGCCTTGATGTATCAGCGTCATTTTAATGAATGCCTGTCGGTCTTCGAGTACAAATATAATCGCAATATCATTCACGGATTTAAGGAACTGCAAGACGAAGGCTACCTTGAAATCATTACCTGCGGAGCGACCCATGGCTTTCTGCCGTTGATGTCCAGCGATGAAGCGAAACGGGCGCAAATTCAAATTGCGAAAAACAATTACATCAAACATTTCGGACGCGCTCCGCGTGGCATCTGGTTAGCCGAATGCGCGTTCAGTCCGGGCGATGATCGCTTTTTGAAAGAAGCAGGCATTCAATTTTTCATCTCTGATGCACACGCAATTTTATACGGCTCACCCCGTCCGAAACGTGGCATTTACGCGCCTGTCATCACGCCGCAGAACGTAGCCGTTTTCGCCCGCGACACTGAAACTTCTGAACAGGTGTGGAGTTCTGAAATCGGCTACCCCGGCGATCCGATGTACCGCGAATTTTATCGTGATTTAGGCTATGACGCGCAGGATGAAGAATACATCAAACCGTACTTGCACGATGACGGAGTGCGCCGCAACATCGGATACAAATATCATCGCATAACGGGCAAAGTTGACCTGCACCAAAAAGAACCGTACGTGCCTGAATGGGCATCCGAACGCGCCGCGTCACACGCCGGAAACTTCATGGATAATCGCCGTGCGCAAGCTGGATTCTTACAGGAAAAGCTGGGGCGACTGCCGATGATTCTGGCTCCGTACGATGCGGAATTATTCGGACATTGGTGGTTTGAGGGGCCGCAATTTTTGTACTACCTTTTCAAAAAATTGCACTTCGATCAAAGCGAAATTCGCCCGATTTCTCCGATAGATTATTTGCAGATTTATCCCGACAATCAGAATCAAATTCCCTCGGCTTCGTCGTGGGGCGCAGAAGGTTACAACCGCGTCTGGATCAATCATCAAACCGATTGGATGTACGTCCATCAAAACGTCGCTGAACAACGAATGGTCGAACTCGCATCATCGCATCCTCACGCCGAAGGCTTGCAATTACGCGCTCTGAAGCAAGCCGCACGAGAAATATTATTGGCGCAATCTTCGGATTGGGCATTTATTATTACGACGGGAACGATGGTGCAATACGCGGTAAAACGATTCAAAGATCACATTCATCGCTTCACGAAAATTTACGAAATGATCAATGCGGACACAATTGATGAGGCGTGGTTAGCGGATGTGGAAGGCAAGGATAATATTTTTGAGGAAATTGATTATCGGGTATATTGTTCGTCATAATTTGAAGGCAGGCGATTTCGCTACAATTTTTGGATGACGACATCACGTATCATTTTTGAATCCCGCTTCTCCATTGAACTTCGCGTACCTTCCAACTTTGAGGCTTTTGGGCAAGCGGCGTATCTGCTCATTTATTCGCCTGAATCCAATTGCCTCCTCATCAATCCAAACGAAGCACAGCAAATAACAAAAACCAATTTAACTGAATTGCTGATGCTGCGATTGTCGCCCCAGTTATTGATTGAAACTGCGACCCGCCTAAAGTTCTATCGCTCCGGCTCGAATTTATTATTCAGCCATCCACAAACCAATGACAAAAATTTATTGATAATACTCGCGGCGATTCACGAAGAAATGCAGCATGGCGCGGCGGGCTGGCGTGAAGTTATCAACTCCCTCGTGCAACAATTGACGGTGCAATTACTGCGGACGCATGTGAACTTGAAACGCTCGGAAGAGTTAGAGCTTTCGCGTGTCGGCATGGTAGACCGCCGCCTCCGTCGTGCGATTGAATTTATGCATGATAATTGCGGGCGGGAAATTTCTCTGGCGGAAATTGCGGCTGCGGTGTTTGTCAGTGAATTTCACTTTGCGCGGCTTTTCAAGAAACTGACAGGAACTACACCACACGCCTATCTTGCTTCAATTCGCATTCAGCGAGCACAAAAATTATTAGCTGAAACGGATTTGGCTCTCTCGGAAATTGGTGCGCGGGTGGGATACAACAGCCAAAGTCATTTCACCAAAATCTTTCGGGAAGCGACTGGACTGACCCCGCACAATTATCGTGAATCCTTGATTATTAATCAGTCAGAATAGAGCTTGCTATCGCTGAATTCCGGTGGAGGCAATCTGGATTCTTTTATTTTGATTATTCGGATCATTCGCTAAAAAATACGCCACCGGTTCAAGTAGTAAAGGTCGCGTCCTGGCATCAGTACTTCCTGCCAATTTCACGACGATGCGCCCGCCCTGCCCGTTCCGCAAAAAACTTGACGTAAGAACTTTCTGTTTGTCCAGAAATTCTTCAGGATTTCCGAAGATCATATCGCGGGCGGCGAAAGTACTCGACCCAATGGCATTGGTTGGTTTCGCAAGGTCAGTCGGGCCATACCAATTTGCACCCGAAGGAAACAAACTAAACGCAGCATCCATTCGATTCACGCTCAGAAACTTACCCGGAAGCCCTAAATCAAAACCATACAGGGCGGACTCTGACGCAGCCTGTGAATTATTCAGAAGATCAATCGTTAAAGTAGTTCCTGCACTATCAAGCGATAAAGTAACTGTGGCAGAAACAGGTTGCACGTCCAATTTCTTAGTTTCTTTTTTGGTGAGCGTATAATTAGTAAGACAATCAATGGTAATGGATTTGCCCGGAGCGAGAGGGATCGTGGCTCCCCATACCGATGAAGCCAACCAGACCAAAACCAATGTCATGAAGGTGGATATTTTGCTTGTCATAAATCACAACTCCTAAAAATTCAATCTCAATTTCACCTATTTTTTTGCTTGATTCACGGTGAAGGTTATCCCGGCAATCGTGAGCGTCCCGGTTCGTGCCGCACCGGTATTCGCAGCGACCGAATAATTCACCGTTCCGTTCCCGGAACCGGTACTGCCGCTGGTGACGGTAATCCAGGGAACATTACTCACCGCTGTCCAGGTACAAATACTGGCTGCCATAACATTCACAGAACCAGTGCTGGCAGTGGCCTTGACAGAGGCACTCGTCGCGGACAGCGACCAGCTACAAACAAAACCAGCTTGCGTCAGAGTAAATGTTTGACCAGCGATGGTGATAGTTCCAGATCGCGGGGCCGAACTGGAATTTGCAGTGAAAGAATAATTCACTCTTCCATTCACAGCGCCAGCAGCTCCGGCGGTAATCGTGATCCAACTGACATTGCTGACAGCAGCCCATTCACAGGTCTTCGCAGTGGTGACAGTCACAGTGCCCGTTCCAGCCGCAGCTCCGACAGAAGCGGCATTGGCGGATAAAGTATATGAGCAAGTTGAACCCTGAGTCACCGTGAACGTATTTCCTGCAACTGTCAGGGTTCCTGTTCGCGGAGGTGAAGTTGTATTCGCGGTCACAGAATATCCAACCGAAGCATTTCCCGATCCACTGGCTCCGCTCGTCACAGTAATCCAACTGGCATTACTGGTAGCCGTCCATCCACAGGTTTGCGCCGAAGCTATGACATTCACCGTTCCCGTTCCAGCCGCAGCTCCCAGAGAGGCAGAATAGGCAGATAAAGAATAGGAACAACCCGCCTCCTGATTTACAGTGAAGGTATTCCCTGCAATTGTCACGGTTCCCGTTCGCGCCGAAACCGTCGAATTCGCTGCCACAGAGTATCCGACCGAACCATTTCCCGCCCCACTGGCTCCGCTCGTCACGGTGATCCAACTGGCGTTACTGGTAGCATTCCAAGCGCAATCATAACTGGACGCAGTCACCGTAACTGTTCCGATGCTCGCTATCGCAGGTGCAGAAATACTGTTTGAGGAAAGTGAGTAAGAACAGTTTGCCTGTTGATAGATAACAAAATCTTTTCCATTCACAGTAATGGCTCCGGTTCGCGCCAGTCCAAAATTCTGAACGATCTGATAATTGATCGTGCCATTTCCCAGACCTGCCGAAGTCGAAGTGATTTTGACCCAGGAATTATTTGTAAATGCGCTCCAGGGGCAATCCGGCGAAGAATTTGTGATCGTAAAAGTTCCCGCGTGTTCATCACTATTGACGGTAATAGAATTACTGCTCAGCGTCACCGAGCAAGGATTCGCGCCCGCAGTTCGCGGCAGTAAGGCCCATTTCGGATTTCCATTCAAGGCTGTGGATGGCAGAACATTTTGCTGCATAAATGTCCAGGCTAAATTCCCGCCGGATTCGTTCGCCACCATACTGGTAGCAGCCATTGCAATTGCCGGATACCCGTGATTCGCATCCGTCAACTGCGCCGTAAAATCCTGTTGCGCATTATAAGCACTAAGATATGCCGCCCGTTCATCCGACCACACGCCGAAATACAGATTATCAAGTTTGCGAATCGTCGGCATCTGATAGGCACTAATTAAGTACGGGTCGTAAGTTGGATTGGTAAGCTGCCCGATCACCATCTGAGACTTCCAGCTCAACAACGCGCTGGCGGTATAGCCAAGCTCTAAAGCCCGTCCCAGCGAAAATATCATCATCGAATGTTGCCAGGGAGGAGTTCGATTAATCGCCTGATTCGGATCAATGTCAGTACTCCAGGCTGGAACGGTTCCGCCTTCTTCCCAGAACCTGAGGGCAGGAGCTACGGTTTGCCCGTGCGTACCGTATTTTTGAGTACCGATGGTATTCCCCCAAACCCAGTTTGCACTGCCATAATTCGGAGTTCCTGTAATTCCGATAATTCCTTCCCAAATGGCAATGGCATCATTGGTGAGTCGGGTGAAGTAGCTTTTTTCAGGACTGTCATCCGGGGCGAATAAAGCGGCATGCATTCGATTTCTGAGAAGCCAGGCCTCGGCACGAATTTCGCCACTGATTCCACCCGAACTTGAAGTCGGCCCGCGACCATAAAACAAGTCTGTCGAAGGATTTGTATGAACAGCTCCCCACGAAGCCCAGAAGAGCAATTCTTCAAGGTAGAAATAATCTCCCGTGAGCATATACAAAGGCGAATAAAAATCCGGTTGATGCGCTCCGTCTGGAACCCAGCCCTGATCCGTCATTGCGCCCACGGGGATAAGTTTGTCGCTGGCATTCGTGTAAGTGAAATTGATGTAATAATTTCCCGTATGCAAAAAAACCGTGGGACGTGCATACACTGAAAGTACTTTTCCAAGCGCATTCGTGGCGCTTGCATCAAACACTCGCCCGTTTCCGCCTTCCCTG
>JAYVZE010000081.1:0-10857 GCA_043783625.1 Blastocatellia bacterium | reverse complement strand
AGCTAATGATGGCATAAATATTTTTTATTCTGCCTGAATTCTGATAAGTGCAATAACCAAAAAGCTGTGGTATAAATCTTACTCCAGTATTCTTTTAGTAAATCAATTTAACCAGTGGAGGAAGCAATGCGAAGAATTTTGCAAATTGCCCTATCGTTCTTTTTCTTGATCTCTCTGATTGTCTCAGGCAGTTCAAATGTTTATGCGCAAACCAGTGGAGACATCACGGGTCTCGTAACTGATAGTTCTGGTGCAGCCGTAGTGGGTGCGACCGTATCTGTTTCAAACAAGGCGACAGGTGCTGTTCGCCGTGTGACAACAAACAGTGAAGGGATTTACGCCTTTCCTGCGTTGTTGCCCGGAGAGTACGAAGTCAAAGTTGAGCAGCAAGGCTTTAAATCTGCCTTGAGAAGCAACGTTCAATTACAAGTGCAGCAAACAGCACGTATTGATATTACCTTAGAGATTGGATCTGTCGGTGAAACCGTCACCGTTACTGGCGGTGCGACGTTGCTTGCGACGGAAAGCAATTCGGTCGGGACTGTGATCGAAAACAAGCGCATCGTTGACTTGCCTTTAAATGGTCGCAACTTTTTGCAACTTGTAGCAACCGCGCCCAACGTGAGCTTTGGCTTTCAGAATGCGGGGCAAGCTGGTTCGCGGCAGGGCGGCACACGCGCGGCACAAAATATTTCAGTCGCCGGACAGCGCAGCTATTTTAACCGTTTCTCGATTGATGGCATTGACAACACCGACGTGAATTTCAACTCGCCGATCATCCTACCTTCGATTGATGCCTTACAGGAATTCAAAGTGCTTACCGGAATTTTCCCGGCGGAATTCGGACGTGCTTCGACGCAAATCAACGTCTCGACCAAATCGGGATCAAGGAGCTATCACGGCGCAGCGTTTGAATTTTTACGCAACGACGTATTCGACTCGCGTCAATACGATTTCACCGGCAAGCTTGCGCCGGACACCAAAAAGAATCCATTCAAATGGAATCAATATGGTTTTGTGTTGAGCGGTCCAGTTTGGATTCCAAAGCTTTATGAAAACAAAGAGCGAATCTTTTTCATGACCAACTTCGAAGGTTTCAAGGAACGCCGCACGACACGGGCCATTTATCAATTGCCGGCAGCGGCCTGGTATACTGGCGATTTCTCGGCTCTCTCCAATCCGATTTACGACCCGGTGACGCGGACGCAATTTGTTGGCAACAAAATTCCGACCAATCGCCTTTCGGCGACTTCGGTCAAGTTGTTAGAGTTTTACCCCGTGCCGACGCTCACGCCTAACACGTTAGGGTTCAATCACGAACAATTCAACAAACGCATCAGTGACAAAGACCAGTTCATCGGACGCGGGGACTTTATTGAGAGTGGTGCTTCGAGTTGGGCTGGACGTTGGAGCTGGGGCGATGAGTTGGAGCTAACACCCGGCCTGAAACTTAATGGTACGAAGTTGATCACGCAAGTCAAGCAAGGGATGGTTTCAAATACGCGCACTTTCGGCAGTAACAAAGTGAACGAAGCGCGCTTCGGATACAACCGTTTTTACAACAGTCTTGGACGCGAACTTGCGAATACGCGCGACGTGGTGAAAGAGCTGGCGATTCCGGGTATCGCTTCCGGTCTGCCGGTGGCGTGGGGAATTCCAAGCATCGCCATAACTGGCTATCAAGGTTTTGGCGACGACACCGAAGGACCCTACGTCAACACGAACCAGATGTGGCAGTTCGTAGACAATTTCAGTCTTACCAAAGGCAGCCATAGCTTACGTTTCGGCGGCGAAGTGCGTTGGGACAGTTACAACCAGATTGGTAATCAGTTTGCACGTGGCGGATTTTTGTTTGAGGCGAATGCGACCGGACAATTGACGGCAAGCAACACGTTGGCAGCGAATACCGGCAATGGCTTTGCCGACTTCCTGCTCGGTTATTGCAAGCGTTGCGAAGTCGCGGTGACGCTTGCGTCGGCTGATTTTAAATCACGCAGCATGGCTTTTTTCCTCGACGATTCGTGGAAGGTAACGCCGAAACTGACTGTCAATATTGGGGTGCGGTATGAATATACGCCGCCCTGGTTCGATAAGTCGGGCAAACTTGTGAACATTGACGCGAAGTTCTTGGATAACACGCCAAACGTCGCCGACCTCTCGCGGCATCCAACGTTCATTCGCATCGGCACTGGTGATTTTTATGAAGGCACGGCGCTGCGTTTCAATCCGTTGATCAAGACGGCACGTGACGGACGTTTAGGCGACCGCCTCGTTTATGCCGACAAGAACGACTGGGCACCACGATTGGGCTTCGCCTATTCGCCCTCAAGCAAGTGGACGATACGCGGTGGTGCGGGTGCTTTCTATTCGCAAGACACTGGCAATCCACGTTTCGACATGGCGCGTAACCTTTCTGGTCGCCGTCGTGAAGAATCTACGCCGACTAGAATTGATCTGACGTGGGCATCGCCATTCGGTGGTAATGCTGCCAGCAACGTGACCATCAACAATCCTTATGTGTTGGGCAATAACCCAACGCGTCGCACACCTTATATTTTGCAGGGGATGCTGAACGTCCAACGCGAACTCCGCAACAACCTGTTGCTCGAAATCGGGTATCTCGGTTCGGTCGGACGCAAGCTCGAATCGTTACGTGCTTTCAACGAGAGCATTCCGGGTACGGTGGGCAGTGTGTTGTCGCGTGCGCCCTATCCTGAGTTCGGACGAATTCAGTTAGTGGATGGCAGCGGCAAGTCGCATTACAACGGTTTGAGCTTCAAGCTCGAAAAACGCATGTCGAACGGTTTAAGTTTTGTCTCGGGTTATACTTGGGCTAAATCCATTGATAACGCGAGTGCGATTCGCAACCACAACGGCGACACGTTGTTCCCGCAAAACAGTTATAACCTGGCGGCTGAGAAAGCCTTGTCGAGCTTCCACACCAGTCATCGCATGGTGAATTCGGTGCTTTATCAATTGCCTGTCGGTAAAGGCAAACGCTGGCTCGATCACGGCGGCATCATCAATCAGCTGGTGGGCGGCTGGGAATTCGGTTCGCTCTTTAACATACAAACGGGTTTCCCTTTGACGATTCTCAGTGGTCCTGACCGCTCGGGAGTTGGCGGAGGCTTTGACCGTCCCGACACCGTCTCTGGTCAAGTCGCCAACCTGTCGCGTGGCGAACGTGACTTTGCGCGTTGGTTCAATACGAACGCTTATGTGTTGAATCAGCCGGGTACGTTCGGCAACACGGGACGCAACACCGTCATCAGCCCTGGTATCGTTCAATGGGATGCGTCGCTGCTGAAGATGTTCCGGTTCACCGAAACGAAAGGTTTGCAGTTCCGCTTCGAAGCCTTTAACGCGGCGAACCACGCCAACCTGGGCAACCCCGATACGACCACTAATAACAAAATCACTGCAACTAACCCTAATGGTACTTTCGGGCGCATTAACAGTACGCGCAATAACATGCGCGAACTGCAACTCGCGCTGAAGTTAATCTTCTAACGCGAACGGAGCAATCCACAACATCGAAACAGGCAGAACGAGTGTTACTTGTTCTGCCTGTTTCGCTTTCTTTTGGGGAAGCTCATGACTCAAAGGGAAATTATGAATCCTAAAAAACTTTCACTGGAACAATTGCTTGAAAGTAACGAAGCGTTGCTAGAAACTTTCAATGTATCGTTTATTGGATTAAGTGTTGTTCAAATTAATTGGAAGCCTTCCCCTGATTCGTGGAGTATTGCTCAATGTACTGAACACCTATTAAAAACAAATGATTTATATATTGGACGTTTAGAGGAAGTACTTGATAACGCATACGAGCCGAAATTTCTGGAGAAAATTCCTGTGCTAAAATCACTCACTGCCGGGATTCTATTATGGGGAATCACGACGACGAAAAAACTGAAGGCACCAGCGATATTTCTTCCATCATCCAGCGAGGTGAATCCATCGGTGATTAGTGATTTTATTCGTCAACATAGTAAAATGAAATTGCTGATGCAGCGGGCGATTTCTTTGAAAGCTGAAGCAAAAACAATTACATCACCTGCTTCGCCAGTGATGGTTTTCAGGCTGATAGATATATTTCGAATTTCAGCGATTCATTCACAGCGGCACATTCAGCAAGCACTACGAGTAAAAAATAATCCTAACTTTCCTTCGTAATTTTTATGACGCAAGCAAAACAAATTTTCGATGTCTGTGTAGTCGGTTCAGGCGCGGCAGGTGGCGTAGTCGCGATGCAGCTCGCGCAAGCCGGAGCCAATGTAGTCGTTCTCGAAGCGGGCAAGTGGGTTGATCCGACGACGGAATTTTACAGTCATACCATGCCGTATGAATTGCCGAAAAATGGCTATGGTTGGAGCCCGCACAAGCACCTGCGTGTTGATCCAAAATTGGAACCATTCACGCAAGCAGGCAATCGCAGCGTAGATCATTTTGTGACGAAAAAAGTTGGCGGGAAAAGTTTGTTGTGGGCGGGACTCAGTTGGCGCAATAGCAACTATGATTTCGCTTCGTGGACTGTTTCGTATGATGAACTTGCGCCGTATTACGACAAAATGGAAGTGCTGATGGGCGTGTCGGGGAACTATGATAATCATCCGAATGTTCCCGATGGAAAATATTTGAAGCCGCTGAAATGGAATTGCTCCGCCTTTGAAATTCAAAAAGGCGCGAACAAGCTTGATAAGCAAAAATACAAAATGATTACGGCTCGTAAGGCAATTTTGACCGAAAAAAATTGGTCGAAGCGTGCGCCTTGTCATTACTGTTCGCATTGCATGCGCGGGTGTGATACCGAATCGAAATATACTTCGGCGAATACCGCGATGCCGCTCGCCTTGGCGACGGGCAAGTGCAAATTAATTTTGTATGCAAACGCCGCTGAAGTGTTGATGAGCAAGGACGGGAGCAAAACGACAGGCGTCAGATATTTCGATGCACGGACAAAAAAGAGCTACGAAGTGCAGGCAAAAAATGTTGTGCTGGCGTGCGGCCCGGTAGAATCTGCGCGTCTGATGTTACTTTCCAAATCAAATCATTTTCCAACCGGGATTGCGAATTCCTCCGGCTTAGTCGGCAAAAATCTCATCAGCCATACCTCAACTTCGGCAAGCGGATACTTGAAATCTCTCAAGCAAAATGAAGTTTATAACGATGACGGAACGGACAGTTCACACGCCTATATCCCTTCGTTTTATTGGGAAAAACCGCATAAAAATTTCCCGAAGGGCTATCATATTATTGTTGATGGCGGCACACGCCACGGAACCTACGGTGGATGGATGTTTCAAAGCGCAGGCGGATTTGGGACCTCGTTGAAAAAAGAAATTCGTGATCGCTATCCGGCATTGATAAATTTATATTCGCAAAACGGAATGCTCGCGGATGCCAGCCGCTTTGTCGAACTTGATCCGAAAGTGAAAGATATGTACGGCTTGGCAGTGCCGAAAATTAATTTCAGTTTGAAGCCCGAAGACATCGCCAGCGCGAATGATTCGTTAAATACAATTTCAGAAATCATCGAAGCCTCCGGCGGAGTCATTACCAGCAAATCAGATCCAAATTCCCCCGGCGTAGATTCCGTGCATTATTGCGGTACTGCGAAGATGGGGACTGATCCGAAAACTTCGGTGCTGAATCCGTATTTGCAATCGCATGATGTGAAAAATTTGTATGTCGCGGACGGCAGCGGCTTCATTGATTTCTCTGAAAAAAATCCCACGCTGACCGTGATGGCATTGGCTGCGCGGAGTTCGGATTATTTGATTGAGAAGTTGAAGCGAGCGTGATGACTGGAGCGCAAGCGTCTCGCTTGCCGTTTGCGAGCGCAGCAACGCAAACGCTGTGGCGAGAGGCTAACTGTCAATTACGCACCATTCTTGCCACGTTGCGCGAGCGGCGTTTCACGCGCTCGCGGCAAGCGAGACGCTTGCGCTCCGGTCTGAATTGTGACAAAACACAAAGTGCCATATCCCACCCTTCAGTAAAGATTCATTCACGATTAGACTCTCGGTTGTATCGAAACTAAAAATCTGAGGCATCCGTTTTATGACTACTACGATCAAAAAATCTTACGCCACCTACGCGCTCATTGTCCTGACTTTGCTGAACCTGCTGAATTATGTAGACCGTTACATTTTCGCGGCGCTACTTCCGTACATCCAACCTGACACGGGGTACACAGATGCGCAGCTTGGGTATATTGCCAGCGCGTTTACTTATATATATATAGTGTGTTCTCCCTTGTTTGGATACCTCGGAGATCGCTTCCGCCGCGGCAGATTAATCGCTTTTGGGATTGTAATTTGGAGCATCGCTACGGCTGGCGCTGGGTTCTCGGCCAGTTTTTGGCAAATGCTTTTTTCACGCTCATTGGTCGGCGTGGGTGAAGCTAATTACGCGACGATTGCGCCGGGATTATTATCAGATTTTTATGAAAAACATCGGCGCGGATTCGTGATGAGTTTTTTCTTTGCGGCGATTCCGATTGGCACGGCAATTGGCTACGGCGCAGGCGGATATTTCGCTCGCCCTGACGTTCTCGGATGGCGTCACACGCTTTATTTAGTAGGTTTGCCGGGGCTTTTGACTGCGTTCGCGGCGTGGATGATGTACGAACCGGAACGCGGCGTAATGGATACCGATGAGGAAAAAACGGAGCGCGTGAGTTTGGTTGATGGCTACAAATTATTGCTTAAAAATAAAGGCTATATTTTTGGCAGTCTGGGTTATGCCGCAGTGACATTCGCGGTGGGAGCCTTAGTTTTATGGGCGCCGCTATGGATGAAAACTGATAAGGGGATGACGGCGGAAGAAGCGACGATGGTGCTGGGATTATGCGTCATTATCGGCGGATTTATCGGGACGATGCTGGGTGGAACGATTGGCGATTGGTTGACGAAACGAGGCGTGAGAGGCGCGTATTTCTGGGTCTGCGGATTCGGATCGTTACTGGCTGCACCGTTTTGTTTGATTATGCTGATGACGAATAATAAGACTGTTTATCTGACTTGTATTTTCATCGCCGTGACGCTGGTGTTGTCAGGTAATGGACCTGTGAATGCGTTAATTGTGAACCTGGTTCCGGCGCACATTCGCACAACTGCGCTCGGCTTTGTAGTCGTGATTATTCATTGCTTTGGCGACGGAATTTCGCAATCACTGGTCGGATATGTTTCTACTGCAATCCAGAAATCAGGTACAGCGCAGTCTTCAATAGTGACAACGCTGGGGAGTATTTTTAATATCAATCCGCAGGCGCAATCTCTGTCTATCGCGTTGTTGGTGATGCCGCTGGCGTTGATTGTTGGATTTATTTTTTATGTGATTGGGGCGAGGACGGAGGAAGGGAAGCGGACTTAGGTTCAGAGTTCAAACTTCAGTTTGCCGAACGCCGCGCTTCGCTGGCGTTCGGAGCACGCTGAAGCGCGAACTCTGAACTGATACTACGAACGCCTGATAATTTCTTCCCTTAACCGCACCTGCCCTTTATCCATCGCCCAATGATGATTCCAACTAAAGATTGGTTTGAAGACCGGAGACAATAGTCGCAGCAAAGGTTTATCCGTACGCAACCGCCAATCAAATCTGATTAAGACTTCTTTTCCCCTTTGTTGTAGTTCCCAAATCCCGCGCCCGACAAAATCTCCTGTCGCGGAAATCTCTATCGTCGTAGGTTTTTCGGCGCGTTCCGCTGTCGCCGTCCAGCGCAATTTATAAGGCAATTTTCCGCGCGTCAGTAAAATTACTTTGTCGCCGATTCCGTCAGGATTTCCCGAAAGCCCAAGCTTCGTTTCGAGGTACACATCAGGCCACCACCGCGCATATTCTTTCCCTTCTTTCAGAATTTCGTAGACAGTTTCAATCGGCGCTTCGACGCGCCAATCAGTAATGAAGTGATATTCGTTGGCAGGCATAATTTTTTCTCCAACGATTACTACGGAGCTTTGTTGCAAATGGATTCATCTGCGCGGTGATTCGTACTATGATGGAGACATTATGAAAGTCCCCAATTTCCGCCTCCTGCTTGTCGTCGCGTTGCTCGTTTTTCTGTTGGTCATCTTCCCGATTTTTAGTTCGTTTTATACGGACTGGCTCTGGTACAACGAAGTCGGATTTCAATCTGTCTTTCGCACCATCCTGACTACGAAATTGTGGTGGGGATTGCTGATTGCCTTCATCACCGGAGTCCTGATTTTTTTGAATATAAAACTGGCGTTACGGATGACCAGAAATGCGAATGCTTCGGGCTACAAATTTGCCGTCGGAGATCAGGAAATCGCGGTTGCCGACATTGGCAATATTATTGCCAAGCTGGCCTTGCCGATTTCAATTTTAGCAGGTGTTTATTTTGGAGCGCAGAGCTGGAATTCGTGGGATGAATTTTTGCAGTTTCGTCATGGGGTCCCGTTCGGGGAAGCCGATCCCATTTTTCATCACGACATCGGATATTACTTTTTTCAATTACCATTTTACGATTTTCTGTCAGAACTGTTTTTTTCCGTCATCATCGTTGCATTGATTTCTGCTCTGGTGATTTACATCGGGCGCGGAGCCGCCACCGGAGCCGGAATTGCCAGCTTTCTCAATCCGCATTTGTGCATCCTTGTTGCGTTATTTTTTCTGGCTCTCGCCTTTTCTTCTTACCTTGATTTGCCGCATCTTTTGTTCGGTCACGATGGTTCGGTAGCAGGTGCAGGCTATGCCGATGTCAACGCGCGCGTCCCTTTATTTTGGGCGAAGATTATTAGTGCTGTGGTCTTAGCTGTTCTTGCTTTGGCGACGATTTTTTTGCGTTCAGTAAAGTTTGTGCTGGGAGGTTTGGCACTCTACGCCTTAGTAGCTTTAGTCGGATATATTTATCCGGGCATCGTGCAACGCTTTTCAGTGACGCCGAATGAATTGGGGATGGAATCGCCTTACATCACGCACAGCATTGCCTCGACGCGCAAAGCCTACAACCTCGACAAAGTTGAAGTCGGAGAATTGCAAGGCGATGCGCCACTCACGCAAAAAGATTTGCAGGACAATCGCCGCACCATCAACAGCATTCGTTTGTGGGATCAAAAACCATTGCTCGATACGTTTTCGCAGTTGCAGGAAATTCGTTCGTACTACGGTTTTCAGGGCGTAGACAATGACCGTTATAAAATCAACGGCGAAGTCCAGCAGGTGATGCTTTCCGTGCGAGAAATGGAAACGGAAAAGCTTCAGAATCGCAACTGGATTAATGAGAAATTTATCTTCACCCACGGTTACGGATTGACGCTTGGCCCCGTGAATCAAGTCACGCCGGAAGGTTTGCCGGTGCTGTACGTGAAAGATATTCCTCCGGCGACGACAATCCCTACGCTGAAAATTGATCGCCCCGAAATTTATTTTGGTGAGATGCCGAACTCGAATGTTTATGTGAAGACGAAACAGCAGGAATTCAATTATCCGCAAGGCGAAGAAAATAAGTTCAGTACTTACGAAGGCACTGCGGGAGTGGAATTAAATTCGTATTGGCGCAAGTTGATGTTTGCTTCGCGGTTCACTGAATTGAAGCTGATGCTCTCGAACGACATCACCGACGAAAGTCGAATTTTATTTTATCGCAACATCAAAGAACGATTGGAAAATGTCGCTCCTTTTTTGAAGCTGGATAACGATCCTTACCTCGTCATTATTGAAGGAAAATGCTATTGGATTTGCGACGCCTACACGATGAGTGACCGCTATCCATACTCGCGCACGGTGACTTTTGAAGACATGCCAATCAACTACATTCGTAACTCGGTCAAAGCCGTCGTTGATGCCTACAACGGTTCGATTCAGTTGTATGTTTCGGATGAACGCGATCCGATGATTCAAACGTATCAGCAAATTTTCCCTGGAACAATGAAGCCATTGACTGAAATGCCCGCCGGATTGCGCGAGCATCTGCGTTACCCCGAGGATATTTTCCGTGTGCAAACGCACATGTACGCGACCTATCACATGGATCAGCCGCAGGTTTTTTACAACAAGGAAGATCAATGGGAAGTGGCTTCGGCGCAGGAGCGTGAGGGAGCTTCGGTGGCGATGGAGCCTTATTACACGTTGATGAAATTGCCGAATGTGAAGGCTGAGGAATTTCTGGTGATGTTGCCGTTTGTGCCGAAAAATAAATTGAACCTCGCCGCGTGGATGGTCGCACGATGCGATCCTGAAAATTATGGCAAGCTTGCGGTCTATCGAATTCCCAAGCAAAAACAAATCTACGGCCCCAAACAAATCATCGGACGCATCAATCAAGACCCCGAAATTTCTGGACAATTAACACTGTGGGGACAGAAAGGCTCCAGCGTAATTTTCGGGACGATGCTGGTGATTCCGATCAAGGAATCTTTGTTATATGTGCAGCCGCTTTATTTGAAGGCCGACACCGGAAAAATCCCTGAGCTAAAACGTGTCGTCGTCGTCAGCGACAACAAAATCGCCATCGGCGAAAACCTGGAACAGAGCCTGAATAAACTCTTTGGAACCGGAGCCGTAGCAGCTCCGCCCAACGCCGAGGGAATTGTCGAGGCTCCGACAGTTGCCGCTGCGAATACTTCTCCTTTGGCGGCGCAGGCGAAAGAAGCGTATGCCCGCGCAGTCCAAGCGCAACGCGCCGGAGATTGGGCGAAGTACGGCGAAGAAATTAAGAAATTAGGGAGCTTGATTGAGCAGATGGCAAAGTGAGCAATCGTATCAACTGAGAAAAATTCGGTACAGTTTTTTTATTAGCCCAGCCCGTTTACGGCTGGGTCGAGTTGCGAAATAAATATTGCAGTCCGGTTGACCGGGCTTGCCAAGAGCTTGAGCTTGTATCTTGAAGGTGAC
>JAYVZE010000080.1:0-38192 GCA_043783625.1 Blastocatellia bacterium | reverse complement strand
CATACGGACGCGAACTATCCGGCGCTGGACTTCTATCCCGGCGAAAACCGTCAGAACGGACGGGTCGGCATCGGCCCGTTGGGCGTCTTCGGCCCCAGCAGTTCTCGCCGTTTTTCTCGGTGCAGAACGGCTATTCCATAGCCGACGACGTGGCCTTGGTGAAGGGCAAGCACTCGCTGGAATTTGGCGTGGAGTTCCGGCGGCTGCAAAGCAATGTCGTGAACAATTTCTTCACCAGCGGAACTTACACTTTCACCACGCTGGTCAGTTTTCTGCAAGCCGCGCCCACCAGTTTTCTCGGCGCTCTGCCCCGCCGCGCCAATGCCTATCGGGGCTTCCGCGAAAACAGGATTTACCCTTATGTGCAAGACACCTGGAAGGCCTCGCGCAATCTGACGCTCAATCTGGGGCTGCGCTGGGACTTCCAATCCAATCCCAGAGAGGTCAACGGGCTGCTGTTCGCCTTCGTTGATCCGGCGAAAGACGCGGGCTACACACAGGTTCCGCAGGTCTTCAAGACGAACCCCACATGGAAGAACTTCGGCCCGCGCCTGGGGTTCGCCTGGGACCCGTTCCAGGATCACAAGACAGTGATCCGCGCGGGCGGCGGCCTGTTTTACAGCCTCTTCGGCGCGCGCAATTATCAGCCCGCGTACCTGTTCGCCGGGCCGTATCAGACCGCGCTGCAAGTCTCGCCGAGTTTTCCGGTTCCGTTTCAGGGGAGTTCGATTCCGCTGATTACGATTTCCAACGCGATGACCTACGATCCCGGCTCAACGCCGTACGTCGCGCAATACAACTTGAACATTCAGCGGCAGCTTCCCGGCAACTTTATTCTGACGACTTCTTACGTCGGTTCGCGCGGCGTCAATATGCTGGTGCCGGTGGATAACAACCCGGTGGTGCCGCGCAACGTGAACGGCGTGCAGGTTTATCAATCGGCCACCAATCCCGCCATCGGCCAATCAGCGCCGCGCCTGAATCCCAACACCTCAATCGGCGCGTTGTTGTTCAGCCGTCCGAACGGGCCGTCGTGGTACAACTCGTTGCAGCTTTATCTCACGCGCAATCTGGCGCAGGGGCTGCAAATGCAGGCGTCCTTCACCTATTCGAAATGCCTCGATCAAGGCTCGGTCTCTTACGGGCTGGAAGGCAACGCGGCTGGCGCGCAGCAGCTCAATCCCTACGACCAGACCACGGAAAGAGCGCTGTGCGGATTCGACGTGCGGCGCAACTTCACGGGCAACGTCATTTACCTGTTGCCGTTCAAGGGCAATCCGCTCATCAGCGGCTGGCAGGCCAGCCTGATCGCCAGCGCGCGCACCGGGCAGCCCTTCACCCTGAATGACGGTTTCGATCGCACCAGCATCGGCGGCGCAGCCCGCCCCGATCTGGTTCCGGGGCGCAGCGCGAATCCGATCCTGGGGCGAGTGGAGCAGTGGTACGACCCGACGGCGTTCGCGCTGCAAGCGCCCGGCACGTTTGGCACGTTGGGGCGGGATACGCTGACCGGGCCGGGGCTGGTGAACTTCGACGTGGCGCTGGCGAAGACCTTCAAGATCAAAGACAAGCTCAACGCGCAATTCCGCGCCGAAGGCTTCAACATTTTCAATCATCCCAACTTCGGCATGCCGAACCTCAACCTGTACACCGGCCCGGCCTGCAGCGCGGGACAGACCGGCAACTGCGTGGGGCCAGGGATTCCGAATCCCAACGCGGGACGGATTACGAGCACGGTCACGACTTCAAGGCAATTGCAGTTCGCCCTGAAACTGATTTTCTGATGATGCCACACAACCGCGAAGCCATTGCCGATGCGACCAATCCGCTGGGGCTGGATGGAATCGAGTTCATCGAATACTCGACCAGCAAGCCGCAGGCTTTAGGGCAGGTGCTAGAAATGATGGGCTTTCGCCCCATTGCGCGGCATCGTTCGCGTGAAATTTTGCTGTATCGGCAAGGCGACATGAACATTATCGTTAATGCGCATGTCAGTGCTGTGCCGCGTTCTGTGCAACCAACTGAAACTCCGGTAATTTCAGCGGTAGCTTTACGAGTGCGTTCGGCGGCAGCCGCTTATCAACACGTTATTGCACAAGGCGCGTGGCCAGTACCGACACAAGTTGAAGTGATGGAACTCAACATCCCGGCGATTCATGGTGTCGGCAACAGCCGCATTTATTTTGTGGATCGCTATCAGGATTTTTCAATCTACGAGGTAGATTTCACGCCGATCCCGACCGTTGATCCGCACCCGCCAGCGCTCGCGGGATTACATTTTTTCGGACTGGTGCAATACATCGGCACAGACCGCATGGAAGATTGGTCGGAATTTTATACGCGGCTTTTTGCCTTCCAATTGCTGCCTGACCATGAACGCTTTGGTATTCTGCCGAAAGGTCGTGTACTGAGAAGTCCGTGCGGAAAATTCTTTTTACAACTAATTGGCACTGATTCAGAAATCGGCAATATTGACGGCGACGAATTATGGCAGCGCGTCGGGTTCGGAACGCCCGAAGTACAAACTGTGCTGGCGGAATTACGCACTCGCGGCATCGGCTTTGTCACCGCCTTCAATGATGAAGCGGCGCAGCGCGGGGCATTGACGCAAAGTTATCTCGGCAATGTAATGTTTGAAATTGTCCACGATGAACAGGCTACCGCATGAATTGGCATACCAGTAACATCACCGATTTTGGGATGGATACAATTTCGTTAACGGGGACACTGCCGATGAAATTACGAGCTGTACGCGAAGCAGGATTTGCGCAAATCATGCTTTCAGCGCGTGACATTGTTGGTCACGAAGCTGGCGTAGATGATGCCGTCCGCATCGTGCGCGAAAGCGGATTGCGCGTCACTGGTTTTCAGGTTCTGCGTGATTTTGAAGGGTTGTCCGGGCATCTCCACGAATACAAAATTGACATTGCGAAATCCATGCTGGAGATGTGCGCCGCATTGGATTCGCGGGTATTGCTGGTGTGTTCTTCAACTTCGACCCACGCGACGGAAGACCGCGACAAGCTTGCGCAGGACTTACGAAAACTGGCGATGCTGGCTCTGCCGTTGCGGATTAAAGTCGCGTACGAGGGATTATCGTGGGGACGTGCGATCAATGAATTTCATGATGCGTGGGATGTAGTGTGTCGTGCCAATGCCCCGAATTTAGGGCTGGGGATTGATTCGTTTCATATTTTCGCTACGAAAACGCCACTCGACAAAATAGACATTCTTGATCCGAGCAAAATTTTTCTGGTGCAATTGGCTGATTTTATGTGGACAGAAATTCGCTCCGTCGAAGAGCGCATCACTACAGCGCGGCACTTTCGCGTTTTCCCGGGGGAAGGCGTTCACAGCGATCAAGTTGCTGAATTAGTCATGAAGCTTGACAAATTAGGCTATCGCGGCGATTACAGTTTTGAGGTCTTCAATGACGACTATCAACAAATGCCGCCGCCCCTGGTAGCCGCACGCGCTTATCGCGCTGCTTCATGGTTGGGCGAAGATATTTTGTGCCGTTCTGTGCCGCTACCAAATCGGATGCGGCTGAAGCAAACAGCGGAAATACACGGCTGAGGAAATAACATGATTGCCCACGGAATTACTCCCATTCTTAATGTATCCGACATCGTTGCAAGCTTTGCCTGGTTTGAAAAACTTGGCTGGACGAAAGGCTGGGATTGGGGCGAGCCTACATCATTTGGAATGGTTCAATCAGGTAAATGCGAAATTTTTCTTTGCGAAAACGGACAAGGCGGACGCGGCAAAGGCGACAATCAATCTACCTTTGGCGCAGATGATGGAGAAACTTCTGACCACGGCATGTGGATGTCTATTTTCGTTGATGAAGTAGACGTTCTTTATCAGCATTGCCTGTCACAAGGAATCGAAGTCGTTTGGCCACCCACGAATATGGAATGGGGCATGCGCGAAATGCATGTGCGTCATCCTGACGGTCATATTTTCAGAATCGGACACGGAATTGAAGACTGCGAATAATCATCGAGTACTAACTTTTATGCGAACTTACCAACACCGACTCTCATTACTCTTCGTTGTTTTTTCAACGCTTTTTTTCGGGAATTTAATAACTGTCGTTGCCCAAATTCCTACTGCCAAAGAAGCTGTGATGGAAGAACGTTATCCGCAACCCGAAGTAAAATTCGCAGGCGGTGTCGTGGGCTTGCCTGATTTAACCTATTCGATTATTCCCGGCTATCGGCAATTAAAATTGGATTTGTATTTGCCACCAGGCAAGCGCGCAGGTGCGCGTCCATTGGTTGTGTACGTCGCGGGTGGCGGATGGACGGCGGATCGTCCGCGCAATGCAGGCGCGATTGAAGATTTTCCCGGCATCTTTGTTGGACTCGCAAAGAAAGGTTATGTAGTCGCTTCGATTCGTTATCGCCTCAGTGCCGAAGCGAAATTTCCTGCGGCTGAACACGACACGAAAACTGCGCTGCGTTGGTTGCGTGCGAACGCGGCGAAATACGGCATAGATAAAAATCGCTCCGTCATTTGGGGCAGTTCCGCCGGAGGACAATTGGCAGGACTCGCAGCGGTTTCGTGTGGTGATCCAACGCTTGCGCCGAAGCAAGCGGCAGGAGCAGGCGCGACAAAAATTCCTGATGAATCCGATTGCGTCAGCGGCGCAGTGATCTGGTACGGAATTTTTGATTTTGCGCAAATGGGCGCGCCGCCGAATGCGAATGCGAATCCGAACGCGGCGAATCGTCCGCCCAGTGCTGATTCATCCTTTCTGGGTTGCAAGGCGGCGGATTGTCCCGACCAGGTACGCGCCGCCAGTGCTATCCAACACGTTGACGCGAATGATCCGCCATTTCTTTTAATCCACGGCAGCGCGGATCGTGTCGTTCCAGTTAAGCAATCGCAGATGTTTTACGAGGCACTGAAAGCCAAAGGCGTGAAGGCAGAATTAGTGGTGATTCCTGATGTAGATCACAGCTTCATCGGCAAAACGCCGGAAGCCACACACGCCGCCACGAATCAGGCTCTCAAGAAATCGTTGGAATTTATTGATGCGATTTTTGCGACAAAAGCGAAATAATCAAAGCAGGCGTTAAGAGTTCAAGCTTTAGCTTGATTTTTTTTAACGATGATAGGAGACAAGCTAAAGCTTGAACTCTTGATGCTTTCTTCGCACATAACATAAAGGCTGAAACGGTGACAATGATGATTTTTGCCAAAGCAATTCGTCAAACACTTGCACTCCCGCTTTCATTTGGCATGCTGCTTACTTCTGTGCAAGCTCAGAAAAAAACGTCAACCGATTGGCCAACCTTTGGCAACGATCCGGGCGGGCAGCGTTATGCAACCTTGACGCAAATTAATCCAGCGAACGTTACAAAACTCACGCGAGTGTGGACGTATCACATGAAACCTGCAAATTACGTTGCGCCTACTGCCGCCGCCGGGCCGCCGCCGCCGGGGATGCCTCCGCAAGGGCCGGGAGGTGGACCGCCGCGTGGTATGCGTCGGCGCAATCCTGAATCGCAAGCCGTCCCGCTGATGGTCAACGGTGTGATGTATCTGACCACTGCTTATCGCCGCGTCGTCGCGCTCGAACCTGAAAGCGGGAAACAGCTTTGGGAATACGAAATCAAAACTGGCGAAGCAGCGACGCGCGGGCTTGAGTACTGGGCAGGCGATGCAAACACCTCACCGCGCCTTTTCTTTGGCACTTCAAATGGTGAGTTGATCGCGCTTGATGCCAAGACTGGTCAGCCTGCGGTGGGATTTGGTAATAACGGCAGCGTAGACATGAAAGTCGGCGCGATGAATGGCTACGATCAGGCGCAGCTTGGTCTGTCGTCGCCGCCGATTATGTACAAGGGACTGGTCATCACGGGTGCGCATACGCAGGAAGGTCCGAGCTTGGGCGCGGCGGGCGACGTGCGCGCATGGGATGCGCGGACAGGAAAACTGGCTTGGACTTTTCACACCGTCCCGCGCAAGGGCGAAGCTGGCAACGAGACGTGGGAAGGCGAAAGTTGGAAAGGTCGTTCGGGTACAAATGTCTGGGCAATGATGACGGTGGATGTGGCGCGCGGACTCGTCTTTCTCCCGCTCGGTTCGCCGACATACGACTATTACGGCGGCGACCGCAAGGGTGCGAATCTTTATGGCAATACGCTGGTTGCGCTTGATGCCAACACGGGCAAGGTGAAGTGGTACTTTCAAACCGTACATCACGATTTGTGGGATTACGATTTATGCACGCCACCGACGTTGTTTGATGTGAAGCGCAACGGCAAAACGATTCCCGCGCTGGCACTGATGTCCAAAATGGGATTACTGTTTATTTTAGATCGTCGTGACGGGAAACCGATTTATGGCGTCGAAGAAAGACCCACTCCGAAAACCGATGTGCCCGGCGAAGCGAGTTGGGCGACGCAGCCTTTTCCAGTAAAACCCGCACCGCTGGCGCGTAACAGTTTCAAGCGTGAAGAGCTTGCCGACCTGACGCCCGAACATCGCAAATATTGCGAAGCCTTATTCGACCGCGACGGCGGCATGCAAAACGAAGGACCTTACACGGCTTATAAGACGAAGCCTTCGGTCGTCTTTCCCGGTACGCTTGGGGGCGGCAATTGGAACCCGATGTCGTTTGATCCACGGTCAGGTTATCTGTTCATCAACACCAGCGATCTTGGCGCAATCGGGCAGATGCAAAAAAATCCTGAAGGCGCGCGGACGCCGTGGTCGCGCACGAGTCCGCTGGGGCCGACGGCGCGATTCTGGCAACCGGAAGTTCGTTGGCCTTGCCAGCAAACCCCGTGGGGCAGGTTGTTCGCAGTCAACGTCAATACCGGAGAAATTGTCTGGCAATCCGTGCTGGGCATGACCGAAAGCTTGCCGGAAGAAAAACAAAAAACTGGTCGTCCAAACCTGGGCGGTTCACTTGTGACGGCGAGTGGATTAATTTTTATCGGCGCGACAGATGACAGCCGTTTCCGCGCTTTTGATTCAAAAACAGGCAAAGAATTATGGGTGGCGAAAATTGATGCCAGCGCACATTCCGCGCCTGTCACCTATCAAGGCAAGGACGGAAAACAATACGTTGTCGTCACGGCAACTGGCGGCGGATTTTTGGCCGATCCCAGCACAGCAGATGCAGTGATTGCTTTTGCGCTACCGTAAAATCAGTACCGCGACCGATAGAAATGAAAGGACTTTATGAAATTTAGATTATTTTTACTCGCACTCTTTCTGGTGATGCCGCTGATGAATGCAACGGTTCAATCTACGACACAAAGTACGCAACCTGCGCGGCTGAAAATTCTTGTCGTTCACGGCCCCAATTTAAATTTGCTGGGACGACGCGAACCCAATATTTACGGAGTCACGACGCTGCCGCAAATCAACGAACAATTAAACAAACTCGGCGCTGAACTCAACGTCGAACTGATCATTGTGCAGTCAAATCATGAAGGTGTCATCGTGGACACGTTTCATCAACATATTGACGATGTAGCTGGAGCCGTCATTAACCCGGCAGGACTCAGTTTTCACAGCGTAGCCTTGCACGATGCCATCAAAGCGATGCCGTTCCCTACCATCGAAACGCATATTTCCAACCTCGGCACACGCGACGCGATTCATCAGGGTTCGATCATTACGCCAGCAGTTCGCGCTTCGATTATGGGCTTAGGCTGGCGTTCTTATACGGCGGGCTTGCGTGCTTTGGTTGAAATTGTGCGCGAAGAAAAAGCCGCGAAAGAAGGAAAAAAATAATGCGATACCTGGTTTCTTTTTGTATTCTGGCAGTGTTGTTGTGTGGCTTACTGCTGGCACAAACCACACCGCAACAAATTCCCCAACAAACTTCCACACAGCAACCACCGCAGCGTCCGCCGCAACCGCGCCCGACGCGCAAACAAGTGCTGGCGTGGGGCGATCAACGTTATGGCGTCCAGCATGACTCCGTCACGCGGGCGATGGTCACGATGGAGCGACTGGGGCGAGAATCCGGCGCGTTTGATATGTACATCCGTACGGATTCACAATTGATTACCAAACAGCCTGTCACGATGGCTGGGAATACTCGTCCGACGACCAACAAAAACCTGAATTATTTCGATGCGATTTTCTTTTACGGCGTCCGCGAAATTGACCTGACCGACCAGCAGAAAGCCGACCTGATGTCGTTCATCAAAGAAGACGGCAAAGGCTTCGTCGCCGCGCACACGGCAACGACGGCATTTTTTTCGTGGCCGGAATTCGGCGACATGATCGGCGCACGTTTTGACGATCACCCGTGGGGAGTCATTGACGCTCCCGTCGTGATTGACGACCCACTGTTTCCCGCGATGAAACATTTCCCGAAAAGCTCAGTTATTAAAGACGAGCATTATCAACTCAAAGATTTTTCACGTGATAAAATTCGAGTCCTCGCGCATTTGGATGTGAGCAATCTCGACATGAAAAATCCGCGTGTGCATCGTACCGATGGAGATTATCCCGTTGCCTGGTCGAAGATGCATGGCAAAGGTCGCGTCTTTTATTCGACCCTCGGACATGCAGCAGAATTCTGGGACAATCCACAAATCCAGCAAATGTATTTCGAAGCGATTAAGTGGTCGCTGGGAATAAGTGAAGGCGAAACGAAACCATCAGGAAGTAAGTGAAAAGTAAACGTAATCTGATAAAAATAACACTTTTCCTGTGCGCTATTGTCGTTGCCGTAGTCGCACAAACGGAAAAGACCCTTGAACCGCCCAAACAGCCGTTACCATTCAGCCATAAACTGCACGTGGCGCAAGGCTTGAAATGCCAGGGCTGTCACGTCAATCCTGACCCTGGCGAGCAGATGACGTATCCGGCAACGACAAAATGCATGGCTTGTCATGCGGATGTCGCTACTGAAAAACCTGCCATCAAAGAACTCACCAAATTTCATACGAACAAAGAACCCGTGCCGTGGGTGCGCGTGTATAAAAATCCTGAGTGGGTTTGGTTTTCGCACCGCACACATTTGGAAGCTGGGGCGAAATGTGAGAAGTGTCACGGCGCAGTTTCCGAACGCGATGCGCTCTGGAAAGAAAAGCCGATCTCAATGGAAAGCTGTATGAACTGTCATCGGGAAACTAACGCGAGTAACGCTTGTAATTTCTGTCATGAGGCACATTAAGGTGTGATGCCAACCAACACTAATATAATTAAAGTCGGATTGATTGGCGCGGGCATTCAGGCTTCGCGTTCACCGCTTTTGCACGAAGTGGAGGCACAAGCTTCAGGACTTTCCTTATCTTATCAATTGATTGATCTGGAGCACCTCAGCGCAGGTATTGAAGCTTTACCGGATTTGCTCTCTGCCGCGCAACAACAAGGGTTTGCAGGGGTGAATATTACCCATCCGTGCAAGCAGGCGGTCATTCCGTTACTGGATGAATTATCAGCAGATGCTGCTACTATCGGCGCAGTGAATACTGTTGTTTTTAAAGACGGCAGGCGTCTCGGGCATAACACAGATTGCGTGGGGTTTTCGGAAGGCTTTCGGCGCGGATTAAGCAATGCGCCACTCGACCAGGTGGTTTTGATTGGCGCAGGTGGTGGTGGCTCTGCGGTGGCGGTGGCGGCGTTGCAATTAGGCGTCAAACATTTGAGATTACATGATTCTGATAGCGAGCGTGTCACGCTGCTGGTCAATCGTTTACGAAATTATTTTGACGCAGAACGGATGGAAATTGTCACCGACCTTGTCACGACGATGGCTTCTGTTGATGGTTTGATTCAGGCTACGCCGGTGGGAATGCTCGCCTATCCGGGCACACCTTTGCCTCTGGATTTGTTGCAGCCGTGCCACTGGGTAGCTGAAATTATTTATTTTCCGTTGGAAACTGAATTGTTGCGTTATGCCCACGCCATTGGATGTCGCACCGTCAATGGCGGCGGCATGGCAGTTTTTCAGGCGGTCAAAGCTTTCCAGTTATTCACAAATGTTACGCCTGATGCCGAACGAATGTTGCGCCATTTCGCCGCGATGGGATCAGACGTACAGCACAACGGTCACAAGCAATCATGAGCGAAGAATCACCGCCCGTCACAATTGTGCCACGGCGTACGCTTCGTCGTGCTAATCCTGCTCACCGTTGGCTTTCTCTTTGGCCGGACTGGCTTCCGGCGTGGCAGTCGCGCTGCTAGGTGCGCGCTGCTATATTTTTATTCTGGGCGATGTGCGCCGAATCGAAATCAACTAGAAAGAGCAAGCCCTAATTTTTCTTCACGGCTGGCAGACGGAAGGCGCGCTCGACCATATCGTTCACATCTGTAGAGGCAGGCCCATCGCGCCACAACCAGCGCATCATCTCCGGTGTAATCGCACCGCCAAATTTCTGCCCATGCAAATTCATACCCCATGAATAATTTACGTCATAACCCTTTTGCGAGAGTGCTTTCATCAATCGAACATTTTGATAAAACCAGTCGCGCTTCTCGTCATATGTGCCATTGCGAGACAAGCCGCGATTGTCGTTGCGTCCGTCGCACAAGAAGACGCGGATTGGTTTCTTCTCGCTCTCCAAAACT
This sequence comes from Blastocatellia bacterium, assembly GCA_043783625.1. Taxonomy (GTDB): domain Bacteria; phylum Acidobacteriota; class Blastocatellia; order RBC074; family RBC074; genus JAFDVL01. Next base: position 27,644 of record JAYVZE010000080.1, on the reverse strand, counting down.
TTTTCAGGATAGACATGTCCGCCACGCAAATTCACAAAACTACCAACATTACTCAGTACTTTTCGGAAATGATTGGGACGTTCCCAGGCGACGGTGAAAGCCGCGATTGCGCCCGAACTTGAGCCGCCGATGCCGTGCATTTCCGGGTCTTTTGAAATGTTGTAATCCTTATTGAGCGCTGGCATCAATTCTTCGGTGATGACTCTCGCGTACTTATCATCAAGCGTATTGTATTCCGTCGGGCGATTTGTCGTGCGATCTCCCCATTCCTGCGGATTTGGTTCGGGCTGTTCCGGTGTGCGCCCCGGATTAATGAAGACTCCGATCATGACCGGAATTTCGCGCCGATAAATCAGATTGTCCATCACGTTCTGAGCGCGAATATCTCCATTTTCGTCTTTGAAAGCCTGACCGTCCTGATACACCATCAAAGCCGCTGGAACCGCTGAATCATACTGCGCCGGAACATAGACCCAGTACGTGTGCTGTGTGCCGGGATAAGCATTACTAGGTAGCGTATATGGCCCGCGAATCTCGCCTTTCGGAACGCCTTCCTGCGGCAGCGAATCAGGGCCGAGCCGATATTGTGAATTCGGATTTGCACCTGGCGGCATGGGCGGTGCGCCTCCACTTCTGGGTTGTGCCGGAGCCGATGCAGGGACTTGCGCCAGAGCTACCGCTCCCGCAAACAATAAACTGATGACAGACATTGCCGCTTTTTTCATGTGAAATTTCCTCAAGGTTGAAAGTAGGAACTCTATTTTTTATCAGAAAATTATTATCACTCGAAAAGCTGTGAGGCGAAAGTCTCGTGCGTTATTTTTAAGCAGTATTTTCCATTAGTCCAGCCGTAAACAAGCGGGCTAATGGAAAAATTATGTCAACCCTACGTTTTCGTTGTTGTCAATCTTGATTGCTAACATTCGCCAACTGACTTATAGTTGTCAGCCAGTTGGCGAAATAGATATTCGCGCCGAAAGAGAGGTAATACATTATGAATGTCTCATCTGACAACTTGTTAGGGATTAAAACGAAAACCACGATGCAACTGGTGCAAGCCATTAACAATGGTTTTTCTTTTGTCACCCTGGAACGCGTACGCAGGGAGACAGGGTTGCCGATGGAGCGATTAGCGGTTTCAATCGGAATGAGTCCGCGCACTCTGACCCGACGGAAAAAAGAGAAGAAATTATCAACGGCGGAATCCGACCGATTGGTCACAGTGTCACGATTGTTAGTGCAGGCCGTCGAATTGTTTGAAGGTGACAAAGCCAAAGCGTTACGCTGGTTTATGCAATCGAATCGTGCGCTGGGCAAACTCACTCCACTGGAAATGGCGGGGACGGAAACGGGCGCACGCGAAGTGGAAAACCTCATCGGCAGGCTGGAATATGGAGTCTTCAGTTAATGCCCTCCGTCTATCGAATTTGCAAGACAAAATATGCAACTACCGCCTTCGACGGCGAAGGAGCTTTTCGTTTCGGCGGGCGTTGGAATAGGCGTGGCACAAGGATGATTTATACGGCGGAAAGTCTTGCGTTGGCGGCACTGGAAATGCTGGTACATCTGGACGATGATGACTTGATCTTGGCGTATTCATACCTCGCGGCGGACATTCCGGCAGAACTGATTTTACCTGTCATGGACTTTCGGTCACTGCCAAAAAAATGGAACGCTTCGCCCACTCCCGCCAGCTTGCAACAACTTGGCGATGCTTGGGTGCGGGAGCAAGTCTCAGCCGTTCTGGAAGTGCCTACGGCAATTGTGCCGCGCGAGAAAAATTATTTGCTGAATCCGGCGCACCCGGATTTTGTGAAAATAAAATTGAAAAAACCGGAACGCTTTGTGTTTGATGAGCGCTTACGCCAAGGCTGAAGAAGACGTTACCCGCGCAATAACGCTGCCATCTTCTGCGCCCCGACAAATCTTTTATTCACTTCTTCCCAATTCACATTCGTCATAAACGCATCAATATATTTTGCGGCAGCCGAACCGTAATCCATGTGATAAGCGTGTTCGTACATATCCAGTGCGAGCAACGGGCGGCTGAAAGGAGCATTGTGCATGTGATCCCAAGCCCAATAATTATGCAGCTCTCCGGTGTGAAAATTATGCGCGAGAATGACCCAGCCTGAACCGCCGGCTAAGCCTTGCGCGGTCTTCCTGAATTCGGCTTCCCACTGCTCGAAGCTGCCAAAATGTTCTTTAATTCCGGTCAGAATTTCGCCACCGGATTTGCCGTCGCCGCCGAGGTTGGCGAAGTAATTTTCGTGCAAGACTACTGATCCGGTGCGCACTAATTCTTCGCGCTTGAGATCAGCGTAAACATATCCCGGCGCGTCCTTGTCTTTGACCATCGCACCCAGCCGTTTTTCGATCACATTCAAAGCTGAAACTGCGCCTTGATAATTATTTTCCCAATGCGATTTGATGAGCTTTTCGGAAATACCTTTGAGCTTCGCGGGGTCGAACGGTAATGGTTTTGGTTTATGTTCGCCGCGAAAAACCGGGGCTGCGATGGCAGGCTGTTCAGTAGTTTGCGCGGAAATTGTGATGCTTGTGGCTGCGATTCCTGTGACCAGTGATCCAATTGCTTCTCGTCGTGATATATTTTCCATCAGGTTCCTCGTTGTTTAGAAAAGAATAGGCTCACAGTAAAGCATCCTGATTACTTTGTCTAACTGCCGCCTGCTTGTGCTACAGTGAGAAAAATAACTGCATTAATTCAATCATCAGGTGGGTATATGAAATTTCAGACCTTCATCATTGTCGCAGCCCTGGTCGCAATCCTGACACTGAGTTTAACTGCTGTGTCGGCACAAACCAAACCCCAGCAAAAACCGCCCGAAGACGAAATGCTGCGGATTGAAACTGAACTCGTCCAGATTGAAATCACTGTCACTGACAAACAAGGTAAATTAATTAAGGATTTGAAACTGTCAGACTTTGAATTGAAAGCGGACGGAAAACCACAGGAAATCGGATATTTTTCAGTGGGGACTTCGGCCACTCCGGCACGCTGGATTACGACGGAAACTACAGCTAAAAATAAAGAAGCAACAACTATCGCACCAACTGCCGAAATACGCGCCGGACGCTATATTGTCCTGGCGATTGATGATTTGCATTTGTCATTTTCAAGTTTGAATTATACGCGCAAAGCGCTGGTTAAATTCGTAGATCAGCAAATGGCGAGCGGCGATCAGGTAGCTTTGATTACCACCAGTGGGCAGCTTGGCATGTTTCAGCAATTCACTACCGACCGTGACATTTTAAAACGTGCGATAGAGCGATTATCGTTGCGTGAACGCAAGATTTTTACTTCTCCCTCTGATGTGCCTCGTATTACGCCGTACCAGGCTGAATTAATTGACAATCATGACCCGGATTCTTTGGCGATAGCGGTCAATGAGATCATGGCGCAGAGACCCGGTACGACGCGGCAATCAGCGACCAGTGAAGCCGAGACCAAAGCACGTTCTATCGTGGCTGAAAATACTTCGATTACGAAATCAACGTTGACAACGCTGGAAATGATTATTCGTGGCCTCCGCGATTTGCCGGGACGAAAATCCTTAGTGATGATGTCGGACGGTTTTTTGCTGGGCGGAGCAAATCAGGGAAGTGGATATGATTTACGGCGAATTACGGACGCCGCGACACGCGCAGGATTAGTGATTTATGCGCTTGACGCGCGCGGTCTGGTGGCTACACCGGGTTCGATGGATGCTTCACAACCGGGCTTTGGGTTAGAGATTCCACCGGGAGCGCGGCAACGCATTGAAAGTTCTTCGATTGAAGCCGAGCGCGACGGGTTAAATGCGCTGTCGCGTGACACCGGAGGCTTTCCTGTTTTCAATAACAACGATCTCAGTTTAGGCTTACAAAAAATCACGGAAGACACGGAGACGTATTATTTATTAGGCTTCGAGCCGGTCGTTTCGTACCGTGATGGTCGCTTTCGCAAACTCGAAGTAAAAGTCAGAAACCACTCTGACTATAAAGTACGTTCATCAAAAGGGTACTTCGCACCAGACGACAAAGCGGTTGCCAAAGCTTCAGAAAAAGAAATCAAAGAAGAAGCGAAGCTGGAGCAGGAACGCCTGAAAAACCCTGAAAAAGTAGCCAAAAAAGAATCGGCTGCCGCTGTTGAAAGAGTCAATGAAGCGTTGAGTTCTTTGTTTCCTCTGGGCGGAATCCCGATTGAAATGTCGACGGATTTTGTTGATAGCGGAAAAGGGGAAAGCTTTCTGGCACTCAGCGGTCACATAGATGTTTCCAAAGTCCGCTTTGAAAAAGTTACGGATCGTTATCATGCAACCGTCGAACTGGTGGGATTTATCTTTGATGAAAAAGGAAAAAGCGTTGATACTTTCAGCCAAAATATTACTTTGAATTTGCGACAGGTAACTTATGAGAGAATTCTAAAATCCGGTCTTCTTTTTAATCGTCGAGTGAAGCTGGCTCCGGGATTTTATCAAGTGCGTATTGCTGCCGTGAAAGACAAACCCCGACAACAGGGCAGCGCAGCTTCGTGGGTAGAGATTTCCGATTTGAGCAAAAAACAATTAGCACTGAGCAGCATTTTTATTGCCTCGGAAAAAGAAAATTTATTTGGCAGTGAGGCGGTTCCCAATCAAAATCAAACTGAACGGAAAATCGAAGATGCTTCGGCGGTTATTGCTAAACCCACACAGATTTCAAGACACCTCAAACGCGGGTCAAATGTGGACTTCACAGTCTTTGCTTATAACGGCAAACAGGACTCAAACAGAGAGATTGACCTGGTCATCCAATCGCAAATCCTGACAGGTAATAAAGTAGTATTTGCCTCCCCATTGAGTAAAATGAGCCTGTCGCCAGAGAATAAAATCGAAGCTTTCATCCCTTATGCGGCGCGCCTGTCACTGGATAAACTTCTTGCCGGTAATTATGAATTACGTGTAGTAGTAATTGATCGCACCGCAAAAACCAGTGCCAAACGGTCTATCAGTTTTATGATTGATCCATAAAAGCAAAAAAGGCAGTGTTTCCACTGCCTTTTTCTCACTAGATGTTCAGTAGCATTACTTGCGTCGTCTCTTCATGAAACCAGCAACGGAAAACAGTCCTGAACCTAACAGCAGCAAAGTTCCTGGTTCCGGTACGGGAGCTGCGGCTGTGAGCTGTCCACGAATTTCACCACCTGGGTTAGCTGAAGTATGAACATTGACATAGGTCTGTCCAGCTTTCATAGCATCAATTTGAGCAGGAGTTAAGGTGAAGGCATAGTTGGTAATAGACCCGGATAACTTATCCGCACTAAGCGTCAGAAAAGCGTCAAAGGGTACGATAACCGCAGCATTTGCTCCTTGTGCTGCACAACAATGAATATGGCTGCCTGTCACAGCCGCTGACAAGCCACTAAAACTGAGCGTGATAGTTCCCTTGCCTGTTATATCATCAAGAGTCACAGTTGCTGTGCCTGTTCCCGTTGATGCATTAGGTGTAGTTTCTTTTGCACCTGAAAGGGTTGCAGTAAATGTAATTGAGCCGGCGCTAGCGGAAACTGTTAGTACTGCTATGAATAAAACAGCAGCCAACGCCGAGAAAAGTCTCGTGAGGGACATAGTGACACCATCCTTTGGGTTATTGAAAATTTGAGTTTTAGATAAACCCTGGCCCGCTAAACCAGATATTGAGTTAAGTTTTTGCCGGTATATTTACTTTACGCTTAGCTTTAATCGTTAGTCAAGTTTAATCAATAGAACAGGTTATATTTTCTATTAATTTGTAAACTGATGGTTCGTTTTAAACTTTCCATTTCACTTCAAACGACATCAATCCATGACGTGCTTGTTCGGCAACTATCGTCAGTTGATACATCTGGTTGTGGACATCTGCCGGGTTAGTCCAATATGGTGGGTCTGGTTCGGTGTAGGCTTTCAAGGAAAGGAAGTAACTGTTTTGCGGAAGGTCAAGCTTGGGGATTTCAAGCTGCACCAAATTTTCTCCGCGCCTGATCGGGATCGGATGAGGATTGGCATCATAATTATTAATCGTCCCGATAAAAAATCCATCGAAGCGGTGAATGTCTACGGCGAAAATCGCATTTTCATAATCTACGTCTGATTCAATTTTTAAATTGATCGTGAGACCTTCCCCCATTTGAAAAATCCATTTCGGCTGACCTTCTGAATCTAAAAGCTCTAAGCCGGTAAATTTTAGCTGTCCGTTTCCCCAGCGTGAGCCAATTAGCTGTAAATCTTTAACGATAGTCTCGGCATCTTGTTTGAGCGATTGATCGCGCTGTATTTCCAGTTCTTTGGAAACCGCACTCAATCGTACATTTTCCAGACGCTGGCAAAAGGCTTCGTAGGCGGTCACAACTTCGCGTGCATCGCCTGCCATCGCAACTTTGCCGCCTTCCATCCACAAAGCGCGTGTACAAAATCGCTGAATCAACCGCGGGTCGTGCGACACAAATAAAACAGTTTTCCCAGCTCTCCGAAAGTATTCGATACGGTCTAAAGATTTTCGTTGAAAATATGCATCGCCGACGGAAAGAGCTTCATCTACGATCAGTACATCAGGGTCAACATGAATTGCCGCCGCAAATGCGAGCCGCATAATCATTCCGGTGGAGTATGTTTTGACGGGCTGATCGACAAATTCTTGAAGTTCGGCGAAACGGACAATGACATCCATTCGGCGGCGCATTTCATCTTCCGTGAAACCGAGAATTTGCCCGCTTAATAAAATATTTTCGCGCCCGGTATATTCCAGATTGAATCCACTGCCGAGTTCTAACAACGCAGTGACTCGCCCCGTCACACTAACTTCGCCGGTAGTCGGTTGCAAAACTCCCGCGATGACTTGCAGCAACGTCGTCTTTCCGGCTCCGTTGCGTCCAATAATGCCAAGCGTTTCACCGGATGGCACTTCGAGGCTGACATCCTGAAGTGCCCAGAAATCGCGGTGATACTTGCGTTTCCCGCGCAAAAGAATTTCCTTCAGCCGACCCGAAGGACTGTCGTAAGTGCGATAGAGTTTGGAGATATTTCGGACAAGAATCACAGTTAATTTTAATCGTAAAGTTTACGTGGATAGCGTTCGACCTGCGTCGTGATTTTCCTGCCTACCGCAAAAATATTATCACCGCGTAAACTCATCGGAACGCCAGTTTTGGCGAGGAGCTTTTTCACATCTTCACCGGGAGCATTCCACGTATCATTGGTGAACAATTCAACGACTTCAAAGCCTCCAGCTTCGAGGGCAATGCGCACATCTTCCGGCGTGTATTCGCGGTTGTGACGATCACTCAGACCGTAGTTAATATTTTCGCGGTTATAATTGCCGTACACGTACGGGCTGCGGCCTTTCAAAATTTCCTGAATGCTAATCGCGCTGGAAATATTCGGCGTCGTCACGATTAATAATGCTCCCCACTTCAACACCCGATTCAGTTCAGTAATCATGTGCATCGGGTCTTGCGAAAGATGCTCAATTAATTCGCAGCATAAAGCGACATCAAAATATTCATCGGAGTAGGGAAACGCCTCGCGCTCGACATTCAGCCGCTGCATTTCGAAAGATAATTTTTCATTTGTGACTGAGTGATGCAACGCCCGATGTTTTTTATCCGGCCCGTCCTGCCAATATCCTGTGACTTCAACTTCCGCGTAATTTCCGTAGCGATGAAGCAGCGGCGGTAACTGTAAATAACTGCTGAGTTCAAGTAATCGTTGTGATCCATCGCCCCGTGGAATCAGCTTCAAAGTCTCTAACAAGCGGTGACAATGATGACGAAAATATCCTTGCGTAGCTTCATCGCCTGCGAAAAATCCCAGCGCATATTCCATCGCTTCTTCATCGTTGCATTCGATTTTAGGGGTAAGGTTGACGCTTTTATTTACTGAAGATTTGACGCTACGTTCGCGCCGTACTTCTTCCGCGAAGCTCAAATAACTTGCCGCACATTTTGCAATATCGTGTTCGCTCCGAACATATTTTTGGGCGCGGGCGCCTAATCGTTCGCGGAGTAACCGTTGAAATGCAAGATGACGAAAATGTTGGTAAAGAGCTTCTTCTTCGCTTTCATCAAGCGGAGTCTTCAGGCAAATCTCATCCGGCAAATCGGCGTGTTGACCGAAGTCGGAAACGATCACGGGTTTGCCTGCGCCAAGTGCGCGAATCAAGGTTCCTGAAGTTTCTCCGGCAGTCGGGTAGCGTAAGTTTACGACGACATCTACGGCTTTTAAGTATTGAAAAAATTCTCGTTCATCGGTGTAGCCGGTAATGCGAACGCGATGTTTCAGCCCCATTTTTTCAATCATCGGAGTCACGCTCCACTTCCAATGATCTTCGCCAACGATGACGAAAAAAGCATTCGGAGCCAACGCCAGCAAACGCTCGAAAGCACATAACACAACAGGCAATCGCTTTGCTTCCGTGACAAATCCGAAAGCCCCAATGACAAAATCTTCTGTGCTTAAATTTAGTGAAGTCCGAATCGTGTTTTTGTCCTGCTGGTCTAAATCGTAAACTTTTGGTGAAAGATGATGAGGAATAATTTTCACTAATGGAGCTTCAGGCAAAGCATCAGGCGAACGTTGAGTAAGTGAGATTTCATCCGGCAATTCAAGATTTGAAGCGGCGTATTCATTGTGCAAAATCACGCCCAGGCTGCGCGATAAAAGATGATAATTGGCGGGCATCAAAAACTGCTGATAATCGCTGCTGATGCCACGTTCGCGCGTATCTGCCAACTGCGCTCCAGTGCGCCCGTAGGCTTGAAACATTAATTGGCGATAGGTTTTTTCGTCATTTCGATCCAATGTTTTCAGGGTGATTAAGTGATGCAGGCAATGTTCGTGCAGTACGGCTAAGCCCGGTACGCGCAACGCCTGATCGTAAACAAATTCGTGGTAGGGATTATTGCCGAGGTGATAAATGCACAAATCGAATGGATTTTCATGGTGCATTCCATCGAAATGTGCAACGTCATGAACCTTGAAATCCTGGCGATCCCGATGTGCTTTTATTTCACGTTCATGCTCAACGAAAACAGTGATGTCGGCTCCACGCGCCAGATACGGCAACAGCTCAGCATTGTAATCCGCAATCCCGGATTTGCTGGGCGGAAGCGGTGTGAAATAAGCAAGACGCATAAACTGTGGCGTGAACTGTCAGTTCGCGCGTTTTCATTATTCAGAATTCGCAAGGATAAGAATAGATTCGGCGAACTAAAAGTTCACCGTACAGAAGAACGCCCTTACTACGTGCGGGCTTCTGCAATACTTAAATTTTTGGCGCGATAAATATAAGCAATCATCGAACTGACGAAAATTACCGCCGCGATAAATTGTGAAGTCGAAAGTCCGAGTAATCCGCCGCGTGGATCGTCGCGCCAGAACTCAATAATGAATCGCGCAAAGGCATACAGCATCGCGTACGCCAGCACAATCTGCCCGTAAAATTTACGCTTTCTCGCCAGCACTAACAAAATTACGAAGATCAAAATTGCCGCGCCAACTTCGTAAAGCTGAACCGGATGCAGATGCAACGGTGCAGATAAATTCCCTAATTTTTGTTCCCAGAAACTGCGCTGTGCGAGGTCGGTCAAATCTGAAACTTTGGTTGGAACGCTGGTCAATTCGTGACCGCGCTCGCTGAAATGAACTCCGCAAATTCCATCGGTTGGTTTTCCCCAACAACACCCCGCACTAAAACATCCCAGCCGCCCAATCGCCTGACCAATGATGATGCCCGGCGCAAACGCATCAGCCGTCCGCCACCATTCCAATTTGTAAATGCGCATCACGATCACCGAAGCAATCAAGGCTCCTAAAAAGCCTCCATAAAAAACTCCGGCAGAGCGCAAAAAATCTAATGAAAATAGCCCTTTTAAATTATCTCGATAATTTTCCCACTCCGTTATCACCATCAACAGTTTTGATCCGATTAACGCTGAACCCAAAACCCATAGTCCCAAATCGTAGACCCGATTGACATTTAATCCATCGCGCTTAGCCTGGTTTGCCATCACATACATACCGACCAGAAATGAAATGGCTAATAACAATCCGTAAGTATTGACAGGGAAATCTAAGTAGGGGATTTTGAAAAGTTCAGGAAACATGAAAAGAATTTTAGTCGGTCAACGTTTCATTGTGCGATGAAGTTTTTTCTTCGAATAACATCTCTAATGCCAGCAAAGCAGCACCAACACAAATCGCAGCATCTGCAATATTAAATGTTGGCCACGTATATTTTTCGTACCAGTGAAAATCAATGAAGTCTACCACTTCACCAAGCCGAATACGATCTATCAAATTGCCGACAATGCCCGCCAGCAATAATGACAATGAAACATTCAGCCGTAAATTATTAGTGGCAAGACGGATTAAATAATAGGCGACTCCGATTGCTGCTAGTAAGGAAATCGCTGCCAGCACCCATTTGATTTCGTATTTGCTGTCAGCAAACAAACTGAAAGCGACTCCGCGATTGCGTGCGTAGGTGAAGCGGAAAAAATTCGGGATCACTTCGAGCGAATCTACCGGCAATAATTTATTTGTCGCCCATGCCTTTGACACTTGATCGGCAATTAGCACAATCAGTGCGAGAACAAAATATTTCACTTTAGTTTGCATTAACAATAAACCTCTCAATTAACGACTCGCTTCAATATTCGCCACACAACGCCCACACGCTCCCGGATACTTTGCATTAACGCTCACGTCTGTCGTGTAGTTCCAGCAACGTTCACATTTTTCGCCGTCAGCTTTGGCGATTTCAACTTTTAGTTCTGCGCCGTCTTGCAAGACAACTTGCGAAACAATGAAAAGAAATCGTAAGTCTTCGCCGAATGACTCTAAAAATGAATGTGTGTCCGCGTCCGCCGCAATCGTAATTTTCGCCTCAAGTGCAGCCCCAATCAATTTGACAGTTCGCGCTTCTTCGAGCGACTTCATCACAGTGTCGCGCACTGTAAATAATTTTTCGTAACGCGCCAGCAAGTCATCATTTCGCAACGATTCATCATAGGCAGGAAATTCCGTCAAATGTACGGAAGCCGCTTCAGTACTGGCTCCGGGAATATTTTCCCAAATTTCATCTGAAGTGAAAACCAGCAACGGGGCAACTAATTTGGCGACTCGTATGACGACTTCAAACAGCGCAGTTTGTGCTGATCTGCGCTCCAACGATTTCGGTGCAGCCGTATACAACCGATCTTTCAAAATATCAAAATATAACGACGATAACGTCACTGTAGCGTTGTGATAAATCGCTTGATAGACATCAATAAAATCGTAATTTTTATATCCTTCCAAGCAACGTTTGACCAATTCATTGACGGACGCCAAAGCCCAGCGATCAATCTCCAGCATTTCTTCGAACGCTACTTTATCCGTTGCCGGATCAAAGCCATCCAGATTGCCGAGACAATAACGCGCCGTATTGCGAATTTTGCGATACGCATCAGAAAGCCGCGTCAGGATTTCCGGCGAGATGCGCATGTCTTCATAACAATTAATCGCCGCACACCACAACCGAATGATCTCGGCGCCGCTTTGCTTGATGATTTTTTCCGGTTCGACTGTATTGCCAAGCGATTTCGACATTTTCTTGCCTTCGCCGTCTACTGCCCATCCATACGAAATAATCCCGTGATACGGCGGCGCAGCTTTGACCGCGAGACCAATCACCAACGACGAATTGAACCAACCGCGAAACTGATCGCCGCCTTCTAAATACACATCGGCAGGATAATGCAAACCGCGAGGTTCCAATGTGCTGAGCCAGCTTGATCCCGAATCAAACCACACGTCGAGAATGTCATGTTCTTTGCTCAATTTTTCAGAGCTACACGCGCCGCATTTTGTTCCCGGCGGAACCAAATCTTTCACATCACGTTCGTACCAGGCATCGGCAGATTCTTGCTCGAATAAATCTGCAATGTGATTCATCAGCTTGGAATCCAGCAATGTCTCGCCGCAATCTTCGCAGTAAAAAACTGTAATCGGTACGCCCCACGCTCGCTGACGGGAAATGTTCCAATCAGGACGCTCCTTGAACATGTTCTTCATCCGCTCGCTGCCCCAACCCGGATGCCATTTGATTTGATCGCAGGCCGCAATCGCCGCCGCATTCAATCCGCTCTTTTCCATTGAGATAAACCATTGAGGCGTCGCGCGAAAAATTACTGGATTGCGGCAACGCCAGCAATGCGGATAAGAGTGATTGAATTTTTCAGATTTGAGCAACACGCCGATAGCTTCCAGATGTGCGATGACAGCCTTGTTTCCATCGGGATCATTTTTGCTCAGCGCGACCACGCGCTGTCCAGCAAAATGCTCAACGTCCTTCATGAAGAATCCGCGCCCGTCCACCGGATTGTAAATTTCCAACCCGTATTCGCGCCCGATCAAAAAATCTTCGTAACCATGTCCCGGAGCCGTATGCACTGCGCCCGTCCCCGCCTCCAGCGTGACGTGATCGCCCAGCATCAGTAATGAATTGCGCTCAACAAACGGATGCCGCGCGTTCAGACGATCAAACACTTCGCCGCTGTACGTGCCGATGATTTCGTAACTTTCCCAACCAATTTTTTTCGCTACGTCTTCCAGCAAACCGTTCGCTACGATGAAGACCTCATCACCGACAGCTACGGCGTTATATTCATATTTCGGATTGAGCGAAATGCCCAAATTGGCAGGCAGCGTCCACGGCGTCGTCGTCCAGATAATGATGCTCACACGTTTGTCCGCCAGCGCGGGATCAACTTTCACCGCATCAGGAAACGCGAACTTCACATAGATCGAATAGCTGGAATGATCTTTATGCTCGACCTCCGCCTCCGCCAGGCTGGTAGTGCAACTAATGCACCAATGCACCGGACGCGAGCCTTTGTACACCGCGCCACGTTCGACAAATTTACTGAGCGCACGCACGATGTTCGCCTGATAGAGCGGAGCCATCGTGATGTATGGATTTTCCCATTCGCCAAACACGCCCAGTCGTTTGAAATCTTCGCGCTGCAAGCCGACGAATTTATTCGCGTACACACGCGCGGCTTTGCGAATCGCCATCCGGTCGAGTTCCTGTTTATTCTTCTTGAGTTCCTCTTCAACCTTGATTTCAATTGGCAAGCCATGACAATCCCAGCCGGGAATATACGGAGCCCAATGCCCCATCATCGAACGCGATTTGATGACAAAATCCTTGAGAATTTTGTTGAGCGCAGTGCCGATGTGAATATTGCCGTTGGCGTACGGCGGACCGTCGTGCAGTACGAACAAAGGCTTATCTTTACGAACTTCGCGCAGCTTTTCGTAAATATTCATCGCGTCCCACTTCTGCAAGCGAAGCGGTTCATTTTGCGAAAGATTACCCTTGAGCGGGAAATCAGTTTTGGGCAGGTTGACGGTCGTTTTTAAATCAATTGGTTCAGACATAATTCGTATCTTTTAAAAATATTAATGACCGCAGATGATAGCTTATGCGTTGGAAAAAAGCATCCTCAGGGAAATAGACCGCCGATGACGCGGATTAAACGGATTCTCGCTGATCTGATCCGCGTTGATCCGCTTAATCCGTATTATCGGCGGTCTATTTCAAAACCTTCACCAAAAATCCCCACCGATCCGCGACCTCTTCAATTACTTTTGTCGTTGGTTTTCCCGCGCCGTGTCCGGCATCTGTTTCGATGCGGATGAGAATTGGATTTGCTCCTGCTTGCGCCGCTTGCATCGTCGCGGCAAATTTGAAACTGTGCGCGGGGACGACGCGATCATCGTGATCTGCTGTTGTTACCATCGTCGGTGGATACGCTGTGTTTGGCCTGATGTTGTGCAAGGGCGAATAGGCGAACAAAGCTTTGAATTCTTCTGCATTTTCAGATGAACCGTAATCAGAAGTCCACGCCCAGCCAATCGTGAATTTTTGAAAGCGCAGCATGTCCATCACGCCGACCGCCGGTAACGCTGCGCCAAATAAATCAGGGCGTTGCGTCATACAGGCTCCGACTAATAATCCGCCATTGCTGCCGCCGCCAATTGCCAGTTTCGGAGTCGAAGTATATTTATTCGCAATCAACCATTCCGCTGCCGCGATGAAATCATCAAAGACATTTTGCTTTTTCAATTTCATTCCCGCTTGATGCCAGTCTTCGCCGTATTCGCCACCGCCACGCAAATTCGGTTGCGCATAGACTCCGCCCATTTCCATCCAAACCAGGTTTGAAATCGAGAACGCCGGCGTCAGCGAAACATTGAAACCACCGTAAGCATAAAGGTAAGTCGGATTCGTGCCGTTCAGCTTCAAACCCTTTTTATGCGTAATAAACATCGGCACTTTCGTCCCGTCTTTGCTCGCGTAAAAGACCTGTTTCGTCTCGTAATCATTTGGATTGAAATCCACCTTCGGATCCCGAAAAACCGAAGATTTTCCGGTCATTAAATCGTAACGATAAATCGTCGTCGGCGCAGTAAATCCGGTGAACGCGTAAAATGTTTCCGTGTCTTTGCGCTTGCCGCCAAAGCCCGAAGCCGTGCCGATGCCAGGCAATTCGACTTCACGAATCAGTTTGCCGTTCACGTCAAAAATTTTGATCTGCGAACGTGCGTCTTTCAGGTAAGGCAGAATAAATTGATTGTTAACAAAGCTGACACCGCTTTCTCCATCAATCGTTTCAGCGGATTCGGCGATGATTTCTTTCCAGTTATTTCGCTCCGGTTTACTCGTATTAATCGCAATAATTTTTCCGCGTGAAGCTTTCAAATCCGTACGGAAATAAAAGACCGCGCCATCATTCCCGATGAAGCTGTATGACGCTTCGAAGTCTTTGATGAGTTCGACAACCTTGGAATTTTTCGCCTTGAGGTCTTGATAAAACAGCAGGTTTTTTGGATTTATTCCTTGCCAAACGTTGATGATTAAATATTGTCCGTCTTCGCTGACTGCGCCCGCAAAGCCCCATTCTTTTTGATCCTTGCGTTCATAAATTAACGCATCTTCGGATTGCTTCGTGCCGAGGCGATGGTAATAAAGTTTCTGAAAATAATTCGCGTCTTCGAGCTTGGTTTTTTCGTTGGTTTCATCGTAGCGGCTGTAATAAAAGCCTTTGTTATCAGGTGTCCAAGCCGCTCCCGAAAATTTCGACCACTTCAAACCATCTTCCAAATCTTTGCCCGAAGTGGTGTCACGCACTTTCCATTCCTGCCAATCCGATCCGGCGGAAGACAAACTGTACGCCATTAAATTTCCATCGTTGCTGATCGCCGTGCCTGACAATGCGACTGTGCCATTTTGCGAAAGCGTATTCGGATCAAGCAATACGCGCGGCGCACCTTCTAACGAATCCGCCGTATAAAGTACGCTCTGATTTTGCAGTCCATCGTTCTTGTAAAAAAAGTACCGCTTGTTTTCCTTGAACGGCGCAGAATATTTTTCGTAATTCCAGAGCTTTGTTAGCCGCTCTTTAATTTTCGCACGTTCAGGGATTTGCGCCAGAAATGCGTTCGTCAATTTGTTCTGCGCTTCAATCCATTCACGCGAATCCGGCGCATCAGGATTTTCCAGCCAGCGATACGGATCACTCACTTTCGTGCCGTGATAATCATCCGTCTGATCAACTTTTTTTGCTTTGGGATACTCAATTTTTTGTGCCATAACGGAAATGTTCAGTAGGGCGATGAGAACAAGAATTGTAAATGGGAGCAGTTTATTCATAATCAATCTCGCAGTAAAATAATGGTGTAGCTTACATTGATTTTGCGAGAAACTAAACTGGGGACGCACTGGGAGCGCACGCATCCTGCGTGCCGAAGCGAGTCGGCGAAGCTTCCTACCTTGGCGGCTGTGAATTTGCGCTGTCGCTTACGCTCCAGCGCAGCACGCAGGATGCGTGCGCTCCCGGCTAAGGATAAATTATGCGAACAGCTTTAATACTCGGAGCCAGCGGCCTCATCGGCGGTCATTGTCTGGATTTACTTTTGCGCGACGAAGCCTACGATCAAGTCATCGTACTTGTCCGCAAAAGACTGCCGAAAAATCATCCTAAACTCACGCAACACGAAGTGAATTTTGATCGGATTTCCGAACACACCAATTTGCTGAAAGCCGATGATATATTTTGCTGCCTCGGCACAACGATCAAAAAAGCTGGTTCGCAGGAAGCCTTTCGCAAAGTAGATTTCACCTACGCGCACGAAGCTGCGAAGCTTGCCGCCGCAAACGGGGCAACACAGTTTTTGCTGGTGTCTTCACTCGGAGCCGACGCGAAATCTTCCGTCTTTTAGAGCCGCATCAAAGGTGAAATTGAAGCCGCCATCTCCGCGCTGAATTTTGAGAGCGTAAGCATTTTTTGCCCATCGTTATTGCTTGGCGAACGCGCAGAATTCCGCTTCGCCGAACGTCTCGCCGAACCGTTCGCCAAAGCATTATCGTTTTTTCTGATTGGGCGTTTGCGCAAATATCGTGTGATTGAGGCGCATACGGTTGCGGCGGCGATGATTGAAATTGCGAAGGCGAAGCCACATGGCGTGGAGATTTACGAGTCAGATCGAATTCAGGCAATTGGAGAAAAAGGAATTTGAAATGAAGTATTTATTAATGGCATTTTTGTTGGTTCAATTTTTATCGTGCAGCAAGAAACCTGAAGTTTTTGCTCAGAAAGTGACAAGCACAACTCCTACAGGATTCCCTGCGCCTATCCCCGACAAAAAAGAAAAGACAATAGACGATTTCATTATAAAAGATGAAAAGAAAACCTATGACGGGTACGATATTTTCAAGGAGAGAGACATCGTAGAAGGTGGTGGAACCAAGATCGAAGTTACAAAGGTTGTACTGAAAAAAGGCGAAAAAGTAATCGGTATATTCCCCGGTATGCTTCATCCATTTAATACCAATGACTTTGGGTTATTTTCTTTTCTAGGGAATGGTCGAAAACAGTTGATTGTCTCTGCCTCTGAACCCCGTGGCGGGTTGCAGTGGATTGCAGAGCTATCACCGATTTATAAATGGATTTTTAATACTGGAGAGTGGGGCGTTGGGCGAGAAGGCGCGGACTTGCGATTTATGGATATAGATGAAGATGGTGTTTATAAAATCACCGCTCAAGAATTATCGAGTTGATGTTCTCTTGCACTATCTTTACGCCGGAAAAGAAAAAGAGGGCTGGGCATTTTTCGAGAGTTCTTATCAGGCGAAAGATAAAGTAAGAGTAAAGCGAATCATCAAAAATAGGCTGAATTACTCAAGCGCATATAATTATATTCGTAAGCACAGTAACTGAGGGAAGTCCTTCAGGTATGAATAAAATCAAGCCTCTGAGATAACATTCAAATTTTTCAACCAATCAAAATCAGCACGATTATTTGTAATTAACGGAACTTGATACAAACGTGCAGTGGCAGCAATCCACGCATCGGCGGTTTCAATTTTTCGACCAATTGAATGCGCTTCGTAGCGAATTTCTGCCCACGCTTGACAAAGATCGCGGTCAAACGGAATCAAGGTATGGCGAGTTAAATGCTGTGATAATGATTGTTTTCTTGGTTCGCCCCAATTTCGAATAAGCGCCCATTGGTTCAATTCAGCGACTGTCATGAAAGAAATCAAGGAAAGAATTTGATGTAAATGAGGGCGATAAAGTTCTGCGCGTGTATCTTGTTTGAAGAGAAAGGAAATTACATCTGTATCAATGAGGACAACTTTCATGATTCAAAGCTCCGCTGTTCACCTTCGTTGCGCCATTCACGAAATGTAGCTAGAAACTCATCGGTGCTTTCATCTTCCGGCCAAAAATCACCTAACATTTCGTCAAAGTTTAGAGGCTTTGTCCCTTGTTCGAGGGCTAACTGATTTATTCTTTTTACAGGATCAAAGCGTCTGGACTCTATATCCAAAATTTCGCGCAGTTGTTGTTGTTCAGCAGGCTGTAAAGCTTTGACTTCGGCAATAATTTTTTCTAGTACTGGCATGGTAATTTCTCCTCTCAAATCATTGGACATTATAGCCGAGAATCGTGTTACTCGCATTATTAGTTCTTCCTGCTGTATGATCGCCTTTCCCAGGCAGCTCGAATTCGTAATATGAAATTTTACAAAAGGTAGGATTATGATAAAGAAATCTTCGTTCGTTGCTTTACTGTTACTTTGTTTTTCTCTGGCAACTTTCGCCCAAACTTCCAAAATCGAAACAGGCGAAATAAATAGCGCACCGTTTCGCATTGAAGTTCCCGCGAATTGGAACAAAGGCTTAATCATGTACTGTCACGGCTACGAAACCGTTGGCAGCAAAAATAATATCGCTGATGCGAAGCCGAATCCGATGCGTGATGAATTTATCAAGCGCGGATTTGCCGTGGCGCAATCGGCGTACAGCACGCAGGGTTGGGCGGTCAAAGAAGGCGTTGAAGACACCGAAGCGTTGCGCAAATACTTCGTCAAAAAATATGGGCAGCCCGGCGAAAGCATTGTGCTGGGGCATTCGATGGGCGGCGTGATTACGGTAGCGACGATTGAAAAATATCCTGAAGTGTATGACGGAGCGTTGCCGATGTGCGGGCCGTTGGTCGCTACGGTCAATGGATTTCAGCGGCGTATTTTCGATATGTTGGTGACATTTGAATTTTATTTTCCCAGCACAATCGGCGAGGTCGGCAAAGTCTCTCCTGAGGCAAAACTCAACACCGAAAAGCTCAAAACCGCGATGCAGGCTGATCCCGCCAAAGCCGCGATGTTTGCTAAACGTTTCAGTTTGAAAACTCCGCTTGAAGTAATGGGAGTACTGGATTTCTTTTACAAAATCAACGCAGAATTACAACAACGCACAGGCGGAAACCCGTTCGATAATCGCAATACAATTTATGGCGGATTTGAAGATGACGTAGCTCTCAATCGCGGCATCAAACGCTACGCCGCTGATGCCAAAGCCCGTGAATATTTGCGCCAGCATTATTCGCCGACAGGACGCATCGCCGATCCGGTGCTGACGATCCATACGACGTATGATCAATTAATCACAGCGGCGGACGTGCTTGCGTATGAAGAAACTGCGAAGCTGGCAGGCACACAGGATTTATTCGTCGCAAAATTTGTCGTAGCGAACGGGCATTGCAATTTCACTCCCTCGCAAACGGGTACAGCTTTTGATGAATTATTGCAGTGGATTCACAACAAGAAAAAACCGGAAGCTGGCGAAGTGAAATAGCGGTTGTGCTAATATTCTGACAACGAGAGAAAGAGGTGAATCAATGAGTAGTTTGGAAAAACTGATCAAAGTGTTGCAGGTAAAGTCTTCGCCCGATATTCCCTCACCGAAGATTGCGGCTATCCGCAAAGCACGAGGTAGTCTCAAAGGAATTCTTCCGACAACAGAAGAGTTTCTAGCTGAAAAACATGCTGAATTTAGAGCGAGAAGAAAATGAGAACGATTTTGATTCTGTAGCCATCACAGGTAGCTGACCGCTCACGAAATTTCTTTTAGAAACTGTTTGAAAATTTTCTCGTCATCGAAGATGACAAACAATATAGCCTAGCGAGAATCGCTAGGTATACGGCAAGCAAGAGAATAGCTCGCTGAAGGCGAGTGACAATCGGTTGTTCGTCGCCTTCAGCGACGGATTTTATTGGTTGCACCCCCTAGCGATACTCGCTAGGCTATATTGTTGGTCGCCGTTGGCGACAAAGATTGAAGTTAAAACAGCTTCTAAATATGGAGGCAAAGCGGTGAAAAAAATTCTTTCGATTTTATTTTTTCGGTACTTGCCAATGCTGATTTGTTTGGCTCCACTTCACACGCAAACCGCATCCACTTCCACTCAACAAAAACAGAACGATCCGCCGCAATCCCAAAAGAAAGAAGAAAAACTCGTCATCAAAACCAATATGGTCAGCGTGACAGTGACGGTTAGCGATCAAAATCGCCGCTTTGTGACGGGGCTGGAGAAAAAAGATTTTGAAGTGTATGACGACAACGTCAAGCAGGACATTGCCTTGTTTTCGACGCAGGATTCGCCGCTCACGCTCGGCATTGTCTACGATGTTTCCGGCTCGATGAATCCGCTCTCAAAGCAATCTTTTCATGCACTGAAAGGACTGTTTGAATATTCGCATCCTGACGATGAATATTTTGTGATCTCGTTCAGCAATCGCTCAAAGCTGATTCAGGATTTCACTTCGGTGCCGGAAAATATTATCAACAAGGCTGTTTTTATTAAGCCGAAAGGCGGCACTGCTTTGTTCGATGGAATTTATATGGCTCTGGAAAAAGTGAAACAAGGACGCCACGAAAAGAAAGCCTTGCTCATTATTTCTGATGGTGAAGAAAACAGCAGCCGTTATTCCTTCAAAGAATTGCGCAACTCACTGCGCGAAACAGATGCACAATTATATGCCATTGGATTAGGCGAGGGAGGCTCTTTGCCGCACATTACGGAAACTTCCGGCGGGCTAACTTTTTTCCCGCAGGAATACGGCGAAGTCGCAGACATCTATGCGCGCATTGCCCTGATGTTGCGCAATCAATATGTCATTGGTTTTTATCCAACGGATGACAGCGGAACTGTTCGTCGTCATAAATTAAAAATCAACGTCAAAGTGCCAAAGCAGCTCGGCAAAGTCTTTACGTTTTATCGCAATGGTTACGAACCGTCGGATAAGTGATTTGATCCAATAAATATCGTATGAAAAGTCTCGACCTCATTATTCTCTTCTCCTATCTCATCGGCACGGTTTTATTCGGCGTGTGGTTTTCGCGGCGGCAAAAGCGTGAGATGAAAGATTATTTCGTCAGCGAACAGCGCGTACCGTGGTGGGCAATCATGGCTTCCGTAGTTTCCACCGAAACCAGCAGCTTGACATTCGTCAGCGTGCCGGGCTTTGCGTTCACGGGGAATTTTACATTTCTGCAATTGGTGATGGGGTATTTGATCGGACGCTTAGCTGTCACGCTGATTTTTGTACCGCTCTATTTTCGCGGCGAATTGCTGACTGTTTATCAATTATTAGGGCAACGATTCGGCAGCAGTGTCAGGCGTGTGGCTTCGATTTTATTTTTGATTACACGCAGCGTTGCTGATGGCTTCCGGCTTTATTTGACAGGGTTGGTATTAGCGGCGGTACTCCTTGCGTTGCCTGGCAGTGGAGATGTGGCACGTGCGTGGTTTCCCTCACTTGATCCAACGATTACGATCATCATGATTTCAGTTTTGGTGATGGGAATCGCGACCATTATTTTTTCGTATTTTGGCGGAATTGATGCCGTGATTTGGACGGATGTCACACAGCTTGGAATTTACCTGGTGGGCGCAATTGTCGCGGCATTTATTTTGCTCAGTAAAATTCCCGGAGGTCTGAACGAAGTGATCAGCGTTGGCAGCGCAGCCAATAAATTCAGCCTGTTTGATTTCACCTGGAGCATTACCAAAAGTTATACATTCTGGTCGGGCTTAATCGGTGGCGCGTTTTTGACAACGGCTACCCACGGTACAGATCAGTTGATGGTACAGCGATATTTGTGCGGCGATTCGCCCAAAGAAGCGCGCAAGGCTTTGCTGGTTAGCGGCGTCGTAGTGTTCGTGCAATTCGCTTTGTTTTTATTCATTGGCGTGATGCTTTACGTTTTTTATAATGGCTATGCGGCGAACGAAATGACTACGTTTTTAGTAGATGGAAAAATGCGTGCAGATCGCGTCTTCCCGCATTTTATTATTTCTCATTTGCCCACTGGCGTAGTCGGATTAGTCATCGCTGCAATTGCAGCGGCGGCGTTCACATCTTCATTGAATTCGCAGGCTGCCACAACGATGGCGGATTTTTATGTGCCAATGACGAACAACAAAAAATCCAATGAACATTACATCACCGCTTCAAAATTATTTACGTTTATGTGGGGGGTGGTGCAAATCGCGACGGGAATGTTCGCGGCATTTTATTTATCACGCAGCATGGTGGATCAGGTTTTGGACATTCAATCCTTCACGAATGGCGTGATTTTAGGAATTTTCTTTTTGGGAACATTTACGAAACGTGTGCAATCGAAATCAGCAATTATCGGCATCATCGTGGGCGCGACTACAATTTTGTACGTCAAATTCGGAACCGCTATTTCGTGGCAATGGTATGTGGTCATTGGTTCGGTCGTGACATTTTTGACAGGCGTTGGGGCGAGCGTTTTATTAGGCGAAAAAGAAAGAATCGGTCAAGCGGAGGAAGTTATCCAATGAGATTTGTAACAGTACAAAAAGATTTAAGTGGATCAGTCGCATCACGATTACTGGTTGCGCTGCTGAGTCTGACGCTCCTTTTTCCTTCAACTATTTTCGCCCAGCCTTCAGCGTATCTGCCGACCAATCGCGAGCTAACCAAAGATGAAACGAAGTGGGTGAAAGATACGCTCAAAAATTTGACGCTTGATGAAAAAATCGGGCAGATGTTTATGGCGGATGGCAACGCGATTTTCATGAACCGCCAGACCGAAATTTATCAACAGCTCGAACATCAAATCAAAGATAACAAGGTCGGAGGTATCCTCTGGTTTCGCTCCGATGTGTGGGCGACGGCAGTTTTGACGAATCGCTTACAGGAATTATCGAAACTGCCTTTATTGGTTTCAGCCGATCTTGAAATGGGCTTAGGGATGCGCCTGAACGAAACCCAATGGTGGCCGCCGAATATGGCTGTTGCCGCGACGGGCGAACCGAAATACGCGCTGAATCAAGGCATCTGTACGGCCCGCGAAGCACGCGCTATCGGCATCAATTGGTTGTTTGCTCCGGTTGTAGACGTGAACAACAATCCAAATAACCCAGTCATTAATGTTCGTTCCTACAGCGAAGACCCGAAAACTGTGACAGATTTTGCCGCAGCGTTTATCAACGGCGCAACCAGTGAAGGTGCACTCACCTGCCTCAAACATTTTCCCGGTCACGGCAATACGGCGACGGATTCGCACATCGGCTTGCCCGTCGTTGATGTCAGCAAGGACGCCTTGACTAAACTGGAACTCGTACCGTTTCGCGCCTTGATTGGAACGGATCGAAAAAAGAATGAAGAAGGCGTGAGAGTTGGTGCGGTGATGTCGGCGCATATTTCTTTGCCGCAAATTGAAACGGAAAATGCTCTTGCTGTTCGTGCTTTGAGTATGAATGAAAAAGCCTCCGCCGAATTCACTTCGCAAACGGAAGCGAACGCTTTGAAGATCACGAAACCTGCTACGCTTTCCAATAAAATATTGACTGGAATTTTGCGGGACGAGCTGAAATTCAATGGTTTGATCGTGACAGATGCGATGAATATGGCAGGGATTGCCGCACGCTATGATGCGGCTACGGCAGCGATTGAAGCAATCAAAGCAGGCGTAGATGTCATTGAAAAATCACCTGACATTGACGCTGCCATCAAAGGCGTCAAAGCGGCAGTCACCAAAAAAGAAATCACGGAAGAAAGAATTAATTCTTCTGTTGAGCGCATTCTGAGAGCGAAAGCCGCACTTGGTTTACACGAAAAAAATAAGGTTGATCTTGATGAAGTTGACCGCATTGTTTCCAGCCCTGGTTGCCAAATCGTAGCGCAGGACATCGCCGATCATTCAATGACTCTGGTACGCGATGAGAAAAAATTGTTGCCGCTCAAGAGCAATGCACGCGTCCTGAACATCACGTTTGCAGATGATGATGGCGTTTTCAATTCTCAGATTTTTACGACTGAATTACGCAATCGTAAAATCAATATAGAAAACGTCACACTGGATTACCGCGCGACCGAAGCTGATTTACAAAAATTGTTCACGCGTCTGGAAAAAGAAAAATTCGACGCCATAATTTTTGCCAGCCTCGTCCGCGCCAGAAGCGGTAAAGGCAGCGTCAGCTTGCCTCCGATAGGAATACGTCTGGGCGAAGAACTGGTTAAGCGTGATTTGCCATTAGTGGTGATTTCATTCGGGAATCCATATTTATTGACGGCACTGCCAAGTGCAAAAAATTATCTGGCGGCATACAGCCCCTTTCCTTTCAGCCAACGCGCCGCTGCCAAAGCTATCCTTGGAGAAATTGAAATCACGGGAAAGCTGCCTGTGAGCTTGCCGGGTTTATATCCACATGGACACGGAATAGAACTAAGACGGGCTATACAAAAATCAGCAACGATAAAGTAAGCTGGTAGGCATGCTCAAATATATCGAAAAAATTACTCAGGAATTGAAACCACATTCAACTCTCGGGATTACTGTGCTTGATTTATTTGCAGGGTGCGGTGGACTAGCTCTGGGGTTTGAGTCGACTGGATTCAACACAATTGGTTTTGAAAAAGATAAGGATGCCGTCGCTACTTATTCGCTAAACTTGGAAGGACATTGTTATAAGGCAGAGTTGACTCGCAATACCGAATATCCGCCTGCACAGGTGATTATTGGCGGGCCTCCGTGCCAACCATTCAGTGTTGGCGGTCATCAACGCGGTATGGCGGATGAGCGCAATGGCTTCCCCATTTTTTTGGCGGCAGTCGAACAAGTTCAGCCGAAAATTGTTCTTTTTGAAAATGTGCGTGGGCTACTCTATACAAACAAATGGTACTTTGAAGAAATCACGCAAGAGCTGGCAAAACTCGGCTATATTATAAACTACGCTTTACTCAACGCGCTTGATTTTGGAGTTCCGCAAAACCGCGAACGGCTATTTGTGATTGGACACAAAAATAATTTCAGCTTTCCTACTCCCGAAAAAAAACGCTATACCGTCGCCGAAGCCATTGGTGATTTAATGGAAACAACTCCGCCTGAATCAAAGTTTCTAACCTCTTCAATGGATGAGTACGTTAAGAAATATGAAGTGGCTTCTAAGTGCATTAACCCGCGCGATCTTTACCCGCACAAGCCCGCCCGAACGTTGACCTGTCGTAACATCGCTGCGCCGACAGGCGATATGCATCGCATCAAATTATCCGATGGACGAAGAAGAAGATTGTTGGTTCGAGAAGCAGCACGCCTACAAAGTTTTCCTGATTGGTTTGAATTTTCGGGAAATGAAACTAGCCAGTTTTATCAGATCGGAAATGCAGTACCACCTATGTTAGCACTGCATTTGGCGAAGAGTATTAAAGCTTACTTACTGGAGGAATCGCCCGCGCCCCAATTAAGTGCCAGCAATTCACTTTTAAGCATTAATAATCAATTCAGCCTGTTTCAATATGAATGACTATTTTCCAAATAGTAAAAAATTGCCAACGCTCAAAAAAATTTTAAACGAAGCAGTTGAGATCCTCAACAGTGTAGGCATTCCTCTTCAAGCACAAACTGAAAGGCGACTGGAGCGAATGGCTTTGTGTTTTTTGGCAGTAGCAGGCGTCACCCGTTCGTGGCACGAAGCCAAAGGTCTTGTAGATAAACGCTATCTTAAAACCAGGGATGTGATTGATTTTGTTAATGAACATTTTCAGGAAAACATTTCTAAAGGCTCTTACGATGACATCCGTCGCAAGGATTTAAAATTATTAGTGTTGGCGGATGTAGTTATCAACAGTGGGCAAAACCCAACCGCAGCAACAAATGACCCGACGAGAGGCTATTCGCTTGAACCTGAATTTACGCAACTTCTCAAAAAATTTAAAACTGAAGAATGGTTATCAGCGCTTGCAGCTTATCTGAATAATCACTCCTCGCTTGCTGATGTTCTAGCGCGACAACGTAGCATTGAAAAAATTCCTGTTACTTTGCCGAATGGTCAGAAATTTGAATTGTCAGCGGGCGCACATAATATTCTTCAGAAAAAAGTGATCGAAGAATTCTTGCCTCGTTTTGGGAAAGGCTGTCAGATACTTTATCTCGGTGACACCGCCAACAAGATTTTGCATATTGAACGAGAAGAACTGAGGCGACTAAAGTTCTTTGAGCTGTCGCATGACGAACTGCCTGATATTATTGCTTATGACCAAGAACACAATTGGATTTATTTGATTGAAGCTGTTCACAGCAGTGGTTCAATCAGCGAGATTCGTTTATTAGAACTAAAACGCCTGACTAAGAATTGCGCGGCAAAATTAAATTTTGTAACTGCTTTTCTGACTAAAACTGATTTCAGAAAATGGATGATGGAGATTGCCTGGGAAACCGAGGCTTGGATTGCCGATAACGCAGATCATCTGATTCATTTTGATGGTGAGAAATATTTAACCCCTTATTAAAACTAACGAATTCAAGTCGCCCAAAATATGAAATTCCAATGCTTACTTTTCGATCTTGATGGAACGTTAATAGATTCACAGGCGGATTTAATTTTTTCGATAAATTTAATGTTGACTGAGCTAAATTGTGCAACGCTTCCCGATGCGCAAATTATTACTTTTGTCGGCGAAGGAATCCGCTTATTGGTCGAACGAGCTTTACGTGCAAGCCGTAGGCAAGAACCAGAAGAAGAATTGATTCAAGCTGCGTTACTTTCTTTCAGGCAACATTACAGCGAGCATTTACTTGACCAGACAGATTTATATCCTGAAGTTCGTGAAACGCTTGAAGCCCTGCAATCATTGCCGATGGCGGTGGTTACGAATAAACCGTATGAGTTCACCATAAAAATTTTGGAAGGGTTGCAACTCACCCGTTTTTTTCAAGCAGTAATCGGTGGCGATAGTTTACCAGAACGAAAACCCTCCGCGCTACCTTTGCTTGAAGCCGCAAAATTATGTGGTATTGCTCCAGAGAAATGTTTGATGATTGGCGATACCAAAGTAGACATCCTCGCTGGACAAGCTGCTGGAATGTCTACCTGTGGATTTATTGGGGGATTTCGAGGAGAACCAGAACTCGTCGCAGTAAACGCCGAGTTCTTAATTGGGAGAGCAGGGGAGTTAATCCAAATTGTAAAAATGGGGGAGTAAGGGGGAATTTTGGGGGAGAATTATTACCACCGCAGGCGTTGAGGACGCAGTTCACCAGCACCACACCAAACCTGTTCCGGTCTCAGCACCGCCAGTTCCAGCACCACTAAATCTTGCAACACCGACATCTACTCTCCACGTCCTCAACGTCTACGGTGGTAATTATCAAACCTCACCAGCACCAAACCTTTTCTGAACACCAGCACCTGTCAGGCAATTTAGGGGGAGTGATAAAATTGCCTGACCCCCATCACCGGCACCATTCCTGAGAATCAAAACGATCCCGTAACTTAATCTTTTGTGGTGCATAATCGCGCAATAACTCGTTTCTTTGATCCAGCGCGTACCTCGTTCTGATGATCTCTTCCTGCAAAACCTGAACCTCTTCCTTCAATTTTGAGACCATTTCTTGCGCCTTAGTACTAAATCCATTCTCTAAATCTGTGACTCTTTTATTAATTATAAATGCTGTACTCACGGTCACTTTCTCCTCTTGCTACATCGGTTAATTTGTTTATCCGACTTCTCAAAAAAATGTAGCCGCTCCAGTTGTAGTATCTTTTCCTCCCCGGAGCAGCTACTGACACCCAGTGAGATGTGCGTGATAACAAAACGTACTTTACGCATCTCAGCCACTTTCGCCAATTAGTAGAAATACGGAATTTTACAGGTAGTTTCCCGTAGTCAATACTGTGGACACTTTTTGAAGCTTAATTTTTCGTAAGTTGTTGATTCTACATAGCCGCACGAATTAAATGAAAGTCAGGTATCGGAGCTAACTTG
>JAYVZE010000079.1:0-14285 GCA_043783625.1 Blastocatellia bacterium | reverse complement strand
ATTGTTGATCGTGAAAGGATGCGAGCTTGTTGACTTCAAGTTGAATGGAATCTTCGAGCTGATTAATTTCAGCATTTTCAACTGCCACTTCGATGGCTTCAGGATCGTTGTCGAAGCCGATGACGTGTGCCTCTGGAAAAAGCTTGATCGCTGCCATTGCGAGAATTCCTGTTCCTGTCCCAACGTCGAGCAACGCGCCGCCGTACCAATATTTTTCGAGCATTTCAAGGCAGCCACGAGTCGTTTCATGTGTGCCTGTGCCGAACGCCATCCCCGGATCAATTTGCACAATCAGGCGATCTGTTGCGCCCAATTGTTCGCGTTTCCACGAAGGACAAATTAATAATTTCTCGCCAATGGTGGTTGGCTCAAATCCTTTTTTCCATTCAGCTAACCAATCCTGATCGTCAATCGTGAGGGGCTTGATGGAGAGCAGCGTACTTTCGTGCAACTCGCAGAAATGTAAAGTCTGAACAATTTCTGCTCGCACTTTTTCAGTATCAGGAGCCTCGTCAAAATAGGCTCGCATCGTAATTTTTTCCGGTGAATCTTCAGAGATTTCGATGCCGTTCGTGTTCGCATTCCAAAGCTGGGTAGTGACTGCGCTTTCTGCAACGCGAGCGAGTTCGATTTCTAGGGCGTGCCAGGTTTTCATAAAAGTGTTTATTTTCCAATCTGTTGAATTCCCAACTCATCAAGTAAATGAGGATCGTTGCGCCATTCTTTTTGGACGCGAACAAATAAATTCAGGCGGACGTGGCGGGACAATAATTTCTCAATATCCTGACGGGCACGTGTGCCAATTTCTTTCAGCATCTGTCCACCGCGACCAATAATGATAGGCTTCTGCGATTCGCGCTCAACATAAATCACGCAATGAATTTCAGTTGCATCCGTATCTTCTTTCCATTGCTCAGTGCGGACCGCAGTGACGTAGGGAAGCTCTTCGCCGGTCAATTGTAAAATCTTTTCGCGGACTAATTCCGCTGCAATGTTGCGCTCGAATTGATCGGTATACGTCTCAGCATCAAACAGGTCAGGCCCTTCCGGCAAATACTTAATCAGGGATTCAATCAGTCCCGGAACGCCGTTTCCGCTACGGGCGGAGATCGGAATAATTTCAGCAAAATTATGTTCGCTGCTGTATTGTTCCAGCAAAGGAAGCAAGGAAGATTTATCTTTGATGAGATCAACTTTATTTAGCAACAAGAAGACCGGTTTCGTGGAATTTTTGATGAGTTCGAGGGTAAATTTCTCGCCTGCGCCATTTTTAGTCGTAGCGTCGCGCATCAATAAAATTACGTCAACCTGTTCCAGCGCATCCATCACCATTCCCATCATTCGGCGATTCAGGGTGTAGCCGGGTTTGTGAATGCCAGGTGTATCTACAAAAATAATTTGCGCATCAGGTCGCGTCACGATGCCTTGAATTCGATTGCGGGTTGTTTGTGGTTTGGCGGATACGGCGGCGATATGTTCGCCAATCAGGTGATTTAAAAGGGTAGATTTTCCGGCGTTCGGGCGACCGATTAATGCTGCGAAGCCGGATTTGTGATTTGGTGTCATGCGGGGATTTACAACCTCAACGAGTGAGCAAGGCTCGTGTCTTAATGCTCGACTGTGGCATTGGCAGCAGCGGCTTCAGTAGCATCCGCTGTTGTCGTGCGAGTAATTTTTAATCTTGAAACACGTCTTTCATCGGCTTCGATAACTTCAAAAATGAAGCCGCGATAATCAATCATTTCACCGGGGACAGGCAAGTGTCCAAGTTGATTAATGACTAATCCGGCGACCGTCGTGAAATCGTCTTCCGCTAATTCTATGTCAAATAATCGTTCGATTTTTCCAATTTCAACTTGCCCTAAAACGCTGTAGGAATGTTCGGATTCCTGTACAACTTCAATTTCTGTATCGTGCGGATCAGGTTCGTCTTCGTCTTCGATTTCACCGACAATTTCTTCAATTAAATCTTCCAGCGTAATCAAACCCGCGATGCCGCCATATTCATCAATGACCATCGCCATCTGCATTTTTGCTTTTTGCATTTCACGCAACAGCTCATCAGTGGGTTTGCTTTCAGGGACGAAATAGGTTGGGCGCGCCAGATCAAGCACGGTTTGTAGCTGATTATTTGCCGCCCAATATGAAAGCAAATCGCGGACGTAAATGACGCCTTCGATCTGATCAATTTTTTCCTGATAAACCGGCAGACGGGAATACTTTGATTCGATCATCAAATCACGGACAGCCTCAGGTGACATGGAGGCTTCGACAGCGACAATCTTGGTGCGGGAAGTCATCACTTCACCAACCGTACGATCACTAAAACGCAGGATGGATTGAATCATCTCACCTTCGTCTTCTTCGATGATCCCTTCCTGTTCGCCGACATCAAGCAACGCCTGCAATTCGCTTTCGTTGTCCTGTTCTTCTTTCTCCTCGGCGGTACTTTCCACTTCTTCGCGTTGTAATCCACGCAAGACGCGATGAATCGGCAAGGCAATAATTCCAAGTGCCGGGTATAAGACCTTCAACGGAAATCGTAATAAAACTAAGGTTCGTGCCGGATCATTTTGCGTCAGTAATAAAGGGATGATTAGTCGAAATACGACTAGCGTAAATAACATTGCCGCAAATGCAATCAGCAGAAATCTTTCAGCATGAAGTTTGAAGGCGATGGAGGTAATAAGGATTGCAATGGAAGCGATGGCCAGATGAATGCCAAAGGTCAGAGTAAAGCTGAACGAGCTATGATGTTCGACGATGGAGCGGATGAACTGTTCACGCGGAGTATTTTGATATTCGCTGGCAATAAGCCGGAGCGAAACATCGCTGAGTTCATCCAATGCGCTTTTAGCTGTGGCTACAACGACCAACACCAGAAGTGCGATGCTGGTCAAGATTATTTCGTATTCCATATAAAAGAAGTCTATCGAGTCCTTAGGGTCTATAGAGTCTGAAGAAGTCCGGGCTGTTTGACCCTAAAGACTCCATAGACTCTATGGACTAAGTAGCTCTTTGCGCAAACGCTTTTCCAATCGTCGCATTTCTCCATTGTCCGTTTCGTGATCGTATCCTGCCAGGTGTAAAATCCCATGAATCACTAACCAATTAATTTCCGTCGTCAAGCTGATGTTTTGTTCTTGTGCATATCGCATCGCAGTTTCTACCGAAATTACACAATCACCAAGTTCCGCTGGATTATGATTTGGATCATTATCGCTCAGGTCTTCCTGATAAGCGAAAGACAGCACGTCGGTCGGTTTATCAATCCCGCGATAATCAAAGTTCAATCGTTGCATTTCGCGGTCACGAATCAACGTAATCGTCGCGGAACATTCACTGCGATTAATTTTTTTCAGGACTGCATTTGCCAGCACAGCCAACGATGATCGCTCAATTTTATGGAGCCGTTGCCGATTAAAAACTTCAACGATTCCGCAGACTTCATCAGCATGAATCTGAGTAAAAGTTTCGTTAGATTTTTCGGGAGAGCTGATTTTAATTTTTGCGGGAGTGGGCATCGTAGGCTCTGACAATCAATTGCACGATATTGTGACGTACGACATCGCGGTCGGAAAAATGAATAAATTCGATTCCTTTAATATCGCGGACAACATGTTGCGCTTCGATCAAACCGGATTTGCGTCCGGTCGGTAAATCAATTTGCGTGACATCGCCGGTAATCACAGCTCTGGAGCCAAACCCGATGCGCGTCAAAAACATTTTCATTTGTTCTGAAGTCGTATTCTGCGCTTCGTCGAGAATGATGAACGCATCCGAGAGCGTCCGACCCCTCATGAACGCTAGCGGCGCAACTTCAATAATTCGTTTTTCAATGAAACTGGCGACACGTTCGTGATCCATAAAGTCAAAAAGCGCGTCATAAATCGGGCGCAGGAACGGATCAACTTTATCTTGTAAATCTCCCGGCAGAAAGCCGAGTTTTTCTCCGGCTTCAACGGCGGGACGTGCCAGCACAATCCGGTTGACACGCTTTGTCATTAAGTGTTGGACGGCGAGCGCGACCGCCAGATACGTTTTGCCCGTGCCGGCAGGGCCAATGCCAAAGACGACATCATTTTTTTCAATAGCGTCAATGTAGCGGCGTTGCATTGGCGTCCGCGCTGAGACCTGTTTGCGCGCTGAAGGGTTAATAATTTTTTTGTAAGTGAGAAGCTCGCGCAAGGATGCGCTACGATCTTCAGCAATTTGTTTGAAAGCTTCGCGGAGTTCGCCGTCAACCGGGATTTTTCCTTCGGAGAAAAGCTGCGAGAATTCTTTCAGAATATGCTCGACTGTGGCGACATCGGCTTCGTCACCTTCGACAAAAAGCTCACTGCCCCGACCTCCGACAGTGACGCTGAGCAGCGATTCTAAAAGTTTAATATTTTGATCTTGCGTTCCGAACAATGCTTCCAGCGCACGTTCAGGCAAAGTGAATTTCAATTCGCGCAGAAATAATACTCCTGAAAAAACTAAAGCAAGCCGAAGCTTGCAACTGTTCACTTCAAACGAAGCCTGATTATAGAACAACAGGGAGCTGATCCCACAATGAATTATTGCGGCACGTTGGCACTGCTGATAATTCTTTCAGCGGAAGCTGACATGGTTGGCGCACTATCTTTCGAGAAAAATGCTACGACCAGCAGGATTCCGGCACTGGAGCGGATGATGACCGCTTTGCCTTGAAATTCCAGCGGAGACGTTGCCCGGGTTTGCTGAAACATCGTCCGTAGGTCTACAAAGGTTTTTATCTGATCGCCTTCCTGTGCCATGCGCCGGGAGGTTTCTGTCAGCCCCTGCATTCCGGCACTGTTGCCCACGCTTTTGATGACCAGGTCAACAATCAGATTATTGTCGTAGGCGGGACTGTTAGCATTTTTCAGACTATTCCAAATCGCGTGCGTAAACGCGGCGTCCTGCTGCGAACGAAAAATTGCCCCTGAGTCAATCCGCTGTGCTTGTAATTGGTTTTGATCAATATTTCCGCCTGACCAGTAATTCGGATGCTCGAAAGAATACCCAAATCCTTTGTCTTCAAATTTGATGAATCCGACAATTGTCGTCGGAGCCGGGGTCGTCGCTGCCGCAATAGTTTCCTTTGGAATTTTTCCGACGGACGTTGCAACATTTCCGCTCGACGGTACCTCGTTGCTTGCCTTTTTATCACGCGGTGGTTTGACCTCCATCGGAGGGATTGGCAGCGGCGAAGTCTTCGCGGGTTTCGTTTCGATCACTGGAACAGATTTTGGAGCAGCATTCGACGCAGGCATTGCAGGTGTTGGCTGCACCTTCATTGGTTTCATCCCGTTATCGGCAGATGGACTATTGACCGGCGGTTTCTCAGTCGAAGTATTTGCCAGCGGTTTAGTTGTTTCGCGTACTCGTTGCGCTTGCTGTGGCTCTGTTACTACTGGCTTAGGCGTAGTTACGGGAGCCGTCACTACTGGTTTAGGTTTCGGCTTGGCCTCGGCGATACTGCCGAATGGTGAAGTATTTCCTTCCCATAGAGCAGCATAGTAATCAGCGATAATGCCTTGTTGCTTGAGGTGCGTACCATAACTTTGCGCGGCAGCCCGGTTAGGAAAGCGCCCGATCCGAACGCGGAAACGCAGTCCCTGACCTGGTACTGAACTTTTCAACCAATAGGCATTAAGTCCCTGGGATTTGAGCTGCACTACTTTAGCTTCAGCGGCATCCTGGTTCACCATTGAATCTATCTGCACTGTGAATTGTCCAGATTGTGAAAATCCGGGCAGCGAAAGCACAATCAATAAACTCAATGAAATCAGAAATGAAAAGGGAGAGGCTTTCATATTTATTAACTTAGATGGGGCAAAAAGTTTAACTTCAATTTCGGGGCAAGCAAGGAAGTGCGATTGTATATCCTGATGATTCGCCATGACTGTAAAAACTCCACGAGAAAATCACGAAGCATTCGTGACAAGAGAAGTCCGGCTGCGGTCAACGCGCAACAAATTATGCCTGAATCTGTGTCAGATGGAAAACATTTTTTTATTAAGTGGTCAAAATGCCCGAAAACCCTTACCAGCTAAGAATTGTTATTTTCCAGGCTCCGCTCCATCCACCAATCAATTTGCGGATCATCCCCCATCTGAAAGACATGCTCGCCAATCCGTTTGAATCCCCATTTATGATAAAAAGCTTTGGCTCGTTCGTTGTGTTCCCAGACTCCAAGAAAGAGTATTTGATGATTGTTTGCTGCTCCAAAGGTGAGAGCTTTTTGCATGAGCTGTGCCCCAATTTTTTGGGCGATGAATTCTTCGCTCACATATAAACGCTCAATCTCAAGGGCTTTCTTATCACTCACGCAATCAGGTGGCTGACCCCGGTTAAGCTTCAAATAGGCGACAGGTTTTCCGTTGCATTCAGCGATGAAAAATATTGCTAACGGATCATTGATTTCCTGCATAAGTTTTTCGAGCGTGAATGCTTGCCCGACGTAATCTTCGAGGTTTTCGTCAGAGGTCGTACCGGTGAAAGTTGCTCGAAAAGTAATTTCACCAAGTTCACGTAACATTGCGGCGTCCGCTAAAACCGCGCTGCGAATAATCAATGGTTCCTGCATAGTTCATTAAAATTCAGATTTGACGAGGACAGGGAATTTCTTTCCATTCCCCCGGTTGTAATTTTCCCAATTCCCAATTGCCGATTTTTTCTCGAATCAGGCGTAACGTTGGATGCCCTACTGCCGCTGTCATTCTTCGCACCTGCCGATTGCGTCCTTCCGTAATTGTCATTCGCAACCACGCCGTCGGAATGTTTTTGCGTTCCCGAATGGGTGGCACACGGAGCCAGACATCCGGTTCTTCAATCAATTCCACCTGCGCAGGTCGCGTCATTCCGTCATTCAAAGAAACACCATTTCTTAATTGCTTTAGTGATCGTTCGTTTGGAATATGTTCGACCTGAACGAGATAAGTTTTGGGGAGTTTATGCTTTGGCTCTGAAATTAGACTTTGCAGCCATCCAGCATCTGTCAGGATCATTAATCCTTCGCTGTCATAATCCAGCCTCCCCGCCGCATAAACATTGGGGAGGCTGACAAAATCCGCCAGCGTAGCGCGTCCTGTCTCATCAGTAAATTGGCTCATGACCTGAAATGGTTTGTTCAGTAAGATCAGGCGATTCATGTGAATTTACTTCCAGCCCGCGCCTTTCGTTTTCGTCTTCACCCGCGCCAAATAATGATTGGCTGTGATGTAAAGCGTGGAGCCGTCATCGCCCCATCCGCAATTCGCCGTCGGTTCACCTGTCGCAAGGCGTCCTAAAATTTTCCCATCCGGTGCAAAAATATAAACACCGCCGGGGCCGGTTGCCCAGATATTTCCGCCCGCGTCTACTTTCATTCCGTCAGGTAATCCGGGATTATTATTTCCAACCATGGCGGTTGCGTCATACAACACTTTGCTTGCGCCGAGAGTGCCGTCAGCATTGACTGGAAATGATTTCCAGAGCGCGGCTGCCGGATCAGATTGCGCAACATATAAAGTTTTTTCATCCGGCGAAAATGCGATGCCGTTTGGTCTCGTCATTTCTTTTGTCAGCAAAGTCACGGAGCCATCTTTCGGCGAGTAGCGATAAACGCCACAGAAATCCAGTTCACGCGCCGGATCGTTTTCGCGTTTTGGCAAACCATAAATCGGATCAGTAAAATAAATATCTCCGTTCGATTTGATGGTTAGATCATTCGGACTGTTCAGGCGCTTGCCTTGATATTTGTCTGCCAGCGTAATTTTCCCGCTGCCCGGAGGCATCATCGAAATACGACGGTCTCCGTGTTCCGCAAAAAATAAGCGACCTTGCGAATCAACGGTGATTCCATTGCTGCCGGGTTCGCCGCTGTAATCACCGACACCAGTGAATCCTGCCGGCTTCATGAAGAGCGACATTCCTTCGCCTTCTTTCCATTTCATCACGGAATTGCGCGGGATGTCAGAAAACAGCAAGTATCCACCGTTATTGATCCAAACAGGGCCTTCCGCCCAGATGAATCCTGTCGCCAATAATTCGACACTGGCATCCGTTGGAATTAATTGATCCAGTTTCGCATCGCTGCGAATAATTTTGCCGAAGCTTGGACGATTTTTAGAATCCTGCGCTTTTGTTATGAATTGAAAAGCAGCGCAGACAGCGAATGCGGCGGCGAGTGAAAGGGTGGTGTGAATGATGAATCTTTTTTTCATGTTGTCCTTTAGTTTGTAAATTTTTTATCCCGCTGGATGAATCCACGGCTTACGATATTCCCGCTTCAATAATTTGTTGGCTTCGACATCGCCGACGACTTGATGTTTGTTTGGATCCCATTTTAAGGAACGCCCCAACTTCAACGCATTATTTGCCAAAATACAACTTGCCGTTGAAATGTAGCCTTCTTCAATGTCGGCGACAGGACGGCTGCGTTTATCAATGGCGCGGAGCAAATCTTTCATGTGTCCGCGAATCGCGGGGGCGACGTGACGCTCTAAATCTTTCTCTGTACGATCAATCGGGTATTGCTCAAATTCGTACGTTACATCTTTGTGAATCGGCTTTTCTTTATTGTCCGCCGGAATAAAATCGTAACTCATCACGCTGGCTTTGAGTGTTCCCTTTTCCCCGTAAATTGTCATGCCCCACGGATAGTTTGGATCAGGCGCAGTGCCGTACGAACGATGCTGCCAGATTACCGGAAATTCAGGGAAATCAAACGTCGCTGTTTGCGTGTCAGTAATGTTCGCTTTGCTGGCTTTGTCTATCAAAATTCCGCCCGAAGAAGAAACTTTTGTCGGCCACTCCAGATTCAGCATCCAGCGCGTCATATCCAACATGTGAACGCACATATCGCCGACGATGCCGTTGCCGTATTCCATAAACGCACGCCAACTGCGTGGATGCACAAGTTTGTTGTATGGACGCATCGGCGCGGGGCCTGTCCACATTTCATAATCTAAATTCGCAGGCGCGGTGGAGTCAGGCGGATTCTCTTTTGTGCGCATGTGGTAGTAACAATAAATTTCGACCAGCCCAATTTTGCCAAGTTTTCCGGTTTGCACAATTTGTTCACGGGCTTCGATCAAGTGCGGAGTGCTGCGGCGTTGCGTCCCGATTTGCACAACGCGTTTGTATTTGCGCGCCGCGTCGAGCATCGCTTTGCCTTCGGCAATGTCTACGCTGATTGGTTTTTGGCAATACATATCCGCGCCCGCTTTCGCTGCTTCGATCATTGGCAACGCGTGCCAGTGATCCGGAGTAGCGATCAGCACAATGTCCAAATCTTTTTCTTTGAGCATCTGGCGATAATCGCTGTATGTGCGCGGCGTTTTTTTCGATTCCTGCCGTCCGGCAACTTGTTCGGCACAATCCGCGAGCAGATTTTTATCTACGTCACAGAGGGACACGACTTCGACAGGTGCGACCTGAATCAGCCGAAACAAATCGCTCTTGCCATACCAGCCTGTACCGATTAATCCGACACGCGGTTTCTTGTTTCTGAATTCTTCCTGGTACGAATAGGCTTTTGCTTTTTTCGTGACGAAGGCAGAAGTGAGAGCGAGTCCTGTGCTTGTTTGAATAAATTCTCGTCGTTTCATAGTTCTCCTTAAAGAGTAGTCGGTAGAGGGTAGTTTTGAGTGCTGAGTTTTCCTACTCAGCACTCAGCACTTTCCGCTCAGCACTACCAGCTACTTTGTATTTTGCATTTCCTTCGCTACCTGTTCACATTGCTTCATCACACGCAGCAAATTCTCGCCCAGAATTTTTTTGATGTCCGCTTCAGAGTGTCCGCGCTTGAGCAATTCGTATGTGATGACGGGATATTTAGAAACGTCTTCCAAACCGACCGGAGGCGCGTCTAACGGGATTCCGTCGAGGTCTGCGCCAAAGCCTACGTGGTCAATGCCAGCGGTTTTGATGATGTATTCGATGTGATCCATCAGTACTGATAGCGGCGTTTTATCGAATTTATATTGCGCACGCCATTGCTTCATTTCAGCTTTGACGCGTTCAGGATCGTTCGGAAATTTTTGTTTGAATTCTTCTTCTTTGGCGCGTCCGTTGAAAGTGACTTCGGCTTTTTTCGGATCAATAAAACCATCGTAAAAATTGACCATGACGACGCCATCATTTTTTGCGATGGCGCGTAATTCATCGTCATTCAAATTGCGCGTATGATTCGCAATCGCACGTGCGGACGAATGCGAAGCAATGACCGGAGCTTTGGAAATCTCAAAGACATCCGCCATCGTGTCATCAGCTACGTGCGAGATGTCCACCATCATGCCAAGCTTGTTCATTTCGAGGACAACTTTTTTTCCAAGCTCATTCAAGCCGCCGTGATGTTTGACGTTTGGATTTTTCAAGTCTGCTTCAGAGTCCGCCCAGTTATTCGTGTTCGTATGCGTCAGTGTCATGTAGCGAATGCCGAGCCGATAAAAATTATCGAGCGCAAACAAACTATCTTCAATCGCGTGACCACCTTCGATGCCCATTAACGCAGCAATTTTTCCGGTCTTGTGAATGCGGCGAATGTCGTCTGCCGTGTACGCCATCTCAAACGCGTCAGGATGTTTTTTTACTTGATCGTAAACGACACCGATCATATCCAAAGCGCGTCTGGCTGCGCCTCCGCCGTCTTCCGGTTTTTTATTGACGAATTCTTTGCCAACAAATACGGCAAAAAATTGTGCGCCGATGCCGCCTGCTTTCAAGCGTGCAATGTCTGTATGAGTTTTGATTTTCCCGTCTACGATGCCGCTCTGCCCCATGTCAAAACCATCATCCAAAATCGCCGAAGTCACGTCGTTATGCGTGTCAATCACGATGGACGATTGGTGAATTTTCATCGCCTTCGCCCACAGTGCAGCGTCTTCAGGAGAGAGTGCGGGTGTTGGTGCAGGTGTCGGTGGAAGTTCAGGTGTAGCGGTTGGACTGGCGACAGCTTTGGCTGTGGGCGCATTCGTTGCCACTTGATCCGGTTGTTTGCCGCACGTCTGCAACAAACTCAACAACGCAAAAAGAAAGAGGGCGGATATTCGCGGCATCTAAAACTCCTATGAAAATTCAATCGAAAATTTAATCAATGATGACAGATGTTCAGAGTTCACGCTTCAGCGTTCTTTCCTACTCGCAACTGTAAAGCCACGCTGAAGCGTGAACTCTGAACGCCTGTTGACAATACTGTGGATTACTTCAATATTCGAATGGTCGTGATTGTAACAATGATTGTGAGATTCATCCAATGACTACAAAAATTCTCTCAACGATTTCTGTTTTGTTGCTGGCAGGGTTTAGCGTTTTTGCCACACCTGCCAAAAAGCCATACATCGTTTTCGTCAGCGGCGATCACGAATACAGTTCTGAAGAAACGTTTCCAATCATTGCCAAAGAATTAGAAAGCAAATACGGATTTAGAACTGTAGTGCTGAAATCTTCGCCGGATGAAAATTCCGAAGAAAATATTCCCGGTCTCGAAGCCTTAGCGACAGCCGATGTCGCCGTATTTTTTCTGCGCTGGCGACGCCTGCCTGCGGAACAATTGCAGCACATCGAAAACTATCTAAAATCCGGCAAACCCATTGTCGCCTTTCGCACGACGACGCATGCATTCAATTATCCAAAAGGTCATGAACTGGAAAAGTGGAATTCGTTTGCCGTGGATTATTTAGGCGGCCCGCCAGGCTGGGGC
Source organism: Blastocatellia bacterium (assembly GCA_043783625.1). Taxonomy (GTDB): domain Bacteria; phylum Acidobacteriota; class Blastocatellia; order RBC074; family RBC074; genus JAFDVL01. The sequence continues at coordinate 2,596 of JAYVZE010000079.1, read as the reverse complement.
AACGGGCATACGCACTACGGACATTTGTCGAGCACGGATGTTTCGATTATTGCCGCAGCGAAACAGCATCCAATATTGACAGGCATTCCAACCACTTTTCATGTCCCGTCGTGGCTCTATCTGGTACGCCCAAAATATCCTCCGGCAGATGCTGAAGTTTTATTGATGGGCAAGTCCGTAAATCCAAATAAGCCGGACGCCATCGAAAATCCTGTAGCGTGGACGTGGAAAAATAAAGCGGGTGCAAAAGTATTTATGACTACGCTGGGGCATCCGTTCGATTTCAAAGAAGAAGCCATGCAACGCTTAGTCATCAACGGCATTCATTGGGCAGCCGGAAAAAATATTCCGAAGAAATGGGCAGGAAAAATGTTGATTGATGTGAAGTATCACGGCATTCGTCCAACGAAGAAATGATTGACGTTCAGGCAAGCAAGCAGAGATAATCGCGTCACCAAATTTATGAAACTTGAACTACGATCTGTCCGAATCAAAAACTGCGGGCCAATTGACGACATCAAGATAGATTTCTTTGATGCGAGCGGAAAGACTTTGCCTGTTTGTGTGATTGGCGGTGCGAATGGAAGCGGAAAAACCACGGTATTAGAAGCAATCTCTGCAATGTTTGAGTTTTTGGGATACTCACGCTCTTCAAATTTTCTCAAATCTTGTTTCCTAGAGAAACCTGATTTTTATATCCAAGTGGATTTGAATCTTACAGATTTACAAATTACGCATTTAAATGAAATGAGTTTAGTTGCTGGCAACGCCCCTCCTGATGCGAGGCTCCTGTCAAGTTGCTTTGAAATATACCAATGGAATGCCGCACGGGGTTCCAACGATAGCGTCAATGAATTGTACAAGGAAATTTATCAAAAGCAGTCTGCGGCTGACAATGGTGGATTGCCTAGAACAGGGACATTTCCTACAGTACTTTTCTTTCCTCATAACCGTAGCCTTGAATCTGTTACTAGCACACAAATTCATAAAGAAGATTTGGGCTATCATTTTTTCTATCACCTCCAAACTGTACGACAGTTCCCTGGCTCGCTGAATAGCTACTTGATCTGGCTTGATTACGCTGAGCCCAAGGAATATGCCTCAATCCAGCGATTTCTGAATAGCTTGAATTTTGATGAAAAGGTTTTTTACGTCAATCGCCAAGTCTTAGATGTATTCGTAAAGACTAAAGATGGTCACGAGCACAAACTCCACGAGTTAAGTTCAGGCGAACAAAATTTGTTGATTATCCTGATAGAGCTTTATCGAAAACTCTTGCCAGGGAGCATTGTGTTAATTGATGAAGTTGAAAACAGCCTACACCCAGCTTATCAACGTCGCTTAGCACAAGGATTGCTCGCGTTGCAAAAAGAAATTCCTTATCAACTGATCGTAACAACGCACGCACCAGCATTCGTAGAAATTTTCGGTGAAGAAAATACGCGCTTGTTGACTCCATTCTAGCCCACAGCCATGCGAACCATTTCATCGTTGCCCCCTGACTTAACGCGGATTTTATTCGATGCCGGAAACCGAATTGTTATTCTGGTCGAAGGCGAAGATGACCGTGAAGTTTTGCGTGAATGGTTTGAAGAAGAGCGTGTCGAAGTAGAATTTTATGACTGCGGCGGTATCGCTACGCTGACCAAATGGATGAACGAGTTTCTTACACTTGGCAAATTAAAAAGAGTGTACGGAATCACAGATCGGGATTTTTGTTCTGATGAAGTCGTGGAAAATTCTTACGCAGAAAACTCGCATCAATTTATTTTGCGACGCTATGCGCTGGAAAATTATTTGCTGGAAACCAAAACGCTGTGGGAAGTTTTGAAAGAAGGTCATCCTGAAATCATCAATGACCTGCTAACGGAGCAAGCTTTAGCGATGCAGCTTTTAAGCCGCTGTCGAACGCTACAAAGCATTATGGCAGCAAATTGGGTATTTTTTGAAGCGAGTCAAAACGTACAAGGGTTAGACCCTGAATATTTTAGTGTTGGTCATGAAACAAACCGCGATATTGTGATTAAGCGAGCGGCGGTGAGGCTGCAATGTTCAGAAATTGAGGCGGACAAAGGTATCACTCAAAAAGAGCAATTACTTGAAAGCTACCTTGGTCAACTTGAAACTGCGCATCAGGTCATTGATGGAAAACGCTTATTGCATTGGATTCACATCGAGCAATACAAAACTGGCAAGGAAGATTTCTTTCGTCGCCGCTTAATGCGCGAAGCTAAAATACACGGCTTGCCCGCAGACATTGTCCACATTATTCAAGAGCGAATCATCGCTACGAGCAGAAAATGATTCTCAGAAATCAAAGCATACTTTTATCTTGTCGTCTTCAATCGCCGCATCAGTAAAAACGCCGGATAACTCGCCGCCAACAAAAGCACTGCTGTAATACTATTTTTCGTATCACTTGCCACAGCACCAATCAAAAAACCTATCGAACCGATCAATGCCAATCCTGTTGTGAACGGGTAGCCCCAGGCGCGGTCTTGTCTTTACCTAGTTTTTTGCACATTGGTTGACAGCAGGACAAGGAAGCTATCTCCTTGAAAAAGTGAGAGATCAGCAACAAGGAGAGGCGATGGAC
>JAYVZE010000078.1:0-45470 GCA_043783625.1 Blastocatellia bacterium | reverse complement strand
AAAAGTGTATGAAGAGCGTCGCCCGGTGGGTCAGGATGCGCATCTCAGGAGCGAAATTATTCGGTTTCGCACGCCAGTAAATTTAGCATTTCCGGCCAGCCAGATCAGCGTTTTGAAGCGCGAAGAAGAAACGGAAAACGAACCAAACGCGGCGCGAATGACCGTCGCTTTTATGGGATTGACGGGACCTTCGGGAGTTTTGCCGCATCCGTATTCAGAATTACTGATGGAGCGTTTGCGCAATAAAGACGCGGCTCTGCACGAATTCTTTGATCTTTTCAATCATCGGGTGATTTCTTTGTTTTACCGCGCCTGGGAAAAATATCGCTTCCCGATTGCTTTCGAGCGCGGGCGTGAAGATCACTTCACCGAATTTCTGTTTGACCTCACCGGACTCGGTACGCGGGGCTTACGCAATCGCTTCAATTTTAAAGATGAAGGCTTGCTGAGTTACGCTGGATTGATCGCCAACAAACCGCATTCCGCCAGCGCGATCAATGGAATTTTGAGTGATTATTTTGGCGTTCCGGCGCAGCTTGAACAGTTCAAAGGGCAATGGCTGAAACTGGAAGAAGAAAGCTATTCACGGCTTGGCACGGCGAACCATGAATTAGGGATCAGTACTGTCGTCGGCACGCGCGTCTGGGATTCGCAGTCGAAAATTCGGATGCGTTTCGGCCCGGTGAAATTTGATCAATTCGCCGCGTTTTTGCCCAACGGATCGGCGTACAGTCCAGCGACGGAATTGACCAGATTTTTGATCGGACAGGAATTCGATTTCGATGTGCAATTGATTTTGAAAAGAGAAGAAGCCCCGGCGTGTCGCCTGAAGCAGAGTGCGCAGCCCTTGCTGGGATGGACGACCTGGTTGAAGACCCGAGATTTTTTGCACGACGATGAACAGGTCATCCTGGCATCGAATCGTGCCAATTGAAGGAGAAAAAGCAAATGAAAAGAAACCTTGTAACCACACTCATTACTCTGATTTTATTGACCGGAATGGCGGTTGCTGCGCAGGCGCAACAAAAGAAACGCATTGCGATTTTAGATTTTGATTACGCGACGGTGCAAAGCGACATCAGTGCAATTTTTGGAACACGGATGGACGTTGGCAAAGGCGTCGCGGATTTACTCGTCACTAAATTAGTACAAGGCGCACAGTACAGCATTATTGAACGCAAGCAGCTCGACAAAATTATTGCGGAACAAAATCTCGGCGCAAGCGGTCGGTTAGACGAAGCAACTGCTGCCCGAATTGGAAAAATTCTCGGCGTAGATGCCCTCGTAATGGGTAGCATTCACACCTTTGGACGTGATGATAAATCCAAGGGAACGGGCGGCGGTGTCAACGTTCCCGTCCCGATGTTCGGACGCGTTAAGGTTGGTCAACAAAAAGCCAAAGCCATTGTCGGGATAAATTTTCGGATGGTGAATACGGATACGGCAGAAATCTTTTTAGCTGGAGATGCACGTGGAGAATCCAAGCGCGAAGGTGCGAATATTCAGGCTTCGGGCGGCATCAAAGGAGTCTACACTGACGGCGGCACAGGAATGGAATCAAGCAATTTTGCTGACACGATTATCGGCGAAGCGGTCTACGATTGTGTGAACAAATTGGCTGCGCAAATAGAAGAGAAAGCTTCAAGCCTGCCTGCCCGCGTCGCCGCTGCACCCTCGAAATCAGAAGGCTTAATCGCGGACGTTTCCGGTACGACAGTCATTGTCAACATTGGTCGTAACGCGGGATTGAAAAAAGGCGACAAGTTGGAAGTACGTCGCGTCACCCGCGAAGTGAAAGACCCTGACACTGGAAAAGTCATTCGCGTCGTCGCTGATAAGGTTGGCGAAATCGTCCTGACCGATGTTGATGAATCAAGTGCGGAAGGAAATTTCGTTGGCAAAGGCGTAGCGAAAGTGAAAGATAAAGTTACACCGATCCAGTAGGAGGTATTCAGAGTTATGCATTTATGTGTGAGAAACCGCCATGCTTCGCCGACTGTTTCACGTCTCAAGGCGACTCTGAACACTTCTAGCTCAAGATAATAAGATATGGCATTTACAGATTTTAAAACGATTGCTGAAGTACAAGAACGATACTTAATAAAGTATCAGACGGCACACTTTGTAAACAGCAACTTAGTCGAAATTAATCCAAAACTAATTGAGGAACTTAGCTTTGTTGAGCAATATATTGACACGCGTGTTTCGGAATTTGCGATTCGGGAAAACTTAATCTTTCCTATCTTACGCGAAGTATACAAAAAGTACGCTGAACAATTTTCGCTTTGGAGTCATCGCTTTATTAAATACGATGAGGTGCTGGTTGGGACGCCCGATTATTTTGTGAGCAGGCGTTCAGAGCTAGGGAAAACCGTACTGGGCAAGCCGCTCCTGATGATGATCGAAGCGAAGAAAAATGATTTTGATGAAGGCTGGGCACAATGTTTGGCAGAAATGGTAGCTGCCCAAAAGTTGAATGACGATCAAATGCCGATTTATGGCATTGTCACTGATGGGCAGGTTTGGCAGTTTGGGAAGCTAGAATACACGACTTACACGTACAACGAAAAACTATTCACGTTAGATGATTTGGCGGAATTGTTAGGTGCGCTAGATTATATTTATGAACAACTGCAAGTACGCAGTAGTTAGAATTGGATAAGTACAAAGTATCTATGGCGAGAAAGATATAGATAGTGTTAGCGACGGAATCATGAGTGAAAATGACTATCAAAAATTTATCGAACGGATATTAGAAAATGTCGCTAATCCGATGATTTCCAGTGATACGGGAGTGGAAGCTGCACAGAGGGTCGGACAACTGGCGACGCAGGAAGAGACTGCCTGGGCTTTGGTCGGTGGGCTGGCGATGTACTTTTATGGCAGTCCACGGATGACGAAAGACGTGGATATTATTGCCTCACATAACTTATCGCTGGAGCCACAACATCGGCTGAGCTTTGGAGGTAGCAATTACACGTTGCAAGTTGGTAAGTACGCAGTTCCGATTGATTGGATTGTCCGCAACGACGGCTATCAGAAATATTATCACGCGGCGTTGCAAGAGGCGATCAATTTGCCGAATGGATTGCGTATTATAACGCCGGAATGGTTGGTGATTCTGAAGCTCAATGCGGGGCGGCAAAAAGATTATGACGATATTATCTTCTTGCTCAAACAATCGAAATTAGTAGATCGTCCGACGGTGAAGCAAAAGGTTCTTGCAACAGTTGGCGAAGATGTGTGGCTGGCGATGCTGCCGAATTTTCGGCGTTTGTGTGATTTAGCGGATAGTAAAACGACGGAGCCGAGCAAGTATTACGATCAGGACTGAAGGTCGAAAGGTAGTTATGAAAGCAGTACAAATAGAAAAGCTTTTGCAGCAAAATAATAGTCAGAAAAATAGACGCACTCTATCTATCTGCCTGACGTTTTTCTGTCTCGTTAACTTAGCTTTTGCTTCGCTGAGCATTAATGCCCAGCCCAGTAGCCGCGAAAATCCTTTGCCGCTTTTGACGCAGGAATTAAAAGGCAACATTGCACCAAATGTGATGATGGAGCGGTTCTATGCCTTCACTGCCGGGCCTGGTGACGTGACATTTTCGCTCGAAGTCAAAAGCTATGAGCAATGGTCAAATATCAGCGTTGAACTCTCCGACGGAGACGCGCAGACAGTTATCAAGTTCGATGCTTCATCAGGGGGAGATCGCAAAGATACCAAGTTACATTTGGAGCAACCGCAAAAAATTATCATGCGCGTGTTCGGGCCGCGCAATAATCAAAGCGGAAGTTTTACGCTGAAGATTAAAGGTGCGGTCACACTGAATCGCGGGGCGGCTCCTGCTCCTCCAAAATCTTCGCCGCGCGTCGAAGCGAAGCAACCTGAAGCTCCCAAGCCGGAAGAAAAAACTACTGACACTACTTCACGCAGCACCACCGGAGAAAAGGAAATCATCAAGACGACTTCCTCCGTGGAAGGCGTCAATGAAATTACGACTGACAAAAAAGTAGCGTTGGTGATTGGCAACAGCAAATACTCTGCTGCGCCGCTGACCAATCCTGAAAATGATGCGAAAGCCATGGCGCAGGCGTTGCGCGAATCGGGTTTTGAAGTGCTGCAATATAGCAATCTCAGCAAGCGCGAATTCGAAGAAAGTGTCCGTGCTTTTGGGAGCAAAATTAATCGTGGTGGAGTCGCGCTCTTCTTCTTTGCCGGACACGGCATGCAGGTCAAAGGCGTGAATTATCTGTTGCCTGTGGGGGCAAATATTCAAAAGGAAACGGACATCGAATTTGAAGCCGTAGACGCCGGACGCATCATGTCTGAAATTGAATCCGCTGGCAGCCGGTTGAATATCGTAATTTTGGACGCCTGTCGCAACAATCCGTTTGTACGGGGTACACGTTCCGCCGCACGTGGATTAGCGGTGATGAGTGCGCCCAGTGGAACGGTTGTTGCGTACGCCACCGGCCCCGGTGAAGTCGCCAGTGATGGGGACGGCAAGAACGGATTGTATACACAGGAATTGCTGAAAAATATCCGCGAACCAAATATGAAAATTGAAGACGTCCTCAAACGGACGCGCATCGCCGTCAAAGATAAAACCAGCGGACAACAGGTTCCGTGGGAAAATACGTCACTTGATGGTGATTTTTATTTTAGAAAAAAGTAAAAGGTAGGATAGGCGTCGCGCCTGTCCTGAATTAACAACTAAGGACAGGCGCGACGCCTATCCTACCTGAAGGAAATTCATGAACGTCAATCTGAAATCACTTGTCGCCAGACTTAACGAGACCTGTCAGAGTGCGCTCCAGGGGGCAGCCGGGCTGTGTCTGTCGCGGACGAATTACGATATTGAGTTAGAGCATGTACTGCTCAAACTGCTGGAAAGCAATGATACTGATCTGGAAAAAATCCTGCGGCAATACGATCTGAATTCTTCGCGCTTAGCCAAAGACGTGACCGTTGCTTTGGACAAACTGAAGACTGGAAATTCGCGGACTCCGGGAATTTCACGCGAAGTCGGAGAGATGTTCCAGGATGCATGGTTATTGGCTTCGGTTGAATACGGCGAAGCGAAAGTCCGTTCCGGTCATTGCTTATTAGCAGTGTTGACGAACGAAAGTTTGTTCCGCCTGGCGCGGGATATTTCTAAAGATTTTACCAAAATCAAAATTGATGAATTGAAGGAAAACTTTGCTGCCTTGACGAATGGCTCCAGCGAAGCTCGTTCCGCCGAAGGTTTTACTTCGCAACCCGCAGGCGATGCAGGCGATCCGCACAGTCCCGGCATTGCGGCGGCTGGCAAGACGAAAGCTCTCGATCAATTCACGGTTGATCTGACGGCGCGTGCGCGTGAAGGAAAAATTGATCCTGTCCTCGGACGCGATTTTGAAGTCCGTCAACTCGTAGATATTCTCACGCGCCGCCGCCAGAATAATCCGATTCTGACCGGTGAAGCAGGCGTTGGAAAAACCGCCGTCGTCGAAGGCTTTGCGCTGCGGATTGCCCAAGGCGATGTGCCGGAGCCACTCAAAAATGTTTCGCTCCGCACCTTGGATTTAGGTTTGTTGCAGGCAGGCGCAGGCGTCAAAGGCGAATTTGAAAATCGCTTGAAGACTGTCATCGAAGAAGTCAAAGCTTCGCCGCAACCGATTATTATTTTCATTGACGAAGCGCATACGATGATTGGCGCAGGTGGACAGGCAGGACAAAACGACGCGGCGAATTTATTGAAGCCAGCTTTGGCGCGTGGAGAATTGCGAACGATTGCGGCGACGACGTGGGCGGAATATAAAAAATATTTTGAAAAAGACCCCGCGCTCGCCCGACGTTTTCAGGTGGTCAAAGTCGAAGAACCTGACGAAGAAAAAGGCATTATTATGATGCGCGGCATCGTCAAAGCTTTGGAAAAACATCACAACGTTCGCATCCTCGACGAAGCCGTAGAGGATTCTGTCCGCCTTTCGCATCGCTATATTACGGGGCGTCAATTGCCTGACAAATCCGTCAGCGTCCTTGACACAGCCTGCGCGAAAATTGCGATTGGACAGGGTGCAACACCTGCTGCGATTGAAGACGCGCAACGTCGCATCACAAATCTAACGACAGAAATTGGCGTCCTCGAACGCGAAGCCATCACCGGCGCAGCACACGACGAACGCATCGGCGAACGCAAAACTTCACGCGATGTGGTCGAAGCAAATCTGACGACGCTGAAAGAGCAATGGGACAAGGAACGCGAGCTAATCATTAAGATTCGTGACCTGCGCGAAAAATTGGAAGCGATGGCGAGCGAAGAAAAATCGGAAGGCGCAGCGGAACTTCGCACTGAATTGGCAAACTGCAATGCTGAGCTGAAAGCGGCGCAAGGCGAATCGCCTTTGATGCAGCCTGTGGTGACTTCGCAAACGATTGCCGAGGTCATTTCCGGCTGGACGGGAATCCCTGTCGGCAAAATGGTTTCCGATGAAATTCAGTCCATTTTGAATTTGGCAGAAACGATGAAACAACGGGTCATCGGACAGGATTCCGCACTGGCGGCGATTGCCGAACGCATCCGAACTTCACGCGCTGGTTTGACTGATCCGAAGCGTCCGATTGGTGTGTTTATTCTGGTCGGAACCAGCGGCGTTGGTAAAACGGAAACCGCACTGGCGTTAGCGGATACGCTTTACGGCGGCGAACGAAATCTAGTCTCAATCAACATGAGTGAATATCAGGAAGCGCATACCGTTTCGTCATTGAAAGGGTCGCCTCCAGGCTATGTTGGTTACGGCGAAGGCGGCGTGTTAACGGAAGCTGTGCGCCGGAAACCTTACTCCGTCGTGTTGCTGGATGAAGTCGAAAAGGCGCATCCTGACGTGATGGAATTGTTCTATCAGGTGTTTGATAAAGGCGTTTTGGAAGACGGCGAAGGACGCGAAATTGATTTTAAAAATACAGTGATTTTGCTGACTTCAAACGTGGCTACGGACACGATCATGAAGCTCTGCGCTGATCCTGATACAAAGCCGGAACCGGATGGACTAATTGACGCGATCCGCCCTGAACTGGTCAAAGCCTTCAAGCCTGCATTGCTGGGACGCATGACGATTGTCCCGTACTACCCGATTTCGGATGACATTTTGCGGATGATTATTAAGCTGCAATTATCCAAAATTGCGCAGCGAATTCAGGAAAATCACAAAGCCGAATTTGTTTATGATGAGACGGTTATAGATGCTGTCGCCAAACGTTGCACCGATGTAGACAGCGGCGCACGCAACGTTCACAACATTCTGAACGGGACTTTGTTGCCTGCCATGTCCGGCGAATTTTTGTCACGCATGGTAACCGGAGAATCCATTACGAAGGCTCATGTAACTGTCGCTGAGGATGGGAATTTCAAATACGACGTAGCGTGATAATGGGAGCGACCATACTGGGAGCGCCCGCATCCTGCGGGCGAATCCGTGGTGAGAAAATTCCTGCGATGAAAAGCGTGACCTTAGTACGGATTCGCCCGCAGGATGCGGGCGTTCCCGGTGATGTTCCCAGTGCAAAGAAATAATAAAATGCCAGAATTTACACAAGAAAATCGCATCATCGAAATCATCACGCCGCTGGGCAAAGATGAATTATTGCTGACTGGCTTCAACGGACAGGAAGGCATTTCGAAGCTGTTTCAATTTGATTTGCGGATGATGTCTGAAAATCGCAGCATCAAATTTGAAGACATTGTCGGCAAGAGAGTAACGGTCAAAATGCTATTACCGGACGGGGAGCCGCGACACATTAATGGCGTCATTAGCTCGTTCGCGCAAGGCGGTTCTTCGATGTTGGAAGACGGTGACAAGCCGACAGTTTTTTCGCATTACCACGCCACAATGGTTCCGTGGTTATGGTTTTTGACGCAGACGCGGGATGCGCGGATTTTTCAGGAAATGACGGTTCCCGACATTCTTGAAAAAGTTTTTAAGGACTATGGGTTTTCTGATTACGAAATTCGATTGCAAGGCAGTTATGATCCGCGTGAATATTGTGTGCAGTACCGCGAATCTGCTTTCAATTTCGTCTCGCGCCTGATGGAAGAAGAAGGCATCTTTTATTTCTTCGATCACGAAGCCGATAAGCATAAATTGGTTCTGGCTGACAGCCCGAACGCCTTCAAGCCTTGTCCATTGCAGGAGATGGTGAGTTATAAATCAATTATCGGGCAGGAACGCGATGACGACGTGGTGACGGATTTTACGATGAGCCGCGAAATTCGTCCCGGTCAATACACCTTGCGAGATTTCAACTTTGAAAAACCGGCGGTTGATCTGACTTCGAATCTTTCCGGTAAGGGCGACAGCAATTTTGAGATTTATGATTATCCCGGAGAATTCAAAACGAAGAATGAAGCTGAACGATTAGTCGGCATCCGTATTCAAGAGGAAGATACGCCGCAAGTTATTGTCAACGGAGCCAGCACTTGTCGCGGTCTGGTGGCTGGTTTTCGTTTTGATTTGCGCGATCATTATCGCCGCGATTTCAATAAATCGTATGTGCTGACTTCGATTCAACATTCGATGGATTTGGGGGAAAGCTGGTATAGCAGTGAAAGCGGCGACACCGGAATTGAATACAACAATACATTTCAGGCCATCGCGCATCCATCGCCGTTTCGTCCGCTCCGAATCACACCTGTTCCCGTCATTCACGGAACGCAAACGGCGATGGTCGTGGGCAAATCCGGTGAAGAAATCTGGACGGATAAATACGGGCGCGTGAAGGTGCAATTTCACTGGGATCGCGAAGGACAGTACGATGAAAAATCTTCGTGCTGGGTGCGTGTTTCCAGCAATTGGGCAGGTAAAAACTGGGGCTTCATTTCCATCCCGCGCATCGGGCAGGAAGTTATCGTAGATTTTCTCGAAGGCAATCCTGACAATCCAATTATTGTTGGACGTGTTTACAACAGCGGGTCTATGCCGCCGTATACGCTGCCGGATGAGCAAACGAAAAGCACCATGAAAACGCTGTCTTCAAAGGGTGGCGGCGGCTTCAACGAAATTCGTTTTGAAGATAAAAAAGGCGAAGAGCAGATTTTTATTCACGCGGAAAAAGATATAGATTTTCGCGTCAAAAACGATCAAAAAGAAATCATCGAGCGCGATACACATTTGATTGTGAAGCGCGATAAAGTTGAGAAAATCGAACGTGATGAACAATTGTTAATTAACCGCGACCGCATCGAAAAAATTCAACGCGATCACAACTTAACGATTGGCGGCAAACAGGCAGTGAAAATTACCAGTTCGCAATCCATTGAAGTCAAGGGTAATGTCGCGCATAAAATTGGCGGTAATCTCAGCGAAGCCGTCACGGGCAGCGTTCACGTCAAAGGACAAACTATCGTCATCGAAGCGACTTCCGGCATCACACTGAGCGTGGGCGGAAACTTCGTCACGATTTCTCCAGCGGGCGTGATGATTCAAGGGACGATGGTGATGATTAATAGCGGCGGTGCTGCGTTACCCGGAATTCCCGGCATGCTGGTTTCTCCGCTTGATCCAACGGAAGCCGTGGAAGCGGATAAAGCTGATCCCGGCGAAAGCGATGAATTCAAAAAAACTCTATTGGCGAAAAAATCTTCGTCGAATAATTCTCTGGCGTCTGATGCGCCGACGCATAATTCTGAATCTGAAGAAAACAAAGACAAAACGCATTTCATCGAAATCGAATTCACCAACGAAGCGGGTGAACCGATGGCTGGTGAAGTCTATCAAATCACCTTGCCTGACGGCGTGACGTTGGCGACCGGAACGACTGATGAGCAAGGCAAAGCGAAAATTTCAGGAATAGATTCGGGAAGCTGCAAAGTTACCTTTCCGAATTTAGACGCGGAGGCGTGGGGAGAATAACGATGCCAACACATACCGTTTCACAAGGCGAAAGCATCATCAGTATCGCATCCGGCTACGGCTTCTTTTGGAAGACGATTTGGGAGCACGGGAGCAATGCGTCGCTCAAGGAAAAGCGCAAAAATCCCAATGTTTTATTAGTCGGCGATGAAGTTTTTATTCCTGAAAAGAAACTGAAAGAAGTGACGAAAAGTACTGATGGTTCCCACAAATTCAAACGCAAAGGCGAACCCGTCAAATTAAAACTTCAGTTGAAAATGATGGATGAACCGCGCGCCAATGAAAAATATTCTTTAGACATCGGCGGCAAGCTCATCAAAGGAACAACGGATGGCGATGGCAATCTGGAAGAATTTATTCCGAATAATGCTTCGTCCGCGACCTTGATTTTAAAGGACGGAAAAGAGCAATACTCAATCCGCATCGGCGAACTTGATCCCGTCGACGAAATCTCAGGCATCCAACAACGCCTGAATAATCTCGGTTTTGATTGCGGTTCAGACGCTGGCGAATTAGGCGAAGCAACGAAAGAAGCACTGAAGAAATTTCAGGCGCGGCATGAATTAACTGTCACCGGAGAACCCGACGGCGCGACCAAATCAAAGCTGGGCGAATTACATCAATAGGCATTATGTTTGAATCTGTCAGCGGTGCAATTAATAAAGCGAATGACCTGTTAAGCGGCGGCGCAGGTGGCGACGGCACGACGGGGAAGCCTAATTTTCGGCGGGCGGGAGCGTTGTCGCCAGCGGACGATGTGCAGCAGGGCGCAGCCGGAGCCAATGCCGGAGGCACTCCGGCGAATGCGATGAATTTGAAACCGCCGATTGAATTTATTCATTTCGGACGAATTCACGGCGACAGCAGCAAATACTATGAACACGAGGAATTGCAAGATACGAAAGACGATGCCGAAAAATTGGGTCGTGCCTTGATGTTTCGCAATGCGCTTGAACGTGAAGCGTTATTGTTGGATGGATTTATTTCTGCTACGAAAGAAGTGTTGCAGGAATACAAAGAGAATCGTGGCTTGCTTGGTGAAGTAGGCGCAGCAGCAGAAAAATTATTCGGCAGCGGTGCAGCAGAGCCAAGCCCGGATGAACTTGATGCTTTCAAGGATAAAGTTTCAGCGGCGGGCGGCAAGATCAACGAATCAGAAATCAGCTACCAAAAAATTCATCAGGCGGGCATTGATCTGAATCAGGCGCGGGCTGATTACTTAGCCTTCACGAAGAAATTAGATGATTTCTATTTGAAGCCTCCGAGCGGCGGCGGAGCCGGATTAACGTCTCTTCCCGGAGCCGCGAAAGCGGCGGCGATGGTACGCAAAATTATCTTCAAAATGTTTGATATTTATGTGGGAATGTTTCTCGCACTGCGTCGTGAATTTGAAGATGACATCGAAGAACAAAGTTACCAGATGACGTTGAAGGCAATTACTGACAAGCAGGCTCCGGCGTTTCCTGTCTGGTTTCCCATTGAAGAAGCAGTCGAACCCGTTGCCGAAGAAGAGAAAAAAGAGGGCGGATTGCTGAGCGGAGTTTCTGATGCCATCGGCAGTGCGAAAGAAAAAATTGATGATACGAAAAAAGACATCAAAGAATTTATTGAGCGCGAAGCCGATGTTCCGGCTCCGGGTGATGGATGTTTAGACGCGGCATTTGCGGCTTTGTTCAGTGCGGCAAGTGGCGATGACGAATTAAAAAAGAAGTCTAAACAGGCTCCAGATTTGATCGTTCAGGCTTTCACCGACGTGCTGGCAATTGGCACGATCCCGCCATTTTTACAGGGCGTAATGCGTGAGCTGACTTCTTCAAGTAGCCAATTTTTGCAGGCGATTTACGTTCATATCATGAAGCAGGGAGCCGCGCAGGATGTGACAGAAGAAATGCTGATGGAAGTCGGGCGTAAATATCTGATTGATAAAATCATGGGTATTATTATTTCTATGACTTCGCTGGATTTTCTGAATTCAGATTCGAAAATGGTCAACGTTCAGGGGATGGGCGTGAGCGGGAAAGATGTGACGAATAAAGTTTCTGACACACTCAATGAAGAAGCCGGACAGCATGCCGAAGCCATCTTGAAACTTGCTGTCGGGCAATTAGCCGCCAAGCTCAATGCTGTCAGAGCGGAGGCTGAAAAAAATAAAAGCCTGACGATGGAAGTGTTCTTAGGACACACGCCGCATTATCTGGCGTTGATGGTGCGTAATACATTTTTCCCGATTTGGGACATCATTGTCGAGAAGGTTTTTGGCGCCATTGCCGGGCCGTTAGCCGGAGCCGCTTCGCCAATTAAGAGCGCGTTGGGGACTGCGAAAGATGCAGCGAAGCAAGCCAAAGATATTGCCGACCGCGCGAACAAAGTTCAGGATCAACTAGGGAAAGGTGTAAATTTAACGAACCCTGATGATCTGAAAAAGTTAGCGGGGAACGTGATGGGCGGAGATGATGCCGCCAGTGCCGCAGGCGGTGGCAGCTTTCCCGGAGGCGCCCGCCTCGTTCCCGGTAAAGGAAAGAAAATCGAGAAAAGTGAAATCGAAGACGCTGAGAAACAAACGCAATCAATTGAGCAATTCATTGTTGCTTGATGTTTTGAGTATTGAGCCTGCAACTGGCAGGCTCAATACTCAAAACTAAAAATTAAGGAGATCCTTTATGCCTCCCGCAGCCCGAATTACAGATATGCATGTGTGCCCGATGGTGACGCCGGGAGTTCCGCCGATTCCGCACGTGGGCGGGCCGATTCTTCCGGCGGGATGCCCAACGGTTTTGATTGGCATGTTGCCCGCTGCACGAGTCACGGATATGGCAGTTTGCGTCGGGCCTCCTGATGTCATTGTGAAAGGGTCAGCCACCGTGCTAATTGGTTTTTTACCTGCGGCGCGGATCGGGGATTCGACTGCGCACGGTGGCGTGATAGTGATGGGCTGTCCGACGGTGATGATTGGCGGGTAAGCAATTGGGCAATAATTTTCGGAACTTTCATTTTTCATTTTTATTCCGATGGCAGCGGCTTGAGCAATGACAACTGACAAATCATAAATGGAAAATAAAAGCACCGCAGGTGGTACTGATACACGGATCAGTTTTATTAATAATGTCAGTTTTCACCGCTGAAATACGCTTATAAAAGTAACAGGAGTTTTCGAGATGAGTCATCACAAAACAACGGTCGGAATCTTATTTTTCAGTGTAAGTTTGTTGCTTGGCGGTTGTCGCACTGCGACTGAATCTACTTCTTCAACAGGCTCATCAAGTCCGGCGAAATCTTCATCAAGTTCAGGCACTGCTTGCGCCAACGCCTACTATCCAGCTTCGCCGACCTTGCAGAAAACATATAAGGCGAGCTACACCGGAGGTAAATTGCCGAATGCGACGTACACTGAATCCTATACGAATTTCACCAAAGATGGATTCGTTCAGAAAATGCAATTTGCTCCGATGGAAGCCAAAAGTGGTAAGACTGACATCACCAGTATTGAACATGGATTTCGCTGTGGAGCCGAAGGATTGATGGCGCTGGAATACGCCAACGTCAATGCCGGGCAGGAAAATATGTTTAAGTTCAAAACGGTGAAGACGGATGGAATTTCGTTCCCGAATGAAAGCGATTGGAAAGTCGGGAAAAAATGGCAGGCTAATTTTGAAGTCGAAGGTTTGCCATCAGAAGGCAAGCAAATTCCGATGATTCTCAAGGACGGTAAGTTTACACTTGAGTATGAAATCGTTGCGGCAGAAAAATTGACAGTGGCGTCCGGTTCTTACGACACTTTCAAAGTGGTAATGACTGTGACCAGCAAAATGAACCTCGGAATGCAGGGCAAAGCAATGCCGATGAGTTTGCCACCTTTCAAGAATTTTGTCTGGTTCGCCAAAGATGTCGGGATGGTAAAAAGTGAGGTGTCAGGCATGGCAACGACGGAATTAATTGAGCTGAAAAAATAAATCACGGTGTGGCTGAAAGCCTGTATACTTAGATGTCTCGCACAGCCCCCAATTTCCCCCACGTTCCTTCTTATTTTGTGACCAGCCCCAGCCGGAAACTTAGGAGTTTTTGATGACCCGAATTGTGACCCAGGGAAGAGTATTCATTTTAGCGATCATTGTTTTCATTACCAGCGTAGTGGCAACTGGCGCAGGACAGAAATTCTTTTCGATCTTCGCCGCTGCCAATCGAACTGCACAACCCGCAACAGAACGCCTGAGCGTGCAACGTGAAGCCGCTGCTAAAACGACGATCAAGCTGAGCAATGCCAGAACGATTGCTGATGAGAGCCGCACTTTTGAAAGCGTACAAGCCGCGCCGCTGGTGCTTGTTTCCGCTGATTTTAACGAAGACGGAACGCCTGATGTTATCGCCGCCAATGGTGCGGTAGGGCTTGGTTCCATTCGTGTTTTCCGTGGTAATTCTGAAGCGATTTACGGCGCGAATTCTTCCACGAGATCAGTCGAACCATTTTTTGGCAACGCTCCCGTTTTAGCTTTACCCGCGACTCCAGATTTTATCGAAGCAGGAGATTTCAACGGCGACGGACATCAGGATTTATTGTTTGCCTCGCGGCTTGGAAACAAAATATTTTTGCTGGCAGGTGATGGCAAAGGAAGCTTTGATGAAGCGCGTGAAATTGCGGTCAACGGTGAAATTACGGCAATGACTACAGGTGAATTCAATCATCACGACGGCGTGATTGATCTGGCTGTAGCGCTCCAATCCGAAAACAAATTTGAAATCCTGCTCTATCAAAATTCGCAGGGAGCAATCAACGCAGAGCCGCAACATTTTGCAGTTGTGCAGCCTGTGACCGCGCTGGCTCTTGGTCAAATGAATAATGATGTCGTTGCTGATCTCGCCGCCGCCGCAGGTAAAAATCTTTACCTCATCGAAGCGCGTGACGAAGCGTTGACCGTGACAACGCAAACCTTACCATTTGCAATTCAGGCGATGGCGGTGGGCAGATTTGATACGCTGGCGCAGGAGCAATTAGCAGTGCTGGCAGAGAATGATTCTGTTTACGCCATGCGTGCGCCGCAAGCGCAAAACGGAGTCGGTAGACGCCGCGCTACGGATCGCGTCAGCCGCGAATGGCGAGCCGAAAAATTGTATGGCAGCACCGCTATGACAGAAGCGATAACTTCATCGCAGAGCCATAAAACATTACTCAAAACACGAATTTCAACCAGCGCATTTGATGATTTACTTATTCTTGATTCGTCTAGCAAGACACTGAATATTCTTTCCAAAGCGGAGGTTTTTGAATCCACCAAAGTTTCCCTCGAAAACGAAAACGCTATCATCGCAGCATTACCAATGCGATTGAATGCGATGGCTTTGAATGGCTTAGTGATGTTGCGCAACGGACAATCTTCGCCTTCGTATGCAGTGCCGGAAGCGGCGATGACATTCACTGTCACCACTACTATTGATCTCCCGGATGAGACGCCTGGAGATGGACTTTGTGCTCCTCGTTTGGCAACGGGTTCAGTAGGGCCTTGCACGTTACGCGCAGCCATTCAGGAAGCCAACGCTAATGCAGGCGTAGACACGATTGTTTTTAATATTGGGAGCGGGCCGCAGCCAGTTTCAGTTTTTTCGGCTTTGCCTGCCATCACTGAGCCGCTTAATTTGCTTGGAACTCCACCAACAGGAGCACCTGCGACGCAGTCAATTGTGATCGAAGGGATCGGAACGGGTACACCTTTTAGCACTGGAATTGAAGTGAGGGCTGGAAATTCTTTATTGCGGAGTCTGACGATTAGCGGATTTTTAGATGCGATTGATCTGGTCACAGCTGGAGGTAATAAAGTTGAAAATTGTACGATTCAAAATAATGGCGGAGATGGCATCTTCATTGATAATTCTCCTAACAACACCATCGGTGCGACGGGTGCAGCCTCTAACGTTATCATTGCGAATGGTGGCGATGGAATCTATGTGGTTGGGAGCGGCTCTACGGGGAATTTGATTCTCCAGAATAATATTGGAATTGTCCGTGCCGGAACCGATACCAGCGGGAATCAAGGCAATGGAATTTATCTTGCCGGAGCCTCGAATAATAGTATTGGCGTTTCTCCAAATTTAATTGGTGGTAACGGTAACAATGGCATCATCGTCTCGCGAGTCATAAATTTTTCAGAATCGCAGGTGCTGGGAACGGCTGATGGCAATCTTATCCAAGGTTGCCTAATAGGTACGAATAGCGGTGCAACTGCCACTTTCCCGAATAAATCGGAGGGGATTTTATTGATAGGTGCTAACAATTCCACCATCAGGCTTAACGTAATTAAGAATAATGCCAGTGGTGTTTATGTCGCTCCACAATTTACGGTAGGAAACCTGAATGTTCCAGCCGGAAGAAGTAATTTTATTACTACCAATTCAATCACTGGAAATTCGGGGCTTGGTATTGACTTAGGAGTCAGCGGCGTAAATTCCAATGATATTGGCGATGGAGATGCGGGAGCGAATAATTTACAAAATTATCCGGTGCTGAATTTAGCGTATTCAACTGCGTCGGGAGCGGTGATTAACGGAACGCTGAACAGCACCGCGAATACACAATTCCCGTTGGAATTTTTCTCGAATGCTTCGTGTGATTCGTCAGGGTATGGCGAAGGCGAAACTTATCTTGGCACGACCACTGTCAGGACTGATGCCAGCG
The DNA here is from genome assembly GCA_043783625.1 of Blastocatellia bacterium. GTDB lineage: Bacteria > Acidobacteriota > Blastocatellia > RBC074 > RBC074 > JAFDVL01. The sequence continues at coordinate 28,918 of JAYVZE010000078.1, read as the reverse complement.
GGAACGCAGCTTTTTCGTTTACTGCCAATGTCGGTTCGCCAGTCACCGTAGGGCGATCTATTACTGCTACGGCAACGGACACGAATGGTAACACGTCAGAATTTTCAGCCTGCGTGGGAGTCCAGTCCGCCGCTGATTTAAGCATCAGCCAAACTGTCGCTCCAAATCCGGCAGTTAGCGCGGGGATCGTGACTTACACAGTGACAGTGACGAATGGCGGTCTCAGCACTTCCTTTAGTCCTTCGGTCAGAATTGATATGCCCGTTCAGTTGTCAGGTGTGACGTGTACGGCTCCGGCTGGTTGGAGCTGTTCTGCTGATGGCGTATTCTTCGCTTCGACGGCAAGTTTTGCGCCGGGATCAGCGGTCTTCACCTTGCGCGGGACGCTTTCGTGTTTAGCGCAGAACGGGACGTTGACTTCAGTCGCCAGAGTGACAGCCGGACAGACGCTTGATCCGATTGCGACGAATAATTCTTCAACGTTGGCCACGCCTGCACTCGCTGGCACAGCAGTCGGGACTGTGACATACGACGGAACGAATCCTGCTGCTTTGTCATTAGGCCCGGTAGTCGTAGGCAGTGGCAACGCGGTATCAGGCACATTCACATTAGAAAATACCGGATGTTTGCCAATGAATTTGACGACAGCGCAATTTCAGCGGCAGCTTAGTACGCTTGTTCCCAGCCTTGGGTCGGTTGATGATGCACGATATTTTGCAGTGCGATTAATCAATGCCGATCTTTCGGAAACGGCTTTGAATCCGGCTGGCATTGACCGCGATCCGGTACGCTTGATTACGCTGAACCGGACGTTGAATCCGGCGCAGAAATTACGTTTCCGCGTGTTATTTAATCCGCCGCTGCCATTCTTTGCCGGAGTCTTTGCGCGTGCCGATCAGGGATTGAATGCGAGTCAGGTTTTGCCTTCGCAATTTAATTCGCGCCTCACGTTTAATTTCATCACCGGAACCAATCAGGTTCCATCACTGGAAGCCGCAGGCGATGCCGGGATCGCTTTCGCGGCACTGGTCGGGAATACTTCGCCTGCGGTACAAATCATTCCACGCGATGGATTGATTGCTGCGCCAGGTGCGCCATTAGTGGTGCTGGAACAAATTCGGGAAGATTTCCGCGTCAAAGTTTCAATGTATGACGCGAATAAAAACATTAACAAAATCACCTATCAATTCATTGATACTTTCAATCAATTAGTTGGAAAACCAATTGAAGTCGCATTGACTGCACCACTCAGTGCATCTTCGTTATTGGCGGGACAATGTTTCACTTTGCAACTGGATTTTTCGGGAGCTGCTGCCAGACCTGATGTTACTAAGGTCAGAGTCGTAGTTACGGACGATGACGGCACTTCGGTGACGGCTGGTTCCAGTGGGACTAGCGCACTCGCCTCACCGACAACAGTTTTACTGGAATCGCTTGCTCCGCAGCGTTCCGATGTCATCGTGCTGCAATCCAGGAGTTTATCTATTGGCGGAGATACTACCATCAGTCGTGATAACAATTCTCGAAAGGGGAATGAATAAAAATGAAATCATCAAAATCAATCAGTACACTTTTAGCCATGCTGTTAGCCTGTGCGCCAATGGCAGGATTAGCGAATTCCGAGCATGAAAAATTATCGGCAGGATTGCGTGCGCCGTCGCCTTCCATGCTGGCTCCGATTGGAACCATTGAATCACTTGAAGCCGTCGAGATTAACGGCGTGCTGGTGAAACGTGATGCGCCCGTATGGAGCGGGGATATTATTCAAGCATCTCCCGCAACGACTACGCGCATTGCGGTCACTTCGGCTGGCGAAGTTTTATTGCGCGGCGGAGCGGCAGTTAAATTAAACAATGATTTAGCGGCGCAACGCCTGACAGCTTTGGTCATTAAAGGCGAAATGAGTGTGACCTTGAATCCTGAGGTGTCAGCACAGATTCAAATTGGCGAACGGATTTATGTGGTTTCCAAAGGAGCCAAAGTGAATGCCGCGTGGCGCAACGGAGAGCCAGTGCTGCAAACATCCAAAGGCAGCGTCCTGGTCATGAGCAGTTGGAGCGTGGGAGTCGTGAATAATGCGGTTGCTTCCAATGAGCAACAGGCAACGCCGCGACGAACTTTAATTAAACCTTACAATTTAGGAGCTTCGACGGATGTTCGCGCTCGCAGTACGCGCAGTGTGCAGGTTCGCGTAACGGATGAAAATGATAAACCGATCCCCGATGCACCGGTCATCTTTTTGATTAGCGGTGCAAGTGTCGGAGGCGGTGGCGCAGCAGGCGCGGGCGGTGCTGCCGGAGCCGCAGGTGGGGCTGGAGGCGGAGCGGCGGGCGCGAGTGCTGGATCATTAGCCGGACAAACCAGCGTGACTGTGACGACGAATGCGCAAGGCATTGCTTCGACGAATTTCAATGCCAGTAATTTTCCTGGAAGCTCTGCGAGGATTAGAGCGACAGTACAGGGAACTGATGCAGTATGGGAAGGGACATTCAATGTGATTGCAGCAGTGCATGGTTTCTGGTCTCCGCAAACGGCAGTTCCGGTTTTTGCAATTATCGGCGCAGCCGTTGGCATCGGCATTTACAAAATTGCTACGAAGAAAGGGCCTGTGACCACGCCTGAAATAATTCAGCGTCCGGGAACGTCGGTAATTCTTCCTTAATTGCGCTGTAACCTAACTGGTACGCCAGCATCCTGCTGGCAACTTGGTTAGCTAAGAATTTCCTTATTAACCCTTGCCAGCAGGATGCTGGCGTACCAGTTAGGGGGTCAAAATCTATGCGAAACATTTTTCGATTTCTTGTGTTGAGCATACTCATCACTGCACTTTTCACTGCGGCGTTCGCGCAAGTTCGTGATCGCGGGATGCGGGTCGGCGTTAGTAAGGAAGACCTGGCGAAAAAAACTGATGTTAATCTTTATGCTGTTTTGATTGGCATTTCGCGCTACAAATTAGGCGACAAAAATATTGACGGGAATCAGATTCCGAATCTGAAAAACGCGACGGATGATGCTTCGGAAATTGCTAAATTTTTGCGAAGTCCTGAAGGCGGCAGCTTCCCCGAATCTAATGTAAAATTATTGCTTGATGAACAGGCGACTAAAGTGGAAGTTGAAAAAGCTCTCAATGGATTATTGGCTTCAAAGCCCAATGATTACTTTGTAATTTATATCGCAGCGCACGGCGTAGTACCTCCCGGCGGCGATCAAACGCCGTATTTTATTTTGCATGATTCCGATCCGCGTACGCTGAGCCAATCCGGTTTGAAGATGGAGTATTTCAAACAGATCGTTAGCAAAATTCCGGCGCAAAAAGGTCTTGTGATTTCTGATACTTGTCACAGCGAAGGCGTCTTGCTGGATAAAGGGCAGCGCGGATTATTCGTGACGCAGCAGGCGAATTCGGCTTTGATTGAGGAGATGAAAAAGATTCAACGTGGCGTGGGCTATTTGTCGGCAGCGGGTGCAACGGAATCTTCTTACGAGCGCGATGAACTTGGTCATGGAGTCTTCACGCATTGCCTGCTCGAAGCGGTGCGCGGGAACGCGGATGTGAATTCTGATGGCGTTGTGACGTTTGATGAGATGCGAAATTATATCCGCGATGAAGTGCCGAAATTCACTGATAATAAACAGCATCCGGTGTCAAGTATTTCTTCGGTGGCGGCAAGTTCGATTCCGATTTCGGTCGTGACGTATCCAGAACTTGGAAAATGCGGCGGAGCAAATCCGTGTGGAACGTTACGCATCGTCAACCCGGAAGTTGACGGAGTGACTGTTTCTATTGACGATAAATCAATTGGAGCCTTGAGCAGCGGCGGTCAGCGTACGATTCGTGTCCCGGCTGGAACTATCAAATTAACGTTGAGCAAAGGCACTGCGAAGCAAACGCAGCAGGCAGAAATCGCCGCGAATAAAACGACTTCGTATGAAGTGAATGCCGCGTTTTCTTCCTCAGATTCCGTTTCGATGATTGATGCGCCACAACAAAAAGTTATCAATCTTGACGATGAAGTCCCACCCAAAAAAGATGCCGAGCAAATTTTTCAGCAAGGCGTTGAGCAATTCAATAAGCAGAAATTGACGGCAGCCATTGAGCTTTTCAATAAAGCCATCAGCGCGAATGGCGGAAGTTATCATCAAGCATTGGTGTATCGCGGACGCGCACAGCAATCTTTGAGTTTGAAAAAAGATGCTATCGCCAGTTTTCAAGCAGCGGTGCAACTTCGACCAACAGATTATCAAACCAAAACATTACTCGCCGAAGCGCAATTCAACGACGGCGGAGAAACATCAAAAATCGTCAATGATTTGACAGCGATCACGAAACGTTATCCAAAATATGATTTCGCGTGGGTTGTGTTGGGTGATGTTTTATTTGCCAGAGGAGATCGCATGGCGGCGGAGCGTGCCTTGCGCAAAGCCATTGCCATCAATCCGAAATTTCCTCCGGCGCACATGATTTTGGCAAACGTGCTGATGTACAAAAGTCCGCAGGCAAAAATGTTGGAAGGCGGAGAGTTAAAGAATGCGGATGCACTGGCAGAAGCAGTTTCTCATGCGAAAAAAGCCTATGATTTATTTGAAGAAATTGCTAATAAAAAACGCAGTTTGACAAGTGGTACGGCTTACAAAAAGACAGCGCAATTCTTTTCGATCAGTTATTTGTTATTCGGCGGCGGACGTTATGCCGACGACGCGGCACTCGCCGAGGTGAACTATATTTTAGGCAAAGCCTACACGCGCATTGTGGGCTTTGACGATGGTTCGATGACCGATGCTCAGCACGATAGTTATTTAGCTTTAGCCGGGCCGCGCCTGCAAACGGCTTTGCAATTAGCCCGAAAAACCAACGACAAATTTCGCACGTTACTGGTACAGGCGACGAACGCGGATTACTTATATTTGAAGAGCGATAAGACCGCGAAAAAAGAAGCGATGGACGCATTGAAAATTGCGGAGTCAATGCCGAACGCGGAATTGACGGACATTAAATTTGACCTGATGTTGAATTTATATTTGTCATATTCAGCGGATCAGGAATACGGTAAAGCCTACGATTCTCTGAGTAACGGCTTGAAGCTCATCAGTTCGCGGTTGGAATCCGATGACCTGACGCGGTATAAAGATATGCTCCGCGAATGCGAAGACAAGATGAAAGCGAATCGCAAAAAGAAATAATGCAACGAATAGATAAATACGAAATCCTGGAAGTGGTCGGACGCGGCGCGATGGGCGCAGTGTATAAAGCCTTCCATCCGCACCTGAAAAAATATGTGGCGATCAAAGAAATTCTCGCTGATCTGGCGCACAATCCTGACATTCAGGAACGCTTCGCCCGCGAAGCCGAATTATTGGCGCAACTGCCTTCGCATCCGAACATCGTGATGGTGCGCGACGCGCTGGTGCAGGACGGAAAATTATATTTGGTGATGGATTACATCGAAGGCGGAATGCTCAGCGATTTAGTGCAGCAAGGTGGCGTAGACAGCACGCGAGCCGCGTCTTTATTGCATCAAATTCTTTCCGGTCTCGAAGCGATTCACGCCCGTGGTATTATTCATCGTGATTTGAAAGCCAGTAATATTTTGCTTGGCAAAGACGGCACGGCGTACATCAGCGATTTCGGAATTGCGGAATCTACGAAAAGTGCGCCGCGCGAAGATGCGATGGCGACGGCCAAATGTGTTGCCCCGGAATTGATTGATCCGGCGCTGGGACGTAACGCACAACCCGCGCAAGCTGACATTTATGCAGCGGGAATTCTGGCGTACGAAATGCTACTCGGTGAAGCGCGGTTTCGTCAGGCGTTGCCGGAAATTTATACCTCAAATTCTCCAGCGCAAAGCTGGTTGTCGTGGCATACCGATTTGTCCAAGCCGGCAACCAATTTAAATTTTTTGGATGAAAAAATTCCAACTGCCTTCGCCAATTTAATTGAGCGAATGATGTCAAAAGATGCGAGCGCACGCTATGAATCTGCGCATGCTGCTCGCCGTGATTTAGCCGCCATTATTAAAGGTGATTCTGCTATGAATAACTCTCCACAACGTCCGTCCGCTGATGACGCGACAGTCCCGCTTTCGCAACTTCGTCAGCCGCAACAGGCGACTCCTTTACAAACTGCGCCGCCGCCTCAGGCTCCCATGCAGATGCCTCCGAAGGCTTCGGTTCCGGTCGTGCGTAAAAGCAAAATTCCGATCTGGGCGGTAGCTGGTGCAGGCGGCGCAGCTCTGTTTTTATTGCTCGCAGCGGCTTTGTTTGCGATGCAGAAAACACCTGGATTTACGGTGACGATTAAGGGCGTAGCTCCGAATGCGGAAGTTTATGTTGGTGAGATTCGACGTGGCATTCCACACTTCGGCAAAGCGAACGATGGTTCGACGCAGGGCGAAGTGAGCATTGCCGGATTGAAGCCCGGCGAGCTTTACGCCGTGAGCGTTAAATGCGGCAGTGGAGAATTAGATTTATCGCGCGAAGGTAAAAAAATAGATGGCAAAGTGACGGCTGAAAAAGGTGATGAAGTTACGTTGATTGCGGGAAAATGTGGCGCGGCTCCGGCGGTTACGACACCTGCGAATTTGCCTGAAGAAATTGATTACAAAGGCAAAATGCGGCTCGTCAAAGCAGGCGCATTTTTGATGGGAGCGGCGGATGGCAAACCCAACGAAGCTCCGGTGAATAAGGTTGATCTGAGTTACGACTACTACATTGATAAACTCGAAGTCACGAATAAAGAGTACGCTGAATTTTGCAAAGCGGCGAGTCATGCGACGCCGCCGAATCCGGTCTGGGATGCTGACTACTTTACGAAGTTTCCGAATTCCCCGGTGGTAGGTGTGACGTTCGATGATGCACAGGCTTATGCGGCGTGGGCGGGTAAGCAATTGCCAACCGAAGCCGAGTGGGAAAAGGCGGCGTCGTGGGATCCGAAAGCTGCCAGCCCTGATCCGCAATTCAAACGTAAATTCCCGTGGGGCAATACGGGGGATAAAAAAGCGAATTTCGGATCGCAGCACACGACTCCGGTCGGACAAAATTCCGGTGGCGGAAGCGCGTATGGCGTCCTTGATTTAGCGGGTAATGTGGGCGAATGGGTGAATGAAGATTACAAACCTTATGCGGGCAGCAGCGATGACGCGAGCGCATATCCCGGTGGACAAAAAGTCATTCGCGGTGGCAGCTTCGGCAGCCCGACAGCGGAAGACGTTCGCACGACGCGCCGCTTTTACAGCTTACCGAATTTCAGCGAGCAGGTCGTTTCCAGCAAAAGCTTTTTAGTTGGATTCAGATGTGTGACCCGCGCCGATAATGCGAAGATTGCAGATAAACTAAAGATACGATAGGCGTCCCGCCTGTCGTTCTTTGCATCCAATAACAGTGACAGGCGAGACGCCTAACGTACTTGGGACTATGCAAAAACGGAAAATAAAATACTATCTGTTAACGACGGCTGCCGTCTTGTTCTGCCTCTGTGCGAATCATCAGCAAGCCTTCGCACAAAGTGATGATCCTTCGCTGGTGTGGGTTGGTAAGCAGACGGCGACCAAAGTCCAAAAAGTTACGCAGGCCAAAAAGCCGTACCATAAAAAGTATGTGGCACCCCCCAAAAAACATAAGCCGCGTCCGGTGATTCTACAGGCTCCACTGCTTTCGCTGCGCTGGTATCTGCGGACGCAGGGGGCGGATGGCAAAGCCAAAGACCTTCATCCAGATCACATTTTCAAGCTCGGCGATAAAGCGCAACTCGTCGTTGAGACCAATCAAAACGGGTATTTGTACATCATTCAGGAAGACGATCTTTCGATGATCTTTCCATTTCCGTCGTTCAATAACGGCAAGAATGATGTGAAGAAAAATCAGCCGATTGTGATTCCTTCCAATTGTCCGGCGAAGAACACTGATAAATTAGGGAACTGTTATTTCGATATTACCGATTCCGGTTCTGCGCTAACGCTGATTTTCAGTCGCGACGAAATCAAGGGGCTGCCAAGTGAAATTGATCCGTCAAAAGGAGTCATCCCGATTTCAGGCGAAGATTTGAAAAAAATCCGTGGCGACATCAAACAGGACTATCGTCGCAAAGACATCAAAGGGACAGATGTTGTCCAATTCTGGAATAATAATCCGAACGAGAACGAAGATCTCATCATTGACACGAAGATCAAATATGAAAAACCAAAGGAGCAATAATATGGTGTCTCTCATCAATCATTTAAAGCCTCGCGTAGTGCTGGCTGTCAGCTTGATTTTTATGCTGACTTCAATTCTTGGAATGGCGCAAAAGAAAGTTAGCGCCGCGAAAAAACAAGAAGCCCGTGAACGCGCGATGGTGATTAAAAACTACAAGGAAAAATCTGTCGACGGACTGGTCGTGAAATTGCTGGACCGGAAAGGTAATGCCGTTGATCCGGCGGCAAGCTTCAAAAGTGGCGACGAATTGAAGATCAGTTTGATTAGTAATTTTGGTGGTTATGTCTATTTCGTCAACGTGACTCCGAGCGGTAAAACGAAAGTGTTTTGGCATACCCGTGTTGATGCGGATGAGGAATACACGTTGCCGCAGGGGAAGGATGTGATCGCTTTTGATAACGAAAAAGGCACTGAAATTTTCAAAGTGATTTTGTCTCCCTCGAAGATCGAAGAGTACGAAACAGCACTGATGAACAGTGGCGGAGAGCTGGGAAAAACTGCCGAAAGTGTCGCCGCCGAATTAAGTGGTAAGCCGAAAACGGATGCCAAATCCAGCAAGGATAAAGGCAAAGGCGGAAAAGCCGCGCCGGGTGAAGCGGTAGGGATCGTCCAACCCGAAGCATCATCAGGCGCTCGTTGTCGTGGTCTGGGCTTTGATGCGAATCCCGGTATGCGTTGTCGCGGGTTGAGCTTTGCGGCGACGCCTGAAGATAAAGAAAAAGGCACTGTCGTAGCCATTACCGACAAACAAGGTAAAATGAAATCCGGCGATGTTGCGGTGTTTGAATTGCGCTTGAAGCATATTTGAATATTTGTTCAGAGTTCATGCTTCAGCGTGCTAACACGCCGCGCTTCGCTGGCGTCAACACGCTGAAGCGTGAACTCTGAACGTGTCCTGCCCCTCACAATTAAAGGTCTGGTTATGCTGTTCTCTCAGACTAGAATCGTAGTTGCATCCCTCACAATTTTCATCAGCGGAATACAGGCGCAAACGCCAACGAATCCTGTGCCTGCCGCCGCGAATGCTGAAACGCCACGCAAGAATGTGATTTCGCTTGAAGCGCGCGATCAGGTGAAAAAGGTTGTTCCTGCTATCGGCTTAGTGATGGTGCGTAACAGCTTCGATAGCGAGCCAAAACCGCGTCCACGTGGCTCCGCTGTGATTGTGCATAAAGATGGGTTGGTGATTACGAATTTTCATGTTGTAGCACGTGACCGTTCCATGAAACTCTATGACGAAATTTATTTAAGCCTCCCGCCTGATGCGGCGGCAGAGGCTTCGGCCTCCCCGCGATTATTGAAATTAATTTCGGTCTTAACAAACCCTGACCGTGATTTGGCGTTATTGAAAATCGTTCCTGATACGAATGCAAAACCTGAGGCTCCGCTTCCGGCGTTCACGTATTTAGAGCTGGGCGAGTCGAATAAAATTGAGTTGCTCGACGATTTATTTATTATTGGATTTCCCGAAAAAGGTGGCTCTACAGTCACTGTGAATTATGGTGTCGTCGAAGGAAAAGACACCCTGGATGATTGGATCAAAACTGATGCGCGGATCATTCACGGCAATAGCGGCGGGGCTGCGGTGAACCTGGCAGGTAAGCTGATCGGGATCCCAACCCGTGTCGTGAATGACAGCGACGGAGCTAAAACATACGGCTCTGTGGGCTATTTGCGGCCCGCGCATTTGGTTGGTGCGATGATTGCCAGATACCGCGAAATGGAAGCGAAAGCTGCTGCCGATAAAGAAGCCGACAGAAAAAATGTGGTCATCGCGGCGGCGACGCCGATTACGGCGAATCCACCAAATTCCAATGTTGCGACAAAAGTTAGCAATCTTGTCACCATTCGCGGTTTGGTAAAATCAAGAGATGGAAAACCCTTGGCCGGCGTCAGAGTCGGACTCTTGCACGTGGGACAGGAAGTTGCTGCCTCCAGTTTAATTACGTGGGGTGGGACCAATGCGGAGGGGCAATTCGTCCTGGAAAAACCTGTTCCGCCGGGGAAATATAATTTACGAGCGAAGGTTATCGGATATGAATTGTACGATCTTGATCTGACGGTCACAGCAGAAGGAGCAGCTTTGGTGATTGAATTGAAAAGTTCGCAGGAATAATGTTCAGAATCCACGCTTCAGCGTGATTGTTTAGTACGCTAAAGTGTGAACTCTGAACAAATTGGTTCACCCGCGTCGCAATTTGGATTATGCTGATGAAGTATGGCGGAAATAAAATTAATCATTACCAGTCAGGGGCAAAGCACGCGCGATCTGCTCATCAGCGCGACGGCTTCCATTGGACGCGCGACCGACAATGCAATTTGTGTAAATGACCCCAGTGTCGCCCGTTATCACGCGATGGTCGAACAACGCGGCGAAGTTTTCTGGCTCAGCGACTTAGGTAGCGCGAACGGCACGCACATCAATGGACGACAGGTTCAGATTGAAAGTCAGTTGAAAAACGGCGATGTGATTTCACTCGGCGCGACTACGAAAATCAGAGTTTTATCGAATCAATCTGAAGCGGTGAAGCTCGCGCCACCGCCTTCTGTCAGTGCCTCAGCTCCAGTTCAGGAAGTCGCTGCACCTCCTCCTCAAGCTGTTTCTGTGACTGCGCCGCCGCCTCCATTATCTGGGATTTCCGCTCTTCATTTAATCGCTGCAGGCTTCTCCGTGCTGATTGTGGTCGGAGCTGTTGCTGCATTTTTGATTATGCGCAAGGGGTCGAGCAATGATGATTTGCGGCAGGTTTCGGGATATACCACGCCGCTGGCGACCGCGACTCCAGTTGTTGCTTCGAGCAAAGAATCTACCGTGAAGGAAGCGCCGCCGCCTCCGACCAATACCAAAACCGTGAGCCTTGCCAGTGACGGAACGGAACAATTGACGCGCTTATTGGCGACTTCGATTACGGGTAAAAGCACCTATGTTTTTAGTCCGCAAATGACTGCGAAGATTGCGGCGCGGACGCGGGATTATCAGGTTGATGTCTCGAATGAAGCGATGGCATATCGTTTGGAAATTGAACGCGCGTTCAGCAATGCCAAAGGAATGAAGCCGCTGATGGGCTACGTGATGGCGATGAGCCAGAGTAAATTTGGACGTAGCAATGCGGGTGGCGTTGGCATCTGGCAAGTGCCTCCGGGGATTGCCAAAGATTATTTGCAGCCCGGCGAAGACCTATCGGCACTCGCGCAACCGAAACGTTCCGCCGAAGTTGCGGCGGCGTATTTGAATGAAATTCTGACGAAATTCGAGAGTCAGGATTTTATTTATGCCATCGCCTGTTACGGATTACCTGCAAGCAGCGTGGGCGAAATGCGGCAAAAAATTCAAGCCGTTGATCCAACTGAGCGGCGCGATTTTTGGAAGATGGTCGAGAAGGGGATCATTCCACCAGATGGAGCTGAACGAGTTATCCGGTTTTTTGCGGCAGGAATCGTCGGAGAAAATCCGGCAGTATTTGGTTTATCCGCCAAACCATTTTCAGAATTATCATGAATGATGTCACCCTGACAATTTGGTCAAACGGGCAGACTTTGACAGTTCCCGTGCACGGCTCACGGGTCATTATCGGGCGTGGCGAATCCGCCGATATTCGCCTGGATGACAGTGGTTTATCACGCTTGCACGCCAGTATCAATTCTGACGGACAACGCGCCTGGGTGATGGATGAAGGCTCTACCAATGGAACTTTTGTGAACGGCAAACGTGCGAGCGCGCAGGGAACGGCTTTACAGGACGGCGATCAAATTACAATTGGTGATACGACGAAAATTAAATTTAATGTGGCGTCTGCTGGAGTTCCAGTAGCTGCTTCAGCTACTGGAACTCCAGCACCGGCTTCAAATAATTCTTCTAATTCTTCGGGTGGAATATCCCCGCTTGTATTGGTTGCTGCAGCTTCGGCAGTAATTATTGTTTTGACGGCGGTCACTGCTTTTGCTCTTTACTGGCGCGGCGAAAAGCCGAAACCTGTAGTCGCGGAAAATAATTATAATCCTCCGGTTGGAGTCGCAAGTCCCATGCCAACTGCTGCGATGAGTGTCGAACCAATTCAGCAAAAATCGGCCCCATCGGTTGAAGAAATAAAAATTGATGAGACGGCAGATTCTTCGATTACGCCGACAGCGTTGACCACAGTCAAAGCCTCTGAGATCAAAAATACTACGATCAACATTGGCTCGACGAAGCTTTACAAACAGATGAACGAGCAGGAACAGGTTTATTTTGTCTATACCAAAGCGAAAGAAGTGGCGTTGATTGTTGGAAATCGTCCAGCGGAATTTCCTGATGAAGCGATAGAAATTATTAAATTCTGGGTGGATGGTTATGTGCGGCGCATTGGCAACGGCAGCAATCGTTTGTGGGCGGAAGATTTAAATTTCATGTTCCATCGTGCGCGGACGACGTTTGTCCCGCAGATTATTCGCGCTTTTAAAGCGAACAATGCGCCTCCCGCCGTGGGAGTTTATTTGCCAGTCATCGAAACTGAATATCGCAATATTACGACGGAAAATTTCGCTGGAGCTGCCGGATTATTTCAGTTCATCGGCCCGACTGCTTCGGGGTATGGCGTCCATCCTTCCGAGCGTACCAATATTGATAAAATGGCTCCGGCGGCGGCCAGGTACATCAATGATCGCTTAGCAGAATTCGGAGCCGATGCGATTGGTGTCGGGCTTTCCATTGCCGGGTATAATCGCAGTCCCGATTCCGTGCGGCGCGATTTGCACGACGTGATTGACAGCAAAAACAAAGACCGCGATTTTTGGATTCTCGTCAAAAATAAATCCAAGTTAGATCAATGGTTTCAGAAGGAAAATATCAACTACGTCCCTCGTTTTTTTGCCGCTGCGATCATCGGAGAAAACCCCTGGAATTTCGGACTGAAGATGCGACAACTGACTTCTTATACAGAAGCTCCGAAGGAAAATGAAAATTAGTAAATTGAACCATGCAATTAGATTTATTTTATCTTGATGAAAACGGGCGTGAACAACAGGTTCCGGTCGCCTCGAATCAGTTTTCGATTGGACGCGCTGAAGGCAATGATCTAGTGATTAATGATGCCGGAATTTCGCGGCGGCACGCTTTACTAACGTTTTTCAGTGGAGTTGTGCAAGTTACGGACTACGGTTCCGCGAATGGAACGTCGGTGAACGGACAGCCTGTTCAGGGAAATTCTACGCTCAAACACGGAGACGTTTTGACGCTGGGGCCAACCTGCAAAATTAGGATTAGTTTGAGTAAGCCGGTGATAGCAACTGCGAACCCTGCGGTTTCTACGCCTCCGGTTTCAATGCCTCTTCCGGCGCAGAGTGCTGCGAATCTATCGTTGCCAAAAATCTCGCCGATGCTGATGGCAGGTATCGCCACTGGTGTAATTTTATTAATTGCTGTGGTATCTATTGCTGTCATTGCTCGCAAGAAAAAGTCCCAGGCTCCAACCGCCGTTGATCTGAATTCACAAGTCAATTTAGTTCTGAATCAAGCACCTTCAAATTCCGGCTCTTCCAAAACTGAAACTTCATCAAGCACTGCGCCTGTCGTTCAATCCAATGGAAGCGACCCGCTTGAAAAAGCTGCGATTCAGGTGATTCGTAAAATCAGCAGCGATCAAAGCTACCCGTTTACTCCGGCGATGCTGGCTGAAATCAAGCGGCGCGTAGACCAGCTTCCCAGCGGTAGTATTGCGAATGCGATGCGCACTATTGAATCGCAAGGCGGAGACATTGCGGTGAGTGTTCGCAGTCAGGGCATTAAACCGGAGATGGTGTATTACATCGGCTTGGCGGAAACGAACGGTGGGCAAACCGGAAATGTGTTAGCGGCAGCGCGTAATGCGGTTCCTGAGATCAATTTTTTACGGGCGCATTTCGGGACGAATTTTGCCGATCAGACTTTACTGACGATTGCTGCGATGAAAGTGCCGGGCGGCAATAAAAAATCGCATCCGCTGCTGGGTTGTATGCGTAGCAAAGTTAGCAATCCGCAAAGCGAGCGCAATGTCTGGTTCCTGCATGACAAAGGCTGTTTGAGTGATGGAGCTTTTGATTTTGTGGTGAGAGTTTTAGCTTGTGGGGTAGTGGCGGAAATGCCGAGGAAGTAAAAGTCTGTAGAGTCTTTAAAGACATCAAAGAAAAGCAGCGCAGAGGTTTATCTCGTGCGCTGCTTTAAATTAAACAAAGAAAAAATAAACTATTTTGCACGAGTTGGAACTTTCAGCATTTGTCCGGCTCGTAATGGAGCTGAAGGGCTAATACGATTGAGGGCTGCGATGTCTTTGGCTGACGAAGCGTAACGTGCCGCAATGTCATTGATCGTCTCGTTCGCCTTCGCAGTGTAGACGATGACTCGTGTATATCCGCCGCCTACCGCAGTTGCTGCCACTGAGGAGGAAGCCATCGAAGCCATTGCGCCTTTCGGAGCTACGGCTGCAACCGAACGAACACTGCTGCCGACGGGGATAATAACCTTTTGTCCCGACTTCGGCTCAACGCCACCGTTGACGGCTGAGATCGCAGATTCAGACACGCCGTAACGCTTGGCAATCGCAGTAAAGTCATCACCGTTTTGCGCCGTCATTAAACGCCACGAATTGCGGCGATCTACTGGAATGCGAGTCAGCCACGCTTGCAAGGTTTTGCCGCGTCCCGGAGGAACACGTAAGCCGTGCGTCAATCCCTGCGGCGTCACGCCACGTTTCAATTCAGGATTTAATTCCGCTAAATATTCATAGCTGGTGTCACAGGCTTCGGCGACGAGTTTTAAATCAACCGAATTATTGACCATCACTGTGTCGTAGGCGATGGGCGCTTCGGACTTCACATTAAAACCGTAGTTTTGCGGATTCTTAGCAATAATGATCGTCGCTAAAATATTCGGAACATAATTTCTCGTTTCATTCGGCAACAATCCACGTTGATAAATTTCCCAGAAATCGGCATAACCGGAACGCGCGATAGCACGGTCTACGTTGCCTTCTCCGCTGTTGTAAGCCGCCATGGCCAGCTCCCAATTGCCAGCGTAGCGATTGGCTAAAAATTTCAGGTAACGAGCGGAAGCACGAGTTGCCTTTTCAAAGCTCGAACGTTCATCAATATAAAAATCCTGACGTAATCCAAAACGCGCTGCGGTGCCGGGAATAAATTGCCAGAGACCAACCGCCGCAGCGTGCGAACGAACAGTGGGTGACCAGGCACTTTCAACTTGCCCCAGCCAAACCAAGTCTTGGGGGACGCCTTCCTCTTTAAAAATGCGGCGAGCCATACTCGTATACCGTCCAGCACGATGAAGTCCGCGCTCCATTGTTTGCCGTCCCCGACCTTGATAAAAATTGATCCAGCTTTGGACTAACGCATTCGGGCGAAATCCGAAATCAACTTTGGCTGCGGCAAGCGCGGCTTTGGCTTCTTCTTCAGTTGCCTTGCGCTCAGCCGGAGTTAAATCAAGTTTGGAAATTTCGTCCAGCGGTGAAAGCTCCCCATTTGGCAAAGTCGGCTTGGCACCTTTTTGCGCCTGATTTTTGACATCGGCAAGTTGCGCTTCCGTCAGCTCATCTTTGGCGTCGGCTGACAACGGAGCGACGACGGGTAAATTTTTTGAAAGTAGTGATTGATACACATTTGTTTGATCAATCAGTTTTTGATAATGCGCTTTTAAGCGTGAATCAGTGCGGACATCGAAGCCGGATTCAAGAATGATGTCCAAGGCGCGATTAAAACTTGAACGTGCCTGAACGAAATCACCTTTAGCAAAAAATGCTTCCCCTTTTTTAAAGGCGTCTTCTGAGCGTTCGACTACTTTTTGAATTTCTTCGCTGCGTTTTTGAACTTCGACAGGAATATTTGTCGCGGGTTGTTGTGCATTAATTGAGAGTGAAGGTAAGGCGCTACAACAAGCGGCGATCAGGGCTGATGATAAAAAAGAACTATAAAATCTATTCATTATTTCGATTTCTCCTCGAATTATAATAAAGCATCCTTCGAGCGGAGAGGCTCTTGATAACTTGCAAGAGTATGATAGCTAGATTGCAAGCGTATGACCTAAGCATTGTAACTTTTACACACCTCAGGTGTCAAACTTTACAATTTTACCTAGTGACGGTTTTTGTCACATTTAGTCTGCCAATCGCATCTGCCGTAACAGCTTTATAAAACGCGGGTCTGACCGCAGGCTGTCGAAACGCGGATCAACTTTCATATAAAGCACAGCTTCTGATTTTTCATCGTGACCGCGTTCCAGCCATTCCAACGCCTGTTCTTTATTTCCTGATTGGGCATAAGCCAGCACGTATTCTTTTGGACTGCTGTAACCTTCCTTTGCTTTTTCTTGTACATGTTGCAAATAACTTTGTGTATAGCCCTGCCAACCTGCATGGCTATACGCTTCTCTTATCTGAATCGCTGCTTTTGGCTCGTTAGAAAGTTCCCAGCCTTTGGCGCGCTCCTCGACTGACTCCGCATATTTTTTGGTCGTTTCATACACGTAACTTAATTTGGCATGGGCATTGGCGAATTGAGGGTCGAGAGAAATTGTTTTTTGTAACTGTGCGATGGCTTCAGCGTCGCGTCGCGCACACCAGAGAATCCAGCCGTGATTCGTGTTAATAATGCTCGAAGTAGGGTCAAGTTTTTCCGCTTGTTTGATCGCATTGAGCGCGTCATCGTGTCGTGCCATCGCAGATAAGTACATCGCGTACCAGTGCCAGATCGCCGAATGATTTGGATTCAACGCGATGGCGCGGTGAAACGCATGATCAGCTCCCTCCCAATCCCACTCGTGTTGGACTTTGATAAGTGCGGATGAGGCATGGGCTTCAGTTAAGGTATCATCCAGTGCCAGTGCTTTTGTCACTGCTGCTTTGGCCTTCAGGATAGATTCAGCTTGCGGCACTTCATCAATTTGCCTCAAAATTGTCCAGCAATCAGCGATGCCAGCCCACGCTGCGGCGTAGTTCGGATCAAGGCGGACAGCTTCTTCAAAATTGGTAATTCCTCTCTTCATTGATTCGCCCGTCCGACGGTTCAGCTCAAAGCGTCCTGTCAAATAGAGACGGCGAGCTTCGGCATTTTCCGTTCCCTGCGTTGCCAATCGTCGCTGTTCTTCAGGCCTTAGTTGCGGCACAAGTGCTTGCGCCACCTGTCCGGCTAAGACATCCTGCAATAACAAAGCATCATTGGATTGATAATCAATCGTATCCGCCCACAGTTGTTGCCCATCACTGGTTTGAACCAAACGGACAGTCAGACGCACTCGCCCATCGGTGTGCTGCACAAAACCTGTGAGGACGGCGTTCACTTGTAATTCTCGACCGACAGCGAGCGGATCGAATTCCTGATTGGCGTATTTACGAATTGCGGTGACAGGACGCACCTGAAGTTGCCGCAAACTTTCCAGGCGCAAGATTAGCGCGTCAGCTAATCGCAGTCCTAATGTTTCATTTGTCTCCTTCAAGTCTAAAGAATTAAAGGGTAACACCGCGAGCGATTTGATTTGTGGGGAATGCGACCATTTGAACCAGGCCAGACTCGCACCAAAGATTAGCAATAACGCCAACCCGCTCCACAACCAGAGGCGATGCGGCGATGGAGGGACCGGAACGGGCGGCGGAGCGAGTGGGCGATTTTCTTCCAGCACTGGCAGTGCGGTTTCACTCACTTCATTTACCGCCTCGCCGTTTCGCCGATTCTCCCCGTCCCTCTTTTCCAGATGTCGCACAGGTTCAACAAACCGATAGCCGATAGTCGGAATCGTTTCGATATAATCAGAATGGTCGTGTCCGTTGCTGAGCGCTTTGCGCAGGATAGAAATATTTTTGGTCAGACTACTTTCTTCGACGAACGTGCCGGGCCAGACTTTCTCCATCAAATCGTCTTTGCTAATGACCTCCCCGCTGGTCTCCAGCAAAGCCAATAATGTTGCATACGTCTTGGGATGAAGTGGAATGCGCTCGCCCTCGCGCAATAAAATCTTTTGTTGTGGATCAAGTCGGAACGCACCAAATGCGTAAAAGTTCTTTGCTGTCATCGCCTTACCCTCTTGTAAGAATTTGGTAAGAACTTTTTTCACCGATTCCCGGAATTTTGTAAGGACTTCTAAGCGCCTAACCGGTATTTATTCTCCCGACATTCACAGCACTAACTGAAAATGTCCAGAAACACAAAACAGTATCTTTGGGAAAATCTACTGCACTTGAGTTTCTGGTTCCGGTAGTGCCGCAAGCGATGAAAAAATACTCGACTTGCGGTATTAGACAAAATTCTAGGGGAGATCGGCTAAGCATTCAGCCAAAAAAAGTTCTAACCAAATTGTCTGCGCGACGATTCCTAGGCATATAACATAAATGCCTGATTTATTTCAAGGAAAAGTACTGCCTGAACAATTTATCGAACAGATTTTTTCATGGCTTGACGATTTTCGCACGGCAAACAGTCAGTTTTTATTTCTAATGACAATCACAAACTTTCAGGAGGAAACTATGTTTAGAAAACCCGTCATTCACATTCTCGTCATGGCCTTGTTCTTGTCGTTCATCGGTGTGCCATCCGTAGCGGCAAAAACAAAGGAAGAAAAAGTCGCCGAACTCGCATCGAAAGTGAAACGCGAGATTGCCAGGCTCGGCACAGGTCGGGACGCGCAGGTCAGCGTCAAGCTCCGCGACAAAACCAGGCTTTCGGGCTATGTGAGTAAAATTAGTGAAGAAGCTTTTTTCGTGACTGAAGCAAAGACCGGGACTGAAACCGAAGTCCCGTACCCAACCGTCACACAGGTCAAAGGTAACAATTTGAATAAAGGCGCGATTATCGCCATCTCAGCGGGAGCCGCAATAGGAATATTTCTTATGATCGGGTATGCGTTACGCGATTAAGGTAACGCTATAAGAATGGCACGACGGATCGCAAATATTTAAGGCACTACTTCAAGTACAACCAGCGTCCTCAGCCTGGCCATTCGGCTAAAACACAATTGTGAAGTGATCTAAAGAGAGATTGACTATGCTTGATATTCGATTAGTAAAAACACCGCAAGAATTAGAATCCGTCTATCGGCTGCGCTATCAGGTGTATGTCGAAGAACTCGGTGCGACGATGGAATATGTGGATCATTTGTCACAGGAACTTTGCGAACCGTGGAATGCGACGGGCGAAGAGGGTGACCAGTTTCAATCAATTAAAAAAGAAGAGGTTTTGATATGAATTTCCAGCCTAAATTTCGCTTGTTCGTTCTGATGCTCGTTTGCTCGCTTGTTACGCTGGCGCAACAAGAAGCGGCAACCATCACGGGTACAATCAAAGACACGGCGGCCGCAGTCGTTCCCAGCGCGACGATCACCGTCACCAACATCGCTACCGGCATCAGCAGCCGCAGCGAATCCAACGATCAGGGCGTGTACATTGTGCCGAGCCTCAAGCCCGGCTTGTATTCGCTCACCGTCGAAAAAGCAGGCTTTCGCAAACTGCTGCGCAGCGGCCTCACGTTGCAGGTCAATCAAGTCGCGCGTCTTGATGTGGAGTTGCAAATCGGCGGCGTCAACGAAGTCATTGAAATCAGCGGCGGCACGCCTCTGCTCGAAACCGAAACGTCATCGCGCGGCTCCGTCATTGACCAGCAGAAAATCGTAGACCTGCCGCTCAACGGACGCGATTACAACCAGCTTGCCTTGCTCTCGCCGGGCGTGTTGGCGGGCACACCGCGTCTGGCTTCGATTGGGTTCAAGGGCGCGATCAACGTCAACGGCAATCGCGTGTTTATGAATGTGTTCATGCTCGACGGCGTGGACAATATTTCGTACTCGAACAGCTTTCGCGGCGACAACGTGCAAGTCGTGCAGCCTTCGATTGAGGCGTTACAGGAGTTCAAGATTCAAACCAACGCCTACGCCGCTGAGTTTGGACGCTCCGCCGGAGCCGTCATCAATGCGACGATCAAATCCGGCACGAACGCGATGCGCGGCAGCGTCTATGAATTCCTGCGCAATCGCGCGCTGGATGCCAACAACTTTTTCTCCAACCTCGCGGGACAGCCAAAGCCCGTGCGCCAACGCAATCAATTCGGCGTCGCGGTGGGCGGGCCAATCATCAAGAACAAAACGTTCTTCTTCGGCGATTACGAAGGCTTGCGCGAACGCGAAGGCACGGTGCGCTTTTCGACTGTGCCGTCCGCGAACGAAAAGCGCGGCATCTTTTCAGCCGCCGTCGTTGATCCGTTTAATGCTCGCGCGCCGTTTGCGAACAACACGATTCCTTCGACTCGATTCGATCCGGTCGGGGCAAAAATCGTCGCGCTGTTTCCTGATGCGAATTTGTCCGGCGCAAGCAACAACTTCGTCGCCTCGCCTGTCACGCGCACGCGGCAGGATCAATTCGATGTGCGCGTAGATCACAACTTCAGCAGCGCGCTGAATTTGTTCGGGCGCTACAGCTTCGTGGATTCCAATTTGTTTCGTCCCGCGCCGATGCCCGGCTTAGCCGAAGGCTCATTCAACGATGCATTCGGCAGCGGCGACAACCGTTCGCAAGGCATTGCGGTCGGCGTGAATTGGACGATCAACACGCGGATGACTTCGGATTTTCGCTTTGGCAATACGCGCGGCGATTACTTTGTGCTGCCGCCGAACTTCGGCACCAACGGCGCGGACGAAGTCGGATTGAAGAACGTGCCGAATGCGCCCGATATCATCGGTGGTTTGCCCAAGCTCATTATCCAAAGTTACTCCGCGTTTGGTCGTCACACTTCGACGCCGCAATTTCAAACACCGCGCGCCTACGATTTCAAAGCCTCGCTCTCGCAATTGGCCGGGCGGCATTTCCTGAAGTACGGCTTCGAGCAACTGTTCGTCAGCACGAAGATTCGAGACATCAACGCGCTGATCGGCAGTATGACGTTCAATAACGGCATCTTCACTGGACGTGCGATTGGCGACTTGCTGCTCGGCCTGCCGCAGCAGTTGGTGCTGACCAGCAATTCGGTTTTTGATCAAGGCCAGCGGATGCAGTTTTATTATGTGCAGGACGATTTCAAACTGACGCCGAAGCTGACGTTGAATTACGGCGTGCGGTACGAATACGCGACGCCGCCCGTCGAAGCCGATAATCAGTTTGCCAACTTCGATCCCACGACCGGCGCGATTTCATTGGCGAAAGACGGCAGTCTGTTCGAGCGCGCGTTGATTCGCCCCGACCGCAACAACTTCGCGCCGCGCTTTGGCTTTGCCTATTCGCCGACGAACGCTTGGGTGATTCGCGGCGCGTATGGAATTTTTTACAACCACTCGAATCGGCAAGGGCGCGAAGGATTGCTCGGCTTCAATCCGCCGTTTCTCGTGGACAATACAATTGCCGTTTCAGGCACGAACCTGACGAGCGCCGCCGCAATCTTTCGCTTGCAGGACGGCTATCCGAGCGGCTTGCTTGATCCCACGAAATTGAGCGCCACCGTAGGCCGTCGCGCACAAGACGCGAATCAGCGTACGCCGTACATTCAGCAATGGAACCTCGGCATTCAACGCGAACTCATCAAAGACCTGCTGCTCGAAGTCGCGTATGTCGGCAACAAAGGCACGAAGCTCGCGGGCTTTCGCAACGCCAATCAACGCGCCATTGTCATCAACGCCACAACCGGCGCGGCAATCGCAGGCGCGCGTCCGTTCACAACACTGGGCGATATTCAATTCCTCGAAAACCGCGTGCTGTCGAATTACCACTCGCTGCAAGTGCGGTTGGAAAAACGTTTCAGCAGCGGCTTCACCTTCCTCGGCAGTTATACGTGGGGCAAAGCGTTGACCGAATCGCCCGATCATCTTTCGACGAGCGGCGCGGGCGCGGGCTTTGATGTCGGCACGTTCCGCGAACCGCAAAATCCCAACAACCTGAAAGCCGAACGCGGTCTCGCCGAGTTCGACATTCAGCACCGGTTTGTCGCGAGCTACGTGTGGGAATTGCCGTTCGGACAAGGGCGACGTTACGGCAGTGATGCGGGTGCGTTATTTGATGCGGTGCTCGGCGGATGGAACGTCACAGGCATTCACACGTTCCAAAGCGGCCTGGGGCTAACCGCTGTGCAAACCGGCGGTGGCGTGCTGAATTTAGGCAGCGAACGACGCGGGCGTCCAAACTTGATTGGCGATCCGAAAGGGCCGGAGACGATTGACCAATGGTTCAATCGCGCCGCATTTGCCGCAACTGATCCGACGAAAGGAATCGTGTTTGGCAACTCCGGCATCGGCGTGATGCGCGGCCCCGGTTTGGTGAATTTTGATTTCACACTGGCAAAGAATTTTCACTTGAGCGAGACGCGCTACTTCCAATTTCGCACGGAGTTTTTCAATGCCTTTAATCGCGTGAATCCGGGCTTGCCGAATTTGAATGTAGCGGACAACGCCTTCGGCACGATTCGCACGACGGCAACGCCCGCGCGGATTATTCAATTTGCGCTGAAGTTTTATTTCTAAACAGTACCCCAAGGAGAAACCTATGTTCAGAAAATTTATCGTTAACCTTTTAGTCAGTACATTGTTCTTGTCGTTCATCGGCGTGCCATCCGTTGCGGCAAAATCAAAAGAGGAAAAGGCGGCGGAGTTTGCCGCGAAGATGAAGACGGAAATTGCCAAACTCGGCGTCGGCACAGACGCACGTATCGAGATCAAGCTACGCGACAAGACCAAGCTCAAAGGTTACGTGAGCAAAGTCGGGGAAGAGTCGTTTGCGATTACTGACCCAAACACTGGCACGGAAACCAATGTGCCGTATCCGAATGTTACAAAGGCTACAGGAAAGAATACACGCATCGGAAAGGGAACGACTATCACGCTCCTGGTAGTGGCGGGCGTGCTTATTGGGTTGCTTGTCTATTTTCGCACCGAAGGGCGGAACACTTTCTGATAACAATACAAGCATTGAATTGTTTACGTCGCAGCTTTTACCCGAACGCATGATGTGGAAATTGATGAGCAACGCGCCGACGATCAGCCATCCACTGAGAAAAGGAAAGCAACTAATGCTGGATATTCACATTGCAACGACACAAGCAGAATTACAAGCCATCTATCGGCTGCGCTATCAGATGTATGTCGAAGAACTCGGCGCCACAATGGAGAACGCCGATCATCGGCAAAAAGTTTTGCATGATGAGTGGGACAAGACCGCCGATATTATTGGTGCGTGGCAGAACGATGAACTGGTTGGTTGTGTGCGGCTCAATTACAGCCATAACACTGACCTGTCAGAGTATGAAGTCCACTATCATCCACTCGTCAAAGAAACAGTCTTGAGGCAAAACACCAGCAGCATTTCTATTTCCAGCAAATGGGTGGTCGCCAAAGCCTGTCGAAGAACCATTCTCAGCGCACGGCTTTCTCAGGGATGCTACGCGCAAATGCATGTGAAAAGTGCAAATTTAACTTACCTGACTTGCCAGACAAATTTGATGGGATCGTACAGCCGAATGGGATTTCGTATTTGTGGCGCAAGTTTTTTTCATCCCGAAGCAGGTTGGCTGACGCCAATGGTTTTGGTGGTGCAGGATTACGAATACTTGCAGCAGATCAAATCACCGTTCGCCAGTATTTGTGCGCGTTACCCGATTAATCAAGCGCAGGCACGGACGCTGCGGGTGGTTTACAGTACGGAGAGCGTGAGCGACCTGAGTTCTAAAAGCCCCAACGGGGCGCAATGTAATAGCCCAGGGTGCAACCCTGGGTCAATGAAATCAGGCGATTCAAGCCCTGAATGGGCGGCATAAGTAATATTTTTATTTCGTCCTTTCAGGACTTACTCGATTTTGCCATTGCTACCCAGGGTTGCACCCTGGGCTATTACATTGCGCCCCGTTGGGGCTTGAAGAAAAAAATTATGAACAACCAAAACCTATCACGAATAGAAGAAGTCTGGTTCGCCGAAGTGCCGCGCTTCAATGCGATGTCTGGCATGAAACGTCTGCTCGACGGAGATTTTACGGCTGCGCATTACGCCTCGTTACTACGCGAAATTTATTTTTATGCGCGAGAATCGCCGCCATTTTTTGCTGCGATTTTGATTCATCTGCGCGGCGCACAACGCGGCTACATCAAGCAAATGTTGCAACACGCCAGTAGCGAAACGGGACACGACGAATTAGCCTTAGCCGATTTGCGCGCGCTCGGAGTCAATACAGAAAATATTCCGAATGAGCGTCCTCTGCCAGCGACAAGCGCGATGATCGGCTTCTCGTTTTATCTAATTCAGTATCTCAATCCGGTGAGCTATTTGGGCTTTGTCTTTCATCTGGAATATTTGCCGACGCATTTCGGACAAAAGTACGCGCAAGGATTTTTGCAGGCGGGTGTACCGATGAATGCGATGTCGTTTTTGTTGGAACATAACGAAGCCGATGTCGGACACAATCGTTTGATGGCAGATTACGTCGAAAATCTTTTGCTCACTCCGCGCGATGTAGACGACACAATTTACGCGATGCAAGTGACAACTGTTTTATTTGCCAATTTAGTCGAAGCCGCGTTTCGTCGCGTAGATGAAGGCGAAAGACACGATTACGGAATCAATCACGCAGAACTTGATGCGCGTCATTTCAAGACGCAAGAAATGACAGCGTAGGGGGCATTGACCATGCTAAAGCACTTTAGCATGAGGGGGGAAATAAACTCGAAATTATTGCAACAACACGAGAGCGGTTGACGGCAGGAAACGCGTCCTCAGCCCAAATCCGTTCTGAACATAACGCCGAAATCACCCGATCAGCAAGACTGATAGAGGAATGGTGTGCCTCTGCGATTTCGTCGTCAACCAAACACCATAACAGGAGACCTCAAAATGAAACTCAAAACCTTGATAATTAGCGTTCTGTTCGCAGGCGGATTGGCCTATACCCTTTTCCTGACGCAGGTGGCACAAGCACAAACACGACAAATGATCACGATTGCATCGGATAGGAGTTGGAAGGTCCAGGATTCGGCTGGCAATGATTTAGGCAAAGCCCAAGCGGTTTGCCTTGATACAGCGGGCAGTTGTCCCGCTGACACAACGGCCTGGGGCTACGGGGGCAATTGGGGAGCCGACATCAGCGGACTGGCGGGTGCGAAATGGATTTGGGCACCAGGCCTCACAGGCGAAACTCAGCCTGCCTATCCGGCTGAATATACCTTCAGAAACAATTTCTCGCTCAAGGGTGGAACTCCCGTGGGCGGCATGATTTCTATCGCAGCGGATGATTACGCCGAAGTATACGTCAATGAATGTTTCGTTGGCAGCATCGGCAGCCGCGATGATGAATCGCTCGCAGCCAACGCTTCGTCTGAATTGCACACGTTTTCAATAGCTTGTCTGAATAGAGGCAACAATACGATCATCATTAAAGCGGCCAATGGAAACTTTGGCTGTGGCAGCGGTTCGTATAGTTGCAACCCGGCAGGGATAGCCTGTCAAGTGGTGGTGTTTTATGACAAGTAGAAGAGGGGGGACAGGCGATGGCGCAAACGTCCTGCCAATTCTTCTCATGTTAGGACTATTGAGCCATCTGGCTCGCATCGCAATATTCACAGAAAAGGAAAAAACTTATGAAACATATCTTTATCGCTACATTATCGCTGTGTCTGATCATCACGTTGCTCACCAGTGCGGGGAATTATTTCTTCCGCTCCAACACAGTGCGCGCACAAGTCGAACAATCTGAAAATCACGCCTCCGCGCACCGCCCGCGCTGTTCCAATCGCACAGGCAGCGGCACGTATGGCTATCAAATGAATGGCTCCATCATTGGTGTCGGGCCGTTTTTAGTGAATGGATTATTTACCGCGAATCCAGACGGAACCACTAGCGCAAACGTGCGGCTAACCATTAACGGAAAAACAATTCCTGGGACTGGCACGAACGGCATTTTTACGACGAATGATGATTGTACTGGCGCCGGGAAATTTTTTGTTCCCGAATTGAATCAACAGATCACCTACAATTCAGTTCTTACCGATAATGGCGATCAGATTACTTTAATCAACACGAATCCAGGCATTGTATTGCAAGGACATGGTAAGCGGATTGCTCCCGCTTGGCATCGTCCGAATTGCGGCAGCCAGATGATTGTCGGTGATTACGGTTATCGGCTGGAAGGCAGTCTGCCCGGCGTTCCGAATGTCGCGGCAGCCGGGTTGCTAACGCATCTTTCAGGAGGGCGAATAGTTGGCTTCGACGCTGCCAGTTTTAATGGTTTACAAGTACCGCGCCGTGATTATCAAGGCACGTACAAATTGAACCGCGATTGTACCGGAACAGGGAATTACAAAGATTCGCTCGGCACGACGGTGAATTACGTTTTCACTGTGGTAGACGAAGGAAACGAGATTTTCCTGCAAGGCGCGAATGGCGATGGCGATAACGTTTTCGGTGTTGGCAGGCGGGTGCGCTAGTATTGCCAGTACCAAAAATTGGCGTATACTAAAGACCATTTCTCCCCAGATTTTCAATTACATTAAGCCGTCTTTTCCACTCGCATCAGTAGCAGTTTCATTGATGCGCAGCGGGTTTTCTAATAACCTCGGCAATTTCGTAGCATGCTGCGAAATTGCTTTCACCTGGAAAGGAAAATTTTATGATGCGAAGACGAATACTCACCTTCGTTGGAATGGTGATAATGGTTTGTTTACTTGGATTCAGCGCAACCGCGAAGGCTGATTCCATTACATTCAGTGGGACGGGGTCGGGGATTTCAGTTCCCACTTCTGACCCGACAAAACCAATTTTTGATTTTCTCGCCAAAGGCACAGCCACGTCTCCATTCGGAACAATGACTTTGGTAGAACCTGGCACCGTTAATTTCACAACCATAAGTGCAAGCGGCACTGGCCCGAACCAAGGATCATTCACCTATAGTTTGTCCAATGGCAATAGCTTCACGGGGACATTCGTTGGTACGATTTTTCTGCCTGATGCCAAGGGCGATACGAAATTTTCGCTGTCTTATACGGTGACAGGTGGCACCGGAATTTTTGCCGGAGCATCAGGAACAGGATTATCAGTCGGACCGTTGAATGCCGTAACAGGAATCTACACCGATCAATACACCTTCACGATTTCTGCGCCTGGTTTGGTTGCGCCTGTGCCAGAACCTGCGACGATGTTGTTGTTGGGAACAGGTCTGGCGGGAATAGTGGCGAAGGCGCGACGTAGGCGTAAACAGAATGCCCAGCAATAAGTAAACGAAGAAAAGTTCAGCGTTCAAACTTTAGTTTGCCAAACGCCGCGCTTCGCTGGCGTTGGCACGCTGAAGCGTGAACTCTGAACTTTTTAAAGACTTGCGGTTTCGTATTCAGGATATTCAAATTCGATAACTTCACCCGGACGCGCGGGTACTGTGAGCAGCAATAACGCATCCCGAAGAACTTTTTTATGTAAATCTTTCATGCCCGGCTTGCCCAAAGAATTTCCAATTTTGAAATCTTTCGGAACCATGGCGCGAGGGGGGCGCATTTGTTTGGAGACTTCAGGGCTGACCGTAATTAAGACTGTGGGAACTCCGAGCAATTCGATTTCACGTTGTACCGCGACGACCGTGCGGTGACAGACGTTCGGTCAGCCTCCCGTTAAAATAACGGCATCGGCTCTGGAACGTTTGGAAATTTCTTCGGCAATTTGCGGAGCTGTTTCCTCATACATTTGCTTCAACTGCATTGTGTAGCCCATGTACCCAACATGCTCTTTGGCAATGCCGCCAATGAATCCTTCGGCGTGCAATTCACGGAGCGCGTCCATCGGGAAGACGACATTGATGTCCTGATCGGCATCCGTATGATCGTAGTGGTGATGCGTCACCATCAGTTCGGAAGTTTCGATTTCACCGCCAATGACTCTGAAGGTTAAATCTCCCAATTCGTCAGCGATATTAAAAGGAGCTTGATCTTTGCGATGGACTCCACCAGCCGTAACAATCGCAATCGTTGCTTTTGACAGCTCTCGATCAAACGGTGTGAATGGTACGCATTTACGGGATATTAGCATAATAAAAAGGTGTCGGGTGGCAGGTGTTAGGTGTCAGGGAAAACTGAAACCCGACACCTGACACCTATTACCTGTATTAAAGCTTCCTCAGAACATCGAAGATTTCTTCGTTGTCGGGTTGCTTGGAAATATCGTGGATGTCCACGTGGGCCAGATTTCCTGCTTTATCAACCACAAAAAGAGCGCGTTCGCTGATGCCGTCAGCGTCACGATAAGCACCGTAAGCTTTTGAAACTGCGCCTTTGGGATTGAAATCTGCGAGCAGGTCGTACGTGATACCGCCAAGGCTTTTCGCCCAGGCGACGTGGGAAGGGATTGAGTCAATTGAAATACCCAAAACTTGGGTATCAGCTTCCGCGAAGCGCGCTAAATCGGCTTCGTAGGAAGGCATTTGCACCGTTCAAACAGGTGTCCAGTCGAGGGGGTAAAACGCAATGAAAACGTTTTTATTCCCCTTGAAATCAGAAAGCTTGACCTTGTTGCCAGTGTGACTGGCTAATTCAAAGTCAGGAGCTGCATCGCCAACTTTCAGGCTCATTTTATATCCTCCAATAATATTGAGACAGTCGTACCAAGACCTCGAAATTGATCTTTTGTATGCTGTCAATTAATGACATTGCAAAGCTTATGTTTAAGCTGCGGGGAGATTATATGCAGGCAGGCGCAACAAGACAACTGTTGTGGTGGAGAGGAAATTATTAAATGTAGAAGCCCGCACGCAGTAAGGGCGTTTTTGCAT
>JAYVZE010000077.1:0-117271 GCA_043783625.1 Blastocatellia bacterium | reverse complement strand
GCGGAAACTTTATTAGTGAAACGTTTACTTGCCGTGAATCCGGCGATGGCGACGACAGCAATCAGGCTCAGAGCGATGATGTTATTGCGAGTGAATTTAAGCAGTGAAAAAGGCATAAGAATCCTTCTGCATCCGGCTTCGGAAACCAGACACACAAACCCTGACGCGAGCCATTGAAGCTCACCGGAAAAAACTGTTAGTAACGATGAAGAGAAAAACAGGGAACGCTTTGGCCTGTGAGTTCGACTGTAATCTCAAATTGACTCTGTGTTCGATGGAACGTTTTTACCTTACTAAAATCGAATCGGTGTTTGCAACAAAATTCAATTGGTAAATATGGACATGAGTTGGTAAAAATGGACACGATTTTTCATTGCCATCATTTTTTCTCGAAATTCACACGGTGTACAGCCTTTTTGTTTTCTGAATTCGTGGATGAAATTACTTTGATCTTTCCAACCCACCTCCAGACAAATTTCTTTGGCGGGTAGCCACGAACTGCCTAATAAAAAACACGCCTCTTCCAAACGCATCAAATGCAGATACTGCATCGGCGAATAATCTGTTTCCGCTTTGAAGAGACGAGATAATTGTCTGGGGCTGATTTCTGCGATGATAGCGAGGCTTGCCAATGTTATTGGCTGCGCGACATCTTTCTTCATCAACAGAATGACCTTTTTGACACGACGATCATTGATGTTTTGTTCAGGAATGAGTTTGGAATAAGGAACCGACGTGTTGGGCACGAGTTGTAATTGTGCAAAAGTGACGTTCATAGCAACTGCCTTTCCGCGAGACAAAGTTTCAGGCACACCGATCCTGACTCGCTGTCTAGCGCAAGTGATTGAAGGGGAGAGCAAATTGACGTGTCCTGATGTACTGAGCCGTAGGTAGAACTCTACTCACCGTGAAGCGACGCCGTGCTCGTGGAGAAAGAACGCTGATTCATGACACTTCGATGCTGAAGATGATGCGTCATGAAAAAATGGCTGTGGTGATGAAGAAACGTCTCTGTGCTTCTTGCGTTTATCGTTCGTGGGTCTCTTGCCACCACCAAAGAAAAACAATGCTTGGCTTGCTGAAAATGCAGCAATCAAAAAACCAAATGTCTCGGAACGGACGAACCTTAAAATAGGGCGTCACATCCTGTCAAGTTAGTATCCGTTTAACCATTACAAAACCGCGTCCGCTAATGGGCGTTATGTTCTGACACTTCCCTGCCCTCTTCCCGAAAATCCTTCATTTTTCCTAATAAAAACCGTCTTTTTTAGCAGAGTACAGCTTTCCTGAAAAGTCCATGATTCCCCTTTTTCACCCTCAAAATATTTTTTTCATCCACTGCATTTTTTTTCATTCACCAGAGTTTTTGAGGATGGAATTTTTTCAATTTATTTTTTGACTGACTTCAAAAGACCCTTTCCGGCAAGATTATTCGGAAGGTTTAATCCCCCACATTTCTCCGGCGCGTCCGACAAACCGTAGCCATCTCAGTTATGTCTCCCGCCTGCTCTTCTGAACAAATAGCAAAGAAAGAGGGCTGGAGCAGGTTGCTCCAGCTCCCTCATCGTTTTCTGCCTCAAAATAATTTTTATTTCAAAAAGTCTCTCACCATTTTCAAATCTTCCCACGTCTCTTTTTTCTTATCAGGAGAGCGCAGCAAATATGCCGGATGGAAAGTCGGCATTACTTTAATCCCTTCAATTCGTGGGTAATCGTGAAAGTGTCCGCGCAGTGTCGTGATTCCCTGCTTCGTGTTCAGCAACCCCTGCGTCGAAGGGTTCCCCAGCGTCACAATCAATCTTGGCTTAATGACTGCAATTTGCCGATAGAGAAACGGGCTGCACATTTCGACTTCGTCGCGCTCCGGGTTTCTATTTCCCGGCGGTCGGCATTTGATGATGTTGGCGATGTAAATATCTTCGCGTTTGTAATGAATCGCTTCCATCATCTTCGTCAGCAATTGTCCGGCGCGTCCGATGAACGGGCGTCCGCTGGCGTCCTCATCTGCTCCGGGAGCTTCGCCAACGACCATCAATTCAGCCTTTGGATTCCCTTCACCAAAAACAATATTGGTTCGTGTCGCCGCCAGTTTGCACCGCTGACAATCGCCCAGATCCGCCCGGATTTTTTCCAGCGAATCATCTTTGAATTGTAGTTCAGGAATCAGCGAAGCATTTGCTTCACCAAATAAAACAGGGGTAGTTTTTTTTGCAGGCATATCGGGGTTAGGTTGGGTTGGAGCAATAATAACAGGGGCTTGAGCGATTGATTCAAGCTTCCATTCAGAAATCATTGGCTTGGCTTCTGACCATTGAATCGTAGGAAGAGGGTTCGACTGCTCACCAAAATGAGTAATGCCAAGCTCACGGAAATATCGCAAATGCTCCGTTGCCTGTTGCAATAATATTTGGAATTCTTCTGGTGGATTCATCAGTTTTTTTATAAAGCACGCAATCGAATCACTTCATCCAACACTTTGTCGGCAAGTTCGCGTTTGCTCATCAAAGCAGTTTCGTACCGGGTTCCATCACGTCGCAAAATCATAGCCGCGTTGGTCTCAACATCAAATCCGGCATCTGTCCGCGTAATGTCATTCGCCACAATCAAATCAAGTTTTTTGCTGCTCAATTTTTTTTCAGCATTACTGAGCAACGATTCTGATTCGGCGGCGAAGCCAATCACAATTCTGTTTTGCTTGTTAGGCAATGCGCCGACTGTAGCAATAATGTCTTCCGTTGCTTCGAGTTCCAGCGTCATTGCCGGCTGACCATTTTTCTTGATTTTTTGTTCCGCCCGAACCGCCGGACGATAATCAGCAACCGCAGCGCAGCCAATAAAAACAGTACTTTCACCAATTTTTCTCATAACGGCTTTGTACATTTCGCGGGTTGATCTGACCGGAATTAATTCCACATCAGCCGGAGCTGCAAGTTTCGTTGGTCCGCTAATTAGTGTGACTTCGGCTCCGCGCAGTTGCGCCGCTTCCGCCAAAGCATAGCCCATTTTCCCTGACGAACGATTTGTAATAAATCGCACTGGATCAATATCTTCAACCGTTGGCCCGGCAGTGATTACAATATGTTCGCCAGTTAAGTCGGTGCTGAGTGCCGAGTGCTGCGTGCTGACGAGTTCGAGCGTTTTTTTGACAATTTCCTCAGGTTCAGCTAAACGACCGACACCAACTTCGCCGCACGCCTGGTATCCGCTGCCCGGTTCGACAAAATGATTTCCACGTTCACGAAGAATTTTCAGATTTGCCTGCGTCGCCGGATGGCTCCACATTTCGACGTTCATCGCAGGTGCGATCAAGACCGGATTAGTATTGGAAAGATAGAGCGTCGAGAGAAAATCATCTGCGATGCCGTGCGCAAACTTCGCCAGAATGTTCGCCGTTGCAGGTGCAATGAGAAGCAACTCTGCTTCACGGGCGAGGGCAATATGCTCAATTACAGCATAGCCCGGACGATCATACATTTCGACGATGACCGATTGTCCTGATAGCGCTTCAAAGGTGAGAGGCTGAATGAATTCTGTAGCGGAACGGGTCATCACGACGCGAACGTTGACGCCGGATTTTTGCAGCAAGCGCAAAATCTCAGCGGCTTTGTAAGCCCCGATACAACCTGTCACACCGAGCAGAACATTCATAAATATTCTTTTAGTGCTGGGTAAGAAAGTGCTGAGTGCTGAGTTCTCAGAACTTCTGACTCAGCACTCAGCACTTTCCTACCCAGCACTATTATTTTTATCGTTTGGTGATTTCGTAATGAATCAAGCCCAAATCAATTTCGGCTAAAGCCACACGAGTTGGCTTGGCATTGGGCAGAGAAACGCGCGGTCTGGCTCCATTTTGAATTTGCTTGCTGCGTTTGGCAGCAATCAGAATTTTGCGATATTTACTATCAAAAGATGTGGCAATATTTTTTTCTGGCATAACGAATTTTACTCCTTATAAATTAACTACCGATAAAAACCTTTGAGAATCAACTCGGCGGATTCGACGCGATTATGAACCCGGCAACGGACGGCAACGACAATTGATTCAAACTCACGTATAGCATATTCCAGCTCGTCGTTAATAATTAAATAATCGTACGAGGCATATTGTTCAAGCTCTTTCTGCGCATTGTGTATCCGCAATTTGAGATCCGCATCTTCATCGCTACCGCGCCCGGTCAACCGTTCAATCAAAACTTCATACGAAGGCGGAATCACAAAAATACTGATGGCATCGTGAAAAAGCTTGCGGGTCTGAACTGCACCCTGCACATCAATGGTCAGGATTACATCCACCCCTTCATGCAACATTTTAGTGACGATGTCGCGTGAAGTCCCGTAATAGTTTCCGTGAACTTCCGCCCACTCCATAAACTCTTTCTTCACAACCATCCGGTTAAATTCATCACGAGTGACAAAGTAATAATCTTTGCCGTCAACTTCACCAGGACGAGGCGGACGCGAAGTGAACGAAACTGAAGCGCGAATTCCGTGAATGCGCTTTTGCACTTCCTGCACCAGTGTCGTCTTACCTGCTCCCGACGGAGCTGAAATAATAATTAAATTTCCTGCCATAGTTTTCGTTTCGCGTTTCGAGGATTTATCTGACACCTCACACCCGAAACCTGACACCTATTCCACATTATTTGCTTGTTCGCGCAATTTTTCTACTTCCGTTTTGATTTCAATCGCGGCGTCACAAATTGCTAACTCTGAAGCTTTGGACAAAATCGTATTTGCTTCGCGGTTCGTTTCCTGCAACAAAAAATCCAGCTTCTTACCGATTTCATTGCTGGTATTAACCAGCTCGCGGAGCTGCACCAGATGTGAATTCAAGCGCGTAATTTCTTCGCTGATGTCAGCACGTTCGGCTAAGTACGCGACTTCCTGCGCCAACCGTGTTTCATCCACCGAAACACTTTCCAGTAATTCGCTCAAGCGTTTATTCAGCTTGTCACGATAGGCGGAAGTCACATCCGGCGCATTGGTTTCGATGATCCGCAACGCCGCTTCGATTTTATCAATCCGCGAATTTAGTTCTTTGTGCAGTTGTTCGCCTTCGATGGCACGCATTGACACCAGCTTCGTCAAAGCCTGTTGCAGCGCGGTTTCAACGCCACTGACAACTTCGTCACTTAACTGCGAACCTTTACTGGAATTCTGTAAAACATTCGGTAATCGTGCAATTGAATCTAACGTCGCGTCGCCCGCTAACCCAAATTCTTCGCGCATCGTGCGCAGCGCAGCAAGGTAGCCGCGCACCAGCGGACGGTTAATTTCATATTCAGTATCGGCGGTTTGCGTGAAGTTAATGTTTACGTCTACGCGCCCGCGCGAAATCACCGCTTGCACATGTTTTTTCAGCGGGATTTCCAGTGCCGCCAATTCCATGGGAGCGCGCCAGTGAATATCCAGATTGCGGTTATTGACGGATCGTAAATCAATCGTGACTTTGAAGGTTTCAGCGGTCAGGGAACTCTGTCCGAAACCTGTCATGCTTTTAATCATTGTATTTTTTGTGGTTGATAAGCGAACTACACTCCATCAACATCTTCCTCTGCAAACTGTAAATCATACAGTTTACGATAAATTCCATTATTTGCCATCAGTTCCTGATGAGAACCGATTTCAGCGATGCGTCCGGCATCCATCACGATAATTCGATTAGCCCGGCGCACGGTCGAGAGGCGATGGGCAATCACAATTGTCGTGCGACCTTCCATCAAATTATTTAAGGCTTCCTGCACCAGCAATTCACTTTCTGTATCCAGTGCCGAAGTCGCTTCATCCAAAATCAAAATCGGAGCGTCTTTCAAAATGGCACGTGCGATAGCAATTCGTTGTCGTTGTCCACCGGAAAGAATCAACCCGCGCTCGCCGACTACCGTATCATAACCGTCGGGTAATTTACTGATAAATTCATCCGCCAACGCAGCTTTTGCGGCAATTTTAATACTTGCTTCGCTGTCGTTTTTCCCGAACGATCCATACGCCAGATTGGCGCGAACGGTGTCATTAAATAAGTGAACTTCCTGCGTCACCATCGCAATTTGCGAACGCAGCGTCGCCAATTGCAAATCACGAAGGTCGTGACCATCAATTAAAACTTTGCCTTTCGTCACTTCATAAAATCGTGGAATCAAATTCGTCAGCGTAGACTTCCCCGCCCCGCTTTGCCCGACAATTGCCAGCATTTCTCCGGCGGCAACTTTGAAACTAACATCTTCGACGACTGGAATATCAAAGCCTGCGCCGTAGCTGAACGAGACATCTTGAAATTCAAGCGACTGCTCGAATTTTTGGAGTGCCACCGCCTCCGGTTTATCGCGCATTTCCAAATCCGTTTCCATCACTTTGAAAATACGCGACGCCGAGGTCAAGCCTTGTTGCAGATCGTGTTGTAAGCGGCTCAGGCGACGAATCGGATCATAAGTTCTGAACATCGCTACCAAAAATCCGGCAAAATCTCCGATGCTCATGACCTTCGAATTGATGCTGCTTTGCACATAAATCAATAATCCGGCAACGGAAAAAATGCCGATCATTTCCAAAATAATCGGTGACAGAAAATAAATTCGCATCGCCTTCAATTGATCGCGCATTTGTTGTCGCGCCGCCACGGAAAAACGCTGACTTTCGTAGGCTTCCATCCCGAAGGCTTTGACGACGCGCTGCGAAGAAATTGCCTCCTGTGCCACGTCCAGCATTTCGGCTCCGCTTTGTTGCCGTGAATTCACATAATGCCGTAATTTCTTATTGAACTTTGTCGTGAGAAAAGCTACCGGAGGCGCGACCAATAACATGATCGCCGCCAGCTTCCAATTGAAGGAAAACAACAGAACCAGATAAACGATGAGACTCACTGATTCACGTAACAAATCGCGCAACGTATCCGACACCGCACGCTCCACCATCTGTGCATCGCTCATCAAATGCGAAGTCAGCGCATTCGTCGGAAACAGCGCAAAGAACGGAGCCGATTGTTTGATGATGTGATGGTAAAGCGAAGCACGGACATCGGCGATGACGTGTTGCCCGATGTAGCTCATTGAAAATGACGAGAAATATTCCGCCACACCTTTCGCCAAGGTGAAGGCAACCAGCAAAAAAGCAATGGTTGTCAAAGAGCTTCCGTCCGGCAAATATTGATCCAAATGCAACTGCTTAAAAACTGTACTTTGCGCGCCAGCTCCCGCGAGATTGTTGAAGATTGGAACGATTAATAAATTCGTTGCACCCTCAAAAATTCCCGTCGCAATCATCAGCACAATCGAAAGTGCAAATGTGATGCGATAAGCTTTGAGGTACTGGATGAGTCGGCGAAATTCCTTCATTAGAGGCGGAAGTGAACAGAGAAAATAAAAGGCGGATTATAGGTTTGCCAATCAAGACGGGTCAACTGATTCGGTCTTTGTTTTTTGTTTTTTGGTCTTTGGGTAAGTGATGAAAACAACCAGATTCTTCATTCACATTTTGCGCTGCTTCATCGAAAGCAAAAAATTCACTCGACTTTCCAAAGACCAAAGCCCGGTTTCTACTTCCATGCGCAACAACGCCGAACTCAGTGTCTTGCCCTGCGCATCAGTTTTCAGCGACAACGTTCCGCCGCCGCCCAGACTATGATGAAGTAAAAAATTGAGTGCGCCTAAATTCGGCAGCTCAAAGCGTTCGACTTCACCGTGACAGATTTCTGCGAAGTGGGCTTTGACCCGTTCGGCGGTGACTTCTTTGACAAGGATTGGATAATATTCCGGCTTCAGCGCGATCAATCCAATATTCGCAGTATCGCCTTTGTCGCCTGAACGCGCGTGAGCCAGTTGTAAAAGTTGAACTTTCATAAATTACTTGATGGGAAAATTTTTGCTTTGATTCGTTCGACCATTCGTGACGGAAAAAGTTTTTTTCTTTGCGTCCACGTTAACCCAAATCATGTTTTCTTCTTTCGGATCAATATTCGCAATATATTCTGGTGCAGTATTGTCATTATCAGTGGTCGCAGTATTACGATGAACCTGATAGAGAGCCTGTAAAGACGGGAGTTCGCGCAACCATTTCACGGTATTCGCGCTGCCGCCTTTTTTCGGACCATTGTTCATAATCGCTACGGTTGGGCTGACAGTTTTTAGCAAAATAGGATTATTGCTGATGTCCATGCCGTGATGCGTGACTTGATAGAGATCAACGATACCAATCAAATTTGTGGGACAGACTAATTGATTTTCAATGTTCCAGGTCAAATCTCCGGCATCAAAAAAATCAAATGCACCGTAGCTCAATTTCAGCACGACGCTTCTTGCGTTGTCAGATGTGTCTACTGCTTTCGTTTCAGCAGTCGCGCACGCCGCATTCGCTGCACCTTTTGCACCGGCTACTTTTGTGCTGGACGCCAGACAGGAAAGTTTCAGTGGCAACATTCCTTTCATCGTTTTCAGTTTGATGACATCGCCAGCCTTAATCGCAATGCTCTTTCCGTTGGTCGCCGCCTGATACTCACTCCACAATTTCGGATTCGGTTTATCCTGTGAATCCTCTTCCACCGCACCGCGATCATAAAAATTAAGAATCTTCACCACCTTCGCCAACTCAGGAATTCCGCCGTAATGATCTATGTGGTAATGCGTATTGATAAGATGATCTATTTGCGTGATACCAGCTTGCTTCATCGCCGCCTGAATGCGTTTAGCGTCGCGTCCTTCCTGCCCTGGCCAGCCCGCATCCACCAAAATTGATTCTCCCGCCGGCGTCACAATCAACGTCGCGGCTCCGCCTTCAACGTCCACATAATAAATGTCCAAAGTCTTGCGTACAGCCTGTGCGCCGAGCATTGACGAAATCGTCAGAAGTAACAACATTAACAACAGCAGCTTAGTTTTCACGGTTTAGAATTCTCCTCTTATTGATTAGGGGTTTATGGATCAGTTATCCTATTTACGTCGTACGCATTATCGTAGCATCAATACAACGGTTTGTGATAATCCAAGCTGGGAATTCATTCACTCAAGTTTATGAAAAGTGCATCTCTACTTCTCTGGCTAATGTTCGTAGCAGTTTCAAGTGTTGCGCAAATCGTGCCAACGACTGAAACCTCACTCAAAGAATTTACTTCACGCTCCATCGGGTTTAGCGTCTCAATGCCTGCACCTGTAGGTCAACGGGCAGCAAAGGGATTAATTAATAATGATGCCGCTTATCTTTTTGAGTTTACCTCGGTGAGCGGAGGAGCAACGTTTCAGGTCACGGTAACTTTTTTATCCGGTAACGTCGCGACGCCTGAACAGACTAAAAAACGCTTTCGTGAAATTCTTGAGAAAGTAAAAGCAAACCCGCAACATAAATGGCTCAGCGGAGGCGACTATGCCCTGGAAGGCAATCCCGGTATTGAGTACCGAATAGAAATGCCGGAAGACGGCTCCACCGTGTGGTCGCGGCAGTATTTCGCCTTCGGAAAGGTTTATGAGACAACCATCCGCTTCCCCGGAAAACAACCGGAACCAAAAAATGCGGCGACCTTCATGGAGTCCCTGAAAATATTACGTTCGATGTACACAACCGAAAATTTGCCACCTGCTTTATTCGAGCAATCACAACCGCTGACACAGCCTCCGCCTATGGTCGTCTGGATTGAAGGAGTAGAAAAAGTCGCCGGCCAAGTCCTTGCGACGAACGCAGTGAAAAAAGTATTACCAAAAATCCCCAAACCGGGAGTACGCGGAACCGTCCAGATTCTGCTGGTTGTTTCTGAGGAAGGGCGGCTCGTTTCTGCTACAGCCGTTAGCGGAGAAGAGGCTCTCAAGCAAGCCTGTCTCGAAGCCGTCAATTTGTGGGTCTTCCAACCCATTCTTGTGAACGGCAAACCATCGAAGGTGCAAGGGACATTGGCGTTTAAGTTTGGCGAATAAATCCCTTCAATTTTACACTTTAAATTTAATGTCAATTTACGAACAACAGCCGATAGACCTTTCGCAACTTTCGACCTACCCGTTAAATTCACGGCACAGCAAAGTCACGGTGAAAGACTTCGCGCGACCACTGACTCTGGCAGAAGCAAACGGATTGCTGGTGCTATTTGATTCGCTGCCAAATATTTTAGCCGTCCAGAATCTGCGCGCCATCGCCGCCGCGATCAGCAACGCCAAAGCCAAAAACAAGGCCATTATCTGGGGCGCAGGTGGACATGTCATCAAAACCGGACTGGCTCCGGTCATCACTGATTTGATGCAGCATGGATTCGTGACTTCCATTGCGCTCAATGGTTCTGGCGTGATTCACGATTTCGAGATCGCGCTGATTGGCTCCACTTCCGAAGATGTAGACGAAGCATTAGGGCAAGGTGCGTTCGGAATGGCCGAAGAAACCGGGCAAATCCTGAATGAAGCGATCAATCAGGGAGCGCAGGAAAATCTTGGACTCGGTGAAGCCGTCGGAAAAATGCTGCATGAACGACAACCAAAATTTGCAGAATTTTCGTTACTGCACGAAGCCTACAAAAACAAAATTCCGGTGACGGTTCATGCGACGATTGGCACGGATATTATTCACCTGCATCGTAACGCTAACGGTGCAAACATTGGTCAAACCTCGCATCAGGATTTTCGCTTGATAACTTCTCTCGTCAAAGAATTAGACGGTGGTGGCGTATATTTGAACATCGGTTCCGCCGTCACTCTGCCTGAAATATTTTTGAAAGCCGTCACTGTCGTTCGTAATCTTGGCGTTCCGTTACAGGATTTCACCACCGCGAACTTTGATTTCATTCAGCACTATCGTCCCAACACCAATGTCGTCAAACGCCCCGTCGCGGGTGGCGCGGGAAAGGGCTACAGCCTCACTGGACACCACGAAATCATGATTCCACTGTTGGCGGCAATGATTAAATCTTCTCTTTAAACCGCACTTCTGAAAAATACGGCGAACTCATCTATGAATTCCGTCGTAGTTGCATACACTGACCGGGTGGCTTTTCAATTGAGGAACATTTATGAAAAATTTTGGCATGACACGTCGGCAATTCGCACATTTTATCGGAGCGGCAACCGCTACCGGATTGCTCGAAAGTACTTTCGCTAAACTCGCATTGGCGGAAAGTCCGCGCACTCTTAACTACCTTGCCAACCGCACCGCTGGAGCAGAAGGCACTTGGGAATTGAAAAAAATCGAAGGCAAAATTCCGAAAGCCTTGAATGGCACATTGATTCGCACGGCTCCCGGACAAAAAGAAACGTTCGGAGTTCCCTTACAACATTTGTTTGATGGCGATGCTTATCTTTCAAAATTCAGTTTTCGTGAGGGCAAAGTTTCATTGCAGGGAAAATTCCTTGATACGCCGCAACGCCTCGAAGAAAGCCAAACCAAACGCATGCTTTATTCGGAAGTTGGAACTGTCGCGCCTCCTCCGCCGGAAGGCTACAAGCCAAAATTTCGTGGCAAAAATCAACCCAGCGTCAACATCGTGAAATGGGATGGACGCTACCTCGGATTATCCGAAGGTGGACATCCAACTGCGATTGATCCAACGAATTTAACTTTTCAAAGTGAGTGGGATTTTTATGGCACCTTGCCTGCCGACGTGCCGTTCACGGCGCATCCAAAATTTGATCCGGTGACAGGCGAAGGTTATGCGTTCGGCATCAAGCGCGGGATGGGTTTGGCCTTAACTGTGTATCGGATGGAAAAGGATGGCAAGCTCAAACAATTGTATTCATTGCCGCAACCGAACTATTTCATGGTTCACGATATGTTGTTGTCGAAAGACCATCTTATCTTTGTA
The DNA here is from genome assembly GCA_043783625.1 of Blastocatellia bacterium. GTDB lineage: Bacteria > Acidobacteriota > Blastocatellia > RBC074 > RBC074 > JAFDVL01. Next base: position 105,507 of record JAYVZE010000077.1, on the reverse strand, counting down.
ATTCCGCCGGTCTGGGTTGATATTCGCAAAGCCACCAGTGGCAAAGTTGCACCGTTCCAAGCCTTGAATTTCGCCGACGATCAACCAACGAAAATTATCATTTTACGCAAGGACGGCACGGGCAAACCAATCACCATCAACCAGCCTGCGAACATGGTTTTTCATAACGGTAACGCTTTTGAAAAAGATGGCAAACTGATGTTTGATTCGATCCTCAGCCCTGATGGTTCAGTCTTGAAAAATGTTGCTTCGTTTTCGTCGGGGCAGTCGTTAGAAACTTCTACCAATCATTTGACGCGAATCGAAATTGATCTGGCAAAAGGTGAACTCGCCAGTCGCACTCAACTTGAAGAAGAAGTCGAATTCCCACGTTTCGATGAACGGCAACTCGGATCAGAGGCTCGATTTTTATACACCGCAGGGTTCACCGGAAGCATTAAAGGCGGGGCTTTCAACGGCATCGTCAAGCATGATTTGCAACGCCGCGATTGCAAAAAAGTAGAAACCGGGAAATCACGAACCTACGCCGAACCTGTTTTTGTGCCGCACCCCGGCAAAAACAGTGAGCAGCTTGGATGGCTGTTGACCTTAGGCTATGACGGCACACGCGACCAAACATTCCTTGAAATCAGAGATGCCGGAACCATGGATTTTCAAGCCAGAGTCTGGACAGAAACACATCTGCCACTGGGCTTCCACGGAAATTTTTACGCCGTGTAAAATAGGCGTCTCGCCTGTTTTATTTCCGACAGGCGGGACGCCTATCGTACCTTCGTTATCATGAATAAATTCTTATTATATTTTCTCCTCTTTGCTTCTTTTTCAGTTTCGGCGCAAACGTCAGCCAACGACTCCATTAATATTCCAGCTTTGATCAAAGAGAGTTTTCAGAACGGTACGGGCTATCATTTTTTGAATGAATACACCCACGTTCACAAAGTCATTGAACGGCAAAAAGAGAAAAACGGAAATATTAAAGAAACCTCCTATACTTTTGAAGCGTATGCACCGACCTTCATTCCCGCCAAAGGCAAAGGTTCACGCTTAATCAAAATCAAAACTCATCACAACGGTGTATCTCTTTCTGAAGAGCTACTTGAAAAAGCGAGGAAAGAAGCTTCTGAAAAACTTATCAAAAGAGAAGAAGAAGCTGCCTCCACCAAAGTCGCCGAAGCAACAGCCAAAGCTAAAGCCGAATCAAAAGCTATTGGTGTATATTTTGGGCTTTCGCGCGGTGGTCTCTTCGGGTCAGTGCTTGAATTCAACGTCAAATCAATCCTGGTTTATGGGGATTTTACCAACCTCCGCCACGACACCTTCAATGGACGTGAAATGCTTGTACTGGATTGGAAAATCAAACCCGAAGCCAAGCTTGATAAGTCAGAAAAATATTTAACCAAACTCACCGGACACGTCTGGATTGATGCTGCCGAACATATCGTTGCCAAACTTGATGGCTTCCCGATCAATTCAGATCAGACTGCTCAACCCGTAATTTTTTATGATGGCATTCGCCTGCCTGATGGAAAATGGATGCCGAATCAGTTCGCCATCAACTGCGATCATAATGCGGCGATCTTCGACAACAAAAAAATGCCCGACCTGATCGTTGCATTCAGCGACTACAAACATTTCGAGTCTGAAGTAAAAGACGAAAAAATCATTGCTCCTCCAACCAAAAATTGAGGAGCGATTGATCCGACAAATTCAACCGTTCATCTAAAAATCCTGCCTTTCATCCGATAGTAAAAGCTGACTTATTAAAGTGCAGCTATCGTGGCTCCCGTGACAAATAACTTTTACCGGGGAGAAAATATGAAAGCCAGTATCGTTAGTAAAATCATCGCTTATGCAGTTTTTTATGTATTTATTTCGGTGACAGCCTCGGCGCAGGTTTCACGCGAAGCCACTGCCAATTCGTATCTGGAGCGCGGCATCAAATGGTTATCCAAAGGTGACGCAGAGCGGGCGAAATTAGATTTTGATTTGGCAATTGCTTCAAATCCAAACGCTACCATCGCGTATCTGAATCGCGGTATTCTGAAACGAAATCAAGGTGAACTTGAAGCCGCCATTTCAGATTTTAATCAGGCTTTGAAAATTGATTCGCAATCAGCGGATGCCTACAATAATCGCGCCTCCGTTTTTTATCTGCAAAAAAAATACGACGAAGCGTTGCAGGATTTGAATCTCGCCCTCAAATTGAATCCGCGTCTGGCAATGGCACTCAATGATCGCGGCGTTATTCGACATTTAAAAAATGATGTTGCTGGTGCGCTCGGCGATTACGATCAAGCGGTGAAAATTGATCCGACATTTGCGCGGGCATATTTGAATCGCGGGATTGCCAAACTGGAACAAGGAAATCGCAGCGAGGCAGAAAAAGATTTTGTCACTTGTGTCAAACTTCGACCGGAATTAAAAAACTCCGTTACGCAAATTCTTCAGTTGGAAAAAAATAAGTAACGCATGTTTCCAACATCCTTCACAATTAAATATGAGCAATTCTTCCTTCCTCGAAGTCAAAACTCCAGCCGATTACAGCTCGCTGCACGATCCAAAAATCGTCAGTGTGCTGCAACGACTGCACGCGCAAGCTAACCATCAAAAAGCCGCTTTTCTGAAGCCAGTGATGGCGATGGGAGTTGATAAGATTCTGGGACGCAAACCTTCGGTCGAAGAAGAAGCTGCCCGCTTCAAGGAATTGTTTATTCCGCTCTCGCCCGAATCAGGAAAATTTGCCTATCTCACCGCACGGTCAATTGGCGCACGCCGCATCGTAGAATTCGGGACCTCCTTCGGCATTTCGACGATTTATCTGGCAGCGGCGGTACGCGACAACGGCGGTGGTATCGTGATTGGCTCTGAAATCGAACCGGGCAAAATCGCACAAGCCAAAGAAAATATTGCGGCTGCCGGATTATCCGATTATGTTGAGATTCGTCCCGGTGATGCACAACAATCGTTAAGCGATCCGGGTGGTTCTGTTGATCTGGTTTTGCTGGATGGATGGAAAGATTTATATCTGCCAATGCTGAAAATCCTCGCCCCGCGATTGCGCCCGAATGCCGTCGTCTTAGCAGATAATATCAAAACTTTTCCTAAAGCTCTCGCGCCTTATGTGGCATTTGTTCAGGATGCTGGCAATGGCTTCGATTCAGTCACGCTCCCACTTGGAGCTGGCACCGAATATTCAGTCAGGCTCTGAAAAAGATGGTAATCCTGAATTAATCTCTTTATCCTGACCACTACTCATCATCGCACCATCAACCCGGACACTGTCCGCCGCTGAGCAATGCGGAATTTTGTAGCATAAAGTTTAAAAAGAAATGACAAATTCAAATCGGCTGAAAGTTTGGTGCGATTCGGGGTAATTAAAAATAAGTGAAAAGAATATTTAGAATAACAAAAAATATTATAGTAATAGCTCTGTCACTCGTCTTTATCTTGATTGTCGCAGCATACGGCTATATGCAGCAGGCAAAATTTGGCAAGGCACCTTCAGGTGACAGGCTTGCCCGTCTTCAAAATTCACCAAACTTCAAAAATGGTAAGTTCCAAAACACCAGCATAACGCCCACTTTTGCTGAAGGTTATAGTTTTTTAGGCGAAGTATCTAAACGAATTTTTAAGCAAGCCCCAAGACGTTTCCCTACTGATATAATTCCCTCTGTAAAAACTGATTTACTAAATTTATCCCCCGACACTGACATCCTGATTTGGTTTGGGCATTCATCTTGTTTCATACAAGTCGCTGGAAAAAGAATTTTGGTTGATCCTGTATTTAGTGGAAATGCCTCACCCCTTCCCGCATTAGTAAAGTCTTTCAGGGGAAGTGATATTTACTCCGTTTCCGAGTTACCTGAGATTGATTATCTGCTCATTTCTCACGATCACTATGATCATTTGGATTATGAAACGATAGTGGCACTAAAAGACAAAACCAAAAAAGTCATCTGTGGGCTTGGCGTGGGATCGCACTTTGAATACTGGGGTTACCCGAAAGAGAAAATTATTGAAAAGGATTGGCATGAAAAGGTAGCGTTGGACGATGGATTTGTTATTAATACCGAGCCTGCCCGGCACAAATCCGGCAGAGGGCTTTTTCAAAATAATACGCTGTGGCTATCGTTCGTTTTACAGACCCCGAAAACGACTATTTATATTAGCGGCGATACAGGTTACGACTCTCACTTTGCAGCAATCGGCAATGAATACGGGCCAATTGATTTGGCTATTTTAGAAAACGGGCAATACGATAATGCCTGGCATTACGTGCATACCTTGCCTGATGAAGTCCTTAAAGCCGCACGGGATTTAAAAGCAAAACGTCTTTTCCCTGCTCACTCAGCAAAGTTTACTCTGGCCAAACATCCCTGGGACGAACCATTCATTGAAATAACCAAACTGAATAAATCCTATAATATTCCACTCGTCACACCGATCATCGGCGAAATCGTCAATCTTAATGACGTCAATCAGGAATTTAAGCCATGATGGGTCGGATTGAATTAGAAAACGAAAATTGTCATTATGCATGAAAGTACGCACTCATTATCGGATCATCAAGTCGGACACTGGTCGCCGCTGAGCAATATCACTTGTCCTTGTGTGTTTGGAAAAAATCTGACGGAACGATGGGGAGCCAGAGTGACGTTAATTTTGGCAGCGTCTTTAGCTTCGTCATTGCTCAAGTATTGGATGTTGCCAGCCGCCAAAGAACTACCGTTTACTACTTGCTTCTGGCATTCGTTACTTTATTGCACTTGTATCGGGCTGGAATTTTTTTACTCTTTTCATCTTTTTTCCGCTCGCATTACTCGCCAGACATTTCCGCTCAATTGGTTTCTGCTCTTTCTGACTGTGCTTATTTCAGCCATCATCGGAACCCTGACAGCAGATTTTATACTTGGCTGTCTGAGAGGAATTTCCTTAGCGGAATACATGAAAAACATGCTGGTAGGAATGCGATTTTCGCTGTTGCTTTCAATGATTTTCGGCATCAGTTTCTTTTTGTATGAATCACTGAAAGTTCAGCTTCAGCAAACATCATTGGAGCTTCGCACGAAACAACTGGAAGAAGAACGCGCCCGAAAATTAGCAATCTCAGCGCAACTAACTTCGCTGGAATCACGGGTTCGCCCGCATTTTCTTTTCAATACGTTGAATTCAATTTCGGCGTTGATTCCTGAAGACGCGCAGGGAGCGGAACGAATGGTTGAACGGCTGGCTTCACTGCTCAGATTTTCGTTGGATTCCAATCAGAGTGCGACGATTTCGCTCCGTGATGAAATCAAAATTCTGCGCGATTATTTAGAAATTGAACAAGTCCGCTTCGGTCAACGCTTGAAATTTTCGATTGAAATTTCACCGGAGCTGGAAAGCCTGCAAGTGCCGCCATTTTCCCTGCAAACCTTAGCCGAAAATTGCATTAAGTATTGCGTCTCTGCCAAACGCGAAGGTGGAGAAATCTTAATCCGCGCCAGTAAAAATGAGGGTTTCGTCAAACTCGAAGTCCTTGATAACGGCTGCGGATTTGCTGCGGATCAAATTATTGAAGGTCACGGTCTGGATAATTTACAGGCGCGCTTGCAAACGCTTTATGAAGATCGTGCCCAGCTTCAGGTCAGCCGCCAAAATGATTTCACCGTCGTTTCAATTTCACTCCCTGAATCATCAGAAGTTTTGCGATAGAGGTTTTGCAATGATGACAGATCACCAATTGCCACGAGTATTTTTGATTGATGACGAAGAACTCGCCATTCGCCGTTTGAGCAGATTGCTCAACGATTCCCGGCGCGTTGAAATCATCGGGCATGAAACCGACCCCGTCGCCGCGCTGGAAACCTTAACTAACGACTCCGAAAAAATTGATGCTTTGTTTCTTGATATTCAAATGCCGGTGCTGAACGGCTTCGAGCTGTTAGCTCAACTCAATCGGCAACCTTCGATTATTTTCACGACGGCGTACGATGAATACGCGCTCAAAGCGTTTGAAGTGAATTCAATTGATTACCTTTTGAAACCAATTGAAATGGCGCAACTGGATCGTGCTTTGAGCCGGATTGAAAAAAATTCTGAGAAAATAATTGAAACCGATTATCGTCAAATTGCTGAGCAATTAGCTACTGCCATGCGCAGTCCAACGAAAACCTTTCCCTCCAAAATTGCTTCGCGCTTAGGCGAACGCATCCGGTTTATCGAACTGGAAAAAATCACTCATTTTTTTGCGCAGGACAAATTAACCTACGCCGCAACTGCCGAAGCAAACTTCGTCATTGACCGCACCATTGCACAGCTTGAGCAGGAACTTGATCCAAATAATTTCTCTCGAATTCATCGTGCGATGCTGCTCAATACTGATTGTGTTGATGAAGTGCATACGTGGTTCGGCGGCAGGTTGATGGTGCGCCTCAAAAATACGAATAAAACAGAATTGGTTGTCGCACGTGATCGTGTCCGCGAATTGAAAGACAAGCTTGGCTTTTAGGTAGAACGCGTTATGATGCTCCTGTTATACCGAACACGGGAACAATCTGAGGTTTTCATCCACGAAGAACACGAAGGGACACGAAACAAGGCAATCATCTTAGGGGTTTACTTCATGTTCCTTCGTGTTCTTCGTGGATGAGAAAAAACGCAGTTAATGACCGTTTGCAGTATAGATCATTTGCGAACAAATCAAATTAATAGGAGAACTTATGAAACGTTTACTAATTGTTTTCTACCTCGTCTTACTTTCTGCTTGCTCGAATCCAGCAGACAATGCACCGAAAGCGGTTGTCTCTGCGCCATCAGCTCCCGCCGCCCAACTCCCTCCCGCTAAAGGAATCAGAGTTGCTTTTGCTGCGGAGAATTCTTCCATTGATTTTATTGGCTCCAAAGTGACGGGCATTGAAAATTGCTCGTTCAAAAAATTCACCGGTTCGATTGATTTAGTCGAAGGCAAACCTGCGGAAAGCAGTGTAAATGTTGACATTGATTTGAACTCCGTCGAAGCGAAAATTGGCAAGCTGACAGAGCATTTGAAATCCGCTGATTTCTTCGATGTCGCCAAATTTCCGAAAGCTACTTTTACTTCCAGCGAAGTTAAAGCTGGCGGAGAAAAAGGTGCTACGCACACCGTCACGGGTACGCTGGATTTGCACGGCATCAAGAAAACTCTGACCTTTCCAGCGACGATTAAAGTCGAAGCCGATGCGGTTACCGTTGCCAGTGAATTTTCAGTGAATCGCAAGGATTTCGGACTTATTTACCCCGGCAAAGCCGATGATTTAATTCGTGATGAAGTCATGCTGAAATTAGCGGTGAAAGCTCCACGTCATTAATTCAAAAATAGACCACTAATTATTCAGACCCGCGAAAATCCGCACAATCCGCGTGACCGGTGGTCTATTTTGACTTAACCTTCCTTAATCTCCCGTGATATATTCCGCGCTTCTTTTGCAATCAAAATTTCAGGAGCTATCACGATGTCAAATAACGAAGAAGAATACGAAGAAACCGCCCTCCAATTATTGATTACTTTGATGGATCAACCGGAGGCTTTATCTTTGCGGCGATTACTGGATACCGAACATATTCCCACCGTCGTCATCGGCGGTCATGCCGCTGCCATCACTGGTTGTCAGCCTTATCAGTTTTATGTTGACGAAGATTATTTCGATGCGGCGAAGGATGTGATTGATTCATACAGTCAACCAATTCTTTTAACCGGAGAAATCGAAGGTCAACTGGTGCGCTTAAAAACCGAGCTGAATCGCCTGGAAACAAATGCGCAAGCCAAGCCGCATATAGAACCTCTCCGCGCCAGCATCACCAAATTACAAAACGAACTGAATGCCCTGAATAAAGAACTGGAGTAAGAAAGTTCGCAGGGAGAAGTTCGCAGCAAAACCAGTTCGCAGCTTTCTACTGCGAACTGCAAACTGTTTTTATGATTAATTTTGCTATTCAAGCTGCACGCGAAGCCGGAGATATTATTCAGGATTTTGCAGCGCGACGTTTTGAAATCACACACAAAGGTCGCATCAATATTGTCACGGAAGCTGACCTGGCGGCTGAGAAACATATCAAGGAAATGATCTCCGCGAAGTTCCCCGACCATCAAATCCTCGCTGAAGAAAGCGGCGCGAGTTCGCATGCTTCAGGGGATTATCGCTGGATTATTGATCCGCTGGACGGGACTACGAATTTCGCGCATGGGCTTCCCTGTTATGCCGTTTCGATAGCGTTAGAATACAAAAATGAAATCATCGTCGGAGTCGTTTTCGATTGTTCGCGCAATGAATTATTCGCCGCCGAACGCGGTTCCGGCGCAACGATGAATGGTAAGAAAATAAATGTTTCCAGCATAGATCAACTTGAACAATCGTTGTTAGTGACAGGCTTTCCCTACGACGTCCGCGAACGGATGAATTTTTATACTCCCGCGTGGGAAGCGTTTCTTTCACACTCACAAGGAGTCAGAAGATTAGGCTCTGCGGCGTTGGATATGTGCTACGTCGCGAGCGGACGATTTGAAGGATTTTGGGAGTGGGGATTGCACGCCTGGGACGCCGCCGCTGCACAATTAATTGTCGAAGAAGCAGGCGGGAAAATCACCAAAACGGATGGCAGTACATTTGATTTATTTGTGCCGGATGTGTTGTGCTCCAATGCTCTCGTCCACGAACAAATGATGGATGTGATATTAGCGATAAAGCAGCCTTTAAATTAATCCTTATATTTGCTCAAACCGAAGCCGCCGAATAGCGGGAAAAAATCATCGCCATTCCCGCGCTGAATCCGGTTTGGATTCCCCACAGAATCGCAACAATCAGAAAGGCTTTAACCTTGCTGAGCTTGGTTGTCAGCTTAATCCCTATAAATAACAGAACCCAGTACCACACAGAAAAAAATGTCAGGCTGTCTAAAACTGCTCGCATTGCCGGATGCAACGTAGCTCCGAAAAGCCAACTTAAACTCAGGACTGCCGACCCCAAATCTTTCGGCGATTGAATCTCATTCATCCCGCGAAAATAAATAGTAGCAACCATTATCAACCCATCCAGTGCAGCAATAATGGAAGCGTGTGACAAAATGGAAAGTGCTTTGCGATAAGTAAAATCGAACGAAAACAAAACCGTCACGCCATATAATAAGAACGCCATCAAACCCATCTTCATTAACAGCACAACAGGCGCAGAGAGCAAACCAATATAGCGCGTCATTTTGAGCGAAGATAACATTTGCGTTTGCTGCTGAACGCTCAAGCCTTCCGGCATTTGCCTGAGCATTAAATGCTCCATGACAGGAAACATTAGCAAGGTGCAAATAATAGCGATGACAGAAACGATAATAAAAGGAATCAACCATTGCGGGCGCGATTCCAATTCTTTAAATAAGGTTCGCGGGTCAAAGAAAACATCCAATGTACTCATTTTGCAACCTCTTGATGAGCAGCAATTTTTATCTGTTTGACTTGCCCGGTAGCAAAGAACTCGCTCAACAAAGCCTCCTGTTGCGACTTACCGACCATTCCGTTATGACGATATTGCACACGCCCTTGCTCGTCTACTAAGAGCAAGTACGGAATGCCCACCGCACGGACTTGCTTCATCGCCACTCGATCAGGATCAGCATAGACTGCCCAGCCTGCTTTTTCAGCAAATGCGTTTGTCTCGTCGAATGTTCCGACACTAACGAAACTCCATTTAATAGCAAGATCACCGCTAAACCATTCGGGATGATTTGGCTTGAATTGCTCAAGCTGATTGACAATTGTTTCTTCACAAAAAGGACAAGAGGGACTGAAAAATAAAATAGCCCTGCGTCCATCTTGCGGCAAGGCTGCTGCTTTGCCAATCGGTTGCGCTTGAAAGAATGGCAACGCTTCACCCAATGACAGCGGCGCAGATGGAAGCCGATTGTATTTCCATACACCCCAGGCGGTCGGCACACTTAACACAAATAGTAATGCCAATAAAATGACAAGTTTTCGCGGGATAGCCAGCATTTCAAAACTCCTTGATTTTAGCCAGGCTCTCTTTCTTCAACGGCAATCTGAGCAAGTATGTTTTGTACCCTTCCGTTCCATCAATCTTCCATTCGTTATTTTCCAGCACGGCTCGTACCGTCCCATTTAAAACTTGCAGCGTCGCTTCATGATCGTTCACAAAAGTGATTTTGCCAGATGAATTTTCTCGCGCCTTTTTCTCTTTTTCCTCGTCTGACATTCCTGCAAAAGCTTTCGCCATCGCCTGCAACTCATACTTGAGAAAATCATCGTTGTTGTTGACGCCGATTTGCTTAAATTGATTTTTCATCGCTGTTTCTTGACTGAGTAAATCAAATGCAAGCTGATGCAATTTCAGGTAGCGGCTGGCTACATGCTTCTTGAATTCCTGCAAGTCTCCTTTGTAACCTGCCATCGTATGTTCGTATTGCGCTTGATGGATAGCTTGTTCCGCCTGTGCGTGGTTAGCAGCCTCTTGGGGAGACGCGGCATAAACTGCCAATGAAAGATACAATAATAGCGTTAGTAGTTTCATAATCTTTTCTCCTGATACTGAATGGATTTTCACCCCAACAAAAGTTGCGCGTATTTCACTCCACACCTTTGGTGGCGATGTAGCCGCGCCGCGCCCGAATCACCAGCTTCGCATCTTTTGGAATGCGAGACGAGGCTTTTACCTTAACCATCAGCTTACGCAATTTTCCGTCAAGTTTTGATTCATTGGGGATGAAACCCAAGTTATAGCGACCTACCAAATTGCCAAGCATCTGCTCTAAGGCTCTGCTGTAATTATCGCCCTTAACTTCGATCACCTCGCCTCCACTTTCCGTGCTGTACCGCGCACTAGATTCACCTTGGGGTACGGTTGGATTGATTATCGCTGCTGTCTTCGCTAAAGGTTTCAGTGTAGTTGTAAATTTACTCGTAACTTGCATCAGGTTTCCTACCGTCACGCTGTGCAACAATAATTGCTCTTTAGTTGAATTGAACAAACGTGAACGAGAGGTATTCAAGTCATCGCTAATGAAAATCAACGCTGTCCGCGATTCTGGCTTTTGCTCTCTAACATGTTTGATCGCAGTCACTGTTACATCGGCGATGTCTTGCGAGATACCTTCGCCTTTTCCAAAGTAATACCATTGCGGGAGGAGGCGCGGCATTTCTTGATGCCTGGTAATTGTACTGAATGCATTTAGTACAATCTGACGATTGATGGTTAGTCCTTGTACTATTTCATGCCCATGCCAGAAGTCCATGACGGCAACTTGATCTTCACTTCGTAGGTTTTTTATTGCACTTTCCAGTGCCTGGCGAAGTTTAGGTACAACAATTTTATTAGTATGCCGAACATCAATAATAAGGACGAGCGCAAGAGGTCTGGCTAAATCGGAAGCATTATTGAAATGAGTAATCTCGACTCGTCGCCCTTCATCTTCTATTTCAAAATCCTCGCTCTTCAAACCTTCAACTCGCAGGCCTGTCCGTTTGTCCGTGACCGACACATCAAGTGTTACGAGCCTTGAATTTAGACGCAATACTGTCGGAGAGTCCTGCTGGGCTAACGCGGACAAGGAGCAACCTAGAAGGAGGAAGAAAATCAGTAAGGAGATAGCAAAAAAGTGACCAGAATTCATTTTATTACCTACTTAAATAGTAGCAGAACCCAGCAACAACTTTCTAACCTGTAAATGGCTTACGTTTTATAGTGTTGGAAAGCCGCCTAATCGCCTGAAGTGCGATATAACAGATCATAATTAAGAGAAATAGGGAAGAAACTAACTGCCTGGACTGGAGTGGTATATTCTTCCACCAAATTTGCGAGAATGGAGAAGCTGTCAGATTGGCAAAAAATGAATTGAGGTTATGCGGTGTCAAAGTAGCAAAAGCTCCGGGCAAAGAGCGGATGAGCAGCAACCCCAGAATCCCCCAAAATGACAAATAAAAGATGCCAAAAACCATTAAGAAATCCTTGCGCCAGCCAAGATATAGAGAAGGGCTTAGTAAGCCCTGACGACCTCGGATCCGAGCCAATTCCTGCCATAAAGTCTCACGCGCCGCACGATAAAGATTGGGTACTCCCAGGCAATCGCTCAAACACCAGTATCCATCAAGTTTTAGTAAGGGGAACAAATTAACGAGTACTCCAACCAAGTATACCACCCCTAACACACGAAAGACCGCGTTGCCTGTTATCAGGTGGATAGCAGAAAGAACTGTGGCACCGATAAATTGAAAATACATACCACCGGAATCTACTATCACTCGCTGCATCCTCGGCAATGCCCAAGCGGGTGAAACATCAATATACATCACTGGGAATATCACATAGAGACCAAATCCAATTTCGCCAGCAGCAGAACCAAATCGGCGACATGCAGAAAGATGCCCTAATTCGTGAATCGGTGTAGATACTAATAAAATAATAACGAAACCGAATACAGCCGACTTTGAGCTCAAAAACTGTGTTAGGCTCCAATTTGATTTCAGAGAAAACCATGAGGCAAGTTGAATTCCTACTCCAGCGATAAGAATGAAAATTGCAACCTTATAATTAAATATTTTCTGCAAAAAACGTGTTATGGCATCAAGCCGATCAGAGTTGATCAAAGGGATAGCCAAAAACAAATTCCAAGGCCGTTGCCTGATTATTTTACCACTCTCTTTCAACTCCGTCTCAACAGGTTTCAGCAAATTACGAGCAATAACCAATTTCTCTAAGACCTCGCCCACTTCACAACCACTTATACCCTCATAATTATTGCGGTCAATTTCCTGTTGTAGCTCTGGTATTGTTCGTGTGCCGTCAAGTAATGAGAGAAAAGCATAAAACGGAGTTGGTATTTGCCAGTGCTGTCCATTGGGATGCACGACCAAATAGAACGGTGAATTACCCTCAGTAGCAGTGTCAAAATGCTGTAGCTTTACGTCATCACGTAACTTCGGGTATTCAGAAATGGGCATTTTCTATGCTCTCCTCAAAGCTTGTAGATCAGACTGTAGAAGCTGAACACGACCACTCAACCAACTAACAATTTGGCGAAAATGTAAACTTTTATAATTACCGCTTTGTGCGGCATCACACGCGCTTAGGATGCGATTAAAGTAGTGATTACTAAATTCTGTTTCATAAGCAATTTTACATAACTCCTCGGCATCTGCCGAAGAATGACCTTTTTCGTGCAACATTACGAGGAAATGATTAGCTGCATAGCGATCAATTTGGCTGCGCCAGCTAACGAAAGAATTATAGAGATCAAACGCAACGTCAAAATGTTGTTGTGCATGCGATAGCTCCTTGGCTACCTCCTCTCGTCCGCTAAGCTGTCCCATTACTAAAAGACTGATTTTGAAGTAGGAAGATTTTTGCGCCGCATGCTCCTCTAATTCTTCCTGTTTCAGATGCTTCAATCCGAATAGCAATTATTGTTCGGTTACTAAAGCTTTTCGCTGTTCATTCAATATACGAGCAACATCCGTAGCTATCTGATTGTTAGGATCGTATAATCCTTGAAATTTTTTCAGAGCCTGATTTATTAACTCTTCATGCAAAAACCCCTGCGTGTCTGCGGATGGCAAATCACCTTTATGAACAGTATGGAGAATATTCAATACGGCATCTGACAACAAAACATTTCCCGTGGCAATTATCCGAAGTTTCGAATTATCCAATGAGAAATCCTCGGCAAAAGCCAAGGATAATAATGATCAATTCTAATCTTTGGTATGAATCCTGCCGCCATTCCGCAGTTTATATGAGAATAGACGCGGCTACACTCACGGTGTACGCGTAACGCCTTATATCTAAGTCCCATTTGCCCTGAAAACGACATTCAACACTTGTGAGAGGTGAAACAATACATTCAATTTCACCTCTCAGTTATTTCTAGTAAAAGCTTACAAGCCTTATCCTTTATAGCTATAGCGGTTTTCCTTTGGATAAGTAGATTTCATTCAAGTTGAGCCAATGTTTGCAGGCTTTTTCAATTTTTATACCTTCCACTTGCTCGCTGAAAAACCGCTATAAGCAGCTTCAACTACTAACACTCATTCGGAATTTGACCAGTGCCTGCTGTAACCAATATTCCCCCTATAACAATCCCGCCAGGACCGCCGAAGACACCAGCAGCAACGCCACCAGCGATTTCGATCCAAGCCATTGTGCATCCTGCACAATCAAATTCTGTTCTTTGTTCTAATTCCTGAATGAGCCGTTCATCGAATTTTGCGTATTCTTTTTTGTTGTCTATTTTAGACTCCTATTAGTTGAAAGTTGTAAGTTTCACTCCGGGCGCAAAGACCCACGAGCACAGAGTTCGTTTTTCCTTATACGAGGTGGAGTGAGTAATTCAACTATCGCTTATTCAAATCTCGTGCCAAGCTTTCGACAAGTAAACCTTCCTACTGTTTTATTGGCTATTTTGCAAAAATAGTAATTAAACCTTCGTCTTCTCTTTTCCTTTTTTTGTAGACCAAGTCTACAAATTTATAGACATAGTCTACAGTTGCTCAGTGTCGAATTCCCAGCCTTGCCATCGCTTTCATTAAGCCTGTCCGATCCATTTGCAATTCGTGAGATGTGTGCGAAATATTGCCGCCGTGTTGGTTGAGTTTGCGAATAATCAACGCTCTCTGCAATTCTTCCATTGCCTGGTGATAAGGCAAATCGGAATCAATTAAAATTTTATCGGCAAAACCTATGGGCAATGGTTGGCTTGGCTTTTTCGTTTCTCTGATTGACGACGATAATTTTTCAACGCCTACGCCCTCATTATTTTTTGCTTGTAGCACTACGCGGTGAATTTCGTTGTGGAGTTCGCGCACATTGCGCGGCCAATCGTGACGGGTCAACAAGTCAATCGCTGCCGCGTTCAGGCTCATGCCGCTTCTACATTCTACCGCCTGAAGTTCGGACAGGAAATGGTTAATCAGCAACGGAATTTCTTTGCGGCGTTCGCGCAAAGGCGGAACATGCAGCCGCATCACATTCAACCGCTCAAACAAATCAGCGCGAAAGCGTCCGGCGTTGACTTCTTCCCCTAAATTTCGGTTAGTCGCCGCGATGATGCGCACATTCGTTTTCATTGGACGCGGCGCACCGACCGGATGGACTTCGCCGGATTGCAGGAAGCGTAATAATTTCGGCTGGGCGGATAAGCTCAATTCGCCGATTTCATCCAGCAATAACGTTCCGCCTTCTGTAGCGCGGATGATGCCTTTACTATCACTCATCGCTCCGGTAAAGCTACCGCGTTGATGACCAAACAATTGGCTCTCAATCATTTCGTGTCCAACGGCTGTGCAATTAAACGCATTGAATTCCTGTCGGCAACGCGCACTCAATGCATGGGCGGCGCGGGCGATGAGTTCTTTGCCCGTACCTGTCTCACCCGTGATTAGGATCGTGGCGCGGCTCTCATGATTAGTATCCAGAAATTCAATGATCCTTTCCATCGCCGCAGACGCCACAATGAAATGCGGCATGTTCAAGCGATCCAGCGCAGCGTTTTTGCTGTGAGAATTTGAGGGGAAATCGTGGCATGAAAGTTGCCGGGGGGGGGTAGTGGTCATGGTGGTCTCTGATATTCTACTCCGGTAAAATTGTTGTAGTACACTGTTGTTCAATCAGCATCTCAGTCTTGTTAGAACTAAACTGTCTATCAGATAATATTTTTTTAAGAATTGAACACGCAATGGCTGGCAGACTTAAAATATGCCTACTTGGTAGACATTGTCAAGGGGTTATTGTGGTTATCTGTTTATTGAACACGCATCTGAGTGTAGCAAAAAAGGATAGTTGCAGTTAAAGTGTAAAAATGGCTTCAGACGCACACGCTTCTCAATTTGCTCGCAAATTAAATCTTTTCGATGCGACGATGATCGTTATCAGCGGCATCATCGGCACTGGCATCTTCATCAACCCGTACATCGTCGCGCAAAAAGTTCACACTTCATTCTGGATTCTGGCGGTCTGGATCGCCGGTGGAGCCATTGCTTTAGCGGGCGCATTTGTCTTCGCAGAACTTAGCACAGTGATGCCAAAAGTTGGCGGGCAATACGCGTTCTTCCGCGAAGCGTTTCATCCGTTAGTTGCTTTTCTGCATGGATGGTCGTTGCTGTTTATTATTCAATCAGGTGCGACTGCTGCTGTGGCTGTGGCTTTCGCGCAATATCTGACACGCTTGTTGAGTTTGTCTGAGACAATTATTACGCCGCTCGCCGTGGCGATTCTCGTGGCTCTCGCATTATTTCATGCGCTCGGCATCAAGCCTGGAGCGATGATTATCAACGTCATTACTTTCGGCAAAACGATTGCGATTGCGGCATTAGTCATCGTCGCGTTTGTACTGACAAAAAAATCCGGCATTTCGTTTGAGCCACTGACATCGCCTGATTTAAAGGGCTTTTCGTTGCTCTCCGCATTTTTTGCAGGATTGGTTCCCGTGATGTTTTCTTACGGCGGATGGCAGAATTTGAATTTTGTCGCCGAAGAAGTAAAAGACCCGCTCCGCAATTTGCCACGCGCCATTATGATCGGAGTTCTCTGCGTCATCGCGGTGTATGTCAGCGCGAATATTGCTTATGTGCATGTGTTGTCTGCGCCCGTGCTGGCAGCGACTACAACTCCTGCCGCTGATGTCGCAGGAAAATTATTAGGAAATTGGGGATCAAATCTCATCACGTTATTGATTGTGATTTCTTCATTTGGCTTTTTAAATTTAGCGATGCTGTCAGCTCCGCGCGTGTATTACGCGATGGCGGTGGATGGATTATTTTTCAAATCCATCGCCAAAATCAGTCCGCGCTTTCAGGCTCCGACGAATGCAATTTTGTTACAGGGATTATTGGCTTCGTTATTTGCGCTGTCGAATACCTACGATAAATTAGTCGGCTACGCAGTATTTGCCGATTGGATTTTTTTCGCGCTGGCAGGCGTAGCTTTGATCGTGTTTCGTACGAAATTACCGAATGCTCCGCGACCACATAAAACACCGCTGTATCCACTGACTCCGATTTTATTTATTGTGGCGGGTTTAGGAATAGTGATAAATACTTTTATCGCAGATACACAGAATGCAGTAATTGGCGCAATAATTATCGCGGCTGGAGTGCCAGTATTTTTTCTCTGGAAAAAGAAGTGATTCAAACAATATGAAAAATAGCGTTTACATGACCTGGGCGAAGCATCACGCCGGAGCCAAATATAATTTAGCGAACAGCGGAATTCTTGGCTGTAATGTAAGTGACCTGACGATTTCGATGGATGATGTTGCGGTGAACGGTCCGAATCACGAAGGATATGCGCCGCTGAAAGAAATGATTGCTGAACGTTACAATGTTGCGCCTGAAAATGTCGTCACTTCGCAAGGCACTTCGATGGCGAATTTTCTGGCGATGGCGACGATCATTGAACGCGGCGATGAAGTATTAATTGAGCAGCCAACCTACGATCCGTTTCTTGGCGTGGCTGAATATTTAGGCGCGGACGTGAAGCGGTTTACGCGGAAATTTGAGAATGGATTTCAGCTTGATCTAGATGAATTGAAATCACTAATCACAGCGAAAACAAAGCTGATTGTGATTTCCAATCCGCATAATCCAAGCGGCGTAAATATTGACTCTGGCACGCTGGCGCAACTGGGAGAATTAGCTGCTTCCGTTGGTGCGTATGTTCTGGTTGATGAAGTCTATCGCGATATTTTATTTCAAGATGTTGCGCCTGTAGCTCTGAATTTGGGGAGTCAATTTATTACTACCAGTAGCTTAACCAAAGCTTATGGATTAAGCGGACTCCGCTGCGGCTGGATTTTATGCGTACCCGAATTAGCCGAACGAATGCGTCGGCTCAACGATTTATTTGGCGCGGTTGGATCAATGCCAAGCGATGCTTTGGCCGTGGCAGCATTTCGACAAGCGGATCAATTACTCACGCGTACCCGCTCCATCATTGAACCAAATCAACAATTGATCCGAAAATTTTTGAGTACTCACGAAGAATTTCTTGACTATGTTTTGCCACCACACACAATGATTGTGTTTCCGCGCCTCAAACATCAAAACGATTCAGAGCCGTTGCATAATTTACTGCGAAGCTATGAAACTTCGATTGTGCCCGGGAAATTCTTTGAAGATGCCCGGCATTTCAGGTTAGGATTCGCCGTTCTACCTGCTGATGTCGAAATCGGATTAGGTTTTCTATCACAAGCCCTGCATCAAATTCACGCGTCATGATTTTACAATTTGCCCTTAATACTGCCCCTGCGAAGTTCGCCGCAGCTTTTATTTCATTGGCTCTTTTTGTCGTGCTGCTATTTTGTGCAGCGTGGTACACCGTGACTTATGGGTTAACGGATGATCGTCTTCCGATCCCGTTAAGCTCACTTTACGCCGGAGCCAATTATCTGCCAAATTCGCCTCGCATCCACGCACGAATTGCCGCCGGAGAAATGCAGGGAATTTCACGCGACCTGAATAAAGCTGAATCACACATTCGACAGGCTCTTGAATTAATGCCGGGCGAATATAATTATCACCTGATGCTGGCTTCAATTCTGGAGTCGCAAGGCAATAAGGAAGCCGCCGAAAAATCTTACCGCGAAGCTCTGGCACTCGCTCCAAATTACATTGAAGTCAATTGGCGGCTGGCAAATAATTTACTACGACAAAATAAAATTAAAGAATCACTTGATTACTTTCGCTTCGCAACAAATAAGAATTTATCCGTACTCCCCAACTGCTACGATTTAATCTGGAGCGTTTCCAATGGGGATATTCCGGCACTCACGAGCATTACCAATTCTTCCCCCAAAGCGCAATTAATGCTGGCGCAGTATTTAGCCAGACAGACAAAATTCACTGAAGCCGCCGCGATTTTTCGTCGTATAAATCAGGACGCAAGACGAGCTGAACCTGAAAGTTCATTGGTGATTAATGAATTAGTGAATGCCAATCAGTTAGCGTTGGCGCGTGAATTGTGGGGAGAATTGCTGACTACTGATGCAACGAAGCCACAACCGATCATCTGGAATGGGAGTTTTGAAAGTTCAATTTCACCGTCCCTGGCTCAGTTTGATTGGATGCTGAGAGATAATGCTTATGCTCGTACCGTGATTGATCCGCAGGAGGGAAAGGCTGGATCAAATTCTTTGCGAATCTATTTTCTTGGAAAAGATACGGCGCGGATTGACGGTGAGATCAAGCAAATCCTGATGCTGAAACCGGGCAAACATTATCGGCTGGAGTGCCAATACAAAACCCGTGATTTGACAACGCCAATGGGGCCGCGTATTGCCATTACAGAGTTGAGTTCAAAAAATGTGATCGGTGCTTCAGAGCCAATTCCAGAAGGAACGCGCACAGGATGGCAACCCATCAGCTTTGAATTTACAGCACCTGTCAGCTCCGGCGCGGCTTTATTACAAATTCAACGAATTCCGAAAAGCGGATATGATGAACCATCGAAAGGCTATCTCTGGTTCGATGATTTCACGCTCAAGGAACAATAATCATGATTTTGCTAAGAATTAGTTATCGCTTACGTGCGCACCACATGCCCGCATTCGAGCAGGTCTTTGAGGCACAAATTATCCCGTTAATTCGTGAGTATGAATTAAACTTTCAGGGAATATTTCGCACTGTAGTTGGTGAAGTTGGTGAATATATGGAGCTGTGGGAATTCGCTTCCATGACAGAATTCGATGAGAGATGGCGAACATTTCTAAATGATCCACGCTTGCTGAAAATCTTTGAGACGACTGGGCCAATGGTCGAAGGCGAAAGGTTTACATTACTCGAACCTGCATTATCGGGTATCTCTTCGTCTAATGGTTAAACTCGTTATAACTAATTTAACTTTACAACCTACCTTCATTCCTGTTACATTAACAATTGAGCATAGTCTCAATAAGTCTGATTGATAACCCCTCGCAGTAATTTTTGTCTGAGTAGTCATCTTTTGATTGATTAGTTCCTAAATTACTTTGATCTTTTGTATTTATCAAATCCACCCCCTTCTGCGCTCATATTGGACTGTTCCGATATTGCCATAGCAGGCAATATGATTAAGTTTATTTTCGTGCCCAAACCGAAAACCTTGATGAATTAGGTGTTTTATTCAACTGTTGAATTGGTACATCTAAGATTGATAGCACGTTGAAAACATTCTCTGCTGGAAAGTGCCGGAATCCTGCAAGTTGATTTCAAGCCTTAACAAAAGGGCGATGATATGTTTAATAAGACCCGTGCGTTCCTCTCCGACGAGCGCGGTCAAGATTTAGTTGAATATTCTCTTCTGTGTGCCATTATTGGTGCAGTAGTTGTGGCGTATTTAACTGGTGTCGGAACCAGCATCCAGGGTATTTTGACCAAGGTCAGCTCTTCGCTTGATACCATTGACCGGACACTTCAATAATTCACTTCAAACGAGACGACGATAATCCTAAAGCTACTGCCGTTAAGACACCACACACAATAAATGGTGTCAGCTTTCCCGTGTAAGCAATCATCAATCCGCCTAAAATCGGACCGATAGCACGCGCCAGACTTCCGGCAGCTTGCGTAATCCCTAACACGCTTCCTTGTTCATTCGAGGCTGCCCGTTTGGAAACCAGCGTCGGAAGCAGGCTGCTGGTAAATCCTGTGCCGACCGACAGCATTCCCAGCACTGCCAATAATGGCAACATCGGAGCCGTAAACGGTAATAATAAATACGCGACAACAAGCATGACCTGTCCGCCCATTAACAGCGTAATTTCTGAAGATTTTTTAGTGAGTCTGCCAAGTAACCCACCCTGAATGATGACCCCGATCAGCCCACTAAAAACAAATAAATATCCAACCTGGCTTTGATCGTAACCGTATTGCACTTTCGCAAAAAGCGGAAACAATGGCTGGAAAACTCCAAAGGCTAGAGTGCCAATAAATAAAATCAAAACCGGATATCGTAAAGCCGAATTATTCAGAGATCGTCCAATATCACGAAAATGATCTCCTAAGTTTAACGAAGTCTCGCGCTTGTCTTTCAATGATTCCGGCAGGAAAAAATAGATCAGAATCGAATTTGTGAAGGCTAATCCGGCAGCGAAGAAAAATGGCACGCTAATGCCATAATGACTACTCAGCAACGCACCCAGACCAGGCCCTAAAATAAATCCTAAGCCAAAACCTGCGCCGATCAGCCCCATTCCTTTAGCCCGATTTTCCGGTGTCGTCACATCCGCAATGTACGCCTGCGCCGTTGAAATATTTCCGCCGGTTGCACCATCAAATAATCGTGCGGCGAGCAACATCCACAAAGATTTTGCAAAGCCTAAACATAAAAAAGCCAGTGCCGTACAGATCACGCTGAACAGCAAAACCGGACGCCGTCCGACGCGATCAGATAATCTTCCGAGCAACGGCGTAAAGAAAAATTGAGCGAAGGAATACGCTCCGATAATCACACCGATCAGCAAATTCACTGTTTGCGGGCTGTAATGCGGAGCTAAATCATAAGCGTAAAACGGCAGCAGCGGAACGACCATCCCGAAGCCGATCAAATCTATCAAAACCGTAATAAAAATAAGCAAAAGGGGCGAGACGCCGCCCCTTTTTTCAGTATCAGATTGTTCCATTTTTCAGTAGTTACTCTTTCGCAAACGTGAGCCAATCGCCGGGTGCTTCTTTCTCGCCGGACGTAATCGCAAAAAATTCTTTTTGCAAAGCAGCCGTGATGGGACCACGCGCTCCGTTGCCAATTTTGATTTTATCAATGCTGCGCACCGGAGTGATTTCAGCCGCAGTTCCGGTAAAAAATATTTCGTCTGCGATATACAATGAAGCTCGCGGCATCACTTGTTCACGCACTTCGTAGCCCAACAGCTTCGCCAGTTGCATCGCTGAATCTCGCGTAATGCCCTGTAGCACAGCCGAACTCATCGGTGGCGTATAAAGAATATTATCTTTCACGATAAAAATATTTTCGCCACTGCCTTCGCTGACGTTGCCCTGACTGTCCAACGCAATTCCTTCGACGTAGCCGTTCTTGATCGCGTCCATTTTAATCAATTGCGAATTCATGTAATTCGCCGCTGATTTCGCCGTCGCGGGCAATGAATTCGAGGACATGCGCGCCCAACTGGAAACGCAAACGTCAACGCCTTCTTCCATCGCTTCGGCTCCGAGGTATTTTCCCCAGACCCAACTGGCAATGTACGTTTCAATCGGATTGCCCATCGGGTTCACGCCAAATGGCCCATAGCCGCGAAAAATAATCGGGCGCAAATAACATTCCTGAAATTCATTGATACGAACGGTTTCAAGGCAGGCGTTGACCAGATCATCAATAGAAAAATCAACTTCCATTCGGAAAATGTAAGCCGAATTGCGAAGCCGTTGAATATGCTCACGCAAGCGAAAGACCGCCGGGCCGTTCGGGGTTGAATAGCAACGAATGCCTTCAAAGACTGACGAAGCATAATGAATGACGTGCGACATGACATGAATATTTGCGTTGTCCCAATCAATAAATTTTCCGTTATGCCAAATTTTCTTCGCAACTTCGGGATTTGCCACTGTGAATTACTCCTAAGTAAAGAGGGGCGAGCCTGTCAATAACCAAAAACAAATAAGCCACCATCTTACGGGCTGAGATTTAAACGTGTCAAGCTGAGCTTTTTCTGAATCGGTCAAAGCTGCTCAAATGAAGTAAGAGGCAGGAAGTTTTGCGCGTTTGGTTGTAGCGAGTTGCCAGGGCGAATGGACAGGCGCGTTTGCATGCCAGCAGCTAGTGCGGCTTCGAGTTCAGCAGTTACATCGGAAACAAATAAAATTTCACCCACTTCCGTATGGAGCGCATTCGCAATGCGAAGATAACTCGCTGCTGCTTGCTTATTACCAATATTTGTATCAAACCAGCCACTGATAAAGTTGCTCAAATCCCCGAACTCCGTGTAGGTAAAAAGTAGCCTTTGGGCAAGCACGCTGCCGGAAGAAAAAATGCAGATGCGCTGCTGATGTTGCCATTTCTCAAAAGCCACCGGAACATCCGAAAAAAGCTGGCTTTTTAAGGCTCCGTTTTTATATCCCTCTTCCCAGATTTTCCCCTGCAACGATTTCAGCGGCGTAGCTTTGCGATCCTGATCCATCAACCAATAAATGTACGCGACGACGGATTCCAGCTGTGATGAATCCAACGAAGGCGAACTCAATCCTTGCCGTTGATCCTCCGCGTGTTCTGATTGTAGCTGCGTAATTTCTGCTTGCACTTCTTTCCAGTGCTGCGCCAAAAAATCCCGAACATGATTTCGGGCGTAGGGAAATAAAACCTGAGACACAAAATCAATTGGTGTAGTCGTCCCTTCGATGTCGAGCAGAATAATTTTGATGGACGAATTCATGCAAAGTTACTGCGCTGGAACGGCGGAAGGAAAATAACCCGCGCCAAAACAAACCGGTTGATAATTATCAGCCATGCCACTTTCGCTATAGCGCGGAACCCAACCTGCCGGATCAACAAATAATCGAATGGCGCGAATGCGTTGCTCTTCGCACAAATTGAACCAATGCAATGTACCGCCAGGAACGCGAATTAAATCTCCGGCGGTGACTTCGATGGAAGTGACAACTCCATTACTTGGATGGATATGAAAAACGCCTCGACCTTCAATGATGAAGCGCACTTCGTCATCGTCGTGCCAATGTTCAGATTTAAATTTCGCCAGCATTTCCGGCAAGCCCGGCGTTGTCGGCAAAACATCAATCACATCCGCCGTCACGTATCCGCCATCTTCTTTGAGGACGTTAATATCAGCCGCGTACGCTGCCAGAATTTCCTCAGTAGAAGCATCAGCAGCGAGCGGTTGCGAAGGTTGCCATTGTTCGTAGTCAATATCAATACTAGATAAATACTGCTTGATTTCAGCCATGTCGGTAATGCTTCGATTTTCATCCGGGATCGTTACGATTGCCATAATTCTTTACCTTTCTTATCTTGCAAAGTGTGATCGCCCTGTGACTTCCAATAAAAATTCAAAAATTTCAAGGTGGCGCTTTGCCTCGTTGAGGTCGCGTCCCCAGGTGTAAAGCCCGTGTCCGCGTAGCAAAAATCCGTGTGCCGCAGGAAATTTTTCCAGCACAGTTTCGACCACTGTGGCCAGTTCTTCCATGTTCTGGGAATTTTCAATAATCGGCAGCCATTCTTCGTGTTCGTGTGTTTTGACTCCCGTCAAACCTTTCAGCATTTCGTAGCCGGAAATTTTTATTCCGCCAGCTTCGGCAAAAGCATTGGAGAGCAGCGTTGACCATACGGAATGCGTATGCAAAACCGCTCCTGCACCACGCAGCCTGACCGCTACGAGATGTAACTTTGTTTCATCCGAAGGCTTGCCAATACCCTTGATAACATTGCCTGAGCCATCAATTTGTAAAATTTGCTCAGAGGTCAGATTCCCCTTGTCGTTACCGCTGGCAGTGATTGCCAACTGCAAAGGAGCACGGCTGATGACTGCACTAAAATTACCGCTCGTGCCTAGCACCCAGCCTCTGGCATAAAAATTCTTACCGGTCTCTGAAAGCTTCGCCGCGTATTCGGAAAATATCTTCTCATTCTCTGCTTGCGCCATAACAATAAACGTAGCTTGAATTTTTATTGAAGGCAAATCTTTTGTAATGACTCCCTTACACGAGCGATGCGCTTCTACAGATTGAGCGTTTCACCAAGCCCGAAAAACCTGTAGTTATTGCCAAAAACCTGATGGAAAATTGTGAAGCCCAAATGTCCGGTACAATGTGCCGGAGCTACCGAGGCAACGCCGTACTCATCATGCATTCGCTTTGCCAAACCCTCAATATATTCGCGATTGTATGGAATGAGATGAAATCCGCCAGCAACCAGATATATTTTTCCCTTCCGAACTTTTTGTGTTTCCTGAATGATCGTTTCGATGGAGCTGTGCGAGCATCCCGAAATAATGATTTCGCCTTTTTCGGTGGCAAATGAAGCAGACAATTCCGGCATTCCGATAAACTGTGGATTCTCCTCAAATGGCGGGTATTTGATAAATGTCCCCATCAATCTGGAAGTCGTTGGAATCAGTGTAAGCCCCGGTAACACTTCTTTCGCGGCGGTCAAATATTCTAAATTCGACTTCCAAAATCTGCCTGTCGGTACTGTCACCATTCCTTCAACAACGCGTTCACCGCGAAAGTATTGCTCGTCTTTCGGCACAGTCTTCGCAATAGTTGGATCAGCTTCACGGAAGGGAAATTTAGTTGGCGCGCCGAGCGAGAAGAAATCATTCGGAAGATAAATTTTCACTTTCGGGTTCACGCTTAACAGGTAATCAAATCCGCCAATGTGGTCATAATGTCCGTGTGAGACGATGGCAATATCAATTTTTCGTAGATCAATTTTCAGTGTTTTAATACTACGCTCAAACACTTTTATATCTGTTCCTGAATCGAATAAAACCATTTTTCCGTGATAATTTACGACACAAGAAAATCCAAAATCCTGTTGTAGCCCTTTGTTTTCTTTTCCAAATGCATCGTAAACATTTGTGACCACCACACCCGATGAAACGGGTTTAGTCTGCGCAGCAGTAATAACAGCAAATCCGGCAACTATTGCGAAACCAACCAGCCTGAATATTGTTCGTCTCATTTGTTGTTTCCCTCTATTTTTTGACTTCTTGAGCATGTTCAGCGTTAGCGATCAATTCAATCTCCTGTCATCTGGAGTGGATGATAGCGGTTTGCAGATGAGTGCGACCTGTAGGGTATCTTAACCTGCCTGCTTTTATCACATAGGGCAGGTTAAGAACCTACCCTACAAATTCCAGGCGCATACATTTAAAATTCACTGTAAGCAGATTTGAGTTTCATTACGACGAACGTCACGTCATCATCCTGCGGACGCATGCCGCCCCAATCATCGCCCAGTTTTGCCAGTCCTTCGATAAGTTCCTGCGCCGAATAATGCGCGTACTTAGCCAGATATTGTTTGGCAGCTTCCTCCTCTAACATCTCGTTTTGCAAATTAAATCGTTCGGGCAAACCATCGCTCATCAAGACGACGACATCATCCGCCGCGAGCGTGAATTCCTGTTGTTGGTATTGATATTTCGTCATGCCGCCCAGTGGCAGCGCTCTTATCACGACCTCTTCGACCTCGCCGCTCAACGCGCGATAGATCAGCACCGAAGGCATTCCGGCAATGCTCACGCTCATCTGATTGCCTTTCACTTTCACCATCGTCATCGCCATAAACAGGCCGCGCAGCTTCATCTCTTTCAGCACGGCGCTGATGCGATGGAAGATGTGCGGAATGTCGGGATGATAGGCCAGCGAGACGAACAGGCTTTTGACCGAAGACACCAGCGTACCCGCTTTCAATCCATGTCCTGTCGCATCGCCCACCGCAATCGTCAGCGTGCCGTCTTCGCCCAAATGAAAGTCGTAGTAATCGCCACCCACTTCCGAAGCGGTTTTCATATACGCGGCGAGGTCGAGGTGCGGCAGGTTGGGCAATTTCTTCGGCAGCATCGAAAGCTGCAACTGGCGGGCTTCTTCCAGTTCCTTGGTTTGCCGTTGGTGTTCGGCTTCGATAGCTTTGGCTTGTAATTCCGCAGTTTCTGCACGTAGCTCGGCTTCCTTCAACTGTGCGCGTTCTCGTTCGTGGCTCATCACCTGCCGGACACGCACGGTATTCAATCCGACGCCTGACAAAACCAGTCCCAGAATACCCAATCCATAGAACCACCACGTTTGATAAAAACGCGGTCGCAGGCGTACCGCCAACGTAGCGCCGGTTTCATTCCAAACGCCGTCATTGTTGCAGGCGATCACTTGAAACTGATAACTCTGCCCGGCGCGAGGTTTGTGTAATAGGCAGTGCGGCGCGTGTCTCGGCTTCGACCCAGTCCTGATCGTAGCCAATCAGCTTGTATTTGAATTTGACGCGATCTGGCGCAAGCAGGCTCAACCCCGCTGCCGTACCCAGCCACAACGCGCCCGACGGGGCTTCGGCGAATGACAAGATCGTGTTGGAAGGTAATCCGTCTTTCGTACTCAACGTAGTAAACGTTCCGTTGCTGAAGCGGCTCAATCCATCGCCGGTCACAAACCAAAGATTGCCCCTTTGTCTTCGCGGATGTCGTTGATTCCCGCTTTGGGGAAACCATCCTTGTCGGTAAAGGCTTTGAATTTTCCCGCTTTGAATTGCGTGATGCCGCCCCTGTTGGGCATGATCCATAACGTCCCGGCGCGATCTTCATAAAAGAACCGAACGTTGTTGTTCAATAATTCCGGCGTGTTCTCAACATTGAAGTTCGTGAAATGAACGCCGTCGAAGCGCGAGATGCCTTCAAAAGAACTCGTCCAGATATATCCATCGCGCGTCTGGATGATCGCCAGTACATTGCTTTGCGCCAGCCCCTGTTCCTTGCGCCATACGTCATGCACGTATTGCGTGACGGCCTTTTTCGGATCGAGCGCGAGCGCAGGCACAGACCAAACCACCAGCCCAATGCAAACCAAGACAAGGGCACAGAGGGTTCGAGGCATCAGCAAGGTTGAGGCAATCAAGCGGCTGAATAGTTCTTTCTTTTTTTTGCGCGGCAGAACGCAGCGTATCAAGAAACGCGTTCGCGTCGGTTCACTCTTTTAGGCAGCCGTATAACCACCGTCAATCATGTGAACTCCGCCAGAGCAATACGACGATTCATCACTTGCTAAAAATAGGACAAGGTTGGCAACTTCTTCGTTCGTGCCATATCGTTTCAGCGGAATCTGTGCCTCCACAGCATCACGGAGCGCGGTGGGATTTTCGGATGCAAGTTGCAATGCCAGCGACGCTATCATCCGATTATCAATCGGCCCTGGCGCAATAGCATTGACGCGAATTCTTGCCGCGCCCAATTCCAGTGCTGCCGTTTTGACCAGCCCGTTCACCGCATGCTTGCTGGCGATGTAAGGAGCCATCGCGGGGAAACCAATCACACCTGCCATTGAAGCAGTTGCGATGATCGAACCGCCGCCGCGTTCTTTCATCGGTTCAACGCAGTATTTCATCGCCAGCCACACGCCGATGACGTTTGTGCGCAACACCTCTTCAAAGTCCGCGCGACTGGTGGCTTCAATCGGATTGGTCTTTCCTTCCGTGCCAGCATTGGCGAACAGAATGTCTACGCCACCAAAGGCTGTGATGGTTGCTGCGACCGCCGCCGCCGTCGCCTCTTCGTCCGCCGCATCTGCAACAAAGTGCGCGAGGCCTTCATCCACGGCCAATCGGTCGCGGGTTTCTTGAAGCTTGTCTGCTGAACGACCAACGAGCATGACGCTCGCACCTTCTTGCAAAAATAACTTTGCAGTCGCTTCGCCGATGCCACCGGTAGCTCCGGTGATGATGGCAACTTTGCCCACCAATCGTACTCTAAATTCAGTTGGTTGATTCATTTGTTGTCTCCTTTAAGTTTCACATTCTTTGATTTATGCGCAGGTTGCAATTTATTCATCGCGCGGTGATCTTACCACTCAACAGACTGATCGCCTTGGCGTGGTTGTAACCTTTTGCCAAATCAATCGCCGTTTGCCCCTGCTTGTTTTTCACTTGTAAGTCAGCACCCGTCGCAATGAGTTTTTCCAGCACAGCGGTATCGCCATAGTCTACCGAAGCGGCGTAGAGCAGTGTTGGCTGACAGTTCTATTGGCCTGACTGCCAACTCGCAAGAATCGCCTTTTGGCGTTGGCTGGCAGCAGGATTTTGTACGAGCTTTACATCCGGCCAATCATACGATTCCACTTCCACCGCAATAGGCAGCAGCTTATCCGCACGTATGACCTGCAACTTCACCCGATCCCCAACGTGCAGCGCGTTGAGCAGATCGTTGAACTCACTCTCTGTTTCCACCACCGAGTCGTTGAATTTAAGAAGCTGATCGCCATTGCGCAATCCGGCGCGGAGCCACGTGCTTTGCTGATGTGTCAGATACAACCGCAATTTGCTTTCGCCGTTCGGCAAGAGCGCGTAAATCCGCGTGTCAGGCTTCAGCGTGCCATCAGGCGCAGTGGCTTTGATCGTCTTAGTTTCCATTTGCAGCCCCGTCATTGCGAGGTAGCGAGCGACATCAAGCTTGCCCGCCCGCCGGACATACTCGTCAAAAAAGGGCTTGAGATTGCGCCCGCTCACCTTACTGGCGAGACGTTCGATGTCAGTTGTCGTAAAGCCGCGCTGGACTGCGAAATCGGTATACAAGGCACGCATCAGATCATCGAGCGAACGCGTTCCGTTCGTCGCTGCACGAAGGTTGAGATCAAGCAGAGCAGCCATCAGTTCGCTTTGTTCCCAGAGCACGTAACGATCCGGGTGCGCGTCACCAATGGGCGGCTTGAATGCGCCACGACTGTTTTGTTCAGCGGAATAGCCCGCGTTTTCAGGATTGGCGAGATACCATTCAATCAGGTCTTCCAGATAGGCGAGGCGTGTCGGGAATGGCGTAGGCAATCCGGCTCGACGCACGAGCAAATCGGCAAAGTACACCGTAAACCCTTCGCTCACCCAAAGCCCCGAAAGCGCTACGGGTTTGTAACTGACGCCTTTATATTCCGCCGAATGAATCCGCATGATGTTCCAGGTGTGAAAAAACTCGTGCGTGATCATCACGTAATCGGGGTTGCGTCCAGCGACCAAGTCTTTGCTCGGCACGCCGATGGTCGTACAGTCCGTATGCTCAAACCCTTCAACGTCTGTGCCATCGCGTATCTGAAAAACATACTCGCGCCACGGTACGCCGCCAAAGAGATTGGCAGCTTGCTGCACGATGCGTTGCAGTCCATCCACCAGCGGCTTTTCGTCAAACGGCTGGGCATCCGGCAGCGGCCAGTACGCCACGCGAATGGGAACCTGCTCCACCTGAAAACCCGACTCGCGCAGCCTGCCCACGAGAATCGGCGAATCGGAAAGCTCTTTGGCATCACGCGCGAAAAACGTGTGCGGGTCAGACGTAGGCACAAGCGACGTAGCGATGTTCCAATCCGGCGGCAATTGCAATGTCACGTGGACTGGTGTCTGTGTGGCTTCGACCACGTACATGGAGTGGTGCAGATCGCCAACCATTCCGCCCGTCGGTGTCAGAAAAGGTTTTCGAACAACACGAAATGCGCCCTTCTCATTCAAGCTGACTTTGTAGCGCACCGTCGCGTCATTGCCCGCGCCCGTCACGCGCCACAGTCCATCCTGTTCGCGCACGATAGTTCCCTGCGAAATTTGCAGGTCTTCGACAAAACGCCAATACGCGTCGTCCACAAGAAAGTGGCTCACCATCGCCACATGAAACACCTTCGGCAGATTACGCACGCGCATCGTGATCTGCACAGACGAAGTATCGGCGAGATTAACCGAGAGTGCGTAGTTGAGAACTGGCTGCTGCGCGTAAACAGAAAAACCAGTGCAGATCAAAACGGCAACCAGTATCAAACGAAAGGTAGTTTTCATATTTTTTAGATCAGCGAAATCGCTTCTTAAAAGAAGAACTTGTCACACGACAACTTTCGCACTCCGCGTTGTGGAATCGCTGTTTACTACTTTTTGCCAATTCTTTGGAGGGCTAAATCCTGAAAGTCAAAACTAAAATCTATATTGGGCGAGATGCCTTTCATCTTGATGGATTGCGCTTTGCCTGTTTCATCCAAAGCAAACATCGCAAAGGCATCGCAATTCATGGCTTGGTATTCCCATTTGATGGCAAAGGTATTGGCGTGATAAAAAGCCAGCGGGCCATTTAATTTGGGCGAGCGGTAAGACTTGAACCATAACTGCCTGTCCTTTTCAAAGACCTCAATTTTCCCAAACCATTGGTCTTCATAAATTCCAACGTAGTCTTCATTTTTGATTGGCGTGTTCCGGGCGGCTGCAACGGTTTCCCAAACTTTTTTAGTTACTTCGTCACCGGTATTTCTTCGCTGCTTGAGCGCGTCGCTATTTTTATTTACCCAACCAAAATCGTCCAAGCCTAAGTAACTATCGGTAATGGTATTGGCAACTGACGAGAAAAGTGCGCCGCCGCCATTTTCGGTATTGGTTAAAATTACGATGCCTAATTTCAAATCGGGAGACATCGTTACAATCGAGAGCATGCCGGGCAAACCACCGGTGTGTGAAACTTGTAAGTTTCCTTTTTTATCGGTCAATCCCCAACCTAAGCCATAGCCGTTAAAATGCGCGTTATATCTTGGATTCGGATTCGTTGGCATGATGGTATGCAACCGCCACATTTCATTTTGGTTTTTCAAAGAGAAAAGATTCGCTTTCAGTTCATTACCATACTTGCCTTTGTTGAGATGCATTAGCATCCATTTTGATAGATCAGCCACGTTCGAGAATATGCCGCCCGCCGCGCTGGCGATTCCTATGTCATAAGCATCAATCGTCTTGATTGTTCCCGATTCTGAGGAATGCGGCGCGGCCAAATTGCTTTTGTCTTTCAGCAGGCTGCCAACAAAGGTATGGTTCATGTGCAAAGGTTCAATGATGCGCTTTTGGACAAACGCTTCATAACTCATTCCACTCGCACGGGCGATAACTTCACCGGCCACAATATAAAGTAAGTTGTCATAATCAAACTTGGTTCGGAATGCCGAAACAGGCTTGAAATGTTGAAAGCTGGTGACTACGTCTTTAATCGTAAAATTTGAACCGTCAGGGAAAAACATCAAATCGCCAACCCCTAACCCAAGCCCGCTGCGATGCGTTAATAAATCCTGGATGTTGAAATTCTCAGTAATGTAATCGTTATACATTTTGAATTCGGGAATATAGTCTTTTACTTTATCCGTCCATTTCAGTTTGCCCTCTTCTTCCAGAATAGAAAGCGCAGCGGTGGTAAAGGCTTTGGTGTTTGAGGCAATTTGAAAATTAGTGGCTTCATTCACCGGCTGTTTGGTCTCAATCGAAGTTACGCCATAGCCTTTTTGATGAATCACTTTTCCATCTTTGACGACTGCCACCGCAGCCCCCGCCACATTAAATTTGACCAGCGCATCCTGTACCAAAGCATCAATCTCTTTTGAAGAAATCACCTGGCCACCGCCAGCAACAGTGGCGTTCGTTGTCTGTGCTTGTGCGAAAGTAGCGAACGACAAGCCAAGCAACAAGATCAGATTCGTAAATACAACCAGAAGTTTTTTGTTCATACATTTCTCCTCTTTCAGAATGTTTTCAAAAAAGTGAATACCACTGCTATTACCCAAGCCAACCCTTTTGCCGAGCGTTATGCCGCCAATATAACTCCGATGGCTCCAACAATCGCCACCAGCAATGCGCCCGGAATCGCAAAGCGGAGCCAGCGCCCATAGTCCACCCCAGCACCGAGCAGCACGGCGAGCAGCGCACCGTTCGTGGGTGTAATCAAATCCATCAAGCCCCCGCCAGTCTGAAACGCGATCACCGCCGCGTCGCGTGAAATGCCGAGCAAATCAGACAGTGGAGCCATGATCGGCATGGTGAGTACAGCCTGACCGCTGACGGACGACACAGGGATGTGCAGTGCAGCGTGCAGGGGAATCATCAGCAAGGCTGCCGCTTTACCGGGGAGGTGCGCCAGCGGAGTCGCCAGCCCGTAAACAATCGTGTCAATCACGTGGCCGTCGGTGAGTACGACGCTGATAGCGCGTGCGAGTCCCACATAGAGCGCGGCCCCCAGCATGGTTTCCATCCCTTTGATGAAGTCCGTGGCAGTCGTAGTGAGATCGCGCCCGGAGGCAAGCCCGACGGCGAATCCAACGACGAGAAACATCGCTGAGAGTTCGTTGAATCCCCAGTCAAAGCGTAGGACGCCGATGACGTAAGGAATAAACGGGGCGACGACGAGCGCAAGCAGCAGCCCGTCACGCTTCGTTGCGCGTACATCGGTCGGCGGGGTCTTTGCCGAAGGACGCACATCGTCGCGCGATGCCATTGCCAGCGTCCACGCAATCCACACGGTGACAGCGGCAAACAGCAGACCGAAGCGAATCACGGGGATGGTCATCGGCGGCATTTCAGCAAAGCGCAGCGCAATGCCCGTCTGAAACGGATTGGTAGGGCCAAACGCAGCGCCTACGGCTGCGGCTCCAACACTCATCGCCAGCGCAGTCACGCTGCCAAAACCCAGGCCACGACTCAGCAGGACAAGCACGGCGACAAGCGCAATGATTTCTTCCTGCATATTCTCAAGTGCGCCGAGCGTGGCGAAGGCCAGGCTAACAGCAATGACGATGGTTCGTGGTCGCCGCGTACGCCCGACCAGCATTCCCACCAGCCGCGCCAGTGCGCCCGTCGCGTCCAGAAAGGCAAATGCGCCACCCACGAACAGGATGGTGAGGATGACGTCCGCGCCTGCGATGATGCCACGGGGCACTGCGAGCAGCGCAGCCTTCAATCCAACCGGAGCGGCGGTCACACGCGCATACGTTCCCGCCACGACGACCTCTCGTCCGGTTGCGGCGTCTTTGCGTCGTTGATATTCGCCTGCCGGAATGAGCCACGTGAGCAAGGCAGCCACTGCGACCGCACTGAGGAGAAGGACAAAGGGATGTGGAAGTTGAATTTTCATATTTTGGAGTGCGGTCGGCTTGCCGCCGCTTTTGCTTTCGCTAGTGAACGATTTGGGTTGAGCGAATGTCTTACGCTGCGAACGGAAAGCGGCGGCCAGCCGACCGCACTCCACATCAGAGGTAGCTCAGCCAAACTTCTTTCCGCCGCTTTTTGAGGTCGGCGAACCAGCGGCACGCGGGATAAAGCAGCAGTACCACCCCGATCCAAACCAAATAAACGACGGGCAAACCGTAGCCGAAATCATTCGGCACGGAAGCATAAGGCGGATTCTCGAAAAGCGATTTGTCGGGATGACCGTAGCGAATCCAGGAGAAAATCACTGCCATCAAATGGATCAACGGCAGATGCAGCAGGTAATAAAACAGCGGCACGCGGCCAATGATCAGGAACGGCTGACGCCACCGACCGGAAGATTGATCCAACCACGCCAGCACCATCAGCGCGGGGCCGAGCGTCATCAACAGGTAAAGCAGAGACGGCGGATACTTGGTGCAATTGAGGAACGAGAAAATGGTAAACCACCAATTCTTCTGCACCGCCCACGGAGCAGGATCGCCATACACGTTCACCGCGCACAGGATGACAAACGACAACGTCAGCACGGCTCCCAACCGCAACAATAACTTTTGCCGATGCTGCGGTTCGCGCAGCAAGAGTTTGCCAAAACCATAGCCCACCGCCATCACGCCAATCCACGGAATCAACGGATACCTCACTTCAAAAATGACGCCCCATATTGGTTCTAAATTCCCCGGACCATGCAGGATTTTCCAAAGCCAGCTTAATGCGCCCAAACTTTCCGGCTGAATCTTATCCAGCGCGTTATGGCCTAAAATCAGCACTAACCCGAAACCAACCAGGGCGCGGTGCGGCAGATAAATCAGGCCGGCCAATGCCACCATAGACCAGCCAATCGCCCAGATGACTTGCACAAACATATAGTGATAATCGAAATTGAATTGCCAGCCGAGACAGCGAATCACCGTCAATTCCAGCAGCACGAGCCACAACCCGCGCGTGAGTAAAAACCGCGCCAGATCGCTTTGTGTTTTGCCACGCAAAGTCGAAAGAAACGCCCCCGTGCCTGCCAGGAAGACAAAGACCGGCGCACAGAAATGCGTCACGAATCGCGTCAGAAACAACGCCGTATTCGTTTTGGTCAGATCGGTCGGATCAAA
Organism: Blastocatellia bacterium; assembly: GCA_043783625.1. Taxonomy (GTDB): domain Bacteria; phylum Acidobacteriota; class Blastocatellia; order RBC074; family RBC074; genus JAFDVL01. The sequence goes on along the minus strand of JAYVZE010000077.1, from coordinate 70,766 downwards.
CAAGAACGCGGTGTTCGAGAAAAAATCGCGTGTGTGATCAAGTGCCATCACCACCATCACAATGCCGCGCAACACATCAATCGAATCAAGACGCGGCAAAATCTTTTCTGTTTTCATATTTTTTTGGAGTGCGGTCGGCTTGCTGCCGCTTTGGCATTCGTTGCCAAACGATTTGGAGTTAAGCGAAAGCCTCACGTGACGAATGGAAAGCGGCGGCAAGCCGACCGCACTCCATATCGTTGGGAGGTTTTCAAGGTGCAACTGTGGCAGCGATGCGGCGAGGATCAAGCCGCCAGACGTTACCTGCGCGGATGTTCGAGAGCCAGACCGAACCGAGGCCGACGCGAATGGCATCTCCTCCATCTCCGGCAAATTGCTGGACGACTTTATTCGTCGTTGGATCAATGCGGCTAATGGGAAATTCAAAGGCCGTTATCCATAGCGAACCTTCGCCGAATGCGATTTCGCCGCCGGAGCCAGGTACGCCGACTTTGATGGTTTCGACAACCTTGTTGGTTTTGGGGTCAACTTTCGAGACGTCGCCGTTGGTTTGATTTAACGTCCAGACAAAGCCGCCGCCAATGGTGAAAAAACGCGGCGCTTTGCCCACTGGAATCGTTTCGACAATCAGGTTGGTTTCGGGATTGATACGGGTCAGCACATTGGTTTCGGTGCCCGTGACCCAGATGGAACCTTCGCCAAATCCGACCGTGAACGAGCCGGGCGGTACTTGAATTTCTGCGACAATTTTATTGGTCGCGGGATCAAGGCGCGCCAGCGTGCCTTTCTTGTCAGTCATCAGCCAGATGCTGCCAGCGGCAGAGACCAGCCCACCTTCAGAATGAGCGATACCGATGGGAATCGTCGCCGTCACTTTGCTTTCTTTTAAATCAACCCGCGCCAGCGCCTGATTGCCGCAGAGCGGAACCCACAAACTGCCGAAGCCGACAGCCAAACCGGAGCAAGGCTGGCTGCCGACTTCGATCATCGCCAGCACTTTGTTGGTTTTGGGATCGAGCCGCGCGACCGTATTCTTGGGATAATTCGATACCCAGACGGATTCATCAATCATCAGCCAGTCGGGTGCGCCGGGGACTTCAAAGACTGCTTCCGGCTTAAGCTCAGTGATGGGGATGCGTACGCCCGGCGTTTTCACGCCAGGTTTGGGCGATGGTTTGGGTTTAGGTGCAGGCGTTTGCCCGGTCGGTGAGGTCTGAAATAACAGAAGCAACGACAGGAAAATTAATAGCTGGAACATAGGCATGAATCCTCAATGTGAATCGTCAATGTAAATCGGGGCATTGCAACGAAGTTTGATCTCAGGCGATCAGCTCATGAACGACCTGGCCGGCGACATCGGTCAGGCGGAAATCGCGTCCGCTGTATTGATAAGTCAGCCGCGTGTGGTCAATGCCGAGCAAGTGCAAGATCGTCGCGTGCATGTCATGCACGTGAACCGGTTTGTCTGCGACTTTGAAACCGAAATCATCCGTCGCGCCATAAATCGTTCCGCCTTTGACGCCACCACCCGCCAGCCACATCGTGAACGCGTGCGGGTTGTGATCGCGGCCATTTTGGAAACCACCGTTGCCGCCCACTTCAACCACTGGCGTGCGACCGAATTCAGAGCCACAAACGATCAGCGTGTCTTCAAACAGCCCGCGCGATTTCAGGTCTTTGATGACCGCAGCGAACGGTTGATCGGAGTCTTTGGCATTTTTGCGATGCTGCTGAATATCGGTGTGCGCATCCCAAGGATCGCCTTTCGCGTAATAGACCTGCACCATTCGCACGCCGCGTTCGATCAACCGCACGGCCAGCAAACAACCGCGCGCCGTACTGCCTTGCCCATACAATTTCAGCGTTGCAGGCGATTCTTTGCGTAAATCAAAAACTTCGGGCGCTTCGGTCTGCATGCGATAGGCCGTTTCCATTGATTGAATGGTCGCTTCAAGCTGCGGGTCGTTGGTTCGCTCGCGCTCCATTTGCATGCGGTTGAGCTTCGTCAACAAATCAAGTTCGCGGCGCTGTTCGGGCAACGCGAATTTTTTGTTGTTGATGTAAGAAACCAGTTTTTGCGGATCATAGGTCGGCTCGACCAAAAGCTCGGCGGTTTGTTTCTCGCCCGGCTTGTTAGGAATAAACGTTCCCTGATGAATCGCGGGCAGGAACGCACTGTTCCAAAGCGGCGGGCCTACGGTCGTCGGCACATCGGGGCACAGCACCACAAAGCCCGGCAAATTTTTATTCTCAACACCCAAGCCGTACGTGATCCACGAACCAAGCGACGGACGCCCCGCCTGACTAAAGCCCGTATTCATCATCAACATCGAAGGCTCGTGATTCGGAATGTCTGTATGCACCGAGCGCACCCAGCAAATGCTATCCGCAAGTTCGCCGACGTTGGGGAACAGTTCGCTGACATCCATGCCGCATTGCCCGTATTTCTTGAATGTGAACGGCGAGCGCATGAGCGCGCCCGTCTTGCGTTCCGTCGCAATCGTTCCACCCGGCAACGGCTGACCGTGATATTTGTCGAGCATCGGCTTCGGATCGAAGCTGTCCACTTGCGACAACCCGCCGTTCATATACAGAAAGATCACATGCTTGGCGCGCGCGGCGTGATGCAATCCGCCTTTCGGCCATTTGTTCTTCTGTGCCTCAGGCGTAGTTTGCGCGCGGGCCAGCGATTCGCTGAGCATTCCGGCAAATGCCATCATTCCGAAGCCGCCGCCCATTTGGCAGAGCGCTTCACGGCGTGTGATTGGTCTGGGTGATTTGTGTGTCATGGTGTTTCTTTCTTAGTTGATGAAGATGAACTCCGCCGAACTTAGCAAAACCTTCATATACCGCCCCCAAGTCGTCACCGGCAAAATCGGCTTCTTGTCATCCGACTTGCCTGGCGCAGAAGGCATAACGCCTGCCATCATTGGGCTTGGAGAGTTTTGCGGATTTGGACCATCCGGTTCCATCCCGTCCATCGGTTCCGGCATCAGCGGCGCAATGACCGACGCCTCTTTGGGCTTGTCCGGCAGGTCTTTCTTGTCAGCGTCCTTCTTGTCAGTATCTTTTTTATCAGCGTCTTTCTTCTTCTCTTCCTCGGCCTTTTCTTTTTCTTTCTTCTTTCCGTCTTCGACTTTCTTGCGTTCTTCGTATTCTTTGAGCGGTTCGCTGCGCAGGTAATCAAGGCCGAGTTTGAGTTCTTCGGCTGTGGCAGCGCGACCGAAAATCAAGCGATAGGCTTTTTGAATGCGTGCTTCGCGGCTTGGCTCGCCTTCGAGTTTTTGGGCGAGCAGTTCGGCTTGTTGCTGCACGAAATCGCTGTTCATAAAAAACAAGCGTTGCAGCGGCACGTTCGTCGCGTAGCGTTGTTCGGCGGAAATGTTCGGACTCGGAAAATCAAAGAGTTGCAAATACTCATCCAGCTTGTAGCGGCTGACTTTGCCGTACAACGTACGCCGATTGAATTGCGGCGTCAGCGTTTCTGATGGCCCGTACATTTTCTTTTCGAGCGCACCCGAAGCCGCGAGCAACGAATCACGAATCTGTTCGGCATCCAGGCGACGACGATTCGTGCGCCAGTAAAAGCGGTTCGCGGTGTCTTTGTCGTAACTCGCCTGCACGTGTTCGTGGCTGAGTTGATAGACCGAACTCAACATCATTTCACGATGCAGCTTTTTGATAGACAGTCCGTTTTTCATAAAGAAATCGGCGAGGTATTCGAGCAGTTCAGGATGAATCGGGCGTTCGCCGTTGAAGCCGAAATTGCTCGGCGTGTCTACGATGCCCGTGCCGAAATGGCCTTTCCAGATGCGATTCACAATCACGCGCATCGCCAATGGTTGGCGCAAAATCTCATTTGCCAATTCCATTCGTCCGCTGCCTTGGCTGAAGCATAAGCGGTCGTCTTTGGATAACACTGACAAGAAACCACGCGGCACCACTTCGCCCAAATTCGTTGGGCTGCCGCGCAAACTGACGGGCAAGTCTACGGGCTTTTCACGGTCAGCGACGCCATGCACATAAGGGTATTGCGCAGGCATCGCTTTCTTAAAACTCTCAATGTCTTCGCGCAGCGCCGTCAGATAAGCGCGTCGTTCCGCGCTCAACTGCCGCTCTAGTCCCCAACCCATAAACTGCAACAGGCCGGGTCGAGACTTCTCTCCCACACCGGGCAAATCTGGCGCATCCAGATCGCGCATAAACACGTCTACCCAAAGGTTCGCACGCTCAACCGGCATGGATTTGGTCTCGACACCGCAGCCGGGACAGAAATCGTCGTTCGTTACGAATTCGTTGGGCTTGAACAACGGCTCTCTTTTCTTCGTGCCGGGATTGGCTTTCGCCATGATGATTTCGTTTTCTTCTTCCAAGGCCTTGCGCTCGGCCAACACGTCCAGCAACAGCGTTTGAAAATCGTCGGCGAGCTTTTTGGCTTCTGCTGCCGTGCCGCCTTTGGCCGGTTCCTTTTGCATTAGGGCCTGCCAGTCTTTCAGAAACGGATAGTGACGCGGAGGCCGTTCGAGAAAGCGCATCCAGCGTTGCATCAATTCGTAATCGAGTTTGTTTTTTTCGATTGTCTCAAGCAGGTCGGCTTTAGATTCACCCTTCACGCGCCACACGGCTTGCATGTATTTCGAGGCTTGCAGCACGAGGCTTTGCGACAACTGTTTGCCTTCAGTCTGCATAAACTCGCCCATCATTTTCTGCTTGCTCTTCAGCTTCTTTTCGAGCTTGGTGTAATCATCCACGATGCTCTGCGGAACCTGCGGATATTCTTGGTAGGTCGTGCTGGCAAAGACGCCCGCCATGGCGTAGTAATCTTTGGTCGGAATCGGATCATACTTGTGATCGTGACAGCGTGCGCAGCCCACGGTCAGGCCGAGAAAGCCGCGACTCACCACGTCAATGCGGTCGTGGCGTTCATCGGCGCGGGTGACTTCGACCGCGCCGTTGTCATAAAACCACGGCCCTTGGCCGAGAAAGCCGAGCGCCGGCAACGTGCGCACGCGCGTCTTGTCATCCATCAAATCGCCTGCCAATTGCGCCCGTACAAACTGATCGTAGGGCAAATCATCATTGAAGGCTTTGACCGCCCAATCGCGGTACAAATATGCGTGCGGATATGGCGCAAAGCCACGCTGCATCGGGTCAAGACTGCGATAGTCGTCTTCGCCGTAACGCGCTACGTCGAGCCAAAGCCGCCCCCACCGTTCGCCGTATTGCGGCGAGGCGAGCAAGCGATCTACGACTTTGGCAAAAGCGTCGGCAGACTTGTCTTTCTCGAATGCTTCGATCTCTTCGGCAGTGGGTGGCAAGCCCGTCAAATCCAGCGTGGCGCGGCGAATCAAAGTGCGACGGTCAGCAGCAGCAACAGGCGTGAGACCTTCTTTTTCAAGCCGCGCGAGAATGAAACGATCAATGTCGGTTTTCGCCCATCGCGTATCTTTTAAGATAGGCGATGGCACCGCATGCAGCGGTTGAAATGACCAAAACGTGCGGCGTGCCGGATCAATCGCCATTTCACCTTTCGTAATGGGTACAGGTTTTGTCGTAGCTGACCACACCGCGCCCGCCTTGACCCATTCGACCAGGGCGTCAATTTGCGCTTGCGGCAACTTGCCGCCCTTCGGCATTTTCAATACGCCGGTATGCCGCACGGCTTGAATCAGCAAACTTTTGTCAGGATCGCCAGGCACGATTGCTGCGCCTGATTTGCCGCCTTTCAGCAACGCTTCGCGCGAATCCATACGCAAGCCGCCCAAGGCTGAATCGGTGTGACAGGAATAACATTCAGTGGCAAGCACCGGACGTACTTTGGCTTCAAAGAAATCATTTATGCCTGACGGGTTTGGCGGATTGGGTTGATTTTGCGACTGCGCTGACCAGTCCATCACACTGAAAAGCGCAAGGCCGAGTAGCAAATGTTGGCATATTATTTTCATATTTATGACTCGACTTTAGACAAAATAAAACCATCGCAGAGTTGTCGTTCACGGCTGCGAAAAAAATTGCCTATTCACCTTACTGCGGCCAGATTGGTTGAATCATTCAGTCGCTTGATCTCTTTCATCAGAAAATCAAATTCAGTGAACGGGCTGCCGCCCGTACGCGACCAATGCACGCGACCGCGCTTGTCTATCAAGATGGTCGAGTGCAACGCCATCTCTTCAAAATCGTCGTAGGCTTTGAAACGGCGCGCGTTTTCAAACTTCGGGTCAGACAGCAGCGGGAACGGAGCCTCTGCCATCTTTGTCGTATGCGCCAACTCTTCCGCCGCATCCGCGCTGATTGCCAGCACGGTCGTATCGAGTTCGCCGAGTTCTTTGTTGCGCTTGATGACCTCTTTCAATTGCGCGATGCAATGCGTGCAGGAACCGCCGAGATAAAAAATCAGCAGCACGTTTTTGCCGCGATATTCTTTGAGCGAAACCGTTTTGCCCTCGGCATTGACGACGTTTAGTTCGGGCGCATCGAACGGCTCCCACACGCTCGGCCCAAGCTGCGCGAGCGTCGTACGTTGGTAATTGCGCTGCGGCCCCGGCGACACGTCTTTTGGTTGCGCTTGCAACCCTACGGCTTTGGCCTGTGCCATCCATTTCATCCCCGGCTCGGCGTCTGACCAAACGTGCAGCAATCGCGCATAAGCCGCGCGCGCTTTTTCTTTATCGCCCGCCGCGTGGTGGGCTTCGACTAAACCGGAAAGCGCGAAGCCATCGTTGCGCACAATCTCTAAGGCTTTCTCAAACGCAGCGACCGCGAGCAGCGGGCTTTGCTGCGCGAGATAAGCGCGTCCGAGCGAGTTGTATAAACTATTCGGCCAGGGCGACGGATCGTCTTCGTCGTCAAATTTTTCGGCTTGTTGTTTGGCAGCATCGTTGAGCAGATTCAGGCCGTTCAGAATTTCGCCTTTCGCCAGCGCGAGTCGTCCGCGCAGTTCGAGTGATTGAATCGTGTGGTGATGCGCGAACTCTTTATTCTCGGGCTTTTCTATCTCCTGTTTTAGCGCGGCGTGCGCGGCAAAACTCTTTGCGGCTTTTTCTAAATCGTTGAGGCCGAGATGCGCCAGTGTTTCGAGGTAAGCGCGCGTCAATTTGTCGCGCGTGTACTCCTGCCAGTTGAACGTCTTCGGATCGAGAATTTCTTTCCAGCGTTCATATCGTGCCAACGCGCGCGACAACGCAATCGTGCCTTGCGCGTGCGTGCTGTATTGCGTCGGGTTGTTATATTTTGGATCAAGCGGCGCGGCCAGAATTTGTTTCGCGCCATTGATCGCGGCGTCGGGCATGCCAAGCTGTTCCTGGATGTAGCAAAGGTAGTTTTGATTGTGCGCGTAATTCCACGTGTTAAAGGGAAACACGAGCCGTTGCCGCATGTATTGCTTTTCGACGCGCGTCGCCGAATCCATCGAGATCGCGGCTTCGTGCCACATCCCGATGCCGCTGTAAATGTGGCCGGGCATGTGTTGCGCGTGTCCGATGCCTGCCGCGATGCGACTATATGCCGCGCAACTATCGAGTGCCTGATAGCCTTCGGGGCTGTCCCAATTGTGAATGCGATAATGATGCGCACCGGGATGATTCGGGTCGCGTGCGAGCACCTGCTGCATAATCAAATCTGCCGCGTAACGCCGCTCGCCGCCCATTTGATCCAATGCAAAAAATGCTTTCGCTTCGATGTCGTCGGGGTATTTCAGAATGAGTTGTTCGAGCAAAAACATGAACCGTTTGGTGCGCTTTTCGGATTCGGGATTATTGCCGCCCGCATCGGCTGGCAAATCGGTCGGCCCGCGCGCTTCCCACGCCTCGATGTAGCGGCGCTCGCGGTCACTGACTTTATCTTTGCGCTGGCTGGCTTCTTTCAAAAACTGCGGGCCGCGTTCATCCGCCGCCGCTTGCGACAAGCCCCAGTAACACATCGCGCATTCAGGATCGAGCTTGAGCGCCCACCGAAACGACCGCTCCGCTTCAAAGAACCAGAACGAATGCAGCAACGCGATGCCCTGATTGAACCATTGTTGCACCTCTGGATTTTTAGTCGTGATCGGGAAGCTGACTTTGCCGATGCCTTCCATCACGCCGGGCTTTTCGCGCGGGCCGGTGTCGTAGGCTTCGCCGTGCCGCGAATGGCCTTGCTTCCAGGTTTCTGCTGCGTTCAGTTTGTTGTCTTGGGCTGTGACGGAAAGACAGAGCACAACCATTAGTCCTATCACTTGAAAACTATTTTTAACCATAAATTTCCTTTCGCGTTTTGGAGTGCGGTCGGCTCACCGCACGCGTCTTGACGCCATACCCGACAAAACCCGTCGGCACGTAATCGTCTTTCAACCGCTTCGGATCGAACCAGTCTTCGAGCGTGGCGACGGAACCGTTGTGCTCAAACGGGCCGCGATACCAGACGCCTTTGAGCGAAGGCACTTTGTAATAACCCGTGCCGCGCCGTGTTTGCAGCGCCGAACGCGGGTCTGTGCCGATGGACAACGGCAAGATGTCGTATTTCTGTTTGTGTTCCGGCGGCACGATGAAGCCATCCACCGGCAAAAGTTTGTTATTCGTATAAAGCGGCGGCGTGTGGCATCCGGCGCAGCCTTCGCTTTGAAACACCTGCTGCCCGCGCTGAGCAAGTGCGTCGAATTTGTTGGGATTGGGCGGCGGTTTCAACGAGTAAACATACATCGCCAGCGCATACAGTTGCTCATCACTGTAACGTATTTGCTTCGACAGATCAGGCAGCGTCTTGAAATCTTTTCCGCGAGGGATGAAGCCGTGATAGCTCGATAGTTGGTCCATCCCCTGATTCAGTGCCGCGTAACGCATCAAGTCTACTGCCCCGCGATGCAATTGCAGCCCGGTGGAGTCGAGGTATTTGCGCTCTTTGATGCCGATCAGATCAGGAACTTTTACCGGAAGGTTCATCGCTGTCACTTGCCGTGAGATAACGCCGGGCGGAATCGCGTAGCCAATGCCGATAATGTCCGCCACTGAAAGTAGTGCGAGATTCGCCTGCGGGTCAGGTTTGACCCACGGCGCGGCATAAAACCTGCGCAATGAATTTCGCACGGCTTCAATGTCCACTCTGGCTTCGTGTTCCAGCAACCAGGCACTCTCCCGGTCATCTGCTATGTTCCCCTGCGCACCTTTCAACACGGTTCCGTCCGGCATGACACGCGTATGACACAACGCACAAGAGAACCCGCCGTATTCGACTTTGCCTTTTTCGCTGACCACATATTGGGCATAAGGATACCGCCCGTCTTTCGTCAGCAAGGTGCCGCTTTTCTCATACCAGTTTGGGTTTCTGGATTCATGCTCCGGCGTCACTTCAGCGGTGCCACGCGATGCGTGAAAGACGACCTCACCCGCCTTGATCCAATCGGCTTCGGTCTTGAGCTTGCTCGCGTCAAAGATAATTTGCGGCTCCTGTTTTTTCAGCCAATCCAGATAACCAGGCGGCTCTTTGCCGGGCACGTAAATCGGATAGCCTTTGTAAATTTTCAGCTCAGGAATCCGGTAGTAATCCGCCGCGCTGATATGTTTGGGCGAAGCGATGGGATCAGCCAGCGGGACTTCCAGTTCTTCCATTTCGGCGTCAACCCAAGTTTTGGGAATGTTGGGTTGCCAGTTTTGTTGCGCTTTCTGCGCGTTGCTTTGATGAGCAAACAGCGCAAAGCCACCGAGCAGCAGAATGGTCAGGCAATAGAATTTCAGGTTTTGATTTTTCATAGGAACCTCATCAGAAATTGCCTCATCAAAAATTGATGCTACGTTTCTTCGCCGCATATGCGGCGAAAACAGTGGTTTACAGCCAGTCTTTCCTGAGCCTCAAATCTTCGATTCGGTAAGCGTGCTGCATCTCGTGCAGTAACAGTTGCCGAAACATAATCCAGACGGAGTGATGACTGTACTCTTCGTGCTCCGCCGTTCGTTGCCAATCTGTTTCAGAAAGCTGCTGCAACCGCTCGACGAGGCGCACCCGTTCGCGCACATACAAGGCCAGCGCGTCGTCCAGATCAACGTCGAGTAATGCGCCTGCTTCCTCCTCCGGCGAAGGAAACATCGGCGTTATGCGAGGCGATGGAGCAGAAAGCATCAACTCCAGCCGTGCGAGGTAAAGCGCGTCAGCCGTCGTGATGTGGCAGGCGTGTTCGTGCGCAGACCATTTCTTCGGGCTGGGGCGACGCTTCAGATTCTGCGGCGGCACTTCGCGCACAAGACCAATAATGATTTCAGGCGCGCCTGCTAAAGCCGCGATCAGGGTTTGTGGACTATTCATAATCTCCTTTTACCAGGTGATGGGCGTTGCAGTGCGACGAGCAGGATTGACGTATTTGATTTTCTAAGGATTCAATTTCCTCCTCCGGTTTAGGCAGTTAGAGGGATAAAAAGCGTGGTTGCCAGAATCTGACCAGCGGTATGATTAACGACAGCTATGGCTCAACCTTGTAATTGGCCACCATCCCGGCATGCATATGTTCCGAAATATGGCAGTGGTACATCCACGTTCCCGGATCATCAGGGATCATATCCACCGTCTCCATTTGAGCAGGAGCGATTGAGAGGACATCCGTTTGTCGTCCTGCCTGCATGACGACGTTGCCGTGCCAGTGCGGTGTATGAAAGTTGGAGCCTTGCCCTACGGTGATGAGATACCACCGCACGCGTTCCCCTTTTTTCATCGTCATCATTGGCATGTTGGAGTACATGTACCCATTGATTGTCGCTTTGAAATTCGATGAGATGAACCCGGTAGTCTGAAACACGCTAAAGCTGCCCTCCTCCATAAACGGCGCGTCACGATGATGGCACCAATCAAACCGCTCTCGACATCCTTCAAATCCATCGCGTGAGAATGATAAAGCCACACGAGTGAGCTTAGGTCTTGCGGGCCGGGGCCGGCTCGTTCAGGAACCTCCCAGGTGTAAATGTGCGTCTGACCGGGCGGAACACCATCATCCTTCTTGTCGTTTCCCGCTGATCCGTCGGTGTATGGCGCCCCTTCAGAATCCTTCTTATAGAAAACGCCGTGCGGGTGCATCGTAAAAGGGTGAGTCCCATTATTCTTGAATACCACGCGGATGGTCTCGCCCACCTCGGCGCGCAGGATTGGCCCCAGCATGCCGAGATACTCCGAGCCAACTGGTCGTGGCTTGAGTTTCGTGAAGGTTTCGTCCGTATACTCCCGATAGAGCGCCTTCCGGTACACGGTGCCGATGCGATGCGGCCCACGTTCGGTAACCACTTTCGCATAACCCATAAAGTCCATCCCCATCATTTGATCCATGCCGCTGGGAGCATAATTCCAATCCACCTCATCTGCTGCAACGTAATAGGTGTGTATTTTCGAACTTATCTCCGCTGCGGGTTGCGGGCTGCGGGAACAGCCGGTCAGGGCAACTACGACGATCACTACTACAAAAACCATCTTCATGTTTAGTCTCCAGGGTTAATTTATCGAATGTCTAACCATCGTGTAGTCAACTCAAAAACTCCCGCAATCCTGGCTGGGTAAGCAAAATCCGTTGACTGGCTATGCAATGGTACAGCGCGGATACAGCACCCGTGACTTAACGACGCAACGGAGCAAAAGTATTAAAGGCTCACGCTGCCGTTACAACGACTCACAACAGTACCCGACGGGTATTATTTTTCGGTGGCGATTGCACTTGTTATGGGGTGAGAATTGTTGCCCGTTATTGTCCGGGCGGACGATAGCTGACCGTCTTTTTCACCGCCTCATCAATTTCATCAGCGGTTAGCAACACTGTCACTTTAACGGCGACAGTCCCGGCGGCATTGACGAACAGCGAGAGCGCGGCGGCAGTAACATTGTCTGGTAAATCCGCGATGACTAAAACATCGGTATCGCCAAAGGCAAAGTAGAAAGCCTCGACACTGCCGCCAACGGAAGCGACTAATGACTCAATTGCAGCGCGGCGACTGGTGCCACCTTCTTTCAGAAGCCCCTTTGCGCTTCCTCCAACGTAGTTGCCTTGCATTAAATATTTTGCCATTACAATTTCCTCCCTATATTTTTCGGGTCGCGGTTAGTAGGTAAAAGGCTGCCGCTATTGCAACCATCACGGCCCGGCGATTGTACTATTAGCCTCGCGTAAGCACGATAGTCCAGTTCACAATCAATGAATCAGGCTCCATTCCTGCCACAGGTGGTTCGACTTTGGCGATGAGCGACGCCTGATTCGGTGCGGCGCTTTGCAACAAACGATCTTTCGCGACCACCTGACCTCGTTTCAAGGACGAATCCTTGAACACAAACGTGGTAAAAATAATATCTCGCTTCGTCTCCACACCGATGAGGAGACGACCGAAAGTTTTACCTTGAAGCCGATAAAGTAGAAAAATAGTTCCTGCTTCGTGGAGGGGAGTTTAAAGCCAGCGATTGGGAGCAGATCGAAAGGACTCCCAACAAGCTGATCAGCAACACACGTATCGTCGTCCGGGTCTGCGACGATGGATCAGAGCCAATCTTTGACTGGCGCCCAAAAGAGAGTTAAAAGTCAGAAGGAAGAGTAACTTGTTTTTGTTTGATTGAACTAATCAATTAAATCAAACTTGCAGAACTCGAATCTTCTGACTTTCACCCATTCAATAAATTATTTCAGATGCCGATACGACATCCACTGAGATTGCATACGAACTGCTTGACCTGCGGTGAATCTGTCCATGCAGGAATCATCCGTGTAATCCATGAAATTCGTGATCGGGTCGAGACCAGCGATGGAGGTGCAAGTATCTCTTCCCGTCGGACAACCAAAAGCAGAAGATCTTTCCGCCGCCGTATCACTCACTAAATCACCACCAGTATCAGCCTGCCTGCTGCATCCGCCCTGGAATGTGTGATAGAGACCAACCCAGTGACCGACTTCGTGCGTCCCCGTATCTCCTAAATTATAAGGAACTGCGCTACCACCCGGCAGCGAGCTGTTTAAGAGAACCACCCCATCGTTACTTGACGCACTGGCATAGCTTGAGGGGAAAGTCGCCCAGCCAAGCAGTCCTTGTCCAATGTTGGCGGTGTAAATATTAAGATCGTCAGCCGTTCCCTGATGAAGCGCAGCCTTCATCTGAGCTTCAGCCGTAGTGCCGGGGGTAACCACATACCAGGTATCATTAGCAGTAGTGTTCGTTGATACCAGATTAAACTGAAATCCTGAACCAGCAAAGGCTGCATTCAACACAGCAAGCTGGTCACTAATCTGCTGCGTTGTGGGGGCACCTTGCCCGGAGGAGTTGGTAATAACGTGAAAATAAACACTGATGATGGGAGGGACGAAAGTAGCACCGCCACCGCCGGGAGGCTTGGCATTGGCTCCACTTGAACCTTTCCCGGCATCCGGGTCATCCTGACGGGTTCCGCATCTTAACCCGCTGTCAACAAATGCCTGTTGCGAAACGAAAACGGTTCCATCCGACCCGACGAAGGTGCCATCCGGTTGGTGTCCAGGCCGCTGTAGTTGGCCTCGTCCTTGTACTTGCGCATTAACGCTTTGGAAGTAATATCCGCTGATCGCGAGGGTCAAGCACAGACCTACTACCGCACATGTTAGTAGCGTTTTTTTGTTCATTGCTTTTTTCTCCTAAGATCTGATTTTCTAGTTTAGGAAATCGTGTGAGTGATTTTCCAGAAATGGTGTTGATTTAATCTAGCATACTCAAAGGTTCATTGCCTATATCATAGTTAATAAGAAATTTGTTCCTCATCGAAAGTTCACTCATTCTGACAGACATTACTTTTGCGGGAAACGACTGCTATGCGAAGAGACCGCCTGCCAGCGTCCATTGCGCTTCGTGAAAACATCCGTCCAGGCATAGTGTCCGCTGGTCTCTTTCCCTTTGAAGCGGCTCTTTTCGATGTTTCCTCCGGTCACGATTCCTACGTCACCGAAGACGCGCACTTTCAGCGGATCAAGCGTGTAAGAGTCGAGCTGGGTATCTGTTGCCAGACTAGCGGCTATGCTTTCGGCTTTCGTGTAGCTTTTGCCATCCCACGAAATGGCGACCCAGTCGTCGGCCAGAATCCCTTCCAATTTGGTCTTGTCCTTATTTTTACTCGCTTCAATCCAGTCGCGCTCCATTTGTGTCAGTGCCTTTTCGATATCGGCGGCGCTTTCTGCTGCGGCTGATGGAGAGGCTGCCGCTGTGGTCTTGGCCGCAGGGGTGTCGTTAGTGGCGCAGGCGGTAAATGACAGGGCGAAGACCGCCAGGGTAATGGTGATGAGCATGCGTTTCATATTGCGATTCTCCTTGGGGTAAAGGGCTGCTTGCGCAGCACGGTTGTTCGGTTATTGTTTTTTGGCAACGGGCTACTTCGCTTGCGATAATTCGGCGTAGAAACGGTCGAGTTGCTCGCCGTTGAAACCAAATTGCCAGCCGAGATCATCTGTCTTGAGTTGGGAGAGCAACTGCTCTTTGGGAACGCCTTGCTTGACCAAACCCGTCGCACGCGAAACCAGCGTATCTATCTTGGTCTTGAACGCTTCCAGGTCGGCTCTGGTGATCATGGGGCCGTAGCTTGGCACTGCCACGTCGAAATCCAGTTTTAGAATCTGGGCCAACACCGGGCCCCAATTCACCAGGCTCCCGCCGCCCGCAAAATCGGGAGCGGGCGTGTTCGGGGTGAACAACTCTCCGACGGCGACGACTTTCAAGTTGGGGAAGTACACCACCGTATCGCCATTGGTATGGGCGTTGCCAAAATGCTTAAGCTGCGCTTCGACGCCGCCTAACCGCATGGTAAAGTCCTTCACATAGGTGAAGGTTGGCAGCGCGGCCTTTACGTCGGAAGGATGGTTGGCAATCAGGTTCTGTTTGACATTTTCCTGTGCAATGATCTGCACGCCCGCCGTCAGGAACTTCGCGTTGTTGCCAGTGTGATCTTCGTGGTAATCGGTAACAATGATGGCACGCACGGGTAAGTCCGAGATTTTCGAGATTTTTCGCACTTGCGACATCAGTGCGCGGTAATTGTCCGGCGATTTACCATCTACCAGAATCAATCCATTCGCGCTGAAACGCAGCAACGTATTGCCACCGCCGCCGGAGATCAGGTACAGCCCTGTCTTGACCAACTGGGCGGTCATCGTCACTTCGTTGGCGCTTTTCCCCGGCGCTGCCGGCGAGTTTTGTGCTGAAGCAGTGGCGACCATCGCCAGCAAAAAGATGACACACCACTTATAAGTCGGAATTGTTTTCATATCAGCCTCCGAAGGTAAAAATCAGTATGCAGTTTTGCTTTGCAGTAGCTCCGCAGTCTTTGCAGACTGCGGAGCTACTGCAAAGTGAGCTGTCGGCTGTTAGTTTCCGTTCAGTGAAAAGGCGTAGAACCGGGTGTTCCCCGTATAGCCAGGTATGCCCAAATGGGTATACCCGGAACCCCAGAATACTGTACCGTTCACGATGGTGGCCCCAGCGTTCACGGATGATCCCCCTATAAAGTTCCAAAGGATGTTGCCTGTGGCGGCATTCAACGCAAACATAGTTGGAGTGCTCGCATCGCCTGCCATGGAGGCTGCATACACGACTCCATTGGCCACGGACATGGGGCCGAGGTCAACTGCGCCGTTGGGGTCTGGTCTGTGCCAGAGAATCGCGCCCGTGGCAGGATCAAGCGCGGCCCAGGAACCCGCGTAACCGCTTGCCGGGGAAGGAAGACCATAAAAATTAGCGATCTGCACATAGATGCGCTTGCCATCCATAGATGCGCTTGCCATCCGTTGCTGATCCCCATTCCATGCCGCCTAAAGAAGACCCCGGCCCAACCTGCGTTTGCCATAATGTGGCACCGGTCTTCGGATCAAGTGCGAAGTAGATGCCACTTTTCTGCCCCGCGCCGAGAATCGTCTTAGGCCCTTTGGAGGTTTGGTAGGTGATTAAGTTTGGGGCAGACGCGAAATCGTAGTCAGGGCCAGCATTGGTTGGACAATTCGTAAACGGTGGAATAAAACAGGCCACGTTCCAGTCGTCACTGCCGTCTATCACACCAAAGGCCGCCTGATTCCACGTCACAAACTTCTTTGCCCATTTCACCTTACCGTTCCCTGTATTCAGCGCGATGACCGCATCCACGTAGTTGTCGGGGGCATTACAAGTGGCCGCGTTGCCGCCTTGCGCAACACAGTCCCCATAGCTTGTACCGGGGATACTCGATTTCGCGTCGGGTTTCGGATGGCTGTAGTTGTTTCCGGTACTGACGAAAATCGTGCTGCTGTCCTCGTCCACGACCGGGTTGCTACCCCATACGCCGCCACCGCTATACCCTTGAGGAATGGTATAGGTCTGCCATTTGATCTTGCCAGTAGCAGCATTGACAGCAACCACACTGCCTCTGGCCTTACAGCACTGGAAGGCCGGGTTAAAACCTGCGATGCCTTCTTCCAACGATGCGACACCCGTATATACAGTGCCGCCGACCACCGTCGGGGAAGTTGTAATGAGCGCAAAGGGATCATTCGCTGGCGATTCCAGTTGTGTTTTCCAGACCAACGCTCCCGTCGTTGCATTGATTGCCAGCAGCCAGGCTCCTTCCTGGGTGCCGAGATACAACGTGCCATTTACTACGGCTGGGGTAGTACGCGAGTGCGTGTTAGCGGGCAAGCCGTAATCGGAAAGCTGATGCGACCAAAGCGCCGCCCCACTAACCGAATTCAATGCATAAAGATTCCCGCCCCAGTCAGGGAAATAGGCAACCCCCTTCACGACAGCAGCGCGGGCTGACACATCGCCTCCAGTAGTGAATGTCCACTTCGGAAGCAGTTGATTCACATTAGCGGTTGAGATAGTCGTTTCCGTCGCATTGGTCGCGGTATTCGACGCATTTTGCCCAAACATAGGCCAATCGGCAGTCTTTGTTTGAGCGAATGCTGCCCCAAAGCAGCATAACAATAACAATCCGGCGATGAACCTTATTGAGTGTTCACGAGAACGTAGAAGGTTGTTCATTTTTACTCTCCTTGGGTGAAGATTGAACAGGATTTCATTAGAAAGGGGGGAGATGAGAATGAAAGAGTTCACATCTGAAAAATTATTAATTGAGATGAGGTTAACCAAATTACATAAGTGGAATTTATGTAACCTGGCAAGAGCACGGTTAAAATCAACCTCAGACCGTTTCAATCGGTACCTCAACCCGGGCGGTTAATGCGTGACCGATTGAAACAGCCTGATGAACGATTAATTTTATACTTATTGCCGGTAAGCTACCCACTGCGCATCCATGCGATCTGACTGGCCTTGCGTGAATTTGAACATGCAGGAATCATCTGTGTAATCCATAAAATTCGTGATCGGATCGACGCCAGTTGAGCTACAGGTATTTCTTCCGGTCGGGCAACCGAAGGCAGAAGATTTTTCGGCAGGAGTATCAGCCACTAAATCACCACCATTAGTGGTGCTGTTGGCGCATCCGCCCTGAAACGTGTGATACAGCCCCAGCCAGTGACCCACTTCATGCGTCCCGGTGTCGCCCAGATTGTAGGGAGCAGCAGTGCCGCCGGGCAGCGACGAATAGAGACAAACAACGCCATCATTCTTAGGGGCGCTGACATAACTGGACGGGAAGGTCGCCCATCCGAGCAGTCCTCCACCGGGATTACTGGTGTAGAAATTCAGAGCGCCCTTTGTTCCCTGGCGCAGCGCAGTTTTCATCTGGGACTCTGCCGTAGTTCCAGGACCAGCCGTAAACCAGGTATTGTTGGCCGTCGTATTCGTACCTGCAAGCTGAAATCTGAACGGCGTATTTACACCGCCCGTGCCGCCGGAATAAGCCGCATTCAAAACAGCGATCTGGTTATTGATCTGCGTACTTGTGACAGCTCCCTGTCCCGTCGTGTTGGTAATGATGTGGAAATAGACAGGGATAATCACACTGCCTACCGCTAATTTAAGTCCGGTGTCCCCGCCAGAGTTTTTATTGTTGCCACCATTTCCATTTCCACCGGGATCAGCATCGGTATCCCGCACGCCGCAACGAAGCCCTGCGTCTACGAAGTCCTTTTGCGAAACGTAATGTGTTCCATCTGGTCCTATGAAGGTTCCATCCGGTTGATGCCCAGGGTGTGATTGCTGACTTTGTCCCTGTGCGGTAACGCTTTGCAAGTAATATCCGCTGATCGTGAGGACCAGGATCAGACTTACTGCCACACATGCTAAAAGAGTGTTCTTTTTCATTTTTCTCCTAAGATTTGAGGTTTTATGATTTGAGTTCCCGCTATGGGAATTCTTGCCATTTGTTTTTACTATAAGGGATTCGCTCAACTGCGCATAATCGAAAAGCACTTGAACCTTATTTTTTCAGATACTACGGCGTGTTTTAGCTTAACGCTTCGGTTCTAAAACAATCTCCCGCGCAATCCGATCAGCCAGAACTTCCCGAATTTCAAGACGTTCGCGGTAGCCCTGTCTTTGCTTATCGTCGTTACCAATCACCGTTTGTAGTAAAGCATCGGTTTTTTCCAGATTTTTCTCGTAGGTTGCCAAATCCTTGTATTCCGTCAAAAGCATTAAGTTGAAGTCAGTTGCGCCGTGCGCTTCGGTTTGCAAAATCTTGTACGAAATAATTTGCCCGTCTTTTTTCAAGGCTTCCTGCTCGCGCTTCCAATCACCGGCAATATAACTTAGATAAGCCGTTTCCATGCCCGGCTTCATGCGGATATATCCGATGCTCCAAACTGTGCCGTTGCGATAAGGGCGACTGACTTGTGCGAAGACAACGACGCTTAAAGTCAGCACCAAAGCGACGAGCAAACCAACCAAGATACGATTACGTTTCATAAGTATTTCCTGTTTTTAGGTAAATTGAGTGCAAAAACAAATGGGAGTTGTTTCAACTGTCGCCGCACTCAGTTCAAGCGACAGCCACCCGGCTATTTGACTTCAGATGTTGTCGTCATAGTTTCCTTTAAAACTTTGGCGTTGTTCCCGGTTTTCACGAAAGCAGTGAATTTCGATTTTTTCGCTTTCTACCTACCTAAAGCGTATGCCGTGGCACAATCCCCTCATCCTCGCTAAAAAAATAATTATTTTTTTAATAATGCTGTCGTCGTCAGTATTTTTCATGAATCCTTGTTGAAGTTCAGCCGCTCAGCAGATGAGGGAACCTGCGCCAGGACATACAGGTTTGAAGTCAAAATAATAAAAAATAGATTGAATAATCTGATCACGTTGATCCTCATTACGGATTGCTTCGACTATACACTTTGCATAAGGGGGGAGTTAACGCATAAAAGTGTGCACTGCTAGAAAAATTTCCACTAACCGTCTCGTATTATGGCTGGGACAATATTCGCATCATACACCATAATGGCTTTGATTGTAATGAACTGAAGCGCCGATGAAATCCTTGATAACACCGAATTCAATCACGCTCTGTGCAAAGACCGAGGGTCTAATCTAATGCCGGGTAAACTGAAAGACCTCCAGCGATTTCTTGCACCTTCCGGTTAATTAAAAATGGCGCGAGTTTTCTACTCACGCCATTTTTATCCTATCAACTCGACTGCCAGCCGTTTTATTTTTTCGCCAGGCTTTGATAAATCGCTGTAATCCAGGTATCCGGTTTGACGAAACCAGTGCCGAGATTCTTGTAGGCTTCGGGAAAACCCTGCGCTTTAATTTCATCCAGAGTTTTTCCTGCCTGCATTTGTTTGCGCACAATCTCAGTCGTTTCAAGAATCATTTTCTGATACCCCTTAACGTCTTCGATGGTCGAAAGCGGGCCGTGACCTGGAATGATTTTCACATCCGCAGGCAACCACTTAATCACTTCACCAAGCGTTGCCGCTAAGCCCACGACATCGCCGCCGCTGCCTAAATCAACAAACGGAAATCTGCCCGGAGAAAAATCATCGCCCAGATGCGCGACGTTCGATTTCGTAAAATAAATCACGCTGTCGCCATCCGTGTGACCTTTGGTAAAATACACCGCCTGGATTTCTTCCCCGTTGAAATGAACGGAGACAGCTTTGTCATACGTGATGACAGGCTGCGCTTCTTTCGGCTTCATTTGCATTCTGTTTCTCACATTGGAATGCGCGATGATGGTCGCTTCTTTGCCAAAAATTTCATTCCCCCCGGTGTGGTCTCCGTGATAGTGCGTATTGATGAGAAATTTCAATTTACTGTCACTCAATGATTTCAGCGCAGCTTTAATCTTATCAGCCAGCGGCGCAAACTGATCGTCAATGATGAGCGTGCCATCAGCTCCGGTGGAGACACCGATGTTGCCGCCAGAACCTTCCAACATTGAGATATTACCTGCGACTTTAGACGTTTTGATTTCAATTTTTGAATAATCCTGTTGCACAGCAACCGGAGCGAATTTCGCGCCGACAACAATGAATAAAACTACTCCTGCTAAGATAAAGCGATACATAATTGAAGCTCCTCGGAAAAATGGTCTTTGGTTTTGGGGCTTTGGTCTTTGGTTTTGTTGCAAACGCAACTTGGTTTTTGCGGCAATCCTTGGAACCTAATATTTTCAATACCAAGCCCAAAGATCGAAGCCCCAAAACGAAAGACTAACTAAGCCGCAATTTCTACTAATCGAATATTGAAATGTAATTCCTGACCCGCCAGCGGATGATTTCCGTCAACGGTGACAGTGGTCTCAGTCACTTCAGAGATGACCAACGGAATGACTTCACCGCTCTCGCTATGAAGTTCAACCGTCATGCCGATTTCCGGCTCGACACCCAAATCCATTTGGTCGCGCGGCACGGTTTGGATCATTTGTTCGTGACGTTCACCGTACGCCTCATTGATGGGAATCACAACATCTTTGGCTTCACCAACCTGCATTCCGATGATGGCATTTTCAAAGCCCGGGATGACATTTCCGCCACCCAAAGCAAAGCCCAGCGGTTCGCGTCCTTCAGAAGAATCAAAGACTTCACCATCTGCTAATTTACCCGTGTAATGAACCTGAACAGCATCTCCTGCTTTTGCTACTGACATTTTTTTCTCACTTTAAAAAGTATCATTGCGATGAATGATGCGAAGTTAATAATGTCATCGCAAGACGCAGAAAATTAAAGATTGGTCTCAAGTGACTTCGTATGGCGATGAAAAAAAATTGATTGGAAAATAGCACGCGTTAAAGCTCAGAAGTTTCGCAGATATACTGTGGAAAAGCCAGAGACGCCAAGAGCGCAGACCTGGCGCCTGCGCAAAGGTACGATAGGCGCCCCGCCTGTCGTCACCTCAAGATTTTCCACGAATGATTCCACGGGGAATCATCTCAGGCAAATCCAGTTCGTCATCAATCAGCACTTCAACATGAACATTCTCCAACCTTGCGTAACCTAACAATTCCAGAAAGGCATCAGGGGCTTCCTCCTGCAATAACCCCTTGCACCTTATCTGTAAATCTTGTATGCTTTTATCGTATAATCCATAGCCAGATATTGGATTCGCTAAAAACGCTACTCTGCCTTGTTCTTTGGCAAAATCCATCACTGCGTTGTTGTTAGAGACGGACTACGCACGCGTGTAGCTCTATTTAAAATAACCAGTAGCAACATACCTAACCAAACTTGTCCCATTTGCTAAAGCGGCGAGTGCTTAACCATAGAAAGGATGCCTCTCATGAAGAAATATGTTTTGGTAGTCACGTTAATAGGCTGTTTAGGCTTGAGTATATTCATTGCCGCACAAAGTACAAAACAAGCGGCTCCAAATGTGTCGCCGAATGCGGCTCCGAATGCTACACAAATCCCGGATCATATCGTTTACCGTTATTTTCTAGGACACCTCAATCATCTTGAATTGAAGTCTCAGGAACTGGGGAGTCAGGGGAAAAATGGAAATGACCTGCGGGATCATTACAAGAAAAAATTAGGACTGACAGATGCAGAAACTACTAAATTGAAACAGATTGCCAGTGAACTTGAAAGTCAGATAAATGTGCAAGATTCCAAAGCCAAAGCGTTCCTACAAAAGGAACGTGCGAAGTTCCCTGGCGGCAAATTGCCATCCAAGGAAGCGTTACCAAAAGTTCCGCAAGAGCTAATCACGATGCAAGAGGAAAAAGACAAAACGATCAAGAAATATGTTGCTCAAAGTAAAGGCGCACTCAGTAAATCTGCCAATGACAAGGTAGATAATTTTCTGACTCAGGAGTTTATCAAAAATATCACAGCACAAAATGTAGATATTCCAGAACGCCGTGATCCGAAGAAAAATGCCTTAACGCCTCTCACAAAATAACGAAATCTCGTAATGAAAGGAGCAACTCACATGAAGACATCTAGAGTTCAAAAAATGATTTTCTGTTTCGCAATCTTACTGGCAGTTTTTGCTTTTTCAACACCAGCTCAGGCACAACAGGTGATAGGCGTTTCTGCTATCGTCTATCCAAATCCATATACCGTTGATACCTATTCAGCGACGTATCTTGATTATTATGCCAATTACTACTACGACCCTTATGTCGGAGGATATTTGTCTCAAAGAATACAGCCTTATCTCCCTTGGGGGCCGGATATCCGTCAAGGTTCTGCCTATGGTGGGAGTGGTTCGACTGCTGACGGGTATATGCAGGCTCCGCTCATTGTACCAAGTGAATATAAACTGGAAAGTGATCATTGGTTGATCGCATATTATTACTACGAGGATCCATACGAGGGTATATTGTTCTACAATCCATCTAACTATGGTTTCGTTTCAAGTGGTAATCCAAGCGGTTTTCAATTTTTACCAAATTACGGATCAACCTATGTATATCAGTCATGGATTTATTTAGGGACAACGAGAGTAATCTACTCTGTCATTCCTACTCTCACCATCACGCCTTTTTCATCCGTAATGGAAGGCGGTAGCCGTGAAGTCGAGGTAAAGATGGAAAATTTGCCATTTAATGACTATGCACAGGTGACTCTGCCTCCTGTCGCGTCGAATGGTCACGCAACATTTGATGGTGGTTCTTATGCGCTTGTAGTCCCTAATGGAACTACCAAAGTCATCTTGAAAGGCACTATTAAAAGTGATTCTGCTGACGATCAAAAGATTAAAGTCGCTTATGGAGGGGTACAGGCTGAAGAGCTTTTTTCTGTCGTCAAGCTTAATCTTAGTAACGTTTCGTTTTCCGGTCAAAACTATCCTGTAATCAAAGATGACTCTCTTATTCACGAACCGTATAATGCTCCACATTGGAAAGTGGCAGGCAATTTACATGAGCAAAATAGCCCTGTTTGCTATAAAAGCGGCACTGCGATGAAAGTTTTTGCCGAGTGGACACCATCACCAGATACAACTATTGATTTTGCTGCACCCAAAATAAAAGGTGATGGCAATGGTAATTTAGACTTTCCTTCTACTGACACAGTAATTAACTCAGGAGCATCTGGGAACACTGTCAAGATCAATAGTAATGGTGCGACAGCTACTAATTCGTTTCCTGCTGATACTATAGATTATCTTGATCCCCTGAATATTGACTGGAGTATCTCGTCGCAGGTTTCAACTGCGAGTGATTCATGGCAGGCAGCAGGAGTTAGCAAGAATCCAGTTTATGTGTTATTGAATGCGCCACCAGCAACTTTTACATATAGTGATCCTGCATCTTCACCATTCTCTACGGACTTTGTATTGAAGGACGCGCTCCTTTATATAAGTTGTAAAAATGCAAAAGGTCTAAATGGATCAACTGCTGCTGGAAAAGACTTGATTTTAGCTAGTATCTGGAACGATTTCACGGATCAGAAAATAGAAACAAGACCTCAATATGACTTATTTTCTGATTCAATAGTCACCGCGAAATTATCGTATTACGCAACTTATCTTACAACAGTTACTTTCCCTTGGACTCTTAGCGGCACAAGCCCAACAGGTCCTTACACGCGGATTGGTTTGATTGAAAATGCTGAGGGGCAGTGTGGGTCTTTCGCGCTTCTACTGGCAGCTTCCTTACGGTTACAAGGATTGACGCAAAGCTTAGATTATGTTTTTGCGCGCCCAGTTACATCTAATGCAGCAGGGTTCTTCATAAAAAACTGGAATTACGGTAGTGCGCGTGGAGTTCCGTTGCCGGAGGTAGCAGGATTTCCATACATGAATTTATATTATGGAAATAGTCGTGTTGATTCTAAAAGTTGGAAGAAAATTTATTCATATGACTGGCTTCCTAATGGTTTTGATGTAACTGATGTAAGCGGAGTTTCTGGTCAAGGAACTTTAAATCCTGCATCCATTTTTAATAACCACCAATTTTTGCGTATAGGGAGTGCTGCCAATCCTACTCAAGTGACTTATTACGATCCATCGTATGGTGTAACCTATTCATCACTTCAGGACTTTCAAAATAAATCTGTCACAGGTTTCTTTAAGGCAGTATATTATGCTGGTTTATACGAGACATTTGTAAACGTTGACTTGGATAAGAATAATGTAATTGAAAATAAATCTGTTAGCACAGGATATTTTGGCATCAAAAAATCGACAGCGAGTTTAGGTGTCGAATTCTACGCAAGCTATTCAATTCAGTAATGGCACAGATTATTTATTTGTGTGAGATATTTGTTACAAGGAGATATATCAAATGCGATTTACTAAAATAATTAATTCTTTAGTGTTAATTCTCTTATTATTAATAATGGTCGAACTCAAGGCGCAGCAACCGATTTGCAATGACTGTGGCTCTCTAAATTACAGTGTAATTATTGATGGTAAAATATATTCCGCTGTTCCAAACGAGGGCATTGTCCGAGTTGACATTTCAGATCAAAGACAAATTCTACGATTTGATCCTTTTATTTCTATTCGCCCAGATGAATCAGTAATGTTTCGCGTTCAGGGAAAGTTCATGTATGGCATTTCTTCAACTGGCGTGGGTGGAAAAGAGCAATCTTTCTTTACTTTAATCAGGATGCCTCTTGATAAATTTCAGCTAAATAACCTAGGAGAGATGAAAGTTCCACCGATTAAGTCCTTACAGGATTTACCAGATTACTTAGCAAGTAAAAATCAAGTAATTTTAGAGCCTTTACTAAAAGCGTCCACGGATTCGGCAGTCTTGATGATTCCTTTGTATTATGATTTTACAGTCGGTATTAATGACCAAATTACATTGTATATTTCTCATGGGAAAAATCTCCAAATTTGGAAACACCCAAACGTCGAAAATGCAAAATGGAGCAAAGTAGATGTCTTAGACCTTAGTGTAGATGAGGCTTTTATAGCTATTGATGAAGGAGGCACAGAAGCAACTCTTCTGACAGAAAGTGGTGAGATTTACCACCTGAATGGAAAATCTCATAGTAAACTTACGCTTGGAATGAATAAGATAAAAATCAGAGGTGATAAGAAAAATGAAGTCCCAATTTTTATAGAGAATAAAGACACAGGAGAACATTGGATTGTTAATCCACAAAAGGAGATTGATGGCACTATTACAATGTCAAAATCACGCTCAATCAAGGGCGCGAAGATTGAAGATACTGTGTTACCCTCAAACTTCGCTGGAGCCTTGAACAATGCTCTCAAATCAGACAAGCCAAAACAATAGCCCGCAAACGTAATCCGTACCCCTGCTTCAATTAAAATTGAAGCAGGGGGGAATTTAATCGGAAGATTTTTTCGATTTGGGTCGAATATTCGCCGGAAGAACTTTCTTGCGCATTCTGATGGATTCCGGCGTTACCTCAACCAGTTCATCTTCCGCGATGTATTCAATCGCCTGCTCCAAAGTCAGGTCACGCACGGGAACTAATCGTAACGCTTCATCCGCACTGGAAGCACGCATATTCGTTAATTTCTTTTCGCGGACGATGTTGACGTCGAGGTCTACGTCACGTGAATTTTCACCGACGATCATTCCTTCGTAGACTTCAATTTGTGGTTTGACGAACAGCTCGCCGCGTTCCTGCAAATTGAAAATAGCGTAGCCGGTTGTCGGTCCTTGACGGTCGGCAACCAAACTGCCTGTCCCGCGCCCCTGCAAATCGCCCTGCCATTTGCCCCAACGCAAAAACAACGTGTTCAGTAATCCTGTACCTTTAGTTTCGGTCAAAAATTCGTTACGGAATCCAATCAAGCCACGCGAAGGGATTTCAAATTCCATGCGCACGCGTCCGTGACCGTGGTTGACCATCTTCGTCATCTGTCCTTTGCGGCGCCCCATCGCTTCGGTGACGATGCCGATGAATTGATCGGGGACGTCAATGACTGCTAATTCGATTGGCTCCTGCAATTCACCTTCCTCGCCTCGCTGCGTAACTACCTGTGGACGCGCGACGTTCATTTCAAAGCCTTCACGACGCATTTGCTCAATCAAAATTGCCAGTTGTAATTCGCCGCGTCCTGAAACTTTAAAACTGTCGGGAGACGCTGTATCTTCAACTTTGATGGCGACGTTGCCGAGCAATTCACGGTCAAGGCGTTCACGAATCTGACGCGAAGTGACGTACTTTCCTTCCTTGCCTGCAAATGGTGAATTGTTGACACTGAAAATCATTGAGATCGTTGGCTCGTCAATTCTAATGCGTGGCAACGGACGCGGTTCTGTCGCAGAAGTGATAGTATCGCCAATGTTAATGCCTTCGATGCCAGCCAGCGCGACAATTTCACCCGCTTCGGCGCGTTCAATCGGAGCTTGTTTCAAACCTTCAAACGCGTAAAGCTGTGTGACTTTAGTTTTTCTTAATTCACCATCAATTCCGCACACCGAAACCTGATCTCCAACGGCGATGGTTCCATTGAAAATACGCCCAATTGCTAAGCGTCCAACATATTCGCTGTAATCCAGATTCGCTACAAGTAATTGCAGCGGAGCGCTTGGATCGCCGGTTGGTTCCGGCATCGTACGAATAATTTCTTCAAACAGCGGTTTCAATGTATCGCTCTCGTGATCGAGTTCATGCTTCGCCATTCCGTCACGTGCAATTGCGTACAAAATTGGAAATTCGATTTGCACATCATCTGCGTCAAGATCAATGAAGAGGTCATAAACTTCGTTGACAACTTCCTCAGCACGCGCATCCTGACGATCAATTTTATTGATCACCACAATCGGCTTGAGCTTTAACTCTAACGCCTTCGACAAAACGTAGCGGGTTTGCGGTAACGGACCTTCCGAAGCATCAACCAGCAGGAGAACTCCGTCCACCATGGTCAGGACGCGCTCGACTTCGCCGCCGAAATCCGAATGGCCCGGTGTATCAAGAATATTGATTTTGTAATCAGCGAAATGTACCGAAGTATTTTTCGCCATGATGGTGATGCCGCGTTCACGTTCCAAATCCATGGAATCCATCACGCGGTCTACAACTTTTTCGTTGGAGCGGAATAAACCGGACTGTCTGAGCATCGAATCCACTAAAGTAGTTTTGCCGTGATCAACGTGGGCGACAATGGCGATATTACGAATATTTTGAGTCATAATTGAGTGTTACCTATACAGCGTCGGCTGCGAAAAAATAAACGGTAAGAATAACAGCGCGTACTACTGATGGCAAGCACTATTGCAAGGCATGTTATGATGCCGCCGTTATGACCGAGCAGGATTTTCAAAATAAACGGGCATTATGGCAGGTGAAGTTACCGCTTGCGTCAATCCGTCTTCACCTGCTGACACTCCTTTTTTCAGCTTGTATTTTTTCAGTGACCGGATTCGCAACGACCTCATTAAGAGAATATATTCACCGCATAGATGAAGCCGCGAAGCTTGCCTCTGACTTAGCCGAAAATGGTTTCGGGGATGAAGCAGAAACTGCGGAATTGCAACGTTTGACCAAACTTTTGCCTACGACTGAAGATATCACTCGCGAAGCCCCGGATCAGGACATCGTCCACGTAGATAATTCCTGGCTCCACGAATCAATAAACAAATTAGACCCTGACGACGAAGACAAACGCACTGAGCAGTTACAGGAAATTAGCGAACGTTTAAAAGTTCTCCATCAATCATTAGCTGTGAAGAATGCTGTTATCGTCACACCAACCACTTCAAAAGAAAAGTTGCAGGATATTCTGAACCGTAGCGAGTACAAGCCGGATGAAGAAAAAGGCTCTTCAATTCAAGCTTGGCTGAAAAGAGTCAAGGAAAAGATTTCTGACTGGTTAGCGAAATTATTTTCCAGGAAACAAAGCTCGAATGCACCGCAAGGCACCATTGGCGGAATGCCCGATCTGGCGCGAATCTTTATTGTCGCGGCTTTAGCAGTTTTTCTGATCTGGGCTTTTGTCACATTATTCAAGCGATTACGCCAGCACGGTGGCAAGGTCAAAAAAACCTCAAAGGGTAAAGTCGAAATTCTTGGTGAAGTCTTCGAGGCTGATATTACGGGTGATGATTTAATTAAAGACGCAGCAGAAATGGCACGACGCGGAGATTATCGAATGGCCATTCGACGTGCCTATCTGGCGATGCTGTACGAAATGGAGCAACGCGGAAAATTACGCTTGCACCGTGCTAAAACGAATAACGATTACCTCCGCGAACTGCGCAATGATAAATATACCTATCCTTCCGTGGAAATCATGACCAACCGCTACGAAAGAACCTGGTACGGTTTAAGTGCAGCGACGATGGAAGATTATTCGGGATTTATTGAGAAGTATCGAGAAGTAGCGCGGTAAGAGTCTAACTAAAAAAGCTGGCAATCAATGATGATTGCCAGCTTTTTTAATTTAGATTTTGAATCTTTTAGAATTCAATTCTTAGCGCGAACTGCATCTGACGCGGGGCTCCTTGAATTCCGGTAAACTTACCAAAATCAGAAGGTAAATTTGTCCCGGCGGTGTCCTGATACGGATCGTTCGGGAATCCAAAGCCGGAGCCGTTCACATCCGTAAAACGCTGGGTATTCGTCAGGTTGAAAATTTCCCAACGGAAAACTACGCGCTTACCTTCCCACGGCAAATTGAAGGATTTGAACAATCCCATATCCATAACGGTGTAGCCCGGTTCGCGCAGAATGTTTCGGTCTCCGCTCTCTCCGGGATATGGATTACGGTAGCTGTTATAAGCCGTCAGCGGATTACTGAAGAGGTTCGGATCACCTGTCCGGGTAGGCGAGCTTTGAAGCGAGCGAATCGCTACGAGGTTCGATTGCACGTTCCAGTTCGTTGCCCAACGCCCATCGTCATAAGGTTGATTGCCGGGCAATCCGGTATTCCAACGAGCGATGCCCGTCATTTGCCATCCACCAAGAATCGCATTGGCGGCGGAACCAATGCCGCTCAGGAATTTCTTACCTTTGCCAAATGGCAGAGTGTAATTAAAATTCGCATTAACTAACTGACGAATATCGAAATCTGAATTCCCGCGATTCGCGTTTAAATCCAACGGATTGACAATAAATGCCGACCCGGAAATTGTCGAACCCGACGGTTCTAATCCCGATGCAATGTCCAGTGAATGACCCAAAGTGTAATTCAAATCAAACATCAGATCATTGCTGAAACGCTTTCTAAAGCTGGCTTGGAAGGAATGATAATCTGACGACCCGACCGAAGAAAGCGCACCAAATGCCGCATATTGCGGGTGATAGAAAAGATTATTGCCATAACCTAATCCGTCGTTCCACAACACTTGAACAAAGGTGTAATCGGTCGTGTTTCGTCCGCCAACTGCACTTTTGGCAATCCGGCGATAAGCCGCTTGCGAAGCACTCAGCGAAGTAACTGCGCCCAATACCGTATAATTTCCAGCCAGTCCGGGAACGATATTTTCAAAGTAAGGAAGTTTCGGAATAGCTGCGATAGATGACCCTTTCTCACGGAAAGAAATGAGTTCACGCATCG
This sequence comes from Blastocatellia bacterium, assembly GCA_043783625.1. Lineage (GTDB taxonomy): Bacteria > Acidobacteriota > Blastocatellia > RBC074 > RBC074 > JAFDVL01. The sequence continues at coordinate 41,016 of JAYVZE010000077.1, read as the reverse complement.
CAGTATAGAAATCTATCCCCGATTTTGGATCCTTCAAATTATTGAAGTGCATCACGTCACGCGACACCAACAATTTGCGTCCGACACGCCCAACATAACTTGCTTCAAACGAATAACCTTTGCCGAGGTCTCGAGCGTATGAAAGATTAAAGGTATGGCTATACGGCGTAGTGATTGAATCATCCAATCCGCTTTCAATTCTCTGATCCTGATCAGATGGTTGTTGCAGTGGAAATTTAAGAGTCGGGTTAATTGTCAATCTTGGTAACGTGCGAACGTTTTGACTAAGCCCGGTAAAGAGCGGGGCTAAACGATCACTAACATTGTACGTGTTGGCAGAGATTTGGCTGGTTGAGCTAAATCCGAGAATTGCTTGTCCGTCAAAGCTAACCGCTAAAGCTCCTCCCAAACGATCAAACACTAACCGATAACCACCACGGAAAGAACTCTTGTTTTCGCCGAAAACTGCGCCGAGCAATCCGCCTTTGAATGAAGGCGACCACGCGAAGGAAGCAGAAGGAGCAAAGTTATTCCAATCGTGCTTATAAAATCCTTCACGACCATTAGCTTTTCCTGCCAGATCAATCGAAATAGGATCAACGACAGGCTTACCGGCATTAGCTCCAGCGATCCGTTTAGCAAAATATTCGCCTAAGCTTTGCGTGGGTTTGACCTGTAATCCATTCGCTTCATAAACAGGAACTGAGTTCGACCAGCGCAGACCATAATTCAAGGTAAAATTGGATTTGATTTTCCATGAATCCTGAAGGTACGTGTCATATTCCTGCGTTCTAAAATCACGCTTGATAGCTGTTCCAGCCGGAATAACATTACCTTGACGATCATAGTTGACGTTGGCTCCGTATTGAGAAAATCGCCCGATTACGCTGGCAAGGGCATCTCGTAAATCGTCGGAAGCACCGCCCAGGTTAGAAAAGATCGGGTCACCATTATCATCGTTAACCAGAACATCACCTGAGAAATCGTAGTACGAGGGATTGATTACAAGTGAATCGAACGCTGTCGCGAAAGAAGTTCGCTTGTTGGAAATATAGCGGAAATTGACACCGCCTTGAACTGCGTGATTGTTTTTCGACCATGACAAATCGTCAACAATATTGTGGGTTGGGACTACGCGACTGCCAGCACGCGAGTAATTGTATGGTGAAAAAATAAAGCGGAAATTGACGCTATTTTGATTAGAATCGCCCCCGTTTGTAAATGCTGCACGAGTTAATCCGTAACGGAAGTTATTTACGAGGGAATTCGTAATCATCCATGTTTCACCTAATGCAATTCCTTTAGGTTGGCTCCAACGCGCTGGCGACAGAGTGTCAGGGAATCGGCTGGCGAAGGCTGTTGTGTCATTCTGATAATTCAGACGTGCTGAAAAATTATGTTTATCAGTGAGCGTGAAATCGAACCTGCCAATAAAGGTATTTTCGTTAACCGGCAATTTGGCATTGAAGCGATACCCGCCTGTATTCAATCCGTCGCCAACGGTTGTGTCGTTTGCCGGATAGCGACTTGCTGCACCTGCCAGAACTGCTAACGCCGCAGTATTTGTGCCGGGATCAATCCCGTTTGCGGCTAAGTAGGCTGCGCTGATCTGAGCGCGATTGACGCAATTGATACCTGTCGGAGTACCTGCCGGGCAGGAACCGAATTGATTGCCGCTACCAGTTGCCACTCTGTATTTAACAATGCCCTGCCCGAGTGAAGCTAACGGCACCTCATTGACAATGGGAACGCCTTTATCTTCGCGGAATTTTTCGTAATTAAAGAAAAAGAACGCACGGTCACGTTTGATCGGCCCGCCTATTGCTCCGCCGAAGTTGTCGCGTCGAAGTCGGGCACGCTCAACACCTGCTTTATTACTAAACCAATCATTCGCCGCGAAAGCTTCGTTACGATTGTATTCATATACAGAACCGTGAAAGTTATTCGTGCCGGAACGAGTGAGCAATGAAATTTGTGCTCCCGATGAACGTCCCTGATCAGTATTCGGGTTTGTTGTCGTCACACGAAATTCCTGCAATGAATCAGGCGTTGAGCGTAACGCGCTGAAGAAAGCTGCACCGCCTTGTTGTTCGTTCACATCTACGCCATCAAGAGTTACGTTTGATTGATCAGAACGTGCGCCGTTGACATACCCGCCACGCTTCACATCAAGATCATTAGAACTGTTTGGGTTGATGATTGAAGGTAAGCGGTGTGCTGACGAGTACTTGAACTTCTTCGTTTACAATGGACGCAAAGCCTTTCGATTCAGCCTTGATCCGGTAAGTTCCAGGAATTACCTGCGGCACTTGATAAGAACCATCACTTGATGAAGTGACAGTGCGGCTCGCATTGGTTGCTTTATTGGTAACAGTTACCGTAGCACCAGGAATGGCACCGCCTTGTGGATCAGTTACCAAACCGGAAATTGAAGCATTTTGAGCAAACCCGACTACCACGCAACATGCAATCATGAGCGTCAAGGTCAAGCTTCTCATCAATAAGTTTTTAATCATGTGAATCCTCCTGATAGTTGGCTGCTAACTGAAATCCCCGGTGGGGATAATGAGTCGTTGCTCATCAATCTAGCTGCAAACCAAACAGATTTTTTCTATTTTTTTTTAAGTATCAAACAATGAGCTTTACGAAGATTATTTTACGCAAGACCTATGCCTTTGACCGTTGCTGGCTTGGTCTTTTACGCCACAGCTAAACCATTTTTACCAAATAACTCATTTCACTGGGGTTCTTACCTGACAAAAAGTGTAATTTTACTGAAAGAATCAAGTTACGCTTTAATATTCTATTTCAGATTTTTGGAAGAGATTCAGATTTTCGGAGAGATTTAGTGAGGTTTTGGGTATGCCAGCATCTTGCTGGCGAGGTTTTGCAGGATCGAAGCAGTACTACCAAATGCCAGCAAAAGATGCTGGCGTACCAGATAGTTTTTTTACGGTGTCTAAAGTAAGGTCGCCGTGTGATGCACTCTGAAAGAAATCCTTCAGCCCCCTTTTCGTGCATCCCCACGGCGCTTATTCCCAAGACAACCAGCGATTGATTGCCGGGAAATTCGTTGAATTACTACCGAACCTCAAGCAGAGCTTCGGACGTTCAATTCTTAGTACCTCGGTCGGTTATTGCGGTTATTGCCCCAACCCCAATTTCCCCATCCACCACCGTTATTACCGCCATTCCCACCACGTCGGTTATTGTAATGTTCACGCTCGTAAGCTTCCCGATAACCCCGCTCAAACCCTTTGCGAAACCCATCTTTGTAAGCACCATCGTGCTGGAATTCTCCGCGATAGCCGATCAATCCGAATTTGTAATCAGCATCGCGCTTGTAATCCAGCTTGTACCCGCCACGTGCATCTTTTGACCCTGAGCGATTGCCCATTTCATAACCACGCCGTGCTCCCATTTCCCGAATTTCATCTTTGCTATAGCGGCGATATTCGCGGTCATCACGACGATCATTACGATCCCAATCACGCTGTTGAGCGAATGTTGTTGAGGTTAATCCGATAAATAAAACTGCAATGACTGAAAGTATTAATTGACGTTTCATAACTAGCACTCCTCTCTGTTTATCTAACCATTTGTCAAGGGACACCATAGTAGTTATCAAGCCCTGTGCCACAGCTTTTACCAGTACGAATTTAATCACATAAGTTATTGCAAAATAAGATATTATAGCAATTAGCACGACTCTTTCAAAAGCTCATAACCTGTCACAATTCACACCAATCTGTAGGGCGATTTCACGTTTTGGTGTAGTCTTGCCAACGCCTCCGCGACAAGGGCAAAAGTTTGACAAGGCATAGCGCATCTGTTAGCTTAAACCCTTTATTTTCTGGGATGTTTATTGCGATGAGAGTTGTAAATTACTTATGAATCAGGCTGTACATCAATCGGGCTGCCCACAGTCTCGTTTCATAATGTTAAGTTGTCTACTGGCGATTACGATGTTCGTCAGTTCGTGCGCCAATCTTTATAAATACAAAGACTACACCATCGCGCAACCGCTGACGCCCATTGCGAATGCCGACCTTGATACCTTAACTGCTCAACTCAAACCATTTCTCGAAATAGATTCAATGCGTGCGACACGGATTTCAATGAAGTTCATTGATGTTGCTGCCTCCGAAAGATTCCGTGGCGCAGCCGACGCAACGTTAGTCCTGAAACGACCGGAAAATATCCGGCTGATTATTCAGGTTCCGGTCACGAAAACAAAGCTCGCCGAAATGGTTTCCGATGAACAGCATTTTAAGGTGGCGGTCTACTACGACAAATATAAACGATTTTTACTCGGTACGAACAAGGCTGATTACACGGCTTGGCGTACGCAGCTTGACGGCAACAAAGAAGCGCAACAATCCGCTTTCATCAATGCGCGCCCTTTCCATTTTTCAGATGCGCTTTTGGTACAGCCCTTGCATTTGGGAAAAGAGGGATTTGTCCTGAGTGTTCAGGAGGAGCTGGTCGAAGAAGCTGACACGCGGCCAAACGCTAAAAAATCCGCGCGGGTTTTACGCAGTTTTTATGTCGTGGCAGAAATGGAAATCACTGATAAAGCCAGAAATATCGCCGTTTTGAAGCGTCGCTTCTGGTTTGACCGCAACGAAAATTTACAGCTTCGACGACAACAGGTTTTTGATAATGGCGGGAAAATCGTGACGGATGTCCGGTATTCAAATTACCTGAAGCTTGATTCCAATAGTCCGGTTTTACGTCCAAGTGTCGTCGAAGTCCGACGCCCGTATGACAAATATTCAGCGGAATTAAACTTCCTCGTGGATAGCACGGAATTCAATGTTGAAGATTTACCGGCGACAGCCTTCATGCTTGAAAACGATCAAAAATTGCCGGAAACAGATTTAGATAAACGCCCCTAATGGATAGTTTGATACTTGCCAATATTCGTCAACGACCTACGCGCACCCTTGTCAGTGTGATCGGCGTAGCTCTTGGCGTTGTGCTGATCCTCGTGAATACAGGTCTGGTACGCGGCATGCTGAATGATCGTTCTAAGCGTGAGCGTGGCGTCGGCTCTGAAATTACGTTCACTCGTCCGGGCGCATCTGACATTCTTTCGTCTTCGGGGCTCCAGCTTGATGTGCGATATGTTGATCGCATTAGTAAAATCCCAGGCGTGAAGATTGCTACGCCAATTGGCAAGTATTTACAAAAAGGAAGCAGTGGACTTGGGCTGGAAATGGTGGATGGCGTTGATTTTGCCGGATATTCTGCGATGAGTGGAATCAAAATTGTCGAAGGTCGCGTATTTCAAGCTGAAGACGAAGTTATTATTGACGATTTCAAAGCACGCAAAAGCAAGGTGACAGTCGGAAGCACGATTGATGTTTTCGGTAAGAAACTGAAAGTTGCGGGCATCTACGCCCCTGAATCTGGTGCTCGCGTGAAGATGTCACTTGCCTCATTACAAAGTTATTTGAGTTCTCCGAATAAATGTTCTTATGTTGCAGTCAAGTGCGCCGACCCTGAGCAACAGGAGGAAATCCAAAAACGGATCAATACCGAATTGCCGGGTAATTCAATTCAGTTGATGCGTGATTTACCAAGTTTTGAACGGGCGATTCCCGGTCTTGACGTCTTCATCAAAACGATCATGGTGCTTTCGACGATTGTCAGCTCGCTGGTAATTTTATTGGCGATGTACACCACCATCACGGAACGGACGCGCGAAATTGGAGTTCTAAAATCGCTCGGCGCCTCCAAACGATTCATCATCGGCATCATTGAAAAAGAAGCCATCACAATTAGCTTAATTGGCGTCGCTGTCGGCATCATCGTCGCTTTTATTATTGGTTGGGGCATTCGGACAGCGACGACGCTCCACGTTGAATTTCAACTCTCATGGATTTTAGTCGCAGCGGGAATTGGATTAGCGGCTGGCATTGGCGGTGCTTTTTATCCGGCTGTTCGTGCGGCGAATCAGGATGCGGTCAAAGCGTTGTCTTATGAATAGCGCTCAGAGTTACGGCTTCAGCCGTGTTTGGAAGCCGTAACTCTGAACATTTTAAGCTTTATGGCAATTTTGCAAACAGAAAATCTGGTGATGACCTACCGCGTTGGAAAAGTTGACGTGAATGCTTTGCGCGGCGTCAACCTTGCAGTCGAAAAAGGTGAATTCATTTCGATTATGGGGCATTCGGGCAGCGGCAAGTCTACGATGCTGCATATTCTCGGCGGTTTGCTCAAACCAACCAGCGGGAAAGTTCTAGTTGATGGCGAAGATTTAGCTGCTGTCGGAGACGCGCAACGAACAGATATTCGTCGCCGCAAAATCGGCTTTGTTTTTCAAAGATTTAATTTATTTCCGACGCTAACAGCCGAAGGAAATTTAAAATTAGCCGAAACGATTCACGGTGGAGATTCCAAAGGTAACGGCGAGTTACGCCATGAAGTCTTGCGCTTACTGAAGTTAGAAAATAAAATGCAGCACAAGCCTTTAGAACTATCAGGTGGAGAGCAACAGCGCGTCGCGATTGCACGAGCGGTTATCAATCGTCCAGCTATTATTTTAGCTGATGAACCGACTGGCAATCTGGATTCGGAAAACTCAGACATCGTGCTGAATATGCTGCAACAACTGAACCGCGATTTGGGACAGACTATTGTCATGATTACGCATAATCCCGAAGCGGCAGAAGTGGCTGGACGAAAAGTATTGATGCGCGACGGACAAATTGTGAGCAACTAATTGATCGCGCACAACGTCATAAGTTGGTACTGCTATGAAAAAGCTGCAAGAAACGCTCAAAAATATTATTTGCTGGTCTTACGAACGTACGACATGGCAATATGACTTACTGGTCGTACTGATTATCGCCACGGTAATTTTTGTTCCCAGCCGATTTTTCGGAGACCGTGACCGTCCCCTGCGAACCCCTAACGAAGAGGTTCGACGTTGGAGCATTGAATCGAATCACATTAATAAATTTGCGGTGAAAAATGGAGCCGCTGAAAAACTTAAAAACGACCCTAAAGAAGTTGTGCAGCTTTATCTGCGTGAATTTATTCGCCCCGACATCCTCGTTGAGCACTGCTCAATCGAAATGGATGCTGTCGGCAAAGTAACTGGTTATAGTGTTCGGTTCCAGTAACCGCACTTCCTATCGGCGAAATTATTTTTTGCCTGACGCATAAAATTATGCGTAGTTTTTACTTGGAGATTATACGAAATGATAAAACGTAGTATTAGTTTAGCCATCGCCCTAACTCTAGTGATGGCGTCGTTTGGGAATTACAAAAATACCGAAGCCAAAACTGGTGGACAATTACTCACCGGAATTTTATCGAAGATGCAGACCGCACATCGCGGCCTTCGTTCGATGCGCACTTCGATAACGCAACAACGTCACAATCCGCAGATTAACTCAACTGATACCGACTATGGAACGTTGATTTATAAGCCGGGTGGAAAAGGTAACAGCCGCCTGCGCATTGATTACACCAAGCCCGATCAAAAAAGTGTTTCCGTCATCGGCGAAAGCCTGGTGTTTTATCAACCAAGAATTAATCAGGTTTTCAAATCCACTTTGTCAAAAGCAGCCAAAGGTAAAACGGGAAGCTATGCCGGATTAATTGGGCTTGATAGTTCATTGGAATCTTTGACCAGAGAATATAACGTCGAGTACGTCAAAGATGTCCTCGTGAACGGCAAAGAAACTTCCTTGCTCAGTCTGACCCCAAAAGGCGGAAGCCCGTTCAGCAAAGTTGAGTTATGGGTGAGCAACGAATTCTGGCTGCCTGTCCAATACCAAATGCATGAGCGCAACGGCGATTCGACTCTCGTGAAATTTACTGGCATGGAAGTCAATCCCAGCCTCAGCGAAAATCAATTCAAAATCAACTATCCTTCCGGTGTGAAACTGGTTGATAAGTTGTAAGTTGAAATTAATTCACAAATAAATAAAAGGCTGAAGATCAATCTTCAGCCTTTTATTTATTTGCGCCCCGATTTACTTTGAGCCATATCAAATTCACAATTTCCTCAATGGAATGTGCATCTCTTGCCTCAGTAAAAGTGATATTTATTTGAAATTCTTCTTCAAACTTCGCTACTAACTCTTCTCCAGCTATCGAATCGTAATCAAAGAAGAAACTCAAATTTTTAGTTAAATCGTCTGTAGCTTGTAAGCGAGATAAATCTGCTTCAAGCACTTCTTCAAAAATGTTTCGGATTTTTATCACAATGTCGGATGAAACACCGTGAGCTTGAAAATACTTTTCGTAGAAGGTTTGCGCATCAAGTGGTTGCCGCCCAGAAAATGCATTTTGAAATTTCCTATTTTTTTGCCTCGTTTCATAGAGCCACATAGGAAGGCCAATCACCATGAAAATCACCATGAAGATGATGATTACACCTCCAATCACTTCCAGCCACTCAAGCACGATAGACATCACATCACTCGGCAGCGATACAATTTGAATCATTGAATCCATCCACCACCAACCACAACATCTTCATCAAAAAAAACTGTTGCCTGCCCGGGCGTAATGGCACGTTGCGGTTCGTCGAAGGTGACAATCACTGTATTATTTTCTCCTGCGGAAATCGTAGCTTCAGCTTCCTTTGCACGTGAGCGAATTTTCACGGTGACGCGCATGGGTTCAGTTAATTTTTCCACCGAAATCCAATTCGGACGAACCGCAATCATTTCGCGTTTGAATAAATTTTCGTGTGTTCCGACGATCACTTGATTTTTTCCTGCATCCACTTCGACCACATAAAGCGGGTCGCTGTGCGGACTTGATGGAGAAATCCCCACGCCACGCCGTTGTCCAATCGTGTAGCGATGAATGCCTGAATGTTCGCCAATCACTTCGCCTTCTGTCGTCACAATATTTCCGATCTGTGGAGCGTTCGGGCGTTTCAAATTTTCGATTTGAACTAACGGCTGCGGCAAAGTTTTTTGTTCTTCCAAATACCGATCAATAAATTTTGAATAATTGCCGTCCGGGATAAAGCAAATTTCCTGACTTTCAGCTTTTTGCGCAGTCGGTAATCCTGCCGCTTCGGCAATGTCTCGCGCTTCCTGTTTGCTCATTCCGCCCAATGGAAACAGGGCGTAGCTCAATTGTTCCTGTGTCAATTCAAACAAAAAATAGGACTGATCCTTGTCACGATTCGGCGAACGCAGCAACAACCAGCGACCACGATTTACATCGTACGTCACGCCCGCATAATGTCCGGTAGCGACTTTCTCCGCGCCGACGCTTTTGGTCATTTCAACAAGCTTATCGAATTTTAAATAGGAATTACACGCTACGCACGGGCTGGGAGTTTTACCTTCCAAATAATTATCAACAAAAGGCGCAACAACATCGCGTTCAAATTCATCTTCGAGATTTAGAATATAAAACGGGAAGCCTAATTTATTCGCTACGACACGCGCATCGTACAAATCATCCAGCGAACAGCAACGTGAAGGCAACGGTTCGCCATCCGGCCCGACATTGATGCGGCGTTGATTCCAGAGCTGCATCGAAAAGCCGACCAGTTCGTGTCCCTGATTTTTTAGTAAGGCGGCGGCGGTTGAACTGTCCACCCCACCACTCATGGCAACTGCAATCATCATTGTTAATCTCTACGTGAATCTCAATTTCCGGCTTTCAATTTTCAAATCAATGAATATTGATGCTAAGATAAAGGCTTATTTTAGCATAAGTGCCTTTCGTACTGCACAAATCCAGACAAAGGATCATTAATTTACCCATGGCAAAAACTTCGCCTATGAATTCCACATCGCAAGCCTCACTCACCTCCGATCAGGTTTTAGAAAAATATCGCATCTCTTCAGAACCGTACTATCTGAACGTCAAGGAAGAAGCCAATATTTTTGAGAAGGCCTTTAAAGCCAAGCTTCCCGTGATGCTGAAAGGGCCGACAGGTTGCGGTAAAACGCGCTTTGTTCAGGCGATGGCATATCGGTTGGGATTACCGCTCATCACCGTCGCGTGTCACGAAGATTTATCTGCGACGGATTTAATCGGACGCTTTTTGCTCGAAGGCGAAGAGACGGTTTGGCACGACGGCCCGTTAACTACAGCGGTTCGCCACGGCGCAATTTGCTACCTTGATGAAGTCGTCGAAGCCCGCAAAGACACTATCGTTTGCATTCATCCGCTGACGGATGATCGTCGTGTTTTACCCGTTGAAAAAATCGGAGAACTCCTCGGCGCACCGGATAATTTTATGCTGGTGATTTCTTATAACCCCGGCTATCAAAGCGTCCTGAAGGATTTGAAGCAATCCACGCGACAGCGATTTATCTCGTTAGAATTTGATTACCCTCCTGCCGAAGCCGAAGCGCAGATTGTTGCTCGTGAAGGCGGCGTTCAGGAAAGCATAGCGCGTGAGCTAGTGAAAATTGGCGAGAAAGTTCGCAATCTCAAAGGTCATGGATTAGAAGAAGGAGTCTCGACGCGCTTGCTGGTTTATGCCGCACAAATGATCGCCGCAGGCGTAGACGCAATCACCGCCTGCGAGATCGCTATCGCCAGCCCCATTACCGATGATTCCGAACTGCAACGCGGCATCCGGGAAATTGTGACAACAGTAGTTTGATATGAACGAAGACAAACGCGGCATCACAAGTTCCCTCTTCAAAGGTGTCACGCGCAAATCCGTTGAGGCGTTAGCCCGTTCTTTCGGCATCCAGCCCAATGATCGTGCCTGGGTGACGGTTGATGTCGGAGCTTCGCTGTCGGCTGTTTCAATTAAAGTTGCCACTGAATTTTTTCGCGTCGTCCCCGAAGTAGCTTTGCATCTGGAAAACGATGATTTGAAACAATGGGCAGAAGTTGGGCGCCGCGTCGCGCTTGATAATGCTGAAGAAGCCACTGAGTTTTTCAAGGTTTCATCTGAAATAATCCTGCAAATTCCGGTCGCGCTTCGCCCTCAACTAATGGCACTCTGCGCGAAGCAAATTGTGCTCTCACCTTCGACTGCGCTCAATACTTTTTATACTGCGCCTAAAACAATTCATCAGCTTGGAATCAATGACGCCACGACGCAGATTTTTCAAATCGCAGTCGCAGTAGCAAATCGTTCCGTCAAACACAGCAGTGAGGTTTTGAACGCTTCGCCGCAAGCCTTAATAGCTCTCAATAAACTTGAAGCTTCACTGCTGGAACAAAATTCTGCGCTCACGAAACAAGCGCTGGATTTAGCTGAAAATTTTGCGACGCGCACCGGAGCGACTGCCGCAGAATTTTTATCAGCTATCGGCGAAGGTTTAGGCTTTATCAAAACTTCCGGTGAAGCAGTTTCGCTTTACGAACAAACTTCGATGTTTCTCGAACGTGGCGGAGCGACGGCGTTGCAATATTTCCGTGCTGCCAAATCCGTGATGGAACAAAGCGACGCGGCGAGTTATAACAAATGGAATTTTGTCACCAAACGTGTCGCCGATGAAGGCAACGCGCTCGTCTACGATTTTCTCAAGCTCACGCCAAAGGTCATGTCGGCGCTTTCCGCCAATCAACGCCGCATCATCGGAGCTAAACAGCGCACCCCTGAACACAGCTTAGCCGTCATCAAATCCGTGCTGCAAATGACCGAAGAGTTAGCTGATAACAGCGTTTACGTGGCGATTGAATGTTTCAAATCTGCGCCGCGTGCGTTGGCTGCGGCTTCGCTCGAACAGTTTCAAGCGTGGGCGCGTGCCGGAGCCGGATTGCATCGCCAGGATCGTCGCCGCGCTCAGGCATACTACGCGCTCGAATCAAAAGGCAGTCAGGATTCGCTACGTGCTGCACGTGGCGGTATGGCTCTCGAATCCATTTCACATTTGCTGAGAATTTACGTCGAAGGATTGACCGGACGCGAATTAGCCATTGCTCCGCTTGGCGCAGTCCCCGACGAATCGCGCATCACCGACGGACAAACAATTCATCTGCCCGCGATGATTGCAGAATTCGGATCGCTCGAAGATGACTTCCGTTTATACAAAGTTTTAGCCGCTCACGCCGCCGGACAAATTGAATTCGGAACGCGCGATATTGGCACTCCTGAATTGCGGGCTGCACTGAAATACGTTGACGAATTTTTCAAGGATCAGCAGGAATCTCCCGGCAGCGTTGTTGATTCTGACGAATTGGAAATTCCCGATGAAGAAAGACTTCGCCCGCGCTTTCGTCCGGTACTTTCCGAAGAAAATTTTGACGCCGTAGATTTTAAGTTGACGCTTTCCCGTTTCCCGAACCCAACGCTCGCGGCGCGACTTTTTACGACACTGGAAAATGGACGCATTGATTATCGCTTGCGCCAGGCCTATCGCGGCATCCGTCGTGATTTGAATTTTGTGCGCGCCCGTTTGATTGATAATCGTCCACCCGTGACTTCGCTGCCGATGGAGCAATTACTCTATGAATTGCTCTTTCAAATCACGCTCTGCGGAGACGTAATTGATCCCGTCGCGCGTCGCGCCTACGGCGAAGTGATCCGCGAATTTCATCAAATTATCGGGCAATGTTTGCATCAGGAAAACGCCAACGTAGCCGACACCGTCATCGCTACGAAACGCGTTTACGCGCTGCTGCAATCGCCGCGTACCGAAGAAAATGCCGAAGACGAAAGCGATGAAAAGCAGGATTCTGAACAGGAAAATACTGACGAATCGCAGGAAAACTCCGGGCAGGAGCCGCAGCAATCCAAAGCCGTCGAACAAAGCCCACAACAAAATCCATTCAATCAATGGTCTGAAGAAACGGAAGAAATTTTATCTGAAGACACAGATATGCTCAGCGAAATGCTGCAAGCCGAACGCCCTGAGCAGGATTTGCAGGAAGGCGATCAGGCATTTTTCTACGACGAATGGGATCGTGAACTTGGCGATTATCGAGCGAAGTGGTGTCGCGTGATCCAGCGCGAAAATCGCAAAGGCATGCGCGATTTTGTCGAGCAGGTCAGAGCGCGATATTCCGGCGCAATTTCTTCGATCAAACATCAGTTCCAGATGCTGCGTCCTGAATCGCTCCGTAAAATCAAAGGCGAACTCGACGGCGAAGAATTCGATCTGCAAGCCGTCCTCGACCGTCACGTAGATTTGCGCACGAACGGACGCCCGTCAGATCGCATTTATGTTCGCCGCATCCGCCGTGAACGTGATGTCGCCGTTTCGTTTTTGCTAGATATGTCTTCGTCCACGGCACGGACAATTACACGTCACCCGAATCAACCGTATACGCGCCCCGGACAAAAAATCATAGACATTGAAAAACAAGGATTAGTCCTGATGAGTGAAGCCCTCGAAGCCGTCGGTGATGCCTATTCCATTTCCGGCTTCACCAGCGAAGGCCGCCGCAACGTCAAATATTTCACCGTGAAAAACTTCGGCGAAAAATATTCCCCCGAAGTCGAACGCCGCATCGGAGGCATCACCTACCACAACAACACGCGCCTCGGAGCCGCGATTCGCCACTGCGCCGCGCAACTTGAGAAACAATCCGCCCGCACCAAATTGCTAATTATTCTCAGCGACGGACGCCCGTACGACCACGACTACGGCGATTCCCGCTACGCCCGCGAAGACACAAAGATGGCACTACGCCAAGCCAAAACCAAAAACATCACCCCTTTCTGCATCACCATTGACCGCGATTCTGAAACGGAGTTGAAGGATTTATATGGAGAAGTCGGATATACGATTATTGACGATGTGATGGGATTGCCGGAGCGATTGCCGGGGATTTATAGAAGATTGACGACGTAAATTTAATTTTGGATTTGTGTCAAATTACGGGTGAGGCGGTTGAGAAAACTAAGATAATCATCAAGATTTTCGTATTGATCTAACTCTATCTTCTCGCTTTGGGAAAGGGAGTTTAGCTTTTGTTTTTCGAGCAAGCTTTCAATCTGATCCTGTACTAATTTCGAGGCTCTAAAAATCAACACTCCTTCTTCTATTTCGAGATTGACCGCGCCATTCTTCGGCAAAGAATTCGGCAACCTAACAATTTTGTGAACAGCTCCAGTATGGTCTGTCGTAGTGTTCATATTATCTAACCGCGTTATTAATTAAAAAAGAGGGTGAAAGTACAGCCTCCATTGCAATTTATTTTACAAGCACTCAAATCAAAAAAACATGTTGACATTGATGCTAACATTTTTGTACTATCCGGTGTGTTAGCAGTAAGACTAATACCACCAATAGGGGACAACTGAATTTTATGCCATTTGCTGAAGTTTTATTAGAGCTATTAAAAAAATATCGTATTTCTCAAAGAAAGGCGGCTGAACAAGCTGGTATTAATTTTGTCACGCTGAATCGAATGCTAAATGATTATAAGTTTAAGGCAACAAGAGAAACAATCGAAAAAATAGCTGATGGGATTAAATGTACGGATGAAGAACGAGACTTATTGCTAAGCGAAGTGGGTCATGTTCCTGAAATCGTTGAAAATAAATTTAGTGAGAGTATTGAGTCTGCGCGTTTATTTCGTCGCATAAGCGAAATGCCAAAAGATGAAATAAAAGAATTACTCGAAGAGCTTGAAGCGCGCTCAAAAGATTCAGCTAAAAATAAATAATGGACTAGGAGATTTATTGATGCCGAAACCTATAAAGTTCCTCACCGACATCGAGATAGAAGAACGCTCAGCAGAAACTTTGGACAGGTATTTTGAAGGTGGGCGTAATACCCCTAAACTACCCATTGATATAGACTCGTTTACCGAGAACGACCTGAAGTTTAAGCTTGTTTGGGAACCAATTGAAGATCCTCCCAATTGTAAAACTTTTGCTACGCTAACACCGACTCGATCAGCCAACATTATTTCAGCCACATTAACATTAAATCTACATTTCGCAGATTTTCTTTCAACGCATCAAGAAATTGAGCGGATGACTCGTGGGCATGAAGCATGTCATTGGCTACTTCATTTAGATTTTGGAAAGCTTCAATCAGGTTTTTTGCCATTTATCGAAGAATTGCCAACGGTGCAATATCATCGCAGTAATTACTTAGACCAGTCACTATCAAGCGAAGAAAAAGCGTTACTTGCTAAATTTGCAACGGTTGATGAGCGAGCACATAAAATCTTAAAACCACGAGAAAATGATCCTGAAGCATGTATTGAGCCACCTTGGATGCATAGACAAGCGGAGCACTTTTCGGCATGTCTGTTAGTACCCAAAAAACCGTTATTCCAAATGCTGGAAAATGGTGATGATCCTTCTCTTTACAGCACACACATCAAACTTGCAGAACAATTTCAAGTGAGTAAACGAGTCATACAAATTCGTCTTAAAAAACTTGGCATTATCAAAGAATATTCGCATCAACAATTTAGAAATATTCAAAAAAGTGGGCGATTATTTTTCTAACGTAATTTTAAAGGAGTAATTATGAGTAAAGGTGTACAACTACCTACCAGAAAAAAAGAACCTATTGTTCGAGTTCGACAAGGTTCTCCCATTTCCAATCTTGAAGTAGCAATAGATATTCAGCCTCAAACTTGCTGGACTTTTAAGTTAGCTGAGACGACAGAAGCAGCCCAACAAGCAGTGCGTGGAATGTTTATTTTTGCAATCAAGCAAGGTGCAAGAATATTGGTTCTGGCCGATCTTGGGCTTCTTGGCTTCGTCCCTTCGTCAGTAGCATCAAAAATAAATACTGCTATTGAAATCAAAGGCGGAGAATTAAAAGGTGAGGTCGTGTCAACCAATTTTACGGAAACAGAAATCTTAGTAAAAGTTTGCCTATATTAAAATATGAGTTTTGTTAACCAATGGAAACAACGCCCCTTACAGCTATTTCCTACTGCCTGCAAAGTCTGTCCTTATGGAGTTTCAGGAAGATGTAATGGACCAACTACTTTTGAATCAATTCATCGCAGGGATATTCACGTTATTGGCTGCCATGACCCCAAACGCATCGCACAACATTTTAGAGATACACACAGTAGGCATTACCCAACGCCACAAACAGCTAATCAAGAAAAGATTCTTCTTCCTGCATTCATACCTGCCGTTACAGATGGATTGCCCTCGCCGCTTCAATGTAATCTTCGCTCATTGTTTGCAGTTTCACTTGGAAATATTTTAAACGAACAAGGTGATCTAAAAGTTGAAAGCCCAGATGAGCTTCGCCGTTTTTTTAAGCTACCAGCAGATGCTAGGATTGTCCTAATTGGCACGGGAAATGATTATTTAATTGAGCGTTTTTGGGAAATCACAAATAGCAGAAACCTGTGGAAACGAATTGCACGCTTAGGTTTTGAATTTGTAACTAGCTGTACATTTTCCGTGTGGGACAAGCAACCAAGATTTGACCAAATCATTAACCAAGACCGTAATTTTATTTCTCACGATGCTTTTGTAAGAGAAGGGATTCCAACCATTCCATTCTTATTCTTTTATGACAAAACCGATTATCAAAATGTAATTGACTGGCTTAAAAACCGCCCTTATATAAATAAAGTAGCCATTCTTGCACAATGTAGGCAGCGAAATGATATTGAGTTCAGCAAGATATTAGAAGAAATGAGAAGCATTTCCAACGAGGTTAAGCGTGACCTTGAGTTTTTAGTTGTTGGCCCTTCAACTGAAACTCGCATTTCAGCAACCTTGGCTGAATTCAACTCTACTATCGTAACGAGTAAACCTTTTTACACTGCTTTGCATGGAGAACGAACGCTTCTAAATCTAAAACATGAAAAAGAGTTAAACTATAAAATTTCACGTGTACAACTGGCACTGGACAACATAACAACCTATAAAATTATCTGCGAGGAGAAAAAGGGTAAATGCAACTCATTAAAATCATCGGTTAATTCATTCCCAAAGTCGTCATCAATTCAGTTATCCATGAATTGGTAGGGATAAATACAAATCCCCGAACATCTTCCCTCTCACCTTCGTAGGGTAAATTATCAAAACTTATCAGCGAGGAAACCTTATGTTCTGCCCAACCTGCGGAAAAGAAAATTCTCAAGAGCGCAAATTTTGCCCGTCCTGCGGCACGAATCTGGAGCGCGTCACGAAAGCGTTGTCTTCGGGCGGAAATAAATTGCTCGCGCAGGCCGATGAGGCATTTGAAAAATTGTTGGCGCAATATGCCGGGCTTTTTTTCAAAAGCGCACCGGAAAAAGCGGCGGATCGTAGCGTGACCAATTCGTGGCAAATCTTTGGACAGTTTTTTCTCGCTCTGCTCGCTAATTTTATTTTGATTCCTGTTTGCTTCCTGGCACTCAAACTGCGCTTCTTCACCCTATTTTTCTCTACACCGTTTCGCTTGCTGGCTGAACGCAGCGAACAACGCGCCAAAACTGCTGAACTTTCCCTGCCACAACAGGATTATTGGCTGATGAATCCTGCGCCAAGCGCGACAGATCATACGACTGTCAATTTAGTGGCTCATCCGGTTACTGAACGAAAATCAACTAAAGAATAGTTCGCTCTCCCACACAAACAATAAACCTCACCCATCAACTTCACCATTCTTTTCTTGGAGTCTTCACCCGATAGACTTATTATTCCCGTGCTATGAAAACAATCCAATCTCTCGTCGCCCTGATTATTTGTTCGGTATTTTTTCAGCTTGTCTTCGCGCAAAATTTGCCGTCTGTCGTTCCCGAATCGGTCGGGATGTCGAGCCAGCAACTTGCCTACATTGACGAAGCTGTCACTGCCGAAATTGCCAAAAAACAATTGCCCGGAGCCGTCATCTTAGTTGGACGACAAGGTAAAATTGTCTATCACAAAGCCTTTGGTAATCGCGCACTTGAACCCAATGTCGAAGCCATGACGCCGGATACAATTTTCGATTTGGCTTCACTGACGAAGGTTGTAGCGACGGCGACTTCGGTGATGATTTTGGTGGAGCGTGGCAAGATTCGGCTCGGTGATCCGGTGTCACGCTACATTCCTGAGTTCGGCGAGACGGGCAAAAAAAATATTACCGTCGAACAATTGCTCACGCATCGTTCGGGATTGATGCCGGACAACGCGATTGAGGATTACCATCAAGGCGCAGAAAAAGCCTGGGAAAATATTTGGAAGCTCGCGCCGATTGCCGAAGTCGGGTCGAAATTTATTTACTCCGATGTAAATTTTGAAGTCCTTGGCGAACTCGTACATCGCATCAGTGGCAAACCGCTAAACGAATTCGCTGCCGAAAATATTTATCGCCCGCTGGGCATGAAAGACACAGGATACACGCCCGCAAAAAATTTGCAGACGCGCATTGCTCCAACCGAAAAATTTTATGAGGCAGAGCGCAACGCAAGCAATGAAATCAAACGTGGCATCGTGCATGACCCGCGCGCGTATTTGCTCGGCGGCGTAGCGGGTCACGCTGGATTATTTTCTGCGGCGGATGATTTGGCGCGATATTGCCAGATGATTTTGAATGGCGGCTCGCTCGACGGCACAAGAATTTTAAGTCAAATGGGCGTAGCGCGAATGACCGAAGGACGCGCTTCCGGCGGCAATGCAAGCGACGGCAATGTACGCGGTTTGGGCTGGGATATTTTTACAGGTTTTTCGGCGAATCGTGGCGATTTATTCGCAGTCGGTAGCTTCGGACACACCGGATTTACAGGCACAGGGTTATGGCTTGACCCAAGTAGCGAAACATTTGTTGTGTTCCTAAGCAATCGTGTCCATCCAAAACTTGATTCAAAAAAACCTGCGGATATCGGCAGCCTCCGCGCTCGCGTTGCCACAATCGTGACCGCTGCAATCACCGATAAAATTCAATGGCGCACTTCGCTTATACGCAATGCAACTGGGACAGATTCAGCACTCACCACTCAACACTCAGCACTCAATACTCTTAACGGTATAGACGTATTAGCCCGCGACAATTTTTCAATTTTGAGAGGTAAGCGCATCGGACTCATCACCAATCAAACGGGCAAAGATCAAAATGGCAACAGCATTATTGACCTGTTATTCAAAGCGCCTGACGTAAAACTTACGACGTTGTTTTCGCCCGAACATGGCATTCGCGGCGCATTGGATCAGGAAAAAATCACCGATTCAAAAGACGAAAAAACAGGTCTGCCGATTTTAAGTTTGTACGGCGAAGCGCGGAAGCCTACCGATGAAATGCTGAAAAATATTGATGTGCTGGTTTTCGACATTCAGGACATCGGTGCACGTTTTTGGACATATCCATCAACAATGGTGCTAGCGATGGAGGCCGCCGCAAAAAATAAAATCAAGTTCGTAGTCCTCGACCGCGTTAACCCGATCAACGGTTCCGATGTCGAAGGGCCGATTGCTGATTCTGATAAATTATCCTTCATCGCGCACAATCAAATTCCGCTCAGGCACGGAATGACTATGGGAGAATTAGCGCAGCTTTACAACGGCGAACGCAACATCAATGCGGATTTGCAAGTGGTAAAAGTAGAAAACTGGCGACGCAGCGCATGGTTCGATGAAACGGGGCTGACGTGGATTAACCCTTCGCCGAACATGCGCAGCCTGACGGAAGCTACGTTGTATCCCGGCATCGCTTTGCTGGAAACAACAAATGTTTCGGTCGGACGCGGGACAGATACGCCCTTTGAAATTTTAGGCGCACCGTACATTGACGGACGCAAATTAGCCGAAGCTTTGAATGCTGCAAAATTAAGCGGCGTCCGTTTTGTGCCGGTGCGATTCACCCCGAACGCCAGCACCAACAAAGGCATGGAATGCGGCGGCGTCAACGTGTTCGTCACGAATCGAAATACATTTGAGCCTGTATTGACGGGCTTAGAAATCGCTGCGCAAATTTATAAACTTTATCCGAAAGAATTTAATGTAGAGAAATTCAACCGCCTGCTGGTCAGCGATAAAATTTTCACTGCTTTCAAACAAGGCAGCGAAGCCAAAGCTCTCAAACAAATTTGGGAAGGCGATTTGGAAAAATTCAAAATGGTGAGGCAAAAATATTTATTGTACTAAGTGTGTATAGGTGTGTATATTGGAGGCGAGATGCACGACGATGGACGGTTTGAGTGGGACGAGGATAAAGCGGCTATAAATGCAGCAAAGCATGGTGTTTCGTTTGATGAAGCAATTGAAGTTTTTGACGATCCGCTAAGGGTGGAAATTTTTGACGATGACCATTCATTGGATGAAGAGTGTTACCAGATAATTGGACTTTCTCGAAGAGGATTACTATTTGCTGTTTTTACAGAACGTAGTGAACGGATCAGAATCATTCATGCCCGCAAAGCCAATAACGATATGAGAATCCTGTATGTCGAACAAAATCGCTAAAAACCTGAAAGAGCCTGTAGATAATTTCACTGAAGAAAATGTCGAAGAAGAATTTCGTTTCGATTTAGCAAAAGCTCGCATGAATGTTCTTCCTCGCGGTGTTAGAAAAGTTCGCGTCAATATCTGGCTCGACGATGATATTGTCGCCGAATTCAAAACGCGGGCGGAACAGTCCAATGCTGCGCCATATCAAACGCAAATCAATCAAACCCTGCGCGAAGCTTTAGGGAAAAATATTCCGACTTCCAAGCAAAAAAATCTGCCTATTGCCGCCGTCATAGAAAATCCACAATTCATTCAGCAGCTCTCTGAAAAAATTGGCGAATACCTCATCGCACATAGTAAAGCGAAACCTAAACGTAAAGCTGCATAATTACGATCAAAGATTCAACCCCTCTCACTGCCATTCATCTACACGATTTGTTATATTGGATCAGATGAGTACTGATTCAAACGTTCGCAAAACCACCCTTGATAACGGCATTGTCGTCGTCTCTGAACAAATGCCGTATGTGCGCTCTGTCAGCTTCGGCGTTTTCCTGCGCGAAGGTTCGCGGCATGAAACACCTGATGTCAACGGCATGTTTCACTTCATTGAGCATACGCTTTTTAAGGGAACGCGCCGCCGCACTGCCGTCCAAATCGCTGATGAATCAGATGCACTCGGCGGTTATCTGGATGCGTTCACTTCGCGTGATTCGGTGGGCTTCACCAACAAAGTTCTGGATGAACATTTGCCGCAAGCCTTTGAACTAATCGCCGATTTAGTCACTGCTCCGGTCTTCGATGAAGTCGAACTCAACAAAGAGCGGAATGTCATTCTTGAAGAAATCAAGATGGTTGAAGACACGCCGGATGATTTAGTCTACGAACTTTTTTCAGAAAAATATTACCCCAATCATTCATTGGGACGCCCGATTTTAGGGACTCCTGAGACGCTGGCTACCTTTAATTCCAGTAGTGTCAGAAAGTTTTATGAAAGCTCGTACCGTCCCGAAAATCTGGTCATCGCGGCGGCTGGCAACATCACGCACGAAGCGTGGCTGGATTTAGTCAACCAACATTTTTCTCACCTGCGACCACTCGGAGCAGGTTCGCCCATTGTTACTCCCGCTCCCGTTCGGCATATTACGCTCCGGCACAAAGCCGAACTCGAACAATCGCATCTGGTCATTGGTGCGCAATGCCCGTCGTTACTCAGTAAAGATCACTATGCGATGAATGTGCTGTGCACAATTTTGGGCGGTGGGATGAGTTCGCGGTTGTTTCAATCTGTCCGTGAAGATCTCGGATTGGTATACACAATTGGCTCTTCGTTGACCGAATATATTGACACCGCTTACCTCAGTATTTACGCCGGAGCTTCGACTGAAAATATTAATCCGACCATCGAAGCGACGCTCAAAGAAATTAATAAACTGAAAGTCGAAGGCGTCAGTTCAAGCGAATTGCAGCGCAATAAAGATCAACTGAAAACCAGTTTAATGCTGGCAC
Organism: Blastocatellia bacterium; assembly: GCA_043783625.1. GTDB lineage: Bacteria > Acidobacteriota > Blastocatellia > RBC074 > RBC074 > JAFDVL01. The sequence goes on along the minus strand of JAYVZE010000077.1, from coordinate 19,274 downwards.
TGGAATCCAGTTCTGCGCGGATGAATTCTCTTGCCGGGCAGGAAATGACCTGGCAAGAATTCATTACGCCTGATGAAGTGATCGCCAAAATCAATGCCGTCACCACAGAGGATATTCAGCGATTAATGAATGAGGTTTTCAAACTTGAAGCGATAGCTGTGACGGTTTTGGGTGATATTGAAGGACTGGAAATTAAGTTATAAAGAGTGACAGGCGGGACGCCTATCATATATTTTTATTCATACCGCAGGGCTTCTACGGGTTGAACTTTTGAGGCGGCACGCGCTGGATAAATCGTCGCCAGAAAGCTGATTAAAACCGCTAATAAAGCGATCCAGAAACAAGGTACGACGCGGACTTTCAAGGTGATATACGAGATGGAATAAATCTCTGCCGGGATCGAAATCAACTTGTATTGATTAGCCAGCCAGCTCAAAAATAATCCTAACATTACTCCCAGTGTTGCGCCAATAATTCCAATCATTACTCCCTGCCACATAAAAATTTTGCTGATGCTTTTCGCGGTCGCGCCTTGCGCTCGCAGGATCGCAATATCGCCTTGTTTTTCAATCACTGCCATCGTCAAAGTTGTAATGATGTTCAGCGCGGCGATAGCAATCAACAACGAAAAGAAAACTACGATAAGTGATTGTTGCAGCTTGAACGCCGCGAATAAGGAACGATTTAATTCCTGCCAGTTTTGTGTCATGAAGCCCGCGCCAGTGGCTTCAATGACACGTTGCCCGATTTCTTTGACGGCGTATAAATCATCCACTTTCATTTGAATTACGCCTGCAACATCGCCTTCGCCGTTGAGCCGTTGGGCGGCGGCCAAAGAAACATACGCCCAATGCGCATCGTATTCGTATAGCCCCGAAGACGAAAAACCTACAACGCGAAATTCTTTTGTCAGAGGCTCAGTTCCAACGGGAGTCAAACGTGTCTTCGCTGAATATGCCGTCACGACATCGCCGCGTTTGAGGTTCATTACGCGTGCGAGTTCTTTGCCGATAATGATGCCATCAGTTTCGGTGGAGGCAGATAAATCGTTCGGGTTTCCTTCAATGGTGGTAGCGAAAATCTCGTTCGCATTTTTATCAGTTGTGCTGAGGTCTACGCCTTTTAAAATTGCAGGTTCCTGCCGATCATTTGCGCTCAGCAACACCTGATCGTACATCGTAGCAGTAGCAGCTTTGACTCCCTGCACATGATTCAGGCGCGAAGCCAGATCACGATAATTTTCGATGCCGCTGTTGTCGGGCTTGAGCAAATTCAGATGCGCGGTTCCGCCCAGAATTTTGTCCTGCACTTCTTCGCGGAACCCGGTGGCGAGCGCGAGCGCAACCAATAATGCAGCGACGCCGACCGCAATACCTGTAATGGCTACACCAGTGATAACGGAAACAGTGGCTTGACGGCGTTTGGCGCGTAAGTATCGGAGCGCGATGAATAGCTCAAAAGTCATAAATTGTAGTGGTCGGGGTCGGTGAGCGGGGGTCGGTAGGAATATTTTCCGACCACTGCCCACCGTCCACCGATCACCGTTTTTTCAATTTCACCATCGCCGAAAGATACGGGTCTTCCATCTGCAACGTTGAATGCGAGAGCTTAAATTTCTCAGACAATAATTCGCGTAGTTCGCGCAAAATTTGATAGCTGTTACTGCCTTCATCAATGATGACATGAGCGGTAATCGAATGACGATTTGAGGTGATGGTCCAGATGTGTAAATCGTGAATATCGCGCACTCCTGCTACCGTTCGCATCGCGGCTTCAACCGCAGCCGTATTAATGTGCGATGGTGTTCCTTCTAACAAAATGTTCACGGCTTCGGTCACTAATCGCCACGAACTAAAAACGATCAGGATGCAAATCAAGACGCTGAAAACAGGGTCAGCCCACAACCATCCCTGCCATAGAACCAGGACACCCGCCACGATAGCGGCGAGCGATCCTAATAAATCTCCAATAACATGCAGAAAGGCTCCACGCAAATTTAAATCATGTTCGTGCGCTCCGTGTAAAACTTTGGCGGAAATCAAATTGACGATTAATCCGCCGATGGAAATTGGAATCATAATTTTCGCCTGGATCGCTTCGGCCTGATGCAAACGATGATAGGCTTCGTAACAAATCAGTAGTGACACTCCGATCAGCGTGACGCCATTTGCGAGTGCCGCCAGAATTTCCATTCGATAATATCCGTACGTTTTGTTCGGAGTGGCGGGGCGCGCAGCGAAGCGGCCAGCCAATAATGACAAAGCTAAGGCCGCGACATCGGCGAACATGTGCCCGGCATCTGAAAGCAAAGCCAGACTGTTCGCCCACCACCCGCCAATGGCTTCAGCGAGCATGTAGATGATATTCAAAGCCAATACGATTAAGAGGATGCGTTGCGGATTGTGCGAGGGGGCGTGATCGTGATGATGTGGTTGAGCTGTCATATTTCCTGTCAGGAGATTTACCAGATTACCTTATCTCGCCAAAGCATTCGCAATCTCTGCGGCAATTCGTGCATTATTTTTTAGCAATGCCAGATTCGCTTGCAAGGAACGTCCGTGAGTCTGCGCGGCAATAAACTTCAATAAAAACGGAGTTACGGCTTTGCCGGAAATATTTTGTGCGGAGGCCGCCGCCAAAGCTTCTTCAATAACATCAGCAATTTCAGCAAAGGGAATTTCGTCAGCTTCAGGGACAGGCGCAACTACTAAAATTGAACTGGTATTATCCAGTTCCCAATGCGTGTTTGCCAGAGCTGCAACCTGATCGGGGGTGTCGGCTCTGAGATCAATGGCAATTCCACTGTGGCGCGAATAAAAAGCGGGCAGCTCATCCGTTTGGTAGCCGATAACAGGCACACCCAATGTTTCCAATACTTCCATTGTTTTCGGCAAATCGAGAATAGCTTTGGCTCCGGCGCAAACTGTAATTATCGGGAAGCGTGCGAGAGCCGTTAAGTCGGCAGAAATATCAAAGCTTTCACCCGCGCCGCGATGGACTCCGCCAATGCCGCCGGTCGCAAAAACTTTCAAGCCTGCACGATGCGCCAGACATAAACTCGCCGCCACCGTGGTGGCACCCCATTTTTTTTCGAGGAGCGTTTGCGCCAGATTCGAGAGATTCACTTTGGCAATGTCGTGGCGCGTTGCCATTGCCTGCAACTGCGCTTCGTCTAGCCCGATGACGGGCTGACCTTCGATAATGCCAATCGTCGCAGGTTGTGCTTTTTGCTCACGGACAATGGCTTCACAATCGTTCGCTAATGCCAGATTATGTGGTGCAGGTAAGCCATGGGCGATGACGGTGGATTCCAGCGCAACAACGCCTGTCTTATTCGTGATGGCTTGTGTGACCGCAGAAGAAATAGAAAATCTTACTAAATTCATAAGTTACCGCTCGAAAAACCAAGTTATTGCTTGAAAAACAATGATGGCTATGCTCAGATTCGCACGACAGATTATCTCATCAATCCTGATGAACCAAATGGTAAGAGGCGCTATTCAATCCAATCAATTTAAGCTTAAGGCAATTCAGATTTAAAGCTGAGGAGAAAGAATGAGAAAAGAAGTTCTAGCTGTAATTCTGGGCGGTGGACGCGGTACACGATTATTCCCATTAACTGATCACCGGGCAAAACCCGCAGTCCCACTCGGTGGAAAATATCGGTTAATTGACATCACAGTTTCCAACTGTTTGCATTCCGATATTTCAAAAATCTACGTTCTGACTCAATTCAATTCAGCTTCGCTCAACCGACATATTTCGCGGACGTATCGTTTCAGCGGATTCTCGGACGGCTTTGTTGAAATTCTGGCAGCCGAGCAAACGGCAGAAAATCAAAACTGGTTTCAGGGCACGGCTGACGCTGTTCGACAAGTCATGGTACATATTCAGGATGTGGGGCCAGAATACGTTCTGATCCTCTCCGGTGACCATCTTTACCAAATGGATTACCGCCGGTTCATTCGCCATCACGAAGAAACTGGTGCGGACGTTTCGGTGTCGGTGATTCCCTGCGATGCAGAACATGCCACCGGGTTCGGGCTACTGAAAACAAATGAAGAAGGGAAAATTATTGAGTTTCGTGAAAAACCTCCGGCGGATCAATTGGATGGAATGCGGGTAGATACGACCAGCCTGGGACTTAGTGCCGAAGACGCTGAGGATCGTTGCTACATTGCCTCCATGGGGGTTTACGTCTTTAAATATGAAGCCCTGCGACAGTTATTGAAAAACGATAAATTTGTGGACTTTGGCGGAGAAATAATTCCTGCGGCGATCAGTCAATACAATGTTCAGGCGTACTTGTTCGACGGTTTCTGGGAAGACATCGGAACCATTAAATCTTTCTATCAGGCCAATCTTGATCTGACCAGTCTGGTTCCAAAATTCAATCTCTTCGATGCAGATTTTCCGATTTATACTCGTCCTCGCTTTTTGCCGGGATCAAAAATTCTCGACAGCCAAATCCGCGACTCCATTGTTTCTGAAGGTTGTATCCTCAATCGCGCGTGGATTGACCACTCTATTATCGGAATTCGCTCCCGTATCGAAAATTATTCCCGCGTCGAACATACTCTGATCATGGGCGCAGATTACTATCAAACTCTTGACGAATTAGAACTGGAACGTCGGCAAGGCTTGCCATGGATCGGGATTGGTGAAAATACAATTATCCGTAACGCTATTATAGACAAAAATGTTCGCATTGGTTCTAACGTCAGAATCCTGAATGAAGCCGGGCATGAAAACTTTGATGGTGAGAATTACTACATTCGTGAAGGGATTGTCGCTATTCCTAAAGGTGCCGTCATTACGGATGGAACCGTAATCTAACAGGTCAGCAAAATAAGATAAGCGGATTAGTAAATGTCTCTGCCACATTTACTAATCCGCTAACTTTTTCCATTCCACATCTCCTTAAAAGGCGATGTGTCCCAATGGTATCGAGGGGAGTGATACAGCTTGTAATCAATATTCGTATCTTTTTGTTCCTCAGAAAAATCTGAGTTACTACTCTGTTTCTTATCTATATGCATTCGGCATACCAAATGATAATAATTTACTGATAGTTGTCTTGCTAAATGGTTAAGATGTTGATTTAAATAGACTTGATGAATTAGCTTTCTACGGTAATCCGTTCATTAGTATATCTGTTGCAGGGTAGCTATTACCCAAACTTACCTCTCCGCTGATACCGTTAATTATCAAATATCTACAAAATAGACACTTACAGACAAAGAGTATCTAATAAACGCAGTATAAATAATATGCACCACTAAGAACAATGAGCCAATCGTATTGCCAATACCCACCGGAAATTGATAGTGAGGTCGAAATATCTACCCAATTAGAGGCGGGAAAAACTGTTTATATCCTTGGCAACCCCAACGTCGGAAGGTATATCAAGCTTGGTCAGACAGAATATAATGTCCTGTCGTTAATTTTAGACCGGAACTTGCAACAAATAGCCTCAGAATTTGGCAGGCTTTATGGTGACGGGCTTACTGTTGCTACAATTATCCAATTTCTCACGAAACTCACTCAGTATAATTTACTGGCAGGACAAGGACTTTCCGCTACTGCATCCAGCCAACAACTCTCACGCCATGCCTATTTCCGATTTAGTCTTTTTAACCCTGATGCATTATTTGGTCGCATTGTTCCAATAATTCGCTGGATTTGGACGCCCTGGTTTGTGATTGGAACCCTATTACTGAAGCTGTGGGTACTTTTTCTGGCCTTACAAAACTGGAATGAACTAAGCACTCACGTTGCACGACTTACAACCGATCACTACCTGCTAATTATTATAGCTGGGTTAATGGTGGTTTTTTCGCATGAATTCGCACATGGACTAACCTGTAAAGCCTTTGGCGGACGCTCCAATGAGATTGGTTTTTTACTTATCTTTTACTTTATCCCTGCTCTTTACTGTAATGTTTCAGGGTTGCACCTCATACCGCAACGCAGCCGAAGACTTTGGGTCATTGCGGCGGGAGTTTATTGGCAATTACTGGTTGGAGCAATCTCTTTATTTTGCTGGCTGATACTCGAACCATACACTCAATTAGCTGACATCGCACTTATTTTTTGCCTTGGAAGCTTTTTAAATATTGCATTTAATGCCAATCCCTTAATCAAGCTTGATGGTTATTATTTCTTTAGCCAAGCCCTACAGTTACCAAATTTAATGGAGAAATCCAGAAACTACTGGCGTTCATTGCTACAAAAAATAACCTTTGGCGAAGGAGAGCACGCACCAGTGAGTACGCGCCAGAAATGGGTTTACCTGTTCTTTGCGCCATTGTCGCTTGGCTATACAATTCTATTTTTGTCCGTTATGCTCAGTTACCTTAATGAGTATTTCGTCAATAATTTCTACCTCGCAGGTTTTGCCTTAACCGGAGGATTAGCCGCTGTCTTGATGCGACGGCAAATTGGCAAAGGAGCTGAAGCCATTAGCACGGTACTTCTTGGAAAAAATACGACGCCAAAAGCGGAAAGCGAGCTAGAATCCAAAGTGAGCACATCCAGTGAACGCCTGACGATTCCGCGTGTCTGGAAACGAAGAATCGTACTTTCCCTTTTATTAATCGGAGCGATAAGTGTCCTCCTGATCCCTTTTGAAGCATCGGTCGGGAATTATGGAGCCTTAACTCCAATGAAAGAAAGAGAATCCCTGATTAGTGCTCCCGAAGCGGGAATGGTAACGGTGCTTGTTAATCCGGGTGAGATAGTTGAGGCAGGAAAAGAATTGGCAAGGCTCAGTAATCCAGATTTAAGCTCAGAATTAATGACCCTTCGTTCTGAGATTGTCAGAATTGAAGGTGATTACGAACGTTCGATGGGAGACGTTAAAACCAAACAGCAAGGCATTGAAAAGGCTTCTGCACAGCTTGAGGCAGCTGCCAGAATTGATCGAGAACTAAGATTGGAACAGCAACGAATTCTGAAAGGAAAACTTGGTGGAGCGGGACGCGATTCAGATTTTCCGGCAGCTTTGGCGATGCTTCAGGCGGATATTGATTTGAAAAAATCGCGCTTTGATGAAGCACAAATGCAATTAGTACGAACTAAGCAGCTTTATCAGGAAAGTATCATTTCCAAAGCAGAGCTGGAAACAACTGAAAACAAAGCCCATGTTATCCGTCTTGAAATTGAAGCAGCGCGTGAAAAACTCCAAAACGCGATAGTCGAACATCGCCGTTCAGTGGAAAAATCCACGAGCGAAGTGCGCATCAACGAAACTGAAGTGCAATCCGCACAAAGCTCTGTCGCTAAGACCTCCAACGAATTACAAAGTACAAAACGCCTACTGGATTCCCTGCGCCAGCGAGAACAAGTCTTACTTTCTAAACAGACCTCAACAACACTCACAGCTCCGCGTGCCGGGATTGTACTGGGCGAGAACTTACTAGAATTGAATGGAAAATACCTGGAAAAAGGCGGTGAACTCTGCCACATCGCAGAAACCAACCAACTTCGCTTACGGATTCAGGTTCCTGAAAAAGAGATCGGAGACATAAAAGAGGGAGCCGTGGTTCGATTAAAAGCTCGCGCGTTACCAGATCGAACGTTTGAAGGAAAAGTTGAAAAGCTCGGCACTGAGGCCGAACCTGATATCAATAAACAACTTACCTATCGTGTAGAAATACTTATTTCCAACACGGACGGAGCTTTAAAACCCGGAATGACAGCCTTTGCGCGAATTGGCTTCGGACGCCATTCCGGTGGGTGGATAATCCTGCACAAAATTAAGCAGGCTTTGCGTCCTGAGCTTTGGCTTTTTTGAGTTCCTTGTGATCAATATTGTACCGATCCAGTTTCAGATATAACCCACGCCTCGTCAGCCCAAGTTCACGTGCTGTCTTTGAAAGATTGAACTCAGCACGCAGCAAGGCTATGACAATCATCTGCTTTTCAAGGTTTTGGACACCCGCTGAGAGCGTCTGATGAGTAGGCAATTGAGCCTGCTTAGAAGCATCGGGGATATTTACAAGAATTTCGTCAAGCCAATCATTCTTGCCTTTTTTCTTGAATTCACTTGAGACAAAATGTGACAGATGCTTTGGTTCAATCGCTTCGCCATTTCCAACGATGGCAATCGAACGCTGAATTTCATTGGCGAGTTGCCGGATATTTCCAGGCCAAGCTGCCGAGGTCAGTGCAGCTAAAGCATCGGACGCCAATGAAAGATGTTCTTTCCCGGCTTCCTGCGCATACTTCTCAAGCAGATAATATGCCAACAAGGGGATTTCCTCGCGCCGCTCTCTCAGCGGTGGCAAATGAAATCTCAAGACATTGATGCGATAGTACAAGTCTTCGCGGAAAAGCCCTTTTTCGACCATCGCTTCCAGATCACGATTCGTCGCAGCAATAACCCTGACATCCACCTTAACAGGTTTCGTTTCACCCACCGGATGAACCTCACTTTCCTGTAAAAAACGGAGAAGTTTTGGTTGTAAATCTAGTGGTAAATCACCGATTTCATCCAGAAAGATGGAGCCGCCCTCGGCACTTCGGATCGAACCAAGGTTATGGCTCTCTGCGCCAGTAAAAGACCCCTTGCGATGCCCAAATAACTGAGAGCTGATAAGGTCTTTGGTTACAACTGTGCAGTTGAAGGCAACGAATGGTCCCTTCTCTCGCTGGCCGAGAGAGTGAATCGCACGCGCTATCCCTTCTTTACCTGTCCCCGATTCACCCGTAATCAGCACAGGCATCTTGCTGTCACGAATACGATGAATCTGAAACGCGAGGTCTTGCATCGCGGCACTTCGATAAACCATGCCAGGTAGTGGGTATTGCAAGTCAGGTTGGCTTTTTCTCTCAGCCGCCGTTTCTTTATTTTGATTGAGAGCCACTGCAAGCTCTTTTAAAAGAACATCATAAAGCGAAGTTGTACCCAAAACATTATCAAGGGTTTTGGTAATTATGTACCACTGAGCTTCGAGTAGTTGAATGCGATCCTGATCCGCAAGGTTATCTTGAGGATGGAGCGCAGGAGTTTTTTTCGCCGCCACAGGGGAATAAGCAGGATTCGTCATTTTTTATACCATAGGTAACAGGGGGGGACCACAAATTACCCAAATTTTTCGACTCAGACTGCCGATAAGAAAACAGTCAAAGTACACAGAAGGTGAGTTACTGGAACGCGAGTAGCAAAGGAAACTACCGATTAATTTCCGAGCAAAAGTAACTACTAGGAGCTTGTAGGAATGGAATATTAAAACATTTTTGGCTGAGTACCAAGTACCAGCGATGAAAAAAGCAGAAAAATTATAAGAATTCTAGTTCAAGTTAATAGAGTTGAAGATTAACCCGTAAGTAGCCACTGTCTGTGCTCGATGTTGTGGTCTGAAACCAAACAAAATCACATGCCCGGAACCCAACTTTGCATCAACGATAGAGGATTTCCCCGCGAGGTACTTTTCTCCCAACAACCACCCTGACCGCAGCACCTTCGTTTCTGCATATTTCCCCACTGTTTGAGCTTGTAGCGGATCAATAATTTCAAACGCACTACTGCTCGAAAAATACGCATCAACCGTCGCACCATAACCTTTTGCGATTGGGTGATTCTGGTCAAGCTCAACCTTCAGAATAGAACCTGGGCAATAAAAATCTGAAGTCTTTACTCCGTTCAGAGCATTTTTGATGGGAAGCTTAAATTCCTGAATGGCAAAGCGAGCTGCATTATCGAAACAAATCAAAGTCCCTCCGGCTTCGACAAATGTTTGCAGATTTTTCACGCCGTCTTTGCCAATTCCACCGGAAAATTCTTCGGGATAAGTCTTGACGTTTTGACCATTCATAATGGAACGCGCACTTTGATCAGGCAGCACAATGACCTCGTATTTTTCACGCAAACTGCCGCCGCGAATTTCAGCATCCAGCAATGAACTATATTTGAGCTGGTACTGATCGAACACCAGCCGCGTCCAGCCTTCATCCATCGTAGCGGCAAAACTTTTATACAAACCAACTCGTGCTTTGGTTTCAATACGTGGATGGTTTTTCCTGACGGCTTCGCGCAATTCAACGTCACTCAGTAATTTTAATTCAGCCTCAAATTGCTGTTTCGCCGTCACGCATTCAACCCCCATCTGCATTGGCAAAGTCCAACCTGCCACATCATAAGGCGCTTCCGCCGGACCATTCGGATACAGACGACGTTCGGGATACTGCTGAATTTCAAGCAAAGCTTTTGCCCCAGCACGATATGGTTGATTCAGCCTCACAACCCGCGAACCAGCTTCATAATTCGTGCCATCAACCGTGAAGGGCTTTGCGGCTTCATGAACTTCAATCCCTTGTGCGGCGAGAATGCTGACCATCCGCAGCGCGGCAAATTCATTTCGTTGTGACTTAGGAATAATAAACGCAAAGGGCTGATCTTGATCTTTTGATTCAGTCGCTCGCTTCCCTGCTTCATAAAAATTGCGGAGAAACGTTTCGCGGTAAAGCGTCACCATCTTCAACAACGACCGCGAAGTCATCATCTCCATTTTTAAAATATCTTTCGGATGCCATTCGCCTTCCTGCCACGGATCGGGAAAATGTGTCGCACGCTCCAAGGCATTCGGCAAGCCGCGAATCGAAAAACGACGCCCACCCTCGTCTTCTTCAGCGTTCACTCGAAGCTTTTTTCCAGCTTGCATTTCCTCATTGGTAATTTTCAGCGGTGTCGCCAAATCCGCACTCGCGGCTTCGGTCAAAATCCCAACTGCATTGTGATAATACGGCGCAGTTCTCATTCCACCGTGCCACCACGTATCGTAAAGCATGTTCGTTGCTACGCCTTTGAATCCTGCCGCTTGTAAATCCGTCGCCATCTTCATTCCGATTAAAGCCACTTGCCGCAGCAACGTTGGATCAATGTTCGGATTCGGCGGATCAAGAAACGGCGGCACAAACATGCGCGATGAATACTGCCCTTGCTGATGCACGTCGTAAACAATTTGCGGGAACCATTCTTTATAAAAAACGTCCGTGACGTTGCGCGTTTCGACCAGATTCAGCATGAACCAATCGCGGTTATTGTCGTGACCGGCGTAGGGGTGATAGAGTTCAGGCGGAATCGTTCCTTCGGATTTTGTATCAAGCGTTTTCCAGTACCAATGATTGACAATGTCTACGCCGTCAGGATTCGTAGAGGGAAATAAAAGGATAATCGTATTATCGAGAATCGCTTTCATCTCATCGCTTTTTTCGCTGGCTAACGTGTAGGCAAGCTGCATAGACATTTGCGCGGCGACAACTTCGTTAGAATGAATCGAACACGAAATCGCAACTACGGTTTTGCCTTTTTTGATTAATTCTTCGAGTTCGGAAGAGGATTTAATTTTGCGCGGATCGGCGAGCTTGCTTTGAATTTCCTGATATTTTTTCAAGTTCTTCAAATTCTTTGATGAGCTAATCGTCGCCAATAAAAATGGGCGGCCCTGCGTAGATTTTCCGATTTCGCGGACGCTCACACGATCTGAAGCTTTATCGAGAACTGTAAAATATTTTGTAATTTGTTCCCAATCTGCGAGCTTGCGATCCTCGCCCGGCTCAAAGCCAAGTTGCGAGGCAGGCGTCGGAATTGATTGAGCTTTTAGTTCAGTAGTTACAGTAAAGAGACAAACAAGGCTTATTAGCGCGATTGTCCCAAAGCGCACAGTGAGCTTCCGATTCATCGAATAGTTCCTTTTGCCGGGAGTACAAATAATGCAATCTCAAGAAAGCGCAAAGTTTAGCACAGCCGATTTGCCAGATGTAGGTTTACTGCCAAAACTTCGGTATTACTGGACGTTCATCGTCGCCGCTTTATGCTTCATCATTATCGGAATTCCAGTGATTTTGATTGGCTATATGCTGCGCGGAATTTTTAATTATAAGGAATTTATCTATCCGTTCGGTAGATTTGGAGCGCGTTGTTATGTCAGAGCCGCAGGCGCACGCGTTCACGTGAGTGGCTACGAAAAACTTGATCCAAATCAGGCGTATGTTTTTGTCGCTAATCATCAAAGCAACCTTGATCCGCCGTTGTTGATTGCCAATATCCCCAGAAATACCGCGTGGTTAGCCAAAAAAGAAGTCTTCAAAATTCCAATCATGGGACAAGGAATTCGTCAGGTTCACGCCATCCCCGTAGACCGCACCAACCGCGAAGCCGCCATCGCCAGCACCAAACGCGGTGCCGAAGTTCTGCACACCGGACGCTCCGTCGTAGCCTTTCCTGAAGGTACGCGAACTGTTGACGGGAAGCTGAAAGAGTTCAAAAAAGGTGTATTTTACATGGCTCTCGAAGCCGGGGTTCCAATCGTTCCAATGGTTGTGAATGATACGCGATTGGTAATGAAGAAAGGAACGAAATATTGCCTGCCAAATGATGTCTATGTTGAATTCCTGCCACCCGTCAGCACCGCCGGATATACGCTCAAAAATGTGGATGAATTAATTACGAAAGTACGTGATGAATTTGTCTCAAGAGTCCGAACCGATTAATCATCAACATTGGGATTTCTCTATAACGAAAAAAGCGAGGATGATTACATCACAATGCAATCATCCTCGCTTAGATAATTCTGGCTTTAGTTACTTCACCACGCTGATTTCGCGGGTCGTGACGTTGTACCCGCCGTTATCTACGACGGTTCCTTTTTTATCTACGAGTTCCAGTTTGATGGAATGTTTCCCGTTCGATAATCCATCAACCCAGATGGGTTCCCATTTATCCAACATTTTCGCTGCACCACCGTCAATCGAATAACGCACCTGATATTTTCCGCCTTCGCCTTTGAGCTTCGCGTTGCTTAACCAGAAATCAATCATCACCGGATCAGCACCTTTGTATTCGCCTTTCGGACGACTGTAGGTCAATAACGGCTTTTTAGCATTAACGGCTCCGCCCTGACTTTGCGTTGCGTAATCCTTGCCTTCCGCCATCGTTTGTCCGCTAGATGTTGTAGTTGGCTTAGATGCATCGCCGCCGCCAGCTACGGTAAAGCTCACCATCTGAAATGATCCATTATTTTTATAGCTCTCATGCCACGGGCGCGAAGCAAAAACGCGGATTGTATGCTTGCCGGCAGCGAGGTTCCGCAATTCAAATCCGGTCTCAAGGCTGTAATGCGCTTCGTAGGGTTGATTGTCAAGAATCACATGAATGTGATTGCCCGTATTGGTCGCAGGGTCTTTGTGTGGATGATAGCCTTTTAAATCTCCGCCGATGCCAAGTTTAAGTTTCAAGGTCGAGCCGGAAATCGTCGCACCCGTTTTGGGTTCAATAATTGTGAGCGTAGGAGCCGCCTGATCCTGCATCCCACGGGCCGTCATCTGATCTTTAATTTTTTGCGGGCGTCCAACTACGCTCAGATTATCCTGAGCAAAAACACTGATCGCCAGAGCGAAGAAAACCGAAACTGCCAAAATGCGTCGTAACATGTGACCTCCAAGATAGAAATTATTTTGACCTGATTGAAATATTTATGCAGCTTAGCATCACGGAATTGAATGATGCAATTGACAGACCTGACCTCTGTGACCTAAATTTGAGTGTGACTAAGGATTATAAAAAATTCTAGCCATCGAAAAAGCAAACGTCTGGTCTTCTTACGCCCCGGGAAGGATGTTGCAGGATGGTTCATTCATCCGCATCAGCTGCTCTCATACATCGTACTGCTATCCCTGATTCTCTGACTTCAGACCGTCAGCTTCACCTTCTGTGTGAAGGCTGGAAAAAAGGTCTGGGATTTGACGGGCTGCGTCAACTTGTTTCGCGCTTTTACGGCGCGGAGGTGAAGCCATGCCAACTGCACTGGACTGAAGTTGATCGTTTAATTATCGAAATCTGGCGCCAGGATATTCGTCGGGACATAGATCATCATTAAAATCTTTGACTCCATCCAGCCACAGCCGGAACCCTCTTCCTGATAATAAAATTTTCGAACTCTATTTGCGTTTCAATTGAAAAATTGGAGCCGGGATTTTTTCACTCGTCATCAGAATTGATTTACCATCCAGCGAATATGCAATCGCTTCAGCTTGTTTTAATAGTGGAGCTTTGATGATGATTGGTTCAATGTCAAAAATCGTAGCAAGAGATTTTCCTTTCGTGCGCTCCAGTTCAAAGGCTCCGAAGTAAGTACGAATGGCAACACGCAAACCATCAGGAGAAATGGCTGCGCCGGTAACTGCCCGTAGCCGTTCAATACTCTTGATATGTTGACCACCGACTTTTTCGAGGATTACTTTTTCTCCGGCGCGCAGAGGCATTGGGAAAGTATAAACCCCGCAATCTTCTTTGTAAGTTTTCGTAATCAGAAAAATTTGCCCGCTGACCGGATCAACAAAAAATCCTTCGCAATCGTGATGACCATCGGGATAAGCAAATGGAAACGATTCGACCAAATCTTTTGTTATTTTTTGATCGTTGATAGTTGTCGGTTCAGGAACGCGATAAATAACGTAGTCATCGCGCACTTTGTCGTTATCTCCGGCATCAAAAATATAAAGAGCAGGCTTGCCGTCTTTCTCCGACCCGACGCTCAGATCTTCCCAGTCAATACTGGTTACGCCTTCGATTTCGACTTGTGCCAGCAATTTTCCGCTGGAATGAATTGCATAGAGCCGGGCTTTATCACCGCTATCATTATTCACCCAGAAGACATCAGCATTATTTCGGCTGGCAACTAACCCGGAAACTTCTTCCAATGATTTGCTGGTGATCGTTCCGATTTGTTTTCCTTCGTCGTAGGAAGAGGCCGCCAGATTTTGCGAATCTTTATTTTCCACTTCAGCCCAGGGCTTGAATGGAGCGTCATTATTTTTTTCAGCTTTTGATTCAGACAACGAGCAAGTCATTAAACTGAATCCGAAGACGCAAATCATCAAAAACATTATTTTCATACCAGAAGATGATGGCATTCACAGAGTTACGATTCAAGCGAACTGGTAATTCTTCCCGATTGGCACTATTACTTATCTGACTCTCATCAATCGAAAGGAACAATTTATGATTTCCCTGTTATTACTTGCTGCTCTCTCACACCCGCTGCCGTCGTCAACACCAGAGGTCAAGCCTGCGCCTGTCGTTGTCAACACTGCTACCGTTGAATATAAAAACGAAAAAGGCGAAACCTTTAAGGTCAATTCCAACACCGTAAAAACAACCATCGTCGAAACAATTGCACTCAACGTTCAGCGTTAGAAAGTGGGGCGACTGGGAGCGCACGCATCTTGCTTGCCGCGAGCGCGTGGAACGCCGCTCGCGTAACGTGGCGAGGAGGGCGCGTGATCGCCAGCCAGCTTGCTCGCCAGTTGGTTTGCGTCGCTGCGCTGGCAAACAGCAGGCGAGGCGTCCGCGCTCCAGTCACTCCTTAGGCACAGGCTTTAATTAATTTTCACCCGCCCCTTAATCGTTTCGTAATAGTTGAAAAACTCTGGCAAAAAGTGTTCGATATAGGCATGAGTTATCAAGTCATCATCGTGGGCGGAGGGCCAGCCGGGATCAGTGCGTTGCTGTGGTGTCATTCCTTAGGACTGTCAGCATTGATGCTGGATCAGGCTTCAGAGCTGGGCGGGCAGATGCTACAGATGCATCATCCGATGCTGGAGTATCCCGGATTTCCTGATAAGACCGGGCTTGAATTGCGTGATGCCTTCGTCGCGCATTTACAAAATTATCAATTAAACTGGCGTTTGAATTGCCGGATTGAATCCATCAATCTTCAGGAAAAATATTTAATCACAGGCGATGAGCGTTTCGATTTTCAGGCGTTGATTATTGCGACCGGAGCCAGTACGCGGGCGCTTGGCTTGCCGAATGAGTCTCAATTCGTCAGCTATTCCGCACTTCAGGATCAGGAGAAATTAGCGGGTAAATCCGTCTGCGTCATCGGCGGTGGAGATTCCGCCGTCGAAGACAGTTTGATCCTCGCGGAAGTCTGTCCTGAAGTAATTTTAATTCATCGTTCTGAGAAATTTCGATCCCGTCAGACCTGGCTGGAACAAGCGCAGGAACATCCGCGCATCACCATCCGAACCCATTGCGAAATTACAGAAGTAAAGCAATCCGAGGCGCAATTTTCGCTCACGATTCATGATCTAACTTCGCAAAAATCAGAAGAATTATTGGTCGGCGGTGTAGTCGTTCGATTGGGAATTAAACCGAATACTGAAATTTTTAGCGGGCAAATAAAAGTAGACAACACTGGTTATATCGTAACAGATCGTGCGCAGCGAACTTCAGTAGAAAATATTTATGCCGTTGGAGATGTCTGTCGTCCGGTCTGCTTGAGCATCGCCACCGCCGTCGGTCACGGAGCGATTGCGGCAAAAGATATAGCCGAAAAATTTCGTCAATAATTCCAGGTAAGATTTCAAGTAATCCGCGTCATCCTATCCCCACTGACACTCGACATCAACGTCCCTTGAGCCTGGCTAGGCACACGGATTGTCTTAATGATGGTGACTGCCTCAATCACGTCAGCAAGGAAATCGGAGCCATCGCCAAACCCGACGACATTCGCTTCACGGACACCTTGCCGAAAACCAGAGCAGGAAAAATTATCAGCAGGCTGCTGCGGGAATTGGCAGCCGGAGGAAAAGTGTCAGGCGATACGACTACGCTGGAAGATTTTTCAGTACTCAAGAAATTACGTGAAGATAATGAATAAGTTCAGAACCCAGGCGTCATGAGTTCAAACTTTAGTTTGTGGAACGCCATGATTCGCTGGCGTTCCTACGGTGAAGCGTGAACTTTGAGCGAGCTACGCCATCCAACAAAGTTTGCTCCCAGTTTTTCCGCTCTTCCTGCTCCGCTTTCCACGCTTAATGTCCCAGCCATTGATGAGTCGAAAAGTGCGAGCGGAAACATACGTCATGCGATTGAGTCGTTGAATATGTCGTTGTAAACAATCTTCAAAAACCGAGCCGCGTTCCTTAAAGCGGCGGACGAATTGCTCAATTTAGCCTTGCAAAATATCAAGAAAAAATGGACGATACCCATTCTGGATTGGGAACGCGCGCTCAATCAAACCGCGATCCTCTTTGATGGTCGCTTCACTATCCAACATTCACTTACACAAAATTTCTGACACCCACGAAGTTCAACCTTTCCCATTGATTCTAAATATCACAACAACTCTACTATTTTGAACTGAATGTATAACTCTTTTCGAATGAGTTTCCTTTATTCGATATTATATACAAATTATCTTTACCTGCTAACCATCCAAGGTTAGCATTGACAAAGTCTATCTTATTGAAGCTTGACTCATTTAAGTTAGTATTCACTTCTACCCAAGATAACCCTCCATCAACTGTATGTAATAATCGCCCCATTTGAGGCATACCAGCACTTGTCGCTGACTCTACAGTATCTGCACCAATAGCCCATCCTTCTTTATTTTCGACAAAGGTAAGACCTAGAATATAGTAAGTCCCTTTATCTGAAAGGCTAAAACGCTCTTGCCATGTTCCGCCGCCATCCTCGGTTGTTAACATTTCTCCAGTTGGATAGCTTACTACCCAGCCAAACTTATCATCAACAAATGCGATCTTGTTAAAAGTCAACCCTTTTTCCGCAATCACTAATGATTTCCAGCTCATTCCAGAATCTAAGCTATGAAAAATTTCTCCATTTTCGCTTCCAATCCAGACTTCTTCTTTATTTTTATAGAAGCTACAATACAAATTTACAACAGATTCACTTGTGTCTCTCTTAACAAAATTTCTTTTCCATGTTTTACCGCTGTCCTGTGTAACCCATATTGAATTAGTGTCAGATAAAAAGCCATCATTTTCATTAAGAAATTTTAAATTAAAGACCCTAGCTTCAATAGATTGTCCATGATAATTAATTATCCCTTGTTCCACCCAAGTCTCTCCTTTATCCAAAGTACTAAATATGCGGCCATCTCGCCATAATCCCCAGCCTCTCGATTCATTTATAAAATTTATTTTTTCAAATTTTATACCTTTTGATTTATTCAGAGTGCGCCATTCATTACTTTGGCTCTGAAATGAAAGTAAACTTCTTTGATAATCAATGACATAAATTGAGCCATCTCTAACCAAAGACCAGTCTTTCACTTTAGGTAGAACTTCTAATTGTTCTTGATGAAAAATTACGCCACACCCAAACTGAGAAAGAAGTACAGTGATTAAAAATATTTTTTTCATATTCTTCTCATTAAGACCCCTGATATAAATTCTGCGGTATTAAGATTCACCGCATCACGATGGAATCAGGATTGTCAGTGTTCACTACACCTCAGCACTTATGCTTAGATGATTAAATGTTAAATGTTTAAAAGATCTCAAAAATGCACGTTCGTTCCCGTAAGCGCATTGAACTGAAATTTCACAAATCGTGAAAAAAGATTTATGAGTGAGCTTTCAATTTATTTAGCTACGTGTGGTTTCGGAATATATCTTCGATCTTTCATGCAATTGTCATAAACAATTTTATTCAATTCCTCTGAAGAAGCCCCATGCTTGTATCCATAAAAATTAGCCCAAAATTTAGAGCTATGTAAATATTTACCTGTTGCGTGTCCAGTTTCATGTAACATTACAAATATCGCACCATCCAAAGTAGAGAAGCTTGAAGCCCACCGTTAGGATGACCAAAAGTCCAAGTATCTCCTCCATGATTAATAAAATTTTCAATACTGACATTAATGTATGGACTACCGAATCCAGAATATTCAAACTGAGTCTCTGCAGTTATACCTTCCAACCAAAAGTGCTTGGTATAAATCCTTCCTGTTTTGTAAATACCAGCAAGCACATTTAAAGCATTTTGATCTTTTTCTCCAATTCCAAGTGCATCACGGCAAGTTTTGTTATTCAGTAAAATTGAGAGTGCACCTTCAGCGGCTTTATCAATTAAACTTTGCGGGTTAGCACTTATCGGTTTTACCATTACAGGCTTATTGTCCTTCTCAACCAATGCCGTCATTCCACCCATATCAGGCGGTTCAAACTGTTCAAATTCAACAGGAGTAACTATTTTTGACCCGTCCTCAAAAATATAGTTAAGCCCATAAGCTGCTGTATCACCAGTACCAGCAATACCGGGAACTACTTTTTTCGACACTCTTGCGCCGTGCGCACCGGTCGGTTTCCCATCACGTAAAGTCGCTGAAGAATTAGCAGAACTTAATAGATTAGAACTATCTTCATCATAGCCCGTCAAGCTTTGCGAACTAACGCGCATCCAGACAATTCCGCCCATTCGAATGCTGTTATTGAGCGAACTGCAACTCACTTTGACATAG
>JAYVZE010000076.1:0-5624 GCA_043783625.1 Blastocatellia bacterium | reverse complement strand
ACCAACAAGTAATTCAGATGATTTATTGCTCTCAGTGATGCATGCTGAGCCGGAAGCCAGCTTGCCAGAAGGTACGACTCTGATGGACAGTTCCGCTATCCAAGGACTGAATCTGAGCATGGATGTTGGTTTAGGAACGCTAATGCCCTTGAGTTCAAGTGACACAGTTTCAATACCGGATTCGGAAATCATTGCCGAAACAATAACTGATAATACGCCTTCAGTTTTGCCGATTTTAGAGCCGATCAAATTAAGCGAAGGCGCGATGCACATTCCTGAGTCTGTCATTGAAGATATTGTCAATCAAGTGATCCAGAAGCTTTCTGCTAAGGCCATTCAGGATGTTGCCTGGGAAGTTGTTCCTGAAATGGCAGAGCTGTTAATTCGTAAACAACTCGCGCAACAAAAACAGCTTTCGCACTAAAATTATTGATTTACTGACCCCCGCATAACGTCGGCGCTTGAAAAAGTTGCCGACGTTATTTTTTTGCTGTTGACGAACTTCGCAAGATTCCAGATGATTGGCAATTCATTTTTACTCGTTAGAAAGCTAACTCCCAATCGCTCATTGCTGATCGCTCAAAAATATGGAAATTCCGAAACAATACGAACCCAAAGAAGTCGAAGGTCGCTGGTATCCTGAATGGGAACAGCACAATTATTTTGCGCCGGAAAAACAGACGAATCCTGATGCACCTGTTTTTACGATGGTGATTCCCCCACCAAATGTCACAGGTTATTTGCACATGGGACACGCGCTCAATCACACCTTGCAGGACGTTTTAGCGCGTTGGCGCAGAATGAGCGGTGACCGGGTTTTATGGTTGCCGGGAACCGATCACGCCGGCATCGCGACACAAATGGTCGTGACGCGGCAACTTGCGGCTGAAGGCATTGATCGCCGTGATTTAGGACGCGAAAAATTCCTCGAAAAAGTTTGGGAATGGAAGGCGCATTCCGGCGGCACAATTCAAAAGCAAATGCGCATCGTTGGCGATTCCGTAGACTGGTCACGCGAACGCTTCACCATGGACGAAGGTTTGTCGAAAGCTGTGCTCGAAGTTTTCGTGCGCTTGTATGATGAAGGCTTGATCTATCGTGGCGAATACATGGTCAACTGGTCGCCCGGATTGCAGACGGCAATTTCCGATCTCGAAACCGAGATGAAGCCGGTCAAAGGCAACATCTGGTACATCGCTTATCCGGTCAATTCTGCGAGCCTTGGCGATTCGTATGAAGGCTTAGCCGAAGCCTACGCTGCACTCAACGAAGGCGAGGCAAAATCAGGACTGCTCAAAACGGCTCAGGGAACATTTGTCGTCGTCGCTACGACGCGTCCCGAAACGATGCTTGGTGACACAGCAGTTGCTTTCAATCCCGAAGACGAACGCTATGCCGAATTGAAAGACAAGAAGGCTGTACTGCCATTGGTTGGGCGCGAAATAAACTTTATTCAAGACAACCTCGTAGAAAAAGATTTCGGCACGGGCTTGGTCAAAGTCACTCCTGCGCACGATCCCAACGATTTTGCGATGGGCAAACGCCATAACCTTGAATTCATTCAGATCATCAGCAAAGAAGCGAAAATTACAGATGCTGCACCTGAAAAATATCGCGGGCTTGATCGCTACGCCGCACGCAAAGCCATTGTCGCTGATTTAGAAGCCGCAGGTTTATTACTCAAAACTGAAGATTACACGCACAACGTCGGACATTGCCAACGCAGCGGACAAGTCGTCGAGCCATTAATTTCTACGCAATGGTTTATGAAAATGCAGCCATTGGCAGAACCTGCGCTGCAAGCTGTAGTAGATGGACGCACAAAAATTATCCCTGAAGGCGTTTCGAAAATTTATTGTGGCTGGCTCGAAAATATTCAGGACTGGTGCATTTCGCGGCAACTGTGGTGGGGACATCGCATTCCGGCGTGGTATACGCCCGAAGGTGAAATTATTGTTGCTCGCAACGAAGCCGAAGCCCGTGAACGTTTAGTACAACAAGGCAAAGATGCAAGCACCGTTTTGACGCCTGATGAAGATGTGCTTGATACTTGGTTTTCGTCCGGCTTGTGGCCTTTCTCGACGCTGGGCTGGCCTGAGCAAACCGAAGATTTGAAAAAATTCTATCCGACACAAGTTTTGGTCACGGCGCAGGACATCATCTTTTTCTGGGTGGCAAGAATGATGATGATGGGTTTGAAATTTATGGGCGAAGTCCCGTTCAGCACCGTCTACATCAACGCGCTCGTGCTTGATCCGCAGGGTCAGAAAATGTCCAAGACCAAGGGCAATGTGATTGATCCGCTGGATGTTTTTTCTCAGTACGGAACAGATGCCGCGCGCTTTGCCTTGACGGCGGCCTCGACGGCTGGATTGACGCTGGCGTTGCAGGATTCCAAGCTTGAATCTTCGCGGAATTTTGCCAATAAGATTTGGAATGCGACGCGGTTTGTCTTGATGAATTGCGATGAGATTTTAGAGGCGCAGGAACCACTGGAATGGGAAACAAAATTGTCGAACCCAAATCTGGCTGATCGCTGGATTCTGAGCCGCTTGCAATACGCTACCAGCGAAGTGAATTCAGCCTTGACGGAGTATCGTTTCCACGAAGCTGCTGCGACGTTGTACCAATTTTTCTGGAATGATTTCTGCGATTGGTACATCGAATTATCGAAGCCGTTTGTGACTTCGACGGAAGTTTCTGATGAAAATACTGCGGTCAAACGCCGCATTATTTACATTCTCGAACGCAGCCTGTGCTTGCTGCATCCACTGATGCCGTACATCACCGAAGAGCTGTGGCAACGCCTCCCACACAGGGGAGAAACGATTTGTCTCAAGGATTTTCCGCAGGCTGGTGCACGCGATGAACAAGCGGAACGCGAGATGGAATTATTCACTGGCGTCGTGTCGAAGCTCCGCAATCTTCGCGCAACTTTCAACATCGCCCCGTCAGTAAAAATCAAAGCGCAACTGGCGACTTCGGACGAAGCCGGCAAAGCTGTGATTACTGCGATGACAGATCAAATTGTTAGACTAGCACGACTTGAAAATCTTGAATTAGTCGAATCCATCGCTGCGCAAAAAGGCTTAGTCCGTGACGTTTTGAGCGGCGTGGAAATCGCTGTATCGTTAGAAGGGTTAGTAGATTTCGAGAAGGAAAAAGCGCGGTTGGAAGGTAGTGCAATGAAACTTAGCAAAGAACTCGAAAGCCTGCAAAAACGCTTATCAAATACTGATTTTGTAGCTCGTGCTGCCGCTGAAGTCGTTACCGAATCACGCGCTCGTGCGGCTGAAATTCAAGATCAATTGACGAAACTGGCAGCCATGATTGAGGCGATGTAGCCCGATTAAAACTGAATGGCATACCCCGGCATAATGGAGCGAAAAGCCGTCACGATTGAATTAAATCGAGAAAGTTTTGAGTTCGGGATGAAGATGTAATCTCCATCCTGAAGAAAAACTTCTTCTTTGTTGTTTCCGGCTGTGAGGATTTTCGTCACGTCTATGGCCGTTACTTTTAGTTCATTATTGCCAATATGTCTGGCGTGAAGCACGTATTTTCGATGCGCTTCCGGCGTGAATCCTCCGGCGAGGATGATGGCTTGTAACAGTGTTTGTCCGGCGCGTAAATCGTAACTTCCTGGTTTAAAAACCTGCCCTCCGACAAAAAAGCGTTGCGGCACAAATTCTACAATGCTGACATTAATTTCCGGGTCAAGCAGGATTTCCCGATAAGCCTTTTCAAGCAGCTTCTTGACCTGTTGAGCCGTTAGCCCTTCCACCTTTATTTCATCCACCATTGGCAGGCTGATCTTGCCATCGGGGCGGACGACAATGGCTGTCTCAGTCAGTTCTGGTTGATAGAGAAATTTGATACTTAGTTTATCGCCTTTGTGGATTTGATAGTCAGCATTTGAAGTGAGTGCGGCACTCGTCCGGGCTGAGTTTTCAGGGGCTTGGGGAATTGATTGGGCTGCCAATGATTGCAGCAATAAAGGGGTCAGAACACCTGCAATTATTAAAAAATGTAGGACTTTCATGCCCGAAAAATTGCTTTTCATATATGCCCGTCTCATCTGTGGATAAAAATTTTAATAAATGATTTAGTCGCCCGGTACAACAACCTTTGACTTGACAGTTTTTGTGATAATCGTGCTGTCGAAAACTATTTGACCGTCCGCAAAGGTGACACCACTGGGGAAAGTTGTTCCGTCGGCAAAAGTTACACCACTTGCCAGCAGATAACCATCAGCCATTGTGTTGCCATCGGCAAAGGTCACGCCAAGGCTATTTGAAACTCCCCAGGAAGTGAGTCCGGGAACCTGAAAAAAGCTGCCATTGGAAACTTTTGTGGCGTCCGCCAGAGTAAAGTTTCTGGCATAAATTCCCTGCCAATAAATCATTAAATTACTTCCCGTCAGAAAACAATGATTAGTGATAATGCCCTGACCCCACCAGCAAGTCTCACCGGCAATGTAGCTGGACTGTACGGGTAGTAGGCTAGATAACATAGACGATCCGTTTGATAACGAAGAGGCACCGGATTTAATCAGGCGGGCAATGCGGATAGCACCATCAATATTGAGTCTGCCAGCTCCCTGTTCGAGTGTGTTATACCCGCGAATTGGTTGCGCCGTATACATCAAAATAGCCTTCACCAAATTGGGTGTCAGGTTCGGATTTGCTTGCAACAATAAAGCGACTGCGCCTGACACTACAGGAGTAGCAACCGAGGTTCCGTTCAAATACATGATTCTCTCGGCTGGTTTGACAGTCGAGTCAATCGCCAAAACAGGATAGTTAGCGACGAGATTATTAAGATTATTTGTCGTATCAGGATTGCTGGAACTAGCACCAATAATTTTGTTGCCGGGAGCTACCAGGTCGGGCTTGATCAGGTTGTCATAATTTTTCATGCCTGTTCCATCGGCAGTGTATCCGCGCGTTGGGCCACGGGAACTGTAGGTTGCGACCACATCGTCGGAGCGGCGGTCTGTAAACAGAGAATTCGTCGCACCGACCGTAATGACTGAAGGATCAATGCCGGGTGAATGGATCCCGCCATACACTTTTTTCCCCAGATTATTCTTTCCATCATTTCCGGCTGCCGCTACCACGATGATTCCCGCATTAACAGCACGACGTACAGCTAAACAAAGAGGATCATTTCGATAACTATCGGTCGCAGTAGCGCCAATACTAAGATTAATGACCCGAATGTTGTAGAGAACTTTATTGGTAATGCACCAGTCTATGGCTGCGATGAGGCTGCTGATCGTGCCAAATCCACGGTCATCAAGCACCTGTAAATTAATCAGATTTGCACCGGGAGCAATCCCCTGATACAGACCTTTATTAAGTTCATCACCGCCACTTGCAATTGAGGCAATGTGCGTACCGTGTCCATATCTGTCAGTATTTGCAATGCTATTACGAAAACTGGAATATTTTATAACTCCGGGGTGTTCTGCCGAAGCTCGAATCAATTTATGAGTGCTATCAACTCCACTGTCAATAATTGCGATTCCAATACCTTTTCCATTGAGGGTAGTTCCACTTATTAAGCTCCGAATTTGCTGCGCTCCCGTCGTGGTTTCGATATGCCCAAAAGCCATCAACGGG
>JAYVZE010000075.1:0-20170 GCA_043783625.1 Blastocatellia bacterium | reverse complement strand
TGCTTCGCGGCAGAAGTTGCTCCAACAGCTCGAATTGCGGTACTGTTAAATCAGTTGTATCTCCCCTTTTCCCAGTAAAAACGATTTCCCCTTAAACTGAAAACAGGTTCTATAGCTATAATGCTAACTTACTGCCAACAATCATTAATCAGGGCAGTAGGGTGACGAATCAGTCGTACTATTATGACCGAAAACTAAGCGATGTGACGAATCCTGTCCGTCCGGGCTTTAACTCTCACTTCGATTACGATTTTGCTGGAAGGTTAAAAAAAGCGAAAGCCGGAAATGATACAGATTGGACAAAGAACCCCTATTACTTTATCTACAAATACAATGAATTTGGTGATACGTTGAAACGCACAGGCGACCTTAATGAAACCCCTGCCGGGACAACACCGGGGCATCATTGGAGTCAGACACTTCCAGATTTTACCGCAACGTGGGCAAATCATCGGGACGCCTCATTGCAATACACCGCAACCGGAAGTCTAGGCACTGAAGACGACTATAATCAAGCTGGATTCCAAGCGAAAAAGTCGCAGACTGCCGGAGCTTTGCAGTTAACCACCCGATATAATTACAGTGGCGACGGCGAGCAAGCTTATGTGAATAATTATTATCATAGTTCCCCGCATACGCCACCACCGAATAATCCGGCGAATAGTAATGAGAATAATTACTACCTTCGTTCCTCTGTCACGGGCGGTGTGATGGCTTCGTTTTCATTAAAAAAGAACGCCCAAGGTACGCTCTATCAATGCTACACAGTTGGGCTATCTCTTGGCGCGGGTCGTATTGCCGAATATAGCTACATTCCAGCAGGTTGGGAATTCACTTATGAACGGCGTGGTGTCAAATGGGTTTACGAAAATCCGGTAACGGGTGCGCGCTTTGAACATTCCTACAAAGCCCAAGCTCCAAGCGCACCGCTTACCGTTGTCTCGTATGAAGATTCTGAAGCTGATCCAGTTGGTGGAGATGTTGGGATTTCCGATCCCTATCTAAACCCTCCGTCGTCTGGTTCCGACAACTTGGAGTTAGATATTGACCGTACAAGTGGTGACATCCATGATTACCGCGCCAGTTGCAAAGTGGATGGCGCGCCTGTCGCCTGTAGTGAGGTCATGGGACGGATTAGCAGCCCCGGCATGTTTGAGCATTACCGGAGCGTACATTTTGGCCCCTATGCCAGAGCGATTGGGATTATTGGAGTTTTCGCCGGACCGGATTGGCGCACTGAAGGAAGAGGGGCGAAAGCAGTACTGGATTAGGTCGGCGTTATGGGTTTATCTTAGATGTGAAACAGCGTAAACAGCAGTCATACAATCCTCCTCATATAACTAAAGCGAGATTTAACAAAGCTGTTGGAGCATTCGGAAATGGGTGTAAAGAATTTTTTAAGGATTATCTACAATCATTTCAAGAGTTTGCAAAAAATACTGAAATAGGTTTTGCAAACTTAGGAACAAGCGATGATAGTCAACCACAAGCGTTCTTGGATGTCCAAAAAGACGGTTCGGAAGTTCTATCATCAAAGATGACAATTGGCGAATTCGTAAAAGAGGACGACACCATCGCTACTACCTTAGATTTCGACCCGGAAGCTCGAAATCAAAAGCGATCCACTTTTTTGAGAAATGTTATAGTTTTTGGTCGTAAATTTCACAATGGAGACAATTCAGCTTATAGGAATGCTTTGGCGATAGTTAAAAATAAAGCATCGGCATTGTTACTATCACAGGATAATATCCTTAGACATGAATTTCTTCACGTTTTTACCCATTTTAGTGATGATCAACTAGCTAATGCGCTAGGACTCCTAAATATAAACGGTGAACCCTCTGCTGCAATACAAAATTTTATTGACAAAGATTGCAATCCTGCACTTACCAGTTTAAAGGCTGCTAATTTCAAAAAATGATAACGATTATCATAAAATTGATATGTCGAAACTTTGAATTAATCAATCATGAGTAAATATAAATTTAGCATTTTAGCATTTTTTAGCTTGAGTCTTTTCTTTGTCTGCTTAGCATCAATTCGACAAGTTAAAGATACTAGCCCTAAAATGACAACTAATGTTCAATCAGTTATAGAGGTAACTGATCTAGGATTTCCTTTTCGGTTTAGAGGTGAGGGAAAATATAGTTACCTTAATGAATGGAGAGGTAATGTGTATCTGGATAAGAAATACTTTAGTGAGGAAAACATTAGCTCTATATTTCAATGGTACACAAGAAAGCATCCACAGAAAAAGGAAATACTTGTGCTTGAGATAGTTGATAATATTGATTTATTAAACCTAAAAGTTTTATTTCCAGGACGAGAAGCGCAGGGCTTAGCTGGAATGAATGAATATTCTGAGGCTTTTTGCATAACCCACAAACGAAATTCATATTTCCCTGATAATGAAGTGTGTTTTCTCACATTAAAGCGTGAAGGTAGAACGAAAAAGAAAACAATCGTCTTACGTGGGAGAAGTGTGATTCATTCAAAACTTTATGACGATTATAGGCTCGAAGAATGGAATTCGGATAGAAGTGTTAAGATTAAATGCTGGTCGTTTATTGATGATAACGTAGAGCCCAGAGGGACATATTATTCATTTGAAAATTATAATAAAGAATCTAAAGACTGGGAATCGTTAATTACTGTCCGTTATGATAAAGGGAGACGATTACCCTTTGCTAATGTCAACTATGTTAATGATCAAATCGTCTATATGCACCTTGGTTGGATGTTTGTAGTGACAGTTGATGGTGGTAAGACTTGGTTAAAATGGGATGCAGAATCTAGCCTACCGAATTGGAAATGTTGTGATCCTGATTTAATTACGAGTGTGAGCATAGCTGAAGACGGCAAGGGTACTATGAAACTTAAAAACTTTACAACTGATCCAAGCCTGCCTCCTCATGAGTTACGAACTAAAAACTTCGGAGCGACTTGGGTATCAAATTAATGACTTTCTAGTTTTGTTAGATTTAGTTAAGATTTGCCCTAGTCATCAAATCTTTGTACAGCTTTATACCATGATTTTTTAAATGGTCTATGATAGAACGAAGCGAACTGAAAAGTTTGTGCTATGCCCGCCTCGTGTTTTTTATTGCTCCTCCTCGCGCAACTTCTCCAACCCCGAAAAATCTTCCAGTGTCATCGTAACTCCTGACACTTTTCCTCCGGCTGCCAATTCACGTAGCAGCCTGCTGATAATTTTTCCTGCTCCGGTTTTCGGCAACGTATCCGTAAATCAAATATCGTCGAGTTTGGCGTTGGCTCCGGGCAAAAGCAGGGTAAACTTTCCAGTTTGCCTGTTGGTATTCAAGCCGTTTTCGATGAAATCAGGTCAGCTACGAGATTCTATGGTTGTTCGCTAATCAGAGATAAGCTGTATACAAATTTGTTGACAGAAGAGTTTACGCTTGTTAGTTTTTTGTCAGAGGTATTTTTATGGCTAATGTGCGAGTCAGCGACAATCTGCATCAGACATTGCGGCGTCTGGCTACAATTCAAGGCAAAAGTATGCAGGTGATTATTGAGCAAGCCGTTGAAGAGCATCGCCGCAAGATGTTTATGACGGAAATGAATGCCGCCTTTCAAGCTCTAAAAGATAATCCTGAAGCGTGGCAAGCTGAACAGGATGAGCGGAAGCTTTGGGAGCAAACTTTGATGGATGGAGATCAATGAGCCATCCCTCCCGTGGTGAAATTTGGATGGTCAATTTTGACCCGACCAAAGGGCGTGAACAAGTTGGCAGCCGACCTGCGCTCATTGTTTCGATTAATCCATTTAATCACGGTCCTGCTGATTTGGTGATTGCGCTACCTATTACTTCGCAGGCAAAAAATATCCCTTCGCATGTATTGGTTCAGCCACCGGAAGGCGGGTTGAGTTACCCAAGTTATATCAAGTGTGAAGACGTGCGATCCATCAGCAAAGGAAGGCTTTCTAAATTGCTTGGGATGGTGACGGATCAAACGATGATAGCCGTGGAAGATCGGCTGCAAATTTTGTTAGGACTGTAGTAGCCTGTTCAGTGTTCACGCTTCAGCGTGCGAACGCCAGCGAAGCGCGGCGTTTGGCAAGCTGAAGCTTGGACTCTGAGCTTTTACTCATCATCTTCGCGCAATTTCTCCAGCACCGAAAAATCTTCCAGTGTCGTCGTATCGCCGGAAACTTTTCCTCCGGCTGCCAGCTCACGCAACAACCTTCGCATAATTTTCCCTGAGCGCGTTTTCGGCAAGGTATCCGTGAAACGAATATCATCAGGTTTGGCAATTGCTCCGATTTCTTTTCCGACGTGATTGCGGAGTTCGGCTTTTAATTCATCTGTGCCTGTACGTCCGCCTTCGAGGGTGACGAAGGCGACGATGGCGGAGCCTTTTAGATCGTCAGGACGCCCGACTACGGCGGCTTCGGCGACGGTGTGATGAGAGACGAGGGCACTTTCCACTTCTGCCGTTCCGAGGCGATGACCTGCGACGTTTAGCACATCGTCTACGCGTCCCATAATCCAATAATAGCCGTGCTGATCTTTGCGCGCGCCGTCTCCGGCAAAATAGTAGCCGGGAATTTCCGACCAGTACTGTGCTTTGTATCGTTCATCATCTCCCCAAATTGTCCGCAGCATTCCCGGCCACGGCTTTTTAATGACGAGGTAGCCGCCTTCATTCGCGCCGCAAGTTTTTCCTTCTTTGGTGATGACATCAATCGCAATCCCTGGAATCGGGCGTGTTGCCGTGCCTGGTGTCGTCGGTGTCGCTCCCGGCAACGGCGAAATCATGATGCCGCCGGTTTCGGTTTGCCACCACGTATCTACGATGGGGCATTTCGCGTTGCCGATAATTTGGTGATACCACATCCACGCTTCGGGATTGATTGGTTCGCCGACGGTTCCGAGTAATCGCAGAGAAGATAAATTATGTTTCAAAACCCACTGCTCGCCCCATTTAATAAAGGCGCGAATCGCAGTTGGAGCGGTGTAAAAAATGTTGACTTTATATTTATCAATAATTTGCCAGAAGCGATCAGGATTCGGATGATTCGGCGCACCTTCATACATCAAACTCGTCGCACCATTGGCGAGTGGGCCGTAGACGACATAGCTGTGTCCTGTCACCCAACCAATATCGGCAGTACACCAATACACATCTTCGTCTTTGAGATCAAAAACCAATTTGGAAGTCATCGCAACTTGCGTCAAATATCCCCCTGTCGTATGCAAAATTCCCTTCGGCTTTCCGGTCGTGCCGGAAGTGTAAAGAATGAACAGCGGATGTTCGCTATCTAATTCTTCTGCCGGACAATTGTCATCAACGGTTTCGATGAGTTCGTGCCACCAGTGATCGCGTCCGGGTTGCATATTGATTGGCGTGCCGGTGCGTTTGTAGACGATGCAGGATTTTACTGATGGTGTGAATTTTAAAGCTTCATCTACGGCGGGTTTGAGCTTCACTTCGGAACCGCGCCGCCAGCCTCCATCGGCAGTGACGACGGCGGTGCATTCGCAATCGTTGATGCGGTCTTTCAAAGCATCCGCCGAGAAGCCGCCAAAAATAATCGTATGCGTTGCGCCGATGCGCGCGCACGCCAGCATCGCAATTGCGAGTTCAGGAATCAGCGGCATGTAAAGAGCTACGCGGTCACCTGTTTTGACGCCTTGTTTTTTGAGGACGTTTGCAAATTTGCAGACTTCAGTGTGGAGCTGTTGATAGGTCAGCGTCCGCGATTCGCCGGGTTCGCCTTCCCAGATAATCGCGGCTTTATTGCGCCGCCACGAAGTCAGATGACGATCAAGGCAGTTGTAGGAAACGTTCGTCGTACCACCGACAAACCATTTTGCATGCGGTAAATTCCATTCGAGGACAGTGTCCCATTGCTTGAACCAGTGAAGGTTTTCCGCCTGTTTTGCCCAGTAACTTTCAGGATCGGCTTCTGCTTCGGCATAAAGTTTTTCATATTCGTCCATGCCTTTGACGTGGGCGTTGGCCATGAATTCGTCAGAGGGTGGGAAGAGGCGTGATTCGTTGAGAGTAGATTCGATAGATGATTCAGACATAAATAAAAACCTTAAAATAAAATCAAAAGTCAAAAGGCAAAAATTAAAAGGCAAAGGGGCGGCACTTAATTTTTATCTTTAGCTTTTCCTTTGGCAGTTGCTACTGCTTTCGAAAGTATTTTCTTGAGTTGTTCAGACTCGTCTACTAAATTTCCTAAATGGTTTTGCGGGAGTAATTCCGTGCGATGAATTACTCGCAACCAATAATTTGTTTCGCGAGTTTCTTTGAGAGCAATTTGTAATTTATGTGTAAAGTCAGCGTGCGATTCCGCGCCTTGAGCTTCCTCGTAATTTGCTCCGGGAGAAGTGCCACTTCGCAATAACTGGTCACCGATTCGTCTGCCCGCAATTGAGTTCGGCATCACTTCAACTAACTTAATTATTCGAACCGCAAAATTCAGCAACCGTTCACCCAAATCATTTCGTTCCATTTCTTTCCCTTTAAAAAAGAACTCCCCGCCTTATTTTTGCCTTTCAATTTTTGCCTTTTGCCTTTTGATTTCGTCGCTCCGGCGACCCGATTTCATCGCTAATGCGATGTCGCTTTTTCTGCGCCGATGCCAGTATTAGCACGGACAGTTAATTCATTATACTTCGCTTCCGCTTCCGGTTCACGCCCAAACATTGTGCCAATTATCGCACCGAGAAACCCTAGCGGGATGCTGACAATGCCGGGATTTTCAAGGGGGAAAATTGCATTCTTTCCCATAAAGCTCGGCGAAATTAAAATCAATATCAGCGAAGAAATCAAGCCCGTAGCCAGACCTGCGACTGCACCTTTCGTATTAAATCGCCGCCAGAAAAGTGACAACACAATCACGGGTAAATTCGCTGATGCCGCGACCGCAAAGGCGAGCGCCACTAAAAAAGCGACGTTCGCAGTCGGGCCAAGCGTGATCGCAATCGCCATTGAAATTCCTCCAACCACAAAAGCCGTGATGCGTGCGACACGCACTTCTTCGTGCGGAGAACTTTCTTGGCCGTGCTTCAAAACGTTTGTCCAGAAATCATGCGCAAACGAAGTCGAAGCTGAAATAGTTAATCCGGCGACAACTGCCAGAATCGTAGCGAACGCAATCGCGGAAATAAACGCAAAAAATAAATCACCTGCAATGGCCTGCGCGAGCAAAGGTGCGCTCATATTTGTGCCGCCGTTTTTCGCAATGAAATCACGCCCGACAATCGTCGCAGCTCCGAAGCCCAGAAACGTCGTCAAAATATAAAATACACCAATAATTGCCATCGCCCAGACGACGCTAATGCGGGCGGTTTTCGCGTCAGGCACAGTGTAAAAGCGAATCAAAATATGGGGTAATCCAGCCGTCCCGAAAATCAACGCCATCCCTAAAGAAATTAGATCCCACGCGCCCCATTTTCCGTTATATTTCAATCCCGGCGTCATGAAGTTTTGCGTGACTAAATTTCCGGCTGCATCGTGATATTGGACATTGGCGACGGCATTGAAGAAATTCGTGAAGCTGAAGCCGAAATGTTTTAGTACCAAAAAACTCAATAAAATTGTCCCGCTCATCAACAAAATCGCTTTGATAATTTGCACCCAGGTGGTCGCCAGCATCCCGCCGAAGACAACGTAGACAATCATCAAAACGCCGACGCCGATGACGGCAGTTTGAAAATTGATGCCGGAATCTTTCAGCAATAACGACACTAAGGCTCCGGCTCCGACCATCTGTGCAATCATATAAAATGTGCTGACGGTGAGCGTGCTCAAAGCTCCCATGGCACGGACGGGGCGCGGAGATAAACGATACGCCAACACATCCGCCATTGTATATTTTCCCGCATTGCGCAGCGGTTCGGCGACAACTAACAGCACGGTTAAGTAAGCCACGAGCCAGCCGACCGAATACATAAATCCATCGTAGCCGTTAAAGGCAATGAGTCCCGCGATGCCTAAAAACGAAGCTGCGCTCATATAATCGCCCGCGACGGCAAGACCGTTTTGCCATCCAGTGATGGAGCGTCCGGCGGCGAAATAGGCATTAGAGCCGGAAGATTTGCGTGCTGCCCAATACGTGATTCCCAGCGTAATCGCAATGAAGAATAAGAACATTAAAAGTGCTGCGGACATATTTTTTCCTTTACTGGGAACGCCCGCATCCTGCGGGCGAATCCGTGGCGAGCAAGTTACCTGCGATAATAAGCGCAACCTTAGTCAGGATTCGCCCGCAGGATGCGGGCGCTCCCAGTTATTACTTCAATTTATTAATTATCCCCTGCGCCATTTCATCAAATTTGCCAGCTTTCTTCACGTAAATTGCGGCGAGAATCCACGCCATAAAAAATTGTGAAAGCGCAAATAAATAGGCGATATTGATGACGCCAAACACGCGCGTTTCCATGAGCTTGGGCGCAAATCCTACGAGCACAGGCAGGGAGAAATAGTAAATTACAAAAAATATTACGGCAGGCACGATGAATTTTACTTTGGCGGCAATTAAGTTTTTGAATTCGTCAGTCGCCGCTATGTGATCCCACTCTTGTGTGCTTAGCTCTTCTTTGTCAGCCATCAAATTAGCTCCTCAATGAAACTACTTGTTTGTTTGATTCCAAATTGAATTGCAGGAATGAGTGTTTATCGTCAGACAAGGCATTATAGGCGAAGGTTAACAAACAAAAAAGGTGACATCGCATTTGATGCCACCTTCGAGTAAAAGTTATTTGAAAATTCCCGGTTACTTAACCCATTCAATCGGAAACATTTTTCCGGCATTTTCCGGGGTGAGTTTGCCGCCTAACAGCTCAACCGCCCGCGACAAAACAGGATCGCGTCCTGTCGCTAAATCTTTGCCAGTTGGAAGAATCATTTCGTCAGGAGTGACGCCAAGATGTTCGATAGATTTTCCATCTTTCATGATGACATCGGCATCAGTAATGCTAAAACCATAAGGAATAATGGTATTCATACCGGACGAAAACGAGTAGCGCAATGATTCCATGACGGCTCCAGCAGAGCGGTCTCCGAGGACGGTTCCGCGTTTTTCGAGCTGCATGACACGCGCAAAAATTTCTGAAGCGGAGCCTGAATTGTGGTCAATTAAAACGATAATTTTCCCTTCAAAATTTCCCGCAAATCGTTTCGCTACGATGGGCTTTAATTCTTTTCGTCCGTTCCGTTCAGCAATTTTGATTTCCTGATCGAAAACATCAGTGACCATTCGTTTGAGCGTATCAACATATCCGCCGCCATTGCCTCGTAGGTCTAAAATTAATGACTTACATTTCTTGATGCGTCCGAACATGACGTCTACATCGCCTTCTGATAGATCAAATTGAGGCATCTTCCAGATAAATATTTCATCACCGATTTTTTCGTAGCGGTGGCGATTGACATGATCACCTTCTTCCAATTGACGAATATAATTAAACCAATCAACACCATTGTCATTTGTGAGATCGAGGATTCGTTTACCTTGAATAACCTTCGCATTGAAATCAACTGTGCGTTC
Organism: Blastocatellia bacterium; assembly: GCA_043783625.1. GTDB lineage: Bacteria > Acidobacteriota > Blastocatellia > RBC074 > RBC074 > JAFDVL01. The sequence goes on along the minus strand of JAYVZE010000075.1, from coordinate 10,645 downwards.
AGGCTGGTCAGGGCTTTGGATGACAAGACGCAACGCAGGTTGGGGGCGCAACGCATAAAACAAATATCGGAGTACCCATAGTTTTTCCCGAATGGCAGGAAAGCTATTGATTGTAATCAGGCGATCTCCTGATTTTAATCCTTTCGCTTCGGCATCGCTCCCCGGTTTGACTGCGTGGATGAAAACATTTTCTCCATGCGCTCTCAATTCAATTCCATAATCGAACCGGTTCATCGAGGGAGGTGGCAGAAAAAATAAATGAGAGTCATCAAAATCAATCAGCGATTGCGCGATAATTCCCATTAACTGTCCGGCGTTCTGCGCCTGTTTTATTTTCTCTTCAGCTTCTTTGAAATGGTCATCAAGATTTTTGCCGTGGTATTCCTTGTCGTAATAATATTTCTTAACGGATTCTTTAGCGTTTTTCAGAACCGAGAGCGCAACTTCTTTATTAAAGTTACTGCTCTGTGCGTAAAGGCTGGAACAAAATAATGTGGTGAGTATGAGTAATATGTTTAGTTTTTTCATGCGTTCATCGTCTCCTCTGAAATTGCGGATTAATTTGTTTTGGCGCAACAAATGTAGCTAAGAAGCTGAGATTCTATCCGGCTGGCTGAGTGAGTCAAGCTTTTTATTTTCGGGTCAGAGAGGTCTGGATAAAACGTGGATTATCGCTTTACCTTGCTTTTAGGGAGCTTCTGCCAATACTGCTTCAATCCGTCGTGAAAGTTCAGCTTCTGATAAACGAGTTGGCGCGTAAAGTCGCACGATTCCCTGGCGATCTACCAGCACAAAAGTCGGCGTCGCTGACACGCCGTATTGCACCATCGCGTCCGTATCAATCGGGATTGAAATGCCTTCGAGTCCAATGTAATTTGTTACCCAAATTTTTTCGATCAAGGTTTTCTCTTCAGCGGGAGTGATTGGTTTGTCTTGCTCTCCCGTTCCGTAAAGTCGCGTCGGAGCCATCAGCACCAGACCGCGAGAACGATATTTTTGCCAGACACGACTGAGCGCAGCGGCCTGTCCTTTGCAGTCTCCACACCAATTCGCCCAGAAAAATAACAGGATTGGTTGGCCTTTGAGGGATGAGAGTTTTGCTGGTTCTGCTCCAGCAAAATTTGCTGAATTAATTTCGATCAGGCTTTGACCTTCCAGCGAAAGCAGGTTGATGTTTTTACGAATCCGCGCTCGCAAGGAAACATTTTTGGCGAGAATTAATTCATCAGCCAGGTAACGAATCGCGGCGCCACGTCCATCGCGTACTGCACGCAGTTTGCTTTCGACTTCGATGGCGGCTCCTAATGGCGCAATGAATTCAGGTTTTTCCGCTTTAATTTCGCGGCGTAATTCTGCGACATAGCCCGCTGCCAGATCGTATTGCCGCAGCATCTCCGCGCCCCGCGCCATCCAGCCGACAGCATTCAGATACTCGGCATCTACACCATTTTTGAGTTTGTATTCCTCGATTAAATTTTGCCCGCTGGCGACATCACCTGCCGAGATTTTGTTACGAACGGCTTGGACTAATTCAGCCGCCTGAACGGTCGTCGCTGTGAGCAGCAAGAGTACAATTAAGATTGTTTGTGTTGAGGCAAGATGAAAAATAAAGTTGGATGATTGGCGAGCAGGCATTGATCGTGTTCTCGTGATTAAACTGGTATGCCAGCATCTTGCTGGCAAAGTTCGGCGTATATAAATACCAGCAAACTGTCGGCACACTAAATTATTACTTATTGCCGAGATTTTTTCCAAAGCTTGCGCAGTTTTGCCGCAGTCATTCCGGTCAAGCCTCTGGGATCAAGGACGAGGATCGCGGCTCGCACCATGCGCCATCGCGCTTGTGGAGGCCACACCGCAAGATATTCAGCATCGGTGAAGGTCGGAGCGAATTTGGCTTTGAAGCGATGTAATTGTTTGAAGTGATAATAGGAATCAAATCGTTCGTAAATTAACTGCAAAACACGAGTGACGAATCTGAACTGTTCTCCAGGTTTGAGATTCGCTAGTGGAGAAGTTCCCAGCGTGGCCAGTTCTGCGCCTTCTGCGGCTAACTGCTTGAGCGCCTCGACGACTAACAATTCGCTGACGCCTCGATGGGAATTGGAGCTGCGGATCAGGTCTTCCAGATACCAGCCGTGCCGTGCCGGGATCGGGCTGCAGGCCAGCATTCCTTCCAGTTTTCCGTCCGAATTGTGGGCGAGAAAATAACGTTTCTGTTGAGATAATTTGAAGGGACTGAGTTCCAGTAACCAACCCAGTGCGTCAATTTCTCTGGATTCAATCCAGTCATGACAAAGCTGGTCAATCTCTTTGCGCATGACAAACGACATTTCGGATTCGGGGTCGAAAGCTTCCACCGTGAGCCCTGCGCCCCGCGCCTGATTCACTCCGGCGCGCACTTTCTTGCCACGATCTCCGGCGGGTTTCCATTCCGGTAATTTGAAGTAGCCGGATTCGCCGATGGGGAGCAATCCCATTCCGCAAGTATGCGCAATTTCGGAAAATTCCCGGCTGATTGGAAGCATGAGGCAATCCAGATTTTGTTGCCGACAGAAGTTGAGGAACTGGCGCGTGACAGCTTCTAAATCTTCACGCGCAGCCATTGGCGCAGCGGTGACGATGGCAACCCGCCTAACCCGCCGAAAGACTACGGCTGCGTCATTACCAGCGTCAAACCAGACTTCAGAACCATCGTACAGGGAAAGAAATGATTGATGCTCGTAGCCGTGTTTTTGGACGAGATTGAAGAGCCTGTCATTATTGGCAGAAAAAAGATTTTCAAAAGCGAGTTCAGTTTTTTGAATGGTCTCAAAATCTGATTCGAGAGCGACCGAATAGCGATCTGATTTAAGGCTGATCGTTCGGGGTAAAATTGCTTTATAAAATAACAATTCGACTGCGCCGCCAGTGGCTACGCCGGTCAACATGCGGAAGCCGATGACGCCAACCAAATGCAGACTGAGGGGCAGGGAAAGATGCCAGAATGAAATATTTGGAACGAATAGCGCGGTGAGCAATCCTAAGCCTATCGCTAATCCCAGACTGATTCTGCGCGTCGTTTGCAGTTTAGGTTGTGCATCAATAATCGAAAATAATTTTGGCTCTAAGCCTGAATCGCTCAGGCGACTAATTAAGGCTTGCGCCGCTGTGAAGTCATTGAAAGTCGCAATGATTTTAACCATTTAGATCACCGCTGCCTGAAAAGTTTTATGTGCAAAAAGTAATGTTGTCGAGTTAGAGAGGTTATACAATCAGTTCATCTAAACGTCTAGCCGCCACGAAAAAAATAAATTAATATTTTTACCCTCGACAGCTAATCTAACCCATCGTTGTCGGCGTGGAGCATTAATAATAAAAGCCCTAATCAACGCCGCTCTCCAATTTTCAACGCACTGAGTAGACACAAAAAAATCTGCCAGAATCTGACAGATTATTTTAGAACATTCCTTGACTCAATTGCCAATGTGCCAGTTATTCCTGCTTCGCCCAACCCGCAAATAATTTGCGCCGACCCGCCATGATTTGCTGGGCATTGGGAATCTTCATGACCAGTTGTTCCAGATGGCCCAGGTATTTTTTGTCGCCGAATGCTTCACGGACTTCGGCGATAAATGGTTCAAGTTTGGAAAAGATGCCAATGTGTTCAGAGTTGGCTTCGAGAAACATTTTTTCATCAATGCCGCCATTATTCACCAGCGATGAAGCTGTTTCCCAATACGAAGTGACCATTCGATATTTCGCGCTTTCCGCCTGTCCGCTCAGCATCAGTTTGACGATGTCCGTGGCACTGGTCGGATTGAATTCCGTAAAGTACCAAGCCCTCGCTTTGCGCATTTTTTCATCGCGGCGCAGTTCGTAAAGTTTGAGAATTGATTGTACGTCCAGTTGTTTTGATTCCATAAATTTCCATTGGTGATCCGTGGTCAGTGATCGGTTGTCGGTAGAAGGCAAGTGTTATAGAAACGTTACCGCCCACCTTCATTCATTGTTTGCAGTCCTGCCATTAAAGTCTGCGAGTTTGAATTCACTAATGATTGGCAAAGTTTTAAATTGTGCTCCGCTGGTCGCATTTTACCTTTTGATTGCTCCAGCGCCAGTCTGAATTCGCTTTGCGCTTCGCCGTATCTTCCGACAATTGCCAGTAAAACGCCGAGGTTATTGTGACCGCCGGGAAAATATTTTTTCTCCTGTTTGATGGCTAATCGTAGGTTTTTGGCCGCCGCTTCGTAATCACCTTCACGCGATAAAATCAGAGCCAGTTGAAAGAGTGATTCGGCATCGTGTCCATTTGAGGCAGCGACTGCCTGCGCGAAGGCCAACTTCGCTTTTTTCCACTCACCCAGCTCGTTGAGTGCTGTGCCGAGCGCGTACGAAGCTCGCACATATTTTCCGTGATTGGATTCGATAGCAATGCCGTATTCATTGATTGCTTCGCGTCTCCGTCCTAATTGGTGATGACAGACGCCGAGATTAAAATGCGCTCGTGCCTGATGCTCTCCGGGCCAACTGGTCGCAATCCGGTACTGCGTGATGGCCATTTCAATTTGTCCGGTCGCAAAGAAATTATCCCCTTGATCCATCGCCTCTTTGAGGTTGTCAGCACGGACAGAATTCAAAGTTGCCAGCATCAGCAACATTACAAAACTTAATTTTTTCAGCATATTTCCTCCTGTGTTTATTTCAGGAGGAGAATACAAAATGGAGAGATTTTCGTCTTTCCGCTGCTTGCGGATTCTTACGCAGGGTTGCGGTATTGAAGTAACATGAGCTGCCAGCCCGTCAGCTAAAATCTGGCAGCTTGCGCTACGTTAGATGCTCTGCGCTTCGCGCCATGCTTTCGGCGTCATGGCAGTCAAACGTCGGAAAAATGTCGTGAAATGGCTTTGATTTTTGAAGCCGACCTGCGCACTGATTTCGATGATTGGCAGCTCAATTTTCGTCAGTAATTGTTTGGCAAGTTCCATTCTACGCTGCATTAAATATTGCTGTGGAGTCAAGCCGGTCGTGCGTTTGAAAGCGCGGGAGAAATGGTACGGGCTAAGCTCCACGTTTTCGGCAATCTCTGCCAGCGTGACATCATCGGATAAATTGGCATTGATAAATTCCGTGGCGCGTCGCAATTTATTGCCTGATAATCCGCCCACAAAATTCGGAGCCTGATGACCGCTCACGGTATAATTTTTCAACAGATGAAACGCCAGCGTGCTCGCCATTGTCTCAGCATATAACCTTCCCATTGGTATTTTCGCCTGCGATTCTTCCAGCAAAGCCAATCCGATTTGCCAAATCAGCGGATCGTCAATATTACCCACCGTCCGCAATTCGACGTGTTTTGAATGCGAAGACTCTGCCGCGACACGAACCAATAAGGCGGGATCAAGTTGCATCGTCAGACATTCAATTTCTTCTTCCCAACGGATTGAAACAGGCTGATTGGCAGGAACTACACACAACGTTCCGGGCGTTCTCAGTACGGATCGTTCATCACCACCGGGCGTCTGTCGCGTCGTCGTAAACGAGCCGCGAAACGGGAGTGAAATCTCGTGATAGGCAAAAGCCTTTTCTTCCATTTCTCCTGCCAGCACATTCCAATGCCGCAGCCCGATGCCATTCCAGTCGGTTTTGCGGCTGTAAATGACAGGTGATTGATTTTCAGCAACTTTCCAATTGATATGCATAAATAAACGATAGGATGATTTATTCAGATTGTCCAGATGGAGACGCTTCCATTATTTTTACGACGAGACGGTGTAATTAGTTCTGCGCCTTATTCATTGACTGAATGTCAGAGTGTGGCTATATTTTATACGAGTCGTGCGCCGACTGTAGCCATATTCAAATTCTTAGGAGACACATCAATGAAAAACCTCGCCGCCTTGTTAATTTTTTTTGCCCTCGTTTCGCCAGTTGTTGCCAAAGACAAATGGCTGAAAATTAACTCCAAACATTTCACGTTAATCGGGAATGCCAGCGAACGCGACATTCGTACGGTCGGGACGAAGCTGGAACAATTTCGTAGTGTCTTTTCGCAACTGTTCCCGCGTGTAAATGTCGAGTCTCCGGTGCCGATCACGGTCATTGTCTTCAAGAATAAAAGCTCTTACGTCCCGTTCATGCCCGGATATAATGGCAAGATCAACGAAGTCGCCGGATATTTTCAGTCGGGGCAGGATGTCAGCTACATCACGCTGACTTCGGAATTTAATGAACAAAATCCTTTTCACGTTATTTTTCACGAGTATGTTCATTCGTTGACACACGATTCAACCGCTAATGTTCCGCCGTGGTTTGGCGAAGGGATCGCGGAATTTTACAGCATGTTTGAGGTTTCGGATAAGGAAAAGAAAGTTCAGCTTGGCGCACCTATCGGCTATCACGTCTTTCATTTACGTGACAGCAAATTTCTTCCACTACAACAATTATTCGCGGTGAATCACGATTCGCCGGAATACAACGAACGTGATAAAAAAGGCGTTTTTTATGCGGAATCCTGGGCGTTAATCCATTATTTAATGCTCGGAAATAATGGACAACGGCGTCCACAGTTGATGCAGTTTGTAGATTTTATCAACTCAGATATGCCCGTTGCCGAAGCTTTTACTAAAGCTTTCCAAACGGATTTTTCAGCCCTTGAAGCAGAACTGAAAAAATATATTGGCAACAGCCGCTATCCGGTGCTCACGTATACTTCTTCCCAAAAGCTCACTTTTGACGATGAAATGGCGGCGGCGATAGAACTCAGCGAAGCCGAAGCCAATTTTCATCTCGGTGATTTGCTGGCTCACCAGCATCGTACCGACGCTGAGAAATATTTACAGACTGCGATTCAACTTGATCCGACTTTTGCTCCTGCCTATGCCTCGCTTGGGATGAGCCGCACTTACACGGGCAACACAGATGAAGCGTTGAAGTATCTGGAAAAAGCTGTGACTTACGATAAAGCCGGCAAGAATCATCTGGTGTATTACTACTATGCGCAGGCGTTGCTGCAAAAAGAGCAGGGAGTTGGAGCTGTAATAAATTCCGGCGAATTCAATCAGCAAAAAGCGGCTTTGATTCGAACCAATCTGAAACGGGCGATTGAAATTAAGCCGAGTTTTGCTCATGCCTATTCGTCGCTGGCATTTATTAATCTGGTTAGTGGCGAACAGCTTGATGAAACCATCGCGATGCTCAAGCGCGCTATGCAAATTTCGCCCGGAGAGCATAACTTAGGATTTCAACTGGCTCAGATTTATATGCGTCAGGAAAAATACGACATCGCGAAAAAAACGATTGAGCCAATTGTTCGCAGCGCAACCGATTCTTCGATGAAGTATCAGGCGCAATCTCTGCTGGATTCGATTAATCGTATTACGGAGCAATTAGCAAAATATAAAGCCGAGACCGAAGCCTATGAAAAAAATCGAAATACTCATCAATCCACACCGAAGAGTGACAGTGCCGGAAGTTCTGAGACGGCGACTTCTACTTATACTCCCGGCAGGCCGATGATTCGCCGTCGTAGCGAGGGCGACAGCGTGACCGGACTCTTAACAAAAATGGATTGTAGCGAGAAAGGAACAACATTATATGTGACGGCTGATAATAAAAAACTGATATTTCACACCACGACACCACAGCGCCTGGAGTTCGTCAGCTTCACTCAAGGCATCGGCGAAAACATCACCTGCGAAGTTTTCAACCCAGCCAAACCTGTCCGCATCGTGTATCGTAGCAATACCGATGCGAAATCGAAATACGATGGCGAACCAATTGCCGTCGAATTTGTAAAGCCGGAAGAAAAGTAACTGAAAGCAAATCAGAAGGCAGAAACACGTACGGAGTAAAGACAGCCGAGGCGTGTTTCTGCCTTTTATATCGTTTTATGTCATTGGAAGAGAATTTGTGGATTGACTAATATTATAGTGATAAATTACACTACGAATCATCAGTAACGCCTCACAATCCGGCAAAATAAGTTTCGTCTAAGCGTTCTCCCCCTGCGATTCAGCGACTTACTGGCATTTCACCGCTGATTTTCTTTCTTCAAACTAAGATTTTGGAATCCTTATTGTATTACCGCTTTACATAGGTTGGACGCGAATACCCGTTTCGGATTCCGCTGATGGTTGGGCTGGGTTCTCTCACTTTATCAACAATCGTTGATTCACCAATTTTTCTCCTTAGGAGTAACACCTTCATGCAACTCTCACACAAACTCACACATTCTTTGCTGGCACTCTTCGTGCTGGCGTTAACTGCAATGACTGCACTCGCGCAAGCTGCTGGCCCTGGAACGCCGCTTCCGGCAGAGTCAGGAATCAGTGACCAGAAAGCCGGTTCAGTGCTGATTTACAATGTTTATACATCAAAGATCACCAATCCCGGTGCCGAAAATACACGCATCAACATTACCAATACGAATACGCTAACCAGTGCTTTTGTCCACTTCTTCTTCGTGGATAGCAGCAACTGCATGGCTGCTGACACGTATGTTTGCCTCACGCCCAATCAGACGTTTGCTTTCAATATGTCTGAAATTGATCCTGACGTGATGGGGTATGTCGTGGCAGTGGCAACCGACAAAGATGGTTTACCGGCTGAGTTCAATTATTTGATCGGTGATGAATACGTCAAATTCGCCAGCGGACACGCGGCCAACCTCGGCGCAGAAGCCATCTCCAAGCTCACTTCAACCAACGTCGTCAGTACGGACGGCACGTTGGCAGCTCTCTTTTTCGACGGAGTGCTTCTTGCCGGCAGTTACAATACGTTGCCAAGAGTCTTGGCAGTGGATCAGGTAATGAGCAGCGAAGATGGGAATAACACCCTGCTGATTGTCAATCGCATTGGTGGAAACCTGGCTGGTGGAACTGTTTCCAGCATTGGTAATGCTTTTGGACTCTTGTTTGATTCGAATGAGAAAGAATACAGTTTCAGCTTTTCGGGAAGCTGCCAGATCAAAACTTCGTTAAGTAATTCATTCCCACGTACTGCACCGCGTTTCACGACGGTCATTCCGAAGGGAAGAGAAGGCTACATGAAGTTCTGGGCAACTTCTAATGCTGCGCTGCTCGGTGCGGCAATCAACTACAACCCGAAAGCGGGAACAGGTACTGACCCGAACGCACACACGGGTGGTCACAACCTTCATAAGTTGACCTACACGAATGCTGCGACCTTCACCATTCCGGTCTTCGGTGTTGGTGGTGGTTGTACCTACTAATTGTAAGGGCGTCTGCACTTGGATGTTCCTCCCTAACAGAGAGTCGAAGTCACTTCGGCTCTCTGTTTTTCATGGTACCCACGAAATAATAGAAAAGTATCCAGTTAATTTTCTAATAGCCCAGCTCGTTTACGGCTGGGAAACGGCGGGAGAAAAAATAGTCAGTCCGGTTTACCGGGCTTCTAAATTGCTTTAGCTCAAGCTCTTCGCAAGCCCGATAAATCGGGCTGGGGTATTAATTTTGTACGCTAACCCAGCCGTAAACGACTGGGCTATTAGAAAAAAGAGTCTTCTAAGTTCTCGTTATTCAGACGTACTTGTTAATTTCAATGCTTCGCGCAACCCTAAAAACTCTTCTGAAAATTCTCTAGCCATTATTTCACGCCGGGATTGCGGCAATAACGTCGCGTTCACCGCATTCATCACCAGTCGCTCAATCGTCTCAAGATCAAAATCAAAGGCTTCCACAATTTTCAAATATTCATCCGTCAACGTCGTATTGAACATCGGTGGGTCATCCGAATTAATCGTCACGTACAATCCCGCTTCGAGGAGTTTTGGTAAGGGATGCTCAGCCAGCGAAGGAGCTACGCCGAGACAAATGTTGCTAGTGGGGCAGACTTCTAACGGAATCTGTTTTTCACGTAAATACGCGACCAGCGCGGGGTCTTCAAGGCAACGGACACCGTGACCGATACGGTTGGCGTGCAATGAGTGAACGGCTGCACTGACGCTTTCGGCTCCGGCTGTTTCTCCGGCGTGCGGGACGCTGGCCAGTCCGTGTTCGCGGGCAAGCGCGAAGGCGGCTTGAAATAATTCTGCCGGATGCCCAACTTCCGGGCCGCCAAGTCCGAGCGCGACGACTCCATTGTGCATGCCGCTAATCGCCCAATCAGCGACGGTCAGGGCGTGTTCTATCGGACGTACATTGCGCGCAATATCGAAGACCCAGCCGACTCCGGTGCCAAGTTCTTTCGCTGCCCAATCGCGGGCGCGGGTGAGCGCGGCGAACTGTTCCTCGAAAGGAATTTTCCGGTTGAGGTTGTAATGTGTGTACGGCGTGAAAGTGACTTCACTGTAGCGAATTTGCTGAGCAGCTTGTCCCTTCAAAAATTCACGGGCGATAAATTCGATGTCGTCTGGAGTGCAAATGCACGAAGAAATCTTGAGATAGATTTGGATGAAGTGGGAAAAATTGGTGAAGGTATACCAGCTTCGTAAACCTTCGACGGAAGAGAAGGGAATCTGAACCTGATTACGCTCAGCCAGTAATAACAACGTTTCCGGCTGAATGGAGCCTTCGAGGTGAACGTGTAATTCCACCTTTGGCATGCGGCGAATAAATTCAGAGAGTGGCATTATGTTTAGAGTTCAGAGTTCACGCTTCAGCGTGCGAACGCCAGCGAAGCGCGACGTTGGACACGCTGAAGCGTG
>JAYVZE010000074.1:0-16520 GCA_043783625.1 Blastocatellia bacterium | reverse complement strand
CTTCTGCCTTTTTATGCAACAGTAATTTCCTTCGCCAGATACACATCCTGAATGGATTGCAATAACGCGGCACCTTCTGCCATTGGACGCTGGAAGGCTTTGCGGCCTGAAATCAATCCCATACCTCCGGCGCGTTTGTTGATGATTGCCGTCGTGATCGCTTCTTTCAGATCGCTGGCTCCGCTGGAAGCTCCACCCGAATTAATTAATCCTGAACGGCCCATATAGCAATTCGCCAACTGATAGCGCGTCAGATCAATCGGATGATCGGTGCAGAGTTCGGTGTAAATGCGTTTGTCAGTTTTGCCGTACGCGCTTTCGCCCGTATTCAATGCCAAATATCCGCCGTTATTTTCCGGCAGTTTTTGCTTGATGATGTCGGCTTCGATGGTCACGCCTAAATGATTCGCTTGTCCGGTCAAATCCGCCGAAACATGAAAATCTTTTTCTTTGGTCTTGAATGCTTCGTTGCGCAAGTAACACCACAAGACAGTAAACAAACCTAATTCGTGCGCACGGCGAAACGCCTGGCTGACTTCAACGATTTGGCGACGCGATTCCTGCGAACCAAAATAAATTGTGGCGCCAATTCCCGCCGCCCCCATATCGAAAGCCTGCTCGACTTGCCCAAACATAATTTGATCGAAGGCGTTCGGGTACGACATGAATTCGTTGTGGTTGAGTTTGACGATGTACGGAATTTTGTGCGCGTACTTGCGGGCCGTTGAACCTAATACGCCCAGCGTCGAAGCAACCGCGTTGCATCCGCCTTCAATGGCGAGTTTGACGATATTGGCAGGATCGAAGTAGATCGGATTTTTGGCAAAGCTCGCTCCGGCAGAATGCTCAATGCCCTGATCTACGGGTAAAATCGAAACGTAGCCGGTTCCCGCCAAACGTCCGTGATTGTACAAATCTTGCATGTTGCGCAAAACATTCGGAGTGCGATCCGAATCAATCCAGACACGATCAATAAAATCCGGGCCGGGTAAATGAATGTTTTCTTTTGTAATGGTTTTGCACTCGTGGTTGAGCAATCCATCAGCATCTGCGCCGAGCAGGTCTTGAATATCTTTGATTTCCACTGATTAAAGCCTCCAAAATAACGGTTAATTGTTAGAAACCAAAATAATAGGTTGCCCTGCTACTATTTGCAACTTATGAAAATATTACGTCTATAAATAGGATTTATAAGGAATTAAGCTAGTCAGAAGTTGCTGGCACAAGGGCTGAGCCGTTCCATCGCCATTCAGCTTCCGGGCCTTGCAAATGAACGCCACCCAACCAGCGCTCAATGCCATTCAGTTCGATGTTATCGGCGTGTCCTGCCATGACGGATTTTCCGGCTTCGGTCAGGTGCAAGATTTGCGAGAGAAAATTTTTATCCGGTTCTTCCGGTATCTCGAAAGCTTCATCACTGTCCGTTTTCAGTAATGGGGCAGCCCCTTCGCAGAGCCGCTTCACATACAACCATAAGCTCGAATCACCCATAAACACAGCCTCTTCCTGCGCTTGATCGGAGAGGAAAACCTGCGACGGCGTATTTTTCCCGTTCGCTACGGCGGTTAAAATTTGACGCTCGGTTCTGGACAGTCCGTTGAAAGTCGAAGGAAATTGTTCACAGTAACGACGCATGGCGGAACGCAAAAATGGAAGTGCCTTCAGATCATTTTCCAGCAAATCATTCAGGGCAGCCGGGTTCGGAGAAGTAAACGATTGCCACGCATAATGCGCTGTGAACATTTCTTTCGGAGTCACCTTGCGACGCAAGGGGTACAACGAAGCCATCTGCTGCGCATTCAATTGCCCAAGCCCATGAAAAGGATTGATACCAGTAAATTCTCCAATGCAAATCAGGCTGAGTTTCGTCGCGCCGCGTTGCCGTTCATGAAACCAATCAAGAATTTGAATCAGTTGTAATTGATCGTACAAATCATGCTCAAACCAAAAAACAATTTCATCGTGTTCTCGAAATGACATCAGCAGTTCATCGCGTTCAGCGAAACTGGTTGCAATGGCTTCGAGATCACCCCACCCCTGCGAAGCCATCCACGCGGCACGCACCTGACTAAGTTGCGGCAAAGTAAATCCTGACGGCACGGCTCCTTCGTGCAGGACATCACGCCACGCCATAATAGTTCCCGAAAAAACTGCTTCCTGAATCGTTCCGGCAGCAGAATCTCCATTGGTAATATGCAGCATAAACAGACCTGCCTTTACATCGGCAGCAGGGGAAAAATATAGTGGAGAAATAACGAACGCCTGAAGATTAATTATGAGCGGCAGCGGAATTGAAAGCAAGACGGCGACCAGACGACCTTGATTGCGAAGATGAATTGCGGATATATTAAGGCTTATTAGCTCTTACATAATGACGGTAAATCAATATGACAACTAACGAATCAATCACGGCTCAGGCGGCTGAGTTTTCATCCAACGGAATTTCTCTGTCAGGATATTTAGCGCGTCCGGTAGATACTCACAATGCGCCAGCGCTCATCCTGATTCATGAATGGTGGGGATTAAACGATCACATCAAAGATATTGCGCGACGCTATGCCTCCGAAGGTTTTATTACAGCGGCAGTGGATTTATACGATGGAGTCACAACCAAGGATGCTGACGAAGCAGGTAAGCTGATGAATGCCCTTGATTTCCCCAATGCATTGAAAAGATTAACAGCGACGGTGGAATATTTGCGTAGCTTAGAAGGGGTGACTTCGATTGGCGTCACCGGATTTTGTATGGGTGGCGTCTTAGCATTACTGACCGCCTGCCAGAACAAAATCGAGGCGGTGGCTCCATTTTACGGGATGCCGGACGATCTTTCTGCCATTGCCAGGCTGGGTTGCCCAATACTTTTCATTGGCGGTGAAAAAGATCAATGGATCACGGTTGAGAAGATGAATACATTGAAAGAGGCACTACGAAATAATCATAAAACCGGAGAAGTCAGGGTTTACGCCGGAGCCGATCACGCTTTTTTTAATGATACACGACCTGAAGTTTACAGTGCCGGAGATGCGACCGATGCGTGGGCGCAGGTTTTGGCATTCTTCAGGGAAAATCTTACCTAAAACCCGAATTTTTTTAGTTACGAACCAGACAAAATCGGATATTCTTGCTCAGCTCGAAATAGCACGAAAAGGCATCATCAGTTAGTCCCCCACACCTCAAGAGGTTGCTACAATGACAAATCAAGTAGGTGAACGAAAAGGACCCGTTCCCATACCATCTTTGGATGAATCGCTGGCACAACTGGAAGAAGCATTGGATTTGTTTTCTTCGACGCAGGTTCCTCCTCATTTATTAGAGGAGAGCGGTGTTTTACAAGAGAAAGACGCAGGCAACGTTTCTCCCATTCAAAAAATTCAGCGACAAGAAACAGCTCGCAAGTCAGAAACCGTAGTCACCAACAGCGAGAAAGAACTCTTTACCAACGCCATCAATGAACTGAAAAAATCTGCTTCAACTACAAGTAATGAAACCATCCCTCAATGGACGGGCGCAGATGTCGCATTTGTCGCTGAAGATGAAACTGATACTCCGCACCGGCGCTTCCCGCTTTTAACCGAAGGGCAAAAACGGCTGATGCTAATCGGAGTGCTAACCTTGCTCGTTTTCGCCGCCATTGGGTACCTTCTCTGGCAACAACAAAAGAAGGATGAAGCGCACGCCAAAGCTCCGACCTCAGAAGAAATTTATCTCTCCGCCGCCGCTCAGACAAAAACTGAGGATTCACCTGCTAATACTGCGACGCCTGAATCGCTGGCGGGAAATACGGTCGGTACGCCTGACCAGCTATTAGATAATAATGTCAGGCAGATTTTGACTGCTTATAACCCGACCGCAATAGATTCACGTTATAAAATCACCGTCAAAGATGGAATCATCACACTCAGCGGTGAAGCCCAGACTCAGTTGGAGAAAGAGGGGGCAGAAAATGTTTTGCGTCCCTTGAACGGCATCAAAAAAATTATCAACAACTTGAATGTTCGTGGACTGATGGCAACGACTCCCGGCAATGTGATTGCGCAAGGCAGTGGAGCCAACGGCCCGGTCATGTATCCGATCACGAATCCGGCAGAAGCGAAACGATTGGAAGAAGCACTCAAGAAAGATTTAGCCGAAGGCGCCAGCAATGCTGAAAAGTTAGCTGCCAGACTGAATGAATCAAATAATCAATTAAAGTTACAACCGACTCCGATTCCTGCGCCTGTGGAAACTGTCAAATCAGATGATTCAGAAGCGCGTAAGAAATCTGCCGCTCAACAAAACGAAGAACTCGCCCGACAGCGACAAGTCGCCGAAGAAAAACTCAGAGAGCGTGAAGCCGAAGCCGAAAAAGTTGAAGCCGCACGCAAGATGCGAGAACAAGCTCCTCCCGTCGTGGCTGAATTACACTCCGGCACTGTGACCTGGGTGGGAACAGTCAAAGGAGTTGAAGACATTGTTATTCGTGGAGCTTCTGCTTCAGTCAATCATGTTTCAGGTGATGTTGCCAGCAGTGTTCGCGCGACCTTCAGCGCACCAATTCCCAATGCTCCGATCAGCATGCGCGTCGTCGCCGCCAGCGGTAAAGCTCCTGCGCGTATTATTCAGCAACCCTCCGCAGCCAATAATTTCACAACGATTGTCCGCGTTGGCAGTGACGGAAAAAGCGATAACAAACCTCAATCTTTCTCGCTCCGCTGGTCTAATCAGTAAGCTCTTTCCTCTCCCTAAAATCCCCCTCATATTTTTTCAACCTCTTTGATTGAATTTTGTTTATTTCAGTCAGGAAGATGAAGAATCATTCTGAAACTTTCCAGTCAAAATCGAATTGCTATCGTTCTATAAGATTTCTGCGAAGGCTTCGCCGTAAATTAATTACAGCTAACCTGACCGATTCGGCGATCCCCTGAAACATCGCGGCATCGCAAGAGTTTTGGAAATTACACCCGATTCGTTTTATTTCATGGCTTACGGCTGAAGATAGAGCTGTAATGCTGACGGTTTACGTCTGCCCTTACGCCGCTGTGGTGGGAGGCCTCCCCCACCACAACCCAACAGACGAGACTTGACACATTAGAAAGAATTACGGAGCTACTATGAAAAAGAGTTTGGCATTGATTGGATTCCTGTTTGTTTGTTTTTGCTTTTCAACGGCTGCCAAAGCTGATTCCGTCACGATGCAATTGACGGGCTTAACTGGAGCTAATCAAGGTGGATATTATGTTGGCCCGGCTGCGGGGACGGCTGGTGGAACCCCGATTTCAATGGTCTGCATTGATTTTTCTCATCACGTTTCCGTTGGTCAAACCTGGACGGCGACAACGAATTCCTTCACCGATTTAAGCGGAGCGCGCTTCGCCGGACAAGCGGATTCATTCACCAAATATCAACAGGTCGCGTGGCTCTTCGATCAATTCGCAGCGAATCCCGGAGCCACTGGTGATCTACAATTTGCGATGTGGAGCCTGGTAACTCCCAGTTCGCCTTCGACCGCCGGGTCACTGAGCTGGATCAATCTGGCAAAATCACAAAATCTGAATAATTACAATTTTTCTAATTTCCGCGTGTATACGCCAACTGACCCAAGCTCAGCCAGCCCGCAGGAATTCATCGCACGCATTCCCGGTTCACCAGTGCCGGAACCCGCCAGCCTCGCGCTGCTCGGAACCGGACTCGCCGGAGTCGCTGCAATGATGCGCAAACGTGATCAGAAAAAAGATTTAACGAATAGCTAAAATTTACCAGACCGAAAAAGCCGCGAGCCGCTCTGACAATGTATCAGGGCGGCTCGTTTTATTTTCTCCTCAAACAATAGACGCCCGCCTGCGATTTCGTTATTATCCTTCACTCAAGCCCGCAGGATGCGGGCGCACCCGGTTTTAACTTGAAGGAAATTTCCATGCCGACGATTGAACTGAAACGCCGTGTCAGATGGGCGGATGCCGATCCCGCTTTTCGTATTAATTTCCCGCGTTATTTTGAATATTTTGAAGAGGGCGAAGCCGAATTGCTGCGAGCCTGTGGCATTACTTTTTATCATCAATCAGATTTCGGAATGCCACGTGTCCATTCAGAATGCACTTTCAAAAAACCGCTGCTATTGGACGCTGAATTTACGTTGCGAGTTACTATTGGAAAACTTGGACGCAGCTCAATTCGCTATGAATATAAAATTTTCGATATGTCGCAGGAATTAGCTGCCGAAGGCTCCATGACCGTAGTCGTCACGAAAGATGGTCAATCACATGAAATTCCGGCTGACATGCGAGCCGCCTTATCAGACTAAAACCACCGTCAATTCATCAGAAATTTTGCAATGTAATTCTCAGGAGAAATAATGAAAGCAATTGTCTTACACGAAAAAGGTGACCCCGAAAATCTCAAATACGAAGACGTTCCCGATCTTGAACCCGCTGCCGGGCAAATCGTCGTCAAACTCAAAGCCGCCGCGCTCAATCACCGCGATGTCTGGATTCGCAAAGGCATGTACGCCGGACTGAAATTCCCGATCATCCTCGGCTCTGACGGAGCCGGTGAAGTCGTCGCGCTGGGCGATGACGTACCCAAAGAATTACTCGGTCAAGCCGTCGTCATTAACCCCGGGATGGACTGGGGCAATGATCCGCGTGTGCAGCATAAATACTTCAAGATTTTAGGGCTTCCCGAAGACGGCACGTACGCAGAATTCGTGGTCTGCCCTTTTGAATATGCGCATCCCAAACCCGCTTCTCTAAGTTGGGAAGAAGCGGCAGCTCTCCCGTTAGCCGGACTGACAGCGTACCGTGCAGTCGTCACTCGCGCTCGTGTGAAAGCCGGAGACAATGTCTTAGTCACCGGAATCGGCGGCGGCGTCTCGGCGTTTGCTTTGCAAATCGCGCGGCAACTTGGCGCGAATGTCTTTGTCACTTCCGGCAGCAACGAAAAAATTGAACGCGCCCGCGAAATCGGAGCTGACGGCGGAGCCAATTATAAAACTGAAGACTGGGGAAAAATGGTTGTCGGAATGACCGATGGTGATGGCCCTGACGTAGTCATTGACAGCGTCGGCGGTGAAACTTTAGCCAAGTGCATTGAAATCATGAAACCGGGTGGACGGATTGCGATTTACGGCGCGACTACCGGATTGCCAAAGACTGTAGATTTACGCCGGATTTTCTGGAAACAGTTAGATATTTGCGGCTCTACGATGGGAACCCAGGAAGAATTTGCCGCGATGCTAAAACTGTATGATGAAGCGCAACTCAAACCCGTCGTAGACAAGGTCTTTCCGCTGTGTGACGCCTCTGCCTCGCATCACAGGATGGAAGAAGCCGGACAATTCGGTAAAATTGTCCTGAATTGCGAAAGCTAAATCGGCAACTGAGGCGTCGGACTGACACCCGACACCTCAGACCTGTCACCTGCTTTGAGGGTGTCAGAAATTTTGTGTAAGTGCAATTTAGTTGGTCAAGCGACCGTCAAAGAGGATCGCCAGTTGATTGAGAGTATGAGTCCAATCCTGAAGCTTTTGACGATGGTTGGATATTTTTCGCCCTTTACCGATCAACTCTCGCACCCGCACCTTTCATCAATTTCTCAACTTCGCTTAAAGTCGCCATCGTCGTATCGCCCGGCGTCGTCATCGCCAACGCTCCGTGCGCTGCGCCGTAATCCACGGCGCGTTGTCCGCCCTGCCCGGTGAGAAATCCGTAGATCAATCCTGACGCAAAAGAATCGCCACCGCCGACGCGATCATAAATTTCGGCATTCTCTCGCAAGGCTGCCTGAAATAATTTTCCTTCGTACCAACAAAGTGCGCTCCAATCATTAATCGAAGCGGTTTTTGCATGGCGCAGCGTCGTCGCTACGACTTTGAAATTAGGAAATTCCGCAACAGCCCTTTCGATCATTTTTCCAAAATTTGTCGGATCAAGCGCGGAGAGATGATCGTCTACGCCTTCAACTTCAAAGCCGAGTGCCGCCGTGAAATCTTCTTCGTTACCAAGCATCACATCAATCAGTTCAGCCAAGCCACGATTCACCTCGACGGCTTTTTTTGAGCCTCCGATAGACTTCCACAGCGAAGGGCGATAATTCAAATCATACGAAATAATCGTGCCGTATTTCTTCGCGCATTCCATTGCTTCTTTCGCCACGAGTGGAGTCGTCTCCGACAACGCCGCGAAAATTCCTCCACAATGAAACCAGCGAACGCCTTCTTCGCCAAAGATTTTTTCCCAGTTAATATCGCTGGGTTTTAGTTGCGAAACTGCCGTATGCCCGCGATCAGAACAGCCCACTGCACCGCGTACGCCGAAGCCTTTTTCGGTGAAATTCAAACCGTTGCGAACATCCCTGCCGACGCCGTCGTAGCTGATCCATTTGACGTGCGATTGATTGACGCCGCCTTGATACAACAGGTCTTCGACGAGGCGACCGACGGGATTATCTGCGAGCGCAGTTACGACTGCTGAATCCATTCCGAAGCATCGTTTCAGACCACGCGCGACATTGTATTCTCCACCGCCTTCCCAGACTTGGAACGTCCGCGCCGTGTGAATTCTTCCATCGCCGGGATCAAGTCGCAACATCACTTCGCCGAGCGCAACTAAATCCCATTTGCATTCTGATTTTGGTTTAATTTTTAAGGAGTTCATATTTGTTTTTTTAGCCACGAATGAATACAAATTTTAAGAATTATTGCCACAAAAGGCTCAAGAGACACAAAAAATCCCACACTTTTTTGTGCATTTTGTGCTTCTTGTGGTGAGTAAAAATAATTCGTAAAAATTTGTATTCATTCGTGGCTAAATTATTTCTGAAAAAAGTAATCGCTCAAACGATACGCTTCTGTTTCTGCCAGAATATTTTTCAATAAATTTTCTAGCTGCGCCTGAATTTTCGGATTAGGTGTTTCAGCTTTTTGCAGCATCAACACTTCACCGCGTGGCAGCCAATCTATTCCCAACTGTCCGGCGGCTTCGTACCATTTCAGTCCCTGTTTAATAGCCTCTGCGCGTTGTGCAAGAGCTGCTGCCATCACATTTATTTTCACTCGTCCGCCCTTAGAATTGATTGCGTATTTAATCACACCACCGAGCTTTGACAAAAATATTTCGACGCTAAGCGGCGGCGGAGCTTGTCCGAAAATGAAGATTCTTTTCGGAGCTACAAGCTCCAGCGCGTCCTGCCATTCCTGCGTCCCCGCCGGAGAAGTCCATACAATGAAATTTTCTGAAGGCAATAATTCCGTACGATTCTTACCATCAATTTGCTTGTCACTTTCGCTCCAAATGACGGCGTCAGGAAACTGAATAAGAATTTCCTCCAATCGTTTTCGCGGCGTGGGATGGGCGCGACAATCAATGACTTCGTACTCAATATCGTTCGTGATGATTTCACTTTGTTCCGCTTCAAGCGGCTGAAAATCCCTCCAGCCGAGTACTACTTCAGGAGCTTTTCCGAAGCGATCAATGTTTAAATTGTACGTCAAATCAAATCTGACTTTCGGTAATTCTCCGGCGTTCCACCAATGCGCACGCTGACGATTTCCGTCTTCGTCTTCGACAATAATTTCGTAGTTTTCGCCGCTTTTGCCGAGCTTCTTTTTGCGGGCAATTTTCAGATTTCGCGTCACCAAATTCAACGGAGGATTCCCGTTTCCAAACGGAGCCAGCCGCCGTACATCATTCACTAAATCCATTGAAATTTCACTGAGCTTCAATTCTCCATCAATTTCGAGCAGCGGTTCCACTTCTGCATCTGGCAACATTTCACGAACAGTCCGCGAGAGCATTCGACGAAAATTACCAATGTTTTTGCGGCTCAAACTCACTCCCGCCGCCATCGCGTGACCTCCGAATTTATTGAGGATTGCACCACAGGCGCGAATTGCGTCGGTAATATTAACTCCCGTCACCGAACGCGCCGAGCCGAACGCGACATCATTTTCTTCGCACAACATCACGACAGGTTTGTTGTATTTATCCGCCAAACGATTCGCTACAATGCCGACGACTCCGCCTTTCCATTCGAGATGCGACAAAACAATTACGGCATAATTCAGCAGCGTCGGATCATTTTCAAGCAAGCTTTCCGCGCTCGCCTGGACAAAAGAAGATTCAAGTTTTCGCTGCGCATTCATCCCCTCTAATTGATTCGCCAATACTGCGGCACGCCCTGCATCTGAAGTCGCCAAAAGCTCTACGGCATCAGCTGCATCGCCGAGTCGCCCCTGTGCATTCAAGCGCGGCCCTAAGCCAAATCCGATTTCGCTTTCATCAATTTCCGTGGGATTGAGCTTGGCATATTCTATTAATTTGTTCAGCCCGACTCGCGTTGAAGTCCGCATGGCAGCAATTCCACGTTGCAGCAAATATCTGGTTTCTTTCGCCTGCTCTGCAACATCGGCGACGATTCCGAGCGCAACCAAATCAAGGAATTCATCACAATTTTTCCCGTCACTCAGGGCGAGAATTAATTCGTACGCCACGCCTACGCCCGACAATTCCCGCAGCGGATGTTCTATCGGTAACCGCATCGGATTTATCACCGCTAACGCGTTCGGCAAGGTCTCACCAAGTAAATGATGATCGGTGATGATGACATCTACACCTGCATCTAGTGCAATATTAACAGCCTCATGCGAGGTTATTCCCGTATCGCACGTGATGATAATTTTGATGTCCCGCGTCAACCATTCGCGCAATTTCGGGATGTGAATTCCGTGTCCTTCGCCGTCGCGCAGCGGGACATGATATTTCACCTTCGCACCGAGTTTTTGCAACGCAGTAAATAACAACGTCGTTGCAGTTTGTCCATCAACATCGAAATCCCCCCAGATTAAAATTAATTCTTGCTGGTTGATGGCGAGCCGGATTCGCGCTACGGCTTTGTCAATGTCGGGAAGTTCAAACGGTGAAGTTGGTTGATAGAGTTCTGGATTGAGAAAAGCTTTGGCAGTACTGATTTCATTGATGCCGGAACGAAATAAGCGTTCGGCAATAAGCGGATGCCCTCCGACGAACTGGCGGAAATCTTCAGGAATAGAAATTGGATTTTGGAATTGCCAACGCATGAAAAGTAGCACGGGCTGCCAGCCCGTCAGCGAAAATTCGGCAAGCTTGATTTCTGCCAGAAAAATTATTATGTCAACTTTGGTCGCGGGCTGGCAGCCCGCTGTACGTCAGAATGCGATCTCATCTACTTCATCAAGATTTAGATTTATTCCGATTGAAACGTCGTCGTCATCTTCTAAATCTTCAATTTTCCCGGCTTCAATCCCGCGCTCACAAAGCGAACGGTACACACAAAACTGGCACTGCTTTTCATTCTCCGTTTTCGGAAATGCAACCCGTGAATTGATCTCTGAAATCGTCGCCGTCAATCGCTGCTCATCCGCTTGCAACAACTCGGAATTTAATTGAAATTCAATCGTCGAACTGTCTTCCGCGAACCAATAAATCAGGCGGATTTTCTCCGCAGAAATTGGTTCACCACGATTCAACCAATCTCCCGCCCGCCACAACACATAAGGATAAACTATCGTCTGCAAGCGTCGCTGCAACCATTCTCTTTTTTTCGGACGACCTGTTTTCCAGTCAACAATGACAAGGCTTTCGTCGTTTGGCTGCGCGACTAAATCATATTTCGCCATCACGCGATGTTCGCTTAACGGCGTCGTTAATTTCAGTTCAGAATGTCGCTCTTCCGGAAGATTTTCGGCTTGCCATCGAACATAATTATTCCACCATTTCCGCATCGTCGGATCAGTGATTGTTGCTTCAATCGCCTCCGCTGAAACACCCAATGAATGCTGATGAATCAGGTGATGAAATTCCTGCCCCTGAATCGAACTCGCTTCAAATTCTAGTGCGTTTTCCGTCTTCAGCGCAGGCCAGCGCAAATCTTTGATGTAGCGCAATTCAAAGCGGCGCGGACAATCTTCGTAATCCTGCAACGCGCTTTGTGAAAAGACAAAATCAGGCGGCAGGTTCATCGTTCACCTCCATCGAATTGGCTAAAAACACCAACGGTTTCGCAGCTCGCATTCCGCCTTTAAATCCGGTATTCCAGGTCACAATTAATTCGCTTTTCGCACGAGTGATGCCAACGTAAAGCAATCGCAACCGCTCGGCACAATATTCAATTCGCGCTTGCTTCGTGGCTTCGCCTTCGACGTATTTTTCCTGCGTAATTAATGATTTTAATTGCGCGAAAGCTTCAGCTCCTAAATTTAAATTATCACGCGCAAAATAGTTTTCACTTTGAAAACTATCGTAGGCGTCGCCGGAAGGAAAATCGTAATTATTCACGGACATCAAATAGACGCGATCCCATTCCAAACCTTTGGCTTTGTGATGGGTGATGACGACGGCCTGGCCTTTAAATCCGGTCGGATCGAACTGATCGTCTTCATCGCCCAGCCCCGCGAATTTGCGTTTGTTGCGGACAATTTCGTCTAACTCAATCGCACATTCCGGCAAGCGAAATTCCGCGTTGGATTCGACAAAACCGCTCAAGTGAAGCGCGATGCTGTAGGCGTTCGCAATCTCCGCTGCCTCTTTAAAAAGGTCACTGCTAATCGTCAAAATTAATTGGTCAATCGGCAGCAAAGCCGCTCCCTGCCAGCGTTGCACCTGCGCACGGAACTTTGTCAGCAGCTCGAATTTTTCAGTTGATTCGGTTAGCGAAACAGTATCCAACAACCAATCTTTATCACGTGGCGCGGTGAATTGTTCGACTTGCTTGATACCTTTTAATTGCTGCGCAATCGCTACGGCAAGCGGCGATTCATGTTCTTCGCGCATCCATCCGATGAAGGCGTTGTTGAGCATCGCCGCACTCGTTGGCTGGGCTAAAAATTCTACGATTTTGTGCAGTGAACGTGCCACCTCCCGCGTCGAACTGGTTGTGCTTAAAACTTCAACGTGCGGGATTTTCAGTTCCTGTAATTTTTCGCCGAGCTTGCCTCCGCCTGCATTAGTCGGGATGAGCAGCGCAACCGTTTTTTCAGGATTGGCAGCAAGCCAGGCACGGACGGATTTGGCGACGTCTTCGCGCTCTTTGTCAGAAGTTCTTTCGTCGTCCAACAAAAATTTTATATTGTTCGGCGTATCAGGAGGATTATTGTCAGCCGCTAAAATCAAGGGCTTTGATAACGGCTGCCGATTTCTGATGGCTTCGTTTGGATGCTGCAACGACCATTCAATCAAACGATTCGCGGTGGCAATAATGTGCGGTGCGCTGCGTCCACTTTCAGGAAGTTCGCAAGCAGTGACATCTTTCTCTTTCAAAAAATCTCGCAGAAAATCGGGACTGGCAGTCGTGAATGTTTCGTAAATCGCCTGATTCGGATCGCCAACGCGCACCCAATTTCCGTTTTCTCCGGCGAGGCGGCGCAAAATTTCTTCCTGCAATTTACTACTGTCCTGCGCTTCATCTTCCAAAATATACGGCCAGCGATTTCGCAACGTCGCTAAATAATCCGGCGAAGATTCCAGCACTTTTAAGGCGAGTCCGATCAAATCCTGAAAGTCTACGCCGGCGCGATAACGCAGCCCGCGCTCATAAGCGTCATAGACGTTCGCGCACATTTCAGCCAATGGTAACAGGCGTCCCGTCGCCATCAGCTCATCCCGGAGCTGCTCCGGTTTCCAGCGAAAATCCTTCGCTTTTTGAATTACTTCCGCTGCAATTCTGGTCGCTGCTTCGCGCCACTGAAATTTTGATCGTTCGTTGTTCAGATGTTCAGGATTGAAATAATCTTCGACGCCAAAATCTTTGTGCGCACTAAACCACGCGGAGGTTGCATCTTTGATAATCTGCCGCGATTCAAATTCATCGAGGATCGTAAAATTATCGGAGAGTCCAGCTAAGCCCGGACGTTCGCTGACAATATCGTTGGCTAATCCGTGCAGAGTTCGCACCCGAAAAAGTGTGCCGAGTGAATTTTCACCGAGGAAGCTGCGCACCTGTTGCTCAAATTTTCCCCGCGCTGCATTGACTAACGTGACGACGAGAACTTGTTGTCCGCGCTGCAAATTCGCTTCGCGGACAAGCTTCGCCGCCAGATTTGAAAGCGTCCAGGTCTTGCCGCTGCCAGGCACAGCAGATACGCCCATCTTGCCGGAAGTATATGCCAGAATTTTGGCTTGCCCTGCTCTTGGTGTGTAATTTGTATCGGTCATTTTTGAGTCATTGGTGCGCCAGCATCCTGCTGGCAGTTGCTCTGACAAATCCTCGCCAGCAAGATGCTGGCGCACCTGTTAACATTACTCTTCGCTCTGCTCAAGACTTCGCAAAAGCAAATCAAAAACGCCGCGTAATTCGCCTTCGCGTTCCTGCCCTCGTTCATCGAATTTACTATGCCCGATGAAGATTTTCTGGCGGCATCGTTTCAGTAATCCTGACATCACGTTGTACAACATTTCGCGCGAAGTCCGCAGCTCATCCTGCTCCGTCCAGACCTGATCCGCAGGCCATTGCAGGCTTAAAATATAAGGTTGTGTCAGTGGTTGTTGCAAACGACGATTCCACGCGGGGCTGTCAATATTTAACCAGAATTGATAATCCACGGCCTGATTGCTGAGCAAAAACGTGTACGCTGGAGCAATCAAAACAGCGTCGGGATTTTCCTTCCATTCCTGCGGTTCGTATTGATTCGCAAGGACGCCTTCATCCACCATTTTCACGTATTCCTGACCGCTTTCCTGTTCAGGTTCGATGCGGGTCAGCGTTTGCCGAAATGATCGGGCGGAATCAATTAAATTGGAAATGAGTCGGGCTTCATCAAAATTTGAATCTACGGTGAGGAAAAACCCAAAGCCTTTTTGCGAGAGAACCTGTCCGAATAAACGGCTGAAAAATACGTCAATCGGTTGCACCAGCCCCGCCTTGTATTCCTCAATCCACGCGACCAATTTTTCGTATCGCTCTCCCAATACTTCCGAAATTCGATTCCGCGCATCAGCGTTTGTCAGCCCCTTAAAATCTAGCAATTGTTTTTCTCTGAAGCGCATTTCAGTCAATAAATTCGCCCGTGCCAAGTCCATTTCGCCAATCACGCTGATGAGCATTTGCACGACATCGAATTTCTTGACCTGATATTTTTTATCAATAATCCAGTGCGGATGTGCGAGTTTTGCCAACGCGATTAAAGCTCGCACTGCGGGTTCGTCATGCAACGGACGGGACGGGCGCAGGCTGTAGGAAGCGATGCCGCGAGCCTCCAATCGGCTGACCATTGCAAAGCGTAGTGAATCGCTGAGCAGCGGGGCTAAAATTACAATATTGCTTTGTTTTTCGCCATTTTCCTGGACTAATTCCGCGACCGAATCCGCCATCCAATCCAGCATCTGCGTATGAAATCGGCTGCGCTCAGATGGCGTATAAGCAATCGCGGCGTGTGGCGAGGCTCCCGTTTCAAGCGAATCTTTTCCGGCTAATATTTCACTGACTTCGCCGAGCAAGGCTTCGACCGGAGGCGTCATTACGCAGGATTTTTCAAGATTTATTTCTGTGTCGCAGCTTTCCCGCAAAAATAATGCGCTCTGATTATCGGCTCCGAGGAAGCGGCGGTATCCGGCATCTTCGTCATAAATCACCAGCGCAGATTGGCATGTCGCCAGCCAATCACGCAGCATTCGATGCGTCGCCGGACTGTCTTCTTCGGTGTTATCAACAATCAAATGCGTGAAACGATTCGTCAGATAGGTGCGCGGGATTTCCAACTTCCACAAATGATCCATGAACAAAGCAACCTGCAATGAAAAATCCAGCAACCGATTTTCCAGACAATATTCTCTGAAAAGATTGGCGCACGCCTGTGTATTCTCAAAAATATTGATCCGTTCCAAATCCTCGGGCATCGCGGTTTTCAGTCGTTGCCCGAATTCCGTCGGCGGAAATCCAATGAGCGAAGCTTTATTCAAATTGTCAGTGATTTGGCTGAAAAGTCGCGTCTTTTCAATCTTGACACTATTAAAAAAATCATTGCGGACGATCTCCGGCTCGACCACTTTGAACATGATGTACTGAATTAATTCCTGTGAAAGAAACGTGGGCGGAAGCTTGGAATCATTCGGGTTGAGCCGATCCAGTACCAATGGCCAGAAAAGATTGACGATTTGATGTGAGAGGCTGCCCAGTGTCGCGACGGTGACTTCGGCTCCGGCTTCACGGTTAGGATTGCGAATTTCGGCGTAATAGGGCTGCGCCAATCTCTGCTGCGGAACCAGCACCAATATTGAGTGCGGATACACCCCAGAATCAATCAAATGGCGCAGGCGATGGACGCCCGTCGTAGTCTTTCCCGCCGACGCCTGACCGTGCAAGAAAATCTTTTGGTCAAGCGGGGATTTGACGATATTTTGTTGTGCTTCCGATAAGGAAATATTCATCATCCGAAATGCCGTCGCGGTAGCGACACCTGAATATAGGGGTGCGATCTCAAGTCAAAATGCGCCGCACGGCGCGGTACAGTACGAGGAGCGGTAGCGACTTGGTAACTCGTGGCATTTACCAAGTCGCTACCGCTCCTCGTACTG
>JAYVZE010000073.1:0-8262 GCA_043783625.1 Blastocatellia bacterium | reverse complement strand
AATTAAATGAAAGTCAGGTATCGGAGCTAACTTGCAGTTAATTCATTTCTAATTTTGTAAACTATTGATGACAAACGAGCTACCAACCTCAAAAAATGTCCACAGTATTGTTATTGGATGGATTGAATGAATTACCCGTCAGTCAACGCAAAGACAAATACCAACAAACGCAAACGCTCATTCAAAATAACAAACAATTGCTGGCGGTCATGTCATGCCGCGAATTGGATTACACGATTGATCTAAAATTCGACACTATCAATATTTTACCACTTGATCCGATTCGGATTCGGGAATTTGTCCGACGCGATTTAGGTGAAGAAAAAGGTGAAGAATTATTTTGGAAGTTGGCAGGCGAAGAGACACAGAAAACGTATCAGGAATTTTTACAGAAATTTTCAGATAAGCTTGATGATCCTGAAAATACATTCTGGATTGAGCCGCAGCTCCCAAAAGGAATGTATTGGGGATACAGTTGGCGTGACGAAAAAAACGACAATAGTTATTGGGAAAACTGGCTAAAACTCCGCGAAACGCCTTCCAGCCTAATGCTGATGGCGCGTAATCCATATTTGCTTTCGATGCTCAATGCGGAATTTGCTGAAGCGGGTAAAGTACCGGACAACCGGGGTGATTTATTCCGCGCATTCGTTGACAGACTACTGAAGCGCGAACGCGATTCCATCCAGGATGAAAACCAGCGCGAAGCGTTACGTAACGAGCAAGAAACGTTGATTAATGCTTTAGCGCAACTTGCCTTTAAAATGCAGAATCAGCGAAGTGAAAGTGATGAAGGTAGTGCTTTAACTGCACTCTCAAAAACCGAAGCACTAGACACTTTATCCGAACGGCAACTCTATCTGGCAGGCTGTGCCAGCATCCTCAATGTAAGCGATCCTGTACGTTTTTCGCATCAACTCTTGCAGGAATATTTCGCTGCAAAATACATGGATATTGAATTTCAGGCCGGGCGATTGCAGGCTAAAAAACTTTGGTCGCGTGAGAGTTGGTGGGAGCGCAATAACTGGGAAGAAGCCGCAATTTTATTGGCTGGTTTGTATAGCGATGATTGCACTCCGATTGTCAAATGGTTAGCTGATGCAAACCCTGAAGTTGCGGCGCAATGTATTGTTCGCAGCGGCTCTAATATTGCGCCCTCCACGTTAGAGCAATTGCGCCAGCAATGGATTCCGCGCTTGACTGATCTGAAGCGTGATCCTGATGCCAAAGCTCGCGCTGCGGTAGGTCGTGCTTTAGGAATCACCGGACTCGATAATCGTAAAGGCGTTGGCGTGGAAAATGGATTACCTGATATTGATTGGGTAGAAATTCCTGGTGGTGATTTTCAGTACGGAAGTGAAGAAGAATATTCTGCTAAGCCGGAAATAATTTCGCCCTCAACATTTCGCATCAGCCGCTACCCAATCACAGCCGTACAGTTTCAAGCGTTCCTTGATGACCCTGAAGGCTACATCAATGAACGTTGGCTTGAAGGACTCGCTGTGCATGAAGGTGATCCTCAGATGCATGAACAGTATTTCAAATACGACAATCATCCACGCGAAACGGTCAACTGGTATCAGGCGATGGCGTTCTGTCGCTGGCTCTCATGGCGGATGGGCAGCGGGTATGATCTGAAAAAAATTGACGAATGGAAAGTGCGATTGCCAACCGAATTTGAATGGGAAAAAGCGGCTCGCGGTACAGATGGTCGCCTCTATCCGTACAAAGGCGATTACGATCCAGCCAAAGCCAACACACATGATACAGGAATCCGTCAGACCAGCGCGGTGGGTATTTTTCCAAATGGCGCATCGCCTGACGGTGCGATGGATATGAGCGGTAACGTGTGGGAATGGTGTCTAAGCAACCGCGACAAACCTGCACGCGAGGCGCAAAAAGAAAACTTGCGGAACGAAAATAGTCGCGTCCTGCGGGGCGGTTCGTGGAGCCTCATTCAAGGTAGTTCGTGTGCCGTCTATCGTTTCAGCCGCGATCCCGCTTCTCGTAACAGCCCTATCGGTTTTCGGTTGTGTTGCGCGGTTCGTCCCACTTCTTAACGCCCAAGAAGGTTGCACGAGGCAATATAAAAAGATGATTCTTAAAGCCCCAACGGGGCGAGATTCAATAGCCCAGGGTAAAACCCTGGGACAGGTAGCAATAATTCAACAAGCCCTGAAAGGGCGACATATTTATTTCGCCCTTTCAGGGCTTCCACTTCCGTGCCATCTTGACCCAGGGTTTCACCCTCGGCTATTAAATTTCGCCCCGTTGGGGCTTTTATGCGGCTACACCAAGCGGTAGCACTCCATACGCTCCGCGTTACTTTAGAATTTTCCCTTATTTACCGCCCCATCAATCGCTCCACAATCCGAACACTCGCCTGCCCATCTCCATACGGATTCACGGCTTGTGACATTACTTGATACGCCGCCGCATTCGTTAATAAATTCGTAGCTTCGTTGATAATTGTTGCGGTATTGGTTCCGACTAATTTGACGGTTCCGGCGGTGACACCTTCGGGACGTTCCGTGACTTCGCGCAGGACGAGGACGGGCTTGCCGAGTCCGGGGGCTTCTTCCTGAATGCCGCCGGAATCGGTGATGACGAAAAATGACTGCTTCATCAAATGGACGAGCGGTAGATATTCCAATGGTTCGAGTAATGTCACGTTTGGAATATTGCCTAATGTGGCGCGGACGATTTTCTGGACGTTCGGATTGAGATGGACGGGATAGACGATTTGCACATCAGAAAATTGCTCGGCGAGTGTGCGCAGGGCTGCACAAATGTTGTGCAATGGTTCGCCGTGATTTTCGCGGCGGTGGGCGGTGACTAGAATAATTTTCTTGTCACGCGGGATTACCGAGAGCGGCGAAGAATCCCAATCATAAGGCTTGTCGGCAACCTGCAACAACGCATCAATCACGGTATTTCCGGTGACTACGATGTGCGCTTCGTTGACGCCTTCGCGGAGTAAATTTTGCTTGGAAACTTCGGTTGGAGCAAAATGCAAATCGCTGATGCTCGTCGCAATTTTTCGATTAATTTCTTCGGGAAATGGCTGATATTTATCAAATGAACGTAAGCCCGCTTCGACGTGCCCGACTTTGATTTGATGATAAAATGCTGCGAGCGCACCCACCATCGCGGTCGTCGTATCGCCCTGCACCAACACCCAATCCGGGTTTTCTTTGGTTAATACTTCATCCAATTTTGTTAAGGCTCGCGCGGTGATTTCGCTGAGCGATTGATTGGGCTGCATGATGCTGAGGTCGTAGTCGGGATTGATCTCAAAAAGCTCTAACACTTGATCCAGCATTTCGCGGTGCTGCGCGGTGACGCAAACTACGGAGGTGATTTCAGGATATTTATTTAGTTCGGCGAGGACGGGAGCCATCTTGATGGCTTCGGGGCGGGTGCCAAAAACTGATAAAATTTTCATAGTCTCACTTGCAACCTTGGAGGCGAAGGCTTACACTTTTCAGCCTGTGCCGGGGTGGCGGAACTGGTAGACGCAACGGACTTAAAATCCGTTGGAGCTTGTCTCCGTGCGGGTTCGATTCCCGCCCTCGGCACCAACAGTTAGCAAAAGAAAACGGACATTCATTGGTGTCCGTTTTTTATTTCAAGCCGATGCAAGTGGGATTCTAGCATAACGCAAATTTTCCGTTAGCCCAGCCCGTTTACGGCTGGGAAAAGTGGTAAAAAGCATTCTCAGCCCGGTTCACCGTGCTTCTCATGTGCTTTAGCTGAAGCTCTTGGCAAGCCCGATAAATCGGGCTGAAATAATTATTGCGTATCTTGACCCCAGCCGTAAACGGGCTGGGCTAATAGAAAATACTGTTTTTTTTATCTTGACTTCACTTTAAAATTAAAATTGTCAAAAAAGCCGCAACGAGAAAACCTCGTTGCGGCTTTTTTGGTTGTCAGAATTTTCCAATATTAATGCTTACGCTTCACCGCAGGCTTAACGGCTCCAGCTGTCGCTGCGGGAGCTTTGGACTCAGCAGGCTTTGCCGCTTCAGGAGTGGGTGGTGGCGTTGTTGGCGTCCCTTGAACAACTTCCCCGCCACCGTCTTTGTAGCCGTACAAGCCGCCTAAGAGCGCGTGAACATTGGTGTAGCCTTCTTTCATCAAAATAGCTGCCGAACCGGCGCTGGTATGTTCGCTCGGTCAGGTACAATAAAAAATTAGCTCTTTATCTTTGGGCAGAGGTTTGTAGGTTTTATCTACAAATTCCTGATAAGCAACGTTGATCGCCCCGGCAATGTGCATCGCCTCGAAGCTAGTTTGGTCGCGGGTATCTATGACCAGTGCTTTGCCACTTTTGACCAGAGCGATGGCATCTGCCGCAGAAATACGCGGGACTCCATCATCAGGTTTGGGGGTAGGTTCCTGTGCCAACGTGGTTGACGCAGATGCGCTGTTCGCCTTACTAGCCTGCGTAGAGGTAGCACAGGACATTCCCGTAAGTGCCAGAGAAAACAAAACGAAAGCACTAATTCCCATCATTGTCCGATTCATAGTAACGAATTCCTTTGTGAAAAAAATGTAACAAAATGACCGACAGAATCGTATTCTACCGCATAAAGTGACAAAAACATAACTTGAATTTTACGGCGTACTCGACGAAGATAACAAGTTGAGTTTCGGGCAACGGAATTACCTGACTACGAATCGAATCAAATTCGTTATATTTATCAGGATTTAGGATCGGGGCGAAACTAGAAGGCTGTTATGAACTGGAAGAAAATTACTACTGCTGTTTTATTGTCATTAACCATAATCTTTTTAAGTGTGCATTTGCTGGCGCAGCAAACTGCCCCGCCCACTTCACCAGCGCAGGCTGTTGCGGTCAAACCCAAACAGATCATTTCGTATGTGAAAGAAGGCGCTCTCTGGCTGGTGAACGAAGACGGAACTGAAGATCGCCGCGTCGTGCCTGCGCCGGAAGATGCCACTATCGGCAATCAAATCTGGTCTAAAGACGGCAACAAAATTTATTTTAATCTTGGTGGTTCGTTACAGGCCTACAATTTGAAAGAGCAAAAAGTCGAACCCTACGGCAAACTGGAGTTAGCAGAAGGGCTGGCACTTGATCGGTTGGAACTTTCCAACGATGGAACTACGTTGTTAGCGCAAACCATTGACACCAATGACGCTTTGAATACTGTCCCGAAAGTGTTTGCAGTCACGCTGAATCCGATGCAGGCGCGGGAACTGAGCGTGGATGAATATCACACTCTCGCTTCAGCGCAAACGCCTGTCGTCCGCAATGCCGGAGACCTTTCCGTTTCCCCTGATGGTCGGTATGTTTTATTCGCCGAAGCCACTGACAAAGATATTCAGCTTTATATTTCGGACATTGAGACCGGGAATCGTCGCCGGGTCACCGACTTAAATCTGCTGGATGGGTTTGAGGCGAATGCGATGCCTGATGGCGGCAAGCGAATCATTGAAGCGACCTGGTCGCCGGATGGTAAGCACGTCGTTTTTGTTCCGGCTCAGACCTGTTCAGAGTTTGGAATGTGTTCAGGAAAAATGTATCTGGTGGATGCGTGGGGCGGGGCGCAATTACAATTGGCACTTGCTCCGATTGCGAATTTGTCGCAGGAATGGAACAGCGAGCGTTCATTAATGGTGTACGATGATAACGGTCAGGTAGTGGTTTCTGATACGCTCGGACAATTGAAGAAATTAGCTGAAGGCAATCAACCGAAGTGGCAGCCAGTGGTGTAACTACATTGACATTGCAGGCTGATGATTGGCGACAGGGCGACGCTCAAAAGCAATTGCGGCTCCGGTGTTACCTTCGGAATGCTGAACGTTTTCAGTTCGGACTACGCGACCACGAAAATACGTGGCAACCCCTTTGTAAGGATCATTACTTTCCAGAATCACAATTAATTCTACGGCTTGATTCACAATCAATAAATCATCTGTCAGCACATAAGCACCGCCACCGCTTAAATTCCACAATCGCGCGTCACGCTCAATCACTCCGCCAAGTGAATCTTTCCAACGAATCTTGGCAGGAATATCTAATTGAACGCGCTGTTCGCCTCTTCTTTCTGCTGTCTCCATGTTCATAAGTAATTTGTGAGTCCTTCAAGGTGCGGGGGAGAAATAATCTTGAATCAATGTAGGGGTAAATAATTCAGGGCGAATAGTAACTATCTTAAAACCGATTAAATTGCAACCTGTCATTCCCTTTCTCACAAATCTTTACATATTCTTGCGTTCTATCCTGAACAATATATGTTATACTTTTATTATCAGTTGCTAAGGTCTTAACTGCTCCGACCTCTTCCCTGAATTTGTAATTTATTAATTGGCTTTTGAGCGTTATAGCTTTTTTGGGGGTCTGCATGCTACAGAAGATTTTTTCTATTTTTTTCGTTTGCTTTGCGGTGTCCGCTTTAGTGGGGATTTATGCTCTGGCGCAGGTCAGTCCTCAACAGACTAAGCCTGAGGCTGATCCTCAAAAGAAGTCAACACCTGCTCCAATTGAAAATAATCAAGACAGTCCGTCGCTTAAATTCAAAACCGAAGTGGTGACTCTCTCTGTGACTGTGACCGACCCTTATAATCGGCTGGTCACCGGATTAACCCGGCAGAATTTCGAGGTCTTTGAGGATAAAGTCAAACAGAATATTGAGTTTTTCCGTGATGAAGATGTCCCGGTCAGCGTTGGCATTATCTTTGATGTGTCCGGCAGCATGAAAGGCAAGCTGGATCGTGCCCGCGAAGCCCTTAAAGCCTTTGTGCAAACCTGTCACGATCAGGATGATTTCTTTCTGGTCGGCTTTAATCAAAGAGCCAATCTGATAGCTGAATTTACCGATGGTGAAGGGTTATCCAATAAACTGACATTGATTGATCCCAAAGGACAGACAGCACTTTACGATGCGGCCTATCTGGGGATTGAGAAAGTAAAGCAGGGACAACACAAAAAACGCGCCATCCTTTTAATTTCTGACGGACAAGATAATTCTTCGCGCTACACCTATGGCGAGCTGCGCAAATTGCTGAAAGAAGCGAACGTTCAAATTTATAGCATTGGAATTGTCGAGATGGGTGGAGGTTCAGGCGGCTCACTGGATATGCAGGGTCAGGGAATTCTTGAAGAAGTTTCTCAGACTACGGGCGGCAAAGCTTTTTTCCCTCGTTCAGCCGCAGAGTTAGAAGATGCCACAACACGCATTGCGCTTGAGCTTCGTCACCAATACAGCATCGGCTATTTACCGAGTAACGAAAAGAATGATGGCAAGTGGCGTAAAATCAGTATCAAAATAATGCCACCGCGTGGCATGCCAAAACTGAATGTGAGATCAAAAGAAGGCTATTACGCAACGCCGTGAATCCTCGGGTACGCCAGCATCTGGCTGACAAAAATCTGCCAGCCAGATGCTGGCAGACCCGAGGTGAAGCTATTCAAATCGCGGTTCGTAATCTACCAATCCTAATAATTTCAGAGACTGCGCTGTCGGGTATCCGGTCACGTCTACGCGATGATCTTCCTGAAACTTCCGCATTGCCTGCACGGTTAATTCATCATAGTTCCCGGTCGATGTTCCCATAAAATATCCACGTTTGAATAACGCCTCCTGAATTTGCGAAATGCGATCCTGATCCATTTTCTTCAGATCAATTTTCTTATTGGAAACATTTGGAATAGGGTTCGTACTGAGTCTGGCAATTTCCTGACGACGAATTTCTTCGAGAACCTGTGTTTCAGCCGATCCGCTTTCGTAGACTTCGATAATGTCTACACGAGTGACGGGCGGAGGTGGTTCATAAGCCGCCGCCGCCAAAGCACTGGACAGTCCGAAGTTCAACTGAACTTTGGGAGAAACTTTCACGACGGGGCGAAACTGAAATTTTCCGACACGCGGCAGCACTTTAACAGCCGTATTTTCACGAAATGATTCAGCGAAAATATTTTCTTGTGGTTTCTTAGCCAGCTTCGCAATTTCAGGCTTGTCGGATTTGAACGGCTTTTTCTCAATGGAGGCGGAAGCTAATTTTTCTTTAGATTTTTCTTCACGAATATTTTTAGTCTCTTCTTTTTTTGCAGCTACCTGGCTTGGCTTCAACTTTGGTTCGGGCTGACGTGAAGCAGTAGAGGCTGGTTGATTATTAGATTTTTTAGTTGTCCGCTCGGCAACTAAATCTGATTTTGATTTCAGTGCCTTCTTGTCGGCGTCAGGGTCTTTTTTATTTTTAGCAGTTTGCGATTTGGACTTGTCGGGTTTTTCG
>JAYVZE010000072.1:0-5388 GCA_043783625.1 Blastocatellia bacterium | reverse complement strand
CTCTGCTAAAACTTGCCAGCAGGATGCTGGCGCACCAAAAAACTTATTCAATTCACCCGCCGCGAATACCCTTGCCAATATTTTTCGCGCAGGATTTTTTTATCAATTTTTCCGGTTCCGCCTTTCGGCAATTCACCCTCGCGAATTTCTACCACTTTCGGGACTTTGTAATTCGCTAAGAATTGATTGCAATGCGCGATGAGTTCTTCCGCCGTCAAAATTGTGTCTGGTCGCAGCGTCACAATTGCAGCGACGGCTTCGCCCCATTTCTCATCAGGGATGCCAACTACGGAGGCTTCGCGGATAGACGGGTGCTTGTAAATCGCGTTTTCGACTTCAGTGGAGTAGACATTTTCGCCGCCCGTGACGATCATATCTTTAGTGCGGTCTACGATGAAGACATAGCCGTCTTCGTCAATCTTTCCGGCATCTCCGGTATGCAACCATCCGCCGCGCAACGTCTTCGCTGTCTCTTCGGGACGCTTCCAATATCCGACCATGACGTTAGGTCCCCGCGCGACAATTTCGCCGACTGTGCCAGATGGAACTGGATTATCGTGCTCATCAAAAATTGCAATCTCTACGCCGATCACAGCCTGCCCGCAGGAAGTGAGTCTTTGCAATTGATGCTCTGTGCCATCGGCTACGTGGTCGTAATCTTTCAAATAAGTCAACAACGGCGAGGCTTCGCTTTGCCCGTAGCCTTGAATAAATTTTACGTGCGGCAAAGTCGCCATCGAACGTTTCAATAATTCCAAAGGCATCGGCGATGCACCGTAAGTGATGAATCCCAAATGCGACAAATCACGATTGCTAATTTCAGGATGCGACACCAAAAAATTAATCATCGTTGGAACCAGCATGACCCGCGAGACTTTTTCTTTTTCGAGTAAATTCAGCAACGCAGTTGGTTCGAATTTCTTGAGCAGCACCTGTGTCGCTCCGCGCATCGTAAAGCTCATCAACGTCGGGAAATCCGCCAGATGAAACATCGGCGCAGCGTGTAAATAAATGTCACTGGAGCTGGTGGGAATTTCTGCCATCCCCTGCATTAAATTCATCCACAAATTGCGATGACTGAGCATGACACCTTTTGGTAATCCCGTTGTTCCGCTGGTATAAAATAATCCCGCCAGATCATTTTCCTCAATAACGATAGGCTTAACATCACTGTTGCTGTTGGCGATAAGGTCTTCATAAAATAAAAAATCATCCGCTTTCACCGTCGCAATATAATTTTCAATTCCTTCTAATCGGGGACGCATTCCCGTCGTTAACGGCAGCATGAAATCATCGGAAATCATCGCTTTGCATTCAGCGTCATTGATGATGAAGATTAATTCTTCGGCGGCGAGACGATAATTCAACGGTACAGCTACTGCGCCAATTTGCCAGCAGGCAAAAATGACTTCGGCGAATTCATGGCAGTTAAGCATGAGCATCGCTACGCGGTCGCCGTGTCGGATGCCAAGCCCTTGCAACGCCGACGCGAGAGCCTTCGCACGCAGACCGAGTTCACCGTACGTCTGACGATGCTCGCCATCAATCGTGGCAATGTTTTTAGGGTAAAAATTGATGGCGCGGTTAAGGACTTGGGTTAGGATCATAGAAATTCTGGTACGCCAGCATCCTGCTGGCTCTTCTAAAATTTGCCAGCAGGATGCTGGCGCACCAATTACACTAAGCCGCCTGCGCCACCACATGAAACGGCGCGAGAACTTCTTCCAACTTCGCACGGCTCGCATCCGTAACCGGAACCATTGGCAGTCGCATCGTTTCTCCGATCAATCCTGCCGACGCCATCGCCGCTTTCACCGGAGCGGGATTGCTTTCGATGAACATCGTCTTGAAAACCTGCGACAAGGAGCGATGCAACTTGCGCGCCGTATCCCAATCCCCTGCCAGACAGGCATGAGAAAGATCACTGACTTGACGAGGCAATAAATTTGACGCAACGGAAATCACTCCGACGCCGCCAAGTGCAATGGTCGGAAGGGCGACGCTGTCGTCTCCGGCGAAGACTAAAAATTTTTCATCGGTCAATGAGATGACTTCGCCGATTTGCGAAATGTTGCCCGAAGCCTCTTTCGTCCCGATGATATTTTCAAGCTGTGATAATCGCACGGTGGTGTCGTTTTCCATATTCACGACACTGCGTCCGGGGACGTTGTAAAGAATGACCGGCAAATCGCTCGCTTCAGAAATGGCGCGAAAATGTTGATAGAGTCCTTCCTGCGTCGGCTTGTTGTAATACGGCACAACGGACAGAATCGCATCGGCTCCGAGGTCGGTGTAGTGCTGAATTTTTTTGATGACTTCGCGGGTATTGTAACCGCCTGCACCTGCGACGATAGGGACTCGACCTTTCGCGGACTGGACGCAGAGTTCAACGACACGCGCCTGTTCGGCTTCGCTCAGCGTGACGCTTTCGCCCGTTGTGCCACAAGCCACGATGAAGTCTACGCCGTTTGCGATCTGAAATTCGACGAGGCGAAGCAAGGCGAGTTCGTCAATGGATTCGTCTTGATTAAATGGGGTAATGATTGCTGTGCCGCAACCGCGTAGTAGTTGATTCATATATTTTTCCTAAATAATTACCGATTTTTTATAAGTTGGGAATATTTTCTTTCGTTTACCCACCAGAAATATTTCGACATCAAGAATCCAAACATAAGCCCAAAGGGGATCAATACGATGATAGAAATTGTATCCACTTTCTCAGGGCTACGATAATATTTGATACCAAGCATGGTTATCGCGAAAAACAATCCTTGAGCTAAAGTGAAAACTGTCAGGAATTTTTTCTTTCCTGTTGTTCTGATTTTTTCCCATCTTTGGAGTCGCTCATCATTCATACAGCTTCTGGAAATAATAATTCTGGAAATTCGTAAAAACCTTTGCGCCCGACAATCATTTCAGCCGCAATCACAGCCCCGACCGCGAAGCCCTGCCGCGAACGCGCCGTATGCGAAAAACTTAAATGATCGGCTTCGGAATCGAATCCGACTTCGTGCATGCCGGGAGCGTGTCCGGCGCGGAAGCTTACAGAATGCGGCGTTTTTTCGCCGTAACTTTCACGCAATTGCCGTTCGATCACGAGAGCCGTTCCTGATGGCGCATCTAATTTAAATTTGTGATGCTGCTCAATAATAAATGGATCATATTCTTCAAATCGGGCAAATAATTCCGCCGCATAACGAATTGTTTTGAAAAATAAATTTACGCCCAGTGAAAAATTTGAAGCCCAGACGAATGAGCCATTATTTTCTTCAACGATTTTTTTGATGTCTTCAATTTTATCATACCAGCCTGTCGCGCCAACGACGGTCGGGACTCCTAACGCCTGTAATTTTTTGATATTTGGAATGACTGCTTCAGGGATCGAAAAATCTATCGCGACATCAACGCCAGCCAATGTTGATGCGGTCAAGCCTTCACCGTTGATATTATTATCAATGTCAAATTTGGCGATGATTTCGTGACCGCGACCAATCGCCGCCTGCTCAATCATCTTCCCCATTTTTCCGTAGCCAACAATTGCAATTTTCATAATAAAAAGGACTCACGAGTAAACGCTCGTCAGCCCTTTGTTTGCTTACAAATAAACCGGGGTAACTGTAGCGCTCCACTGCAAAATGACAGTGACAATTGCAGGGATTTAGCCCTCACAACCAACCAAATTCTTCGCCGCAAAAAAGATTTGGTTTCGGCAGCACTTCCCTTTCGTGAATCGTCCCTGAACCTTGCGCGTTCTCAGATTCGCTACTCTTGAAGCCTGCACCTCTACTCGAAAACTAGAAATAACTGGCAAAAACCATTCTGCCGAACACTGCCGTGAGTGTCAAGGCGGGCATTTGCCCATTTTATTCATTCGACGTATGCTGGGAATATCTTTTGTATTCCCATCATTGCTGAAGGAGTTTTCGACGTTGCGCAATCAATTTATACGGGTTGTTTTATTTGGGCTTTGCTGTTTCCCGGTTTGTGTTCAGGCGCAAACGAAAAATACGACTTCACTGGCTGAGGCTGTCGAAACCGCGCTCCAAAATTATCCGGCGATTCGCGCCGCACAAGCCACCGCACAATCCGCTGAAGCAAGTATTGAGTTAGCCCGCACCGCACTCCAACCCAAAGTAGATTTTATCTGGCAGCAAAATTTCGCCAGCCGTAATAATGTCTTTGGATTATTACTGCCACAATCAACAATCCCCGCGATTTCAGGGCCTGCGCTTGGCACAAGCGGATTCGCTGCGATCTTCGGTTCCGCCACCGGAGTTCTGGTTTCGTGGGAGCCAATAGATTTTGGTCAGCGTCAAGCAAATATAGATTTGGCACGCGCCACCAATCATCAAGCCGCCGCACAGATTGCTGTCACAAAACTTGATGTCACGACGACTGCCGCCGATGCTTATCTCGCCGTCATTGCTTCGGATCAAGCCGTGATCGCCGTCCAAGCCAATGTTGAGCGAATGGAAACTTTTTCTAAAGCCGTTCACGTTCTCGTAGACAATCAATTGCGCCCCGGAGCCGATGCTTCGCGCCTTGATGCAGAACTCGCTGTGGCTCGCAATCAATTCATTCAAGCCGAACAAACAGCAGCGTTGGCGCGGACGACGTTAGCCGAAGCTATTGGACAAGCCGGAACTACTATCAACATTGATCCAAATTCATTTCTGGAGCTGCCTCCGAATCCGATTGCTCCGGCGGCAGATTTCGCGCAGCATCCCTTAGCTCTCGCGCAGCAATCCGCCTTTGATGTCGTTCGTGCCAGACAAACAATTTTAGAGAAAAGTTATTACCCGAAATTCAATTGGCAATCCGCCTTGTTTGCACGCGGCAGCGGAGCGTTAACCGATGGGCATTTGAAATATTCACGCGGATTTTATCCCGACACGGCAAACTGGGCGACGGGAATTTCTCTCAGTTTTTCACCTACAGATATTTTCGGATTACGCGCCAAAAAGAAAATCGAAAATTTTAATTATGTAGTGGAGCAAGCTCGCTACGACCAAACTCTTCAGAAATTAAAAGCGCAGGGTTCCCGCGCCAAAGTTTATTTAGAATCAGCTCGTAAAATGGCGGTGAATACGCCGCTGCAACTGAAAGCCGCGCAGGAGACGGAACTCAGAATCCGCGCCCGCTATCAGGCTGAACTCGCGACCATCACCGAAGTCGCCGAAGCGCAACGATTGCTGGCGCAGGCTGAAGTTGATCATGCCTTAGCAAAACTCAGCGTCTGGCGTGCGTTACTGGCACAAGCCAGAGCGAATGGCGAGCTAAAACCGTTTTTAGAATTACTGAAATGAGGAGGAGAATAGGCGGTAGAAGGTAGAACGGTAGACAGTAGAGAAAAACCTACTGTCTACCGCTCTACACCGCCTACTCCCA
>JAYVZE010000071.1:0-14373 GCA_043783625.1 Blastocatellia bacterium | reverse complement strand
TGGGGATTCGGTGCGATCACTTCCAGGGGTGGCGCGAAGACGCTGACCCCTGGCTACCATCTGGATGCCCCTCCGGGGCGTCTGACACTTGCCGGATTTCATTTTCAAAGACCATAATGTAATACTATTTTCCGTACTTCGTGCCCCTTCGTGTTTCTGTCCTTCGTGGATAAATTTCTGGTTTCCCTGTCCAGACGAATAATGTATGAAAAAAGAATTACCCGTCCTGAAACCATTATACGATTGTACAAAATGCCCCGGCTATTGCTGTTCGTATGAATACATCATTGTCACGAAAAATGATGTCAAGCGGCTCGGCAAACGCTTCGGATTAACGCCCGAAGAAGCTGAAAAGAAATTCACCCGCGAAGTGAAAGACTACGGGCGCATCCTGAAGCACCGTAAAGACACAGTGTACAAAACGATCTGCCGCTTCTTCGATCAAAAGGAACGGCGCTGCACCGTCTACGAACACCGCCCCGGCGTCTGCCGGGAATATCCTGATACCAGGAAATGCGGATACTATGATTTTTTAAAGTGGGAGAGAAAGCACCAACAGGATGAGAGTTTTGTGCCGCTGGCGGGGTAAGCTATAAGGTAGAATTTTAGATATTTTCGTGCAAGAGGTATTTGCGCAGCAGACGGATTAGACGAGCTGGATAATAAAGAAAAAATAAGCCGCGTGGGAGCTGGTAAGAAATTAACCTCCAATCCGCAGGAATAGTCTTGAGAAGAAGATAGAAATGATAGGCAAAACGGTCTCGCCAATTTTCACGCATTTTTCGATATAGCTTATCACTAATATAGCCTTCTTCTTCCATCGGATGCGTAAAGATTAACTGCTCAATTTCTTTTGCCACACTAACAGCCACCGGATCGGAGAAGGCCTCCGCATGAATCGCTGGAAGAAGCGTAACCCTATTAATCGAGTGGATAAGGCATAACATTGTTTTAAGCGCCCGTTGTAACCGATAGCTCGCAGCTAAATCATAAACTCGTTGCCAATCAAGTTCAGGATAACGAGCAAGTAAATACGCAATATCGGTAAGCCATCCCAATCGTTCCCATTTATGCTTTGTACCGTGAAAACATAAAATAAATAAAAGGTCTTCAGGAACCGGAACAGGCAACACCACTCCTGATACTTCCAACTCGCTCATCGGTGTGTGTATGGAACTTAGTGCAAAAGGAAATGAAAATAATGGCTCGGCAAAGGCCCAATGTATTTCCAACATAACATTGCGACGCGAAGAGAAATAGGAATGCACGTTATATCCGTCCTGGAAATATTTTTCCTGAACAGGATTCAAGTTGAAATCAATCTCCCATCCATCACTTATCAATAAAGCGTCAACCTTCCGCCAATCTTCTTTGAATATTACAACATCCAAATCACCATATTGCCGCATCGCCACATCACCGTAAAGCTGTACCGACAGCGCAGGTCCCTTGTAAGGCAGCGCAAAAATATTATTCTGCTGCAACAATCGCATCAGCCGCAGCAGCTCTGAGGTCATAGAAAGTGCCTGCGTAGCATTATTACGGCGCCCTATCTCAAGTGCTTCCCGCGCCTCTTTCGGGAGCTGCTCCCACACCGTTTCTTTCAACCGGAGATGCACCAAGGGGATCAATCCATGATGATTCGCCAAATTCAGGACAGTTTCCCAATCACTGATTTGCGGAAGCAAGTCTAGTAATCGGGTGCGACGGTTTTCGGCGGCATCTACCTTCGCGCAATACAATAAAAGCTGTAGTTCAGGAGAAATCACAAAGGATGGTTAGGAAAGAGAAACTGGACAGAATTGTCGGGATTTAAAACAAGATTCCAGAAAAAATCCATTAATGAATACGGGCTTCAGAAATTTTAGCTGCATCGCCTAGTTCGGCCTTCTCCAGAATTTCCTTACTCGGCGTATATTCCGGGACGATTTCCTGCAACTTCGCCACTAATCCACCAACATCTTTTTTCTCGACCAGTTCGCCTAATTCGTCTACCCAGTTTTGAACTTGCGCAAAGCTGATCTTACCACCATCCAGCACGTGAATTTTATGATGCGGCGTAGCTTTCATCCCTTCGCCATCCAGCATCAACTCTTCGTACATCTTTTCGCCTGGACGCAATCCTGTAAAGATAACTGGAATGTCGCGGTCAGGCTCCAATCCCGATAAGCGAATCAGATTTTTTGCCAAATCTACAATCTTGACAGGCTTCCCCATGTCCAGTACGAAGATTTCTCCACCCTGCCCCATGGTCGAAGCCTGTAACACTAACTGCGAAGCTTCGGGAATTGTCATGAAGTAACGTACTGCTTCGGGATGCGTCACCGTCACAGGCTTGCGATTTTCGATTTGCTCTCTGAACAAAGGAATGACACTACCATTGCTGCCCAGCACATTCCCAAATCGCACTGAGACAAATTTCGTCGAATGATTTTGCAGCCCCAGAATCAACAGCTCCGACACCCGCTTCGTTGCGCCCATGATATTCGTCGGGCGAACCGCCTTATCAGTAGAAATCAGTACGAAATCTTCGACCTTGTACTGATCGGCCAACATCGCCAAATTATAAGTTCCAATCACATTGTTGCTGATAGCCTGGAAGCAATTCTTTTCCATCATCGGCACGTGCTTGTAAGCCGCCGCATGAAAGATCACCTGCGGTTGCTGCTCAACAAAAACTTCTTTCAACCGTAAAGTATCAAGGATGTCGCCAATAACAGGCAGGTAGTTCAACGCGGGACAAGAAGCCGCCAATTCAATGTCTATTCGGTGCAGATCACTTTCCGAGCGTTCAAATAATACCAATTTAGCAGGATTAAATTTGGCGACCTGTCGGACAATTTCCGAGCCAATGGAACCGCCAGCTCCAGTCACCATGATCGTTTTTCCGGTCAATTTAGCACCAATTTCATCCAGGTCTAATCGTACCGGATCGCGGGCAAGAAGGTCTTCGATTTTGAGTGTGCGAACCTGCTTCACGGAAACTGAGCTATTAATCATATCTGCCATGCGAGGCAAGATTTGAAACTCGACTTTGGATTCACGACATTTATCAATGATCCGCTGGACTTCTTCACCTTGCGCCGAAGGAATAGCAATCAAGATACGTGCAACCTCAAATTTTTCGATTAATTCCGGCAGATTAACCGTAGTCCCCAGTACCTTGACGCCCTGCATGCTAACACCTTTTTTACTGGGATTATCATCCACAAAACCTACGGGGTTATAGCCCAGTGATAAGTTCCCCTTCAATTCACGAACAATTAAATTACCAGCGCGCCCGGCACCCACGATCAACGTATTAACTCCTGTGGTTGTTGCTCGTGCCTGCTCAGAATAAGCCCTAACTACAAACCGTGCGCCACCAATAAAAACAATCGTCAGCAATGTATCAATCAGGAAAGTCGAGCGCGGATAGCCCTCAACTCCAAAGATTAAATAAACCGCCAGATAAAATAATGGTGAACTAACCAGCGCAGCCTTGATAATATCTAACAGGTCATTCATCCCGGAATACTTCCACCAGCCGCTAAACAACCTAAAGTAATAAAATACTGAAAGCTTAATCACGAGTAACAAAGGGATCGTCTGCAAAATAACATTACGATAGCCTAGTCCTTGAATTCTCAAATCAAACCTCAGCATGAAGCTGACGTAATAAGCTAGAATTAAAAGACT
This sequence comes from Blastocatellia bacterium, assembly GCA_043783625.1. Taxonomy (GTDB): domain Bacteria; phylum Acidobacteriota; class Blastocatellia; order RBC074; family RBC074; genus JAFDVL01. Next base: position 10,695 of record JAYVZE010000071.1, on the reverse strand, counting down.
GGCCTGAGCCAGAGCTATGACGACTCCACGGTATTTTAAGAAGTTACTAGCCATAAATTTATTTAATTACGGGTAATGGAGAAACCTAACGGACTGTTTAGGAAACCCAAAGCTTACGAAACATTAACTGTAAGGTAACAACGTTTTTTCACAATTGAATTATCTCGATTATATTTGAAGCACTATTTATCGGGACAAATTACGAGAAACACTTAATAGCTACTAAAGAGACAATGCTGCCAATTAATGCTAAACCAATATAAAGTAGACTTACTGATTGATGGCTATAACCGGAAATAACCATTCGCTGATAGAGATGTGACCGATGGGCTTGAAAAATATTTTCACCCTTACTTAAACGTCTAAGCAAAGTAAAACCAGTATCTAAAATAAATGGCCAAAGTAATAAGAAACCTATCCAGGGGATGAAATCGCGGGTGATGGATGGGGAGTTTATTGCCACCAACGGAATCACCGCAAAAGTAAAGCCCAGAAATGCACTGCCCACATCACCCATAAATATTTTAGCAGGCGACCAATTATAAAAGAGAAAACCGATGCTGCTGGCAGCTAATAAGCCGCCTAGTACAAAGATGAATTTATCTTCAATCATCCATCCCACCACTGCCCAACCAATTCCAGCCACTAACGCCTGTCCGCCTGCGATTCCGTCAATTCCATCCATAAAGTTATAGGCATTTGTTAAGCCCACGATCCACCCAATAGTAAGTACTAAACCAATTTGACCAAGATAAATATTTCCGGTGAATGGAAGTGTCAGTCTTTCAAAGTACCCCCACTTTGCGATCACTAACCCCGCAGCTACAAAATGCGCAATGAACCGTATCTTTGGAGATAAGGTTCTGATGTCATCAAACCAGCTAACGAGAGCGATTAAGATTGCCGCCCCCACATAAAACATCAGCCCTTGCCAGGATGTTAGCCGCCAAAATATCTGGCTAATAATTAATCCAATAATGGTCATCACGACCAAGACCATCCCGCCTCCACGCGGCGTTGGTTGAGAATGAGAACTCCGCTCATTTGGTTTATCAATCAGCCCTAGATAGTGAGCATTTCGACCAATAATTTTTACGCCCAGTGCCGAGAAAACGATCACGAGAACCGCTCCGATTCCAATGTAAGATATGAGCCAAACGTTCATGAGAGAAAAGTCATTTCACGGGTAACGCCTGCCTTAAACGTCATAGGGGCATAACCAAAAGATTTGTGAGCACTTTCAATGCTAAATACTTTATCTTCATTCAACCGTAATATCTGCTCATCAGTCAGGCTTGGACCTACCGGAATCAGGCGAGAGAGACGAGCGCCAAAGACCATTGCAGAAAGAGGTAAATGTATCTTTCCGACTCGACGCTTCAGTAAATGACAGACAGTATCAACCATTTCAATAAAGGACAACGGAGTCGCTCCGGCAACATCAAATGCCTTGCTGTATGTTTCTTGCACAAACAAACTTTGCATCACGGCATCTGCCACATCTTCGACATGAACGGGTTGCTGTAAACAAGAGCCAGTCCCCACTACAGGTATGGCAGGAAATCGGCGTAAGTATTGAATAAATCGCCAGATATTACGATCTTTTGGCGTCCCATAAATCATTGTAGGTCGCAAAATTGTATAATCCAGCCCACTTTCCTCAATCTGTTTTTCTGCCGCCACGCGAACCATTTTTGTCTTAGCAGGCAAGCGTGTGAAGATTGCGGTTGTACTAATAAAAATCGCGCGGCGCGTGGCGGATTCCTGTACCGCACGCACAATTTCAGGAGCTTGTCCGAAGCCAAGCGAAGCAATATTTATCAAGACATCCACATCTTGCAACGCTTTTGTCAGAGAAGCAGCATCGCCTAAATCACCTTGGCGGATTTCAACGCCACTCGCTTGTAAGGCCGCCACATCACTGGTTGGGCGCGCAAACGCAATCACTTTATCAAAGGGAGATTGCGATCCCAACACACGCTGCATAACGTGTTCACCAAGAAAGCCTGTCGCGCCTGTTATCAATACGCTGGTCATCGCTTGCCCCTTTTTTGTAAGGTCATAACCAAGGCGTTCATATATTTTTCGGCCAACGATTCGCGGCTGTAATTTTTGATCACGAAATCTCTTCCCCGCTCCGCCATCTGTTTGCGTCGTACGGGATCAGATAACAAGCGCTTTACCGCTGCCGCCAGCGAGGCAGGATTTTCCTGCTCAATCACAAAGGTGTTGCCAGAGCGTTGCAGGATTTCTTCGGACTCGCCTTTCACGGCACCAATAATAGGTCGCGCCGCCGCCATAATCTCAAACATTTTGGAGGGAATAAAGGTCGTAAACAACGGCACATCGCGCAACATCACAAGGCAAACATCCGCTGCCTGATAAAAACCCGGCACGCGCGCTTTGGGCTGCCCCGGCAACATCATCAGATTTGGCAAATTCAATTGCTGTTTTAACTCAGTAAGTTTGTTTTTCTCAGCCCCCTCACCCACCAACAAAAAGCAAACACCTGTTTCATCACGCAAAATATCCGCCGCACGCACTACTGTTTCTAACGAATGCGAAATGCCATGCGCACCCAGATACATCACAGTAAATTTATTTTCCAATCCATATTCTTGCCGAATTTCCTCACGCGGATGATTTCCATTTCCACCGGGCTGAAAAAGTTCAATATCCGCGCCATTTGTTACTGTTACGATTTTATCGCCGGGGATGCCACGCTTAATCAACGTGTCCCGAAAAGATTCCGTCACCGTGACCACCAAGGCAGCGCGACGATAGAGAAACATTTCAACTGCTTCGAGAATTTTAATCAGTAACGGATTTTTCAGTACGCCCAAATCAACAAACACCGCAGGCCATAAATCCCGCACTTCAAACACAAAAGGAATGCGCTTTATCAACGACATTATCCAGGCAGAAATGATTGGAAAAAATGTCGGCGAGCTGGCAATCAGAACATCAATTTTCCCCAGCCGTGGCAAGCCGAATAATACCGCTGTCACCATGAACGACAGATGTCCCAGCGTCTTTTTCACGATGCCTTCATTCGGCGTAGCGTATAACCAGTTTCGTAACACTCGAATGCCATTAATTTTCTCAGTCGCCCAAAGTTTACCGCGATCTTCAGCACGCAAAATTCCGGTGGGATGATTTGGGAACCCGGTTACTACCGTCACTTCGTGACCGTTGCGCACCCAGGCACTGCTAAGGTCATACAACCTCGCTTGCGGCGCACCGATTTCAGGCGCGAAATAATGACACAAATAAGCAATCTTCATATCTTCGATAATTGGGCTTCTGTTCTCAATCTTTCTACAATATTGCTAATGTTTTCCCGGTTTTCGCCGATGCAAATTTGTCCATCGCTGAAGGCGGATTCTCTCGCAATCACATAGCCCGTTACCTGCGGCAAATTTGCATTAGCACTCATCACCCAGGTTGGCGAAGGTGTTTTTTTTCCGAAGGCGTCAGAATACCACCCTTGTATCGGCTGCTCCGCAGCAGAAATTAATTTTGCTTGTTGCACGCCAAAACTTTCTACCCGATAAGTTGAATCATTCAGGCTGAAGGTCAGCACGTTTTCACTTTCTTTTTGCACGTCTATGGCAGGATGAAAGTGCAAATAATTTTCTATCGCATGCTTGCCTGCCCCGATCAGTTCATCAACAACGATCCAGACAGACGCGTCAAGACAAGCGATACGGCGATGATGCGCGACATTCACAGTTGGTGTCGTAAATCCACGATGCCCGCCGACAAAGCAACTGCCCAAACTGGTCTTAATAATTTTTCCCGGAATATGTTTTGCTCGTCGTCCCAATCGAAAGCTGCCCCACGCATCGGATTGTTCCGCACCGTCCACGCTCACAGTATTGTGCGCACGCGTGCTGCGAAAATAATCGCGCCAGTTGCCGTCTGTATACTCGTACGTGCCAGCATCCACAATGACGCGTTGCCCTTCTAAGGAAAGCTCAAAACTTAGCAAATCACTGTGCGCGTGCGCGGGCAAAAAATCAGGACACGAAAGCCCGCAATCCACAATCAACCAGCCATCATTTATGTCGCGCAAAATAAAATATCCCGTCTCAGCGAGTGAGGTAGCAGGCTCTCGATGTTCGATTTCCGGCGTCGCTCCAAACGTAATATTTTTTAGCACAGAGTCATTGAACAACGCGTGGTTTCCATCAGGGTGACGCATTAACGAATCTGCCCTTATCATTCGATCTATTGCGGCCGACAACCAAACGGGAACTGTTTGCTTTGCATCCGACAACGCCAATCGCATTTCAATTAAATCCTGCAAGACTACGGCGTGATAGGAAGGGCTGCGCTCATAATGTCCGCCGTCCACGAGTACCTGCTCAGACAATTCGGTTTCCAAAATGGTCAAGCCGCCCTGCAACCAACGATCTGCGGCTACTCCGGTAAAAGCACTCCCGGCAAAAACTAACGCTTTCAGGTCGCGCAGCAAGTGATTACCAAGGACATCAAACTCTAAATTCTTTTCCAGATAATGAAGCTGTGCGAATAAGCTCTGCTGCAATTGCTGCCAGCGTGTTTGATCGTTTTGCAATTCCGCCGCCATCGTATTCAGCACGATAATCCAATTAATGATGCGACACGAAAGCGCGTAAGGATGCCACGCGTCCGCGCCACCAACAGGGTTTTTACGCTGCCAGTCTTCAGCAAAATCATAAAATAATTTTGCCCATTCCGGGTCTTTTGTAGCGTTATAAGCCGCCGCTAATTCGAGCGCAAAATCAAAATAATGCAAATGAAAGCGCCACAAACGCGGTGCAGTTGCAACCTGCCAATCAATCCCTGCCGAAAAGTTTTCGCTGTGATTTAGAAAACTGAAGTGACCGGAACGAATTTGCGCGACGTGTTTCGGGTCGTATGCGGGGAGTAATGAAGGTAAGGAAGGCAACGCACGAGGCAACGTAATCACCTGTGTTTTAGCAGCTTGTGCTAAAAATTGTTGCTGATATTTTGCTGAAAAGCGGCGGTATAATTGGCGTCGAATTAACGCAAAAGTTCGTTCTTTAATCTGCTGCGGTCGCAAATGCACGACCGTGTGATAGTAACGATCTATTTTGCGTAACATGGGTTAAAAGGCAGAAGCCTGCGCCAAGCCTGTCACACCAGATTTTTCCAGTAAAGCTGTCACAACCCGCTCTGCCGCATGCCCGTCCCATAATTCCGGCACTCGTGCAGCACTTGTTTGTTCCTGCTGCAAAATCTCACGCGCTGCCGTCAGAATGCGCACTGGATCAGTTCCTACAATTGTATTTGTGCCTTCTTCCACTGTAATCGGGCGTTCTGTATTTTCGCGCAGCGTCAGACACGGAATGCCGAGCGCGGTGGTCTCTTCCTGCAAACCACCTGAATCAGTCAGCACCAATCGCGCATTGCTCCACAAACTCATAAATTCCAGATAGCCCATCGGATCAATCAGTCGCAAACCCGCCGGAACCGTCAGCCCGAATTCCTGCAAGCGCGTTTGCGTACGCGGATGCGCAGGGAAAATTAGTGGCAAGCTATTTGAAATTTCTGACAACGCGCCAAAGATACGCCCCAAAACAATTGGGTCATCCACATTAGACGGACGATGCAAGGTGACTACGCCATAGTTGTTGGCGGTAAGATTCAGTGTTTCATAGACGCGCAACTCTTTTGCCCGATTGTGTTGCCTCAATAATGTATCAATCATCACATTACCGACACGGACAATGCGCGATGAATCAATTCCCTCTTGCAATAAATTAGCATCACCATCGGCGCTCGGCGTCAGCAATAAATCCGCAATGCGATCTGTCAACACACGATTGACCTCTTCCGGCATAGTCCAATCGCGGCTGCGCAACCCGGCTTCGACGTGCGCAACTTTGACGCCCAATTTCGTAGCCACCAACGCACAGGCAATGGTCGAATTCACATCGCCAACCACCACAATCCAATCAGGTTTATGTTCCAGCACGACAGCTTCAAACGCCATCATAATGCGAGCTGTTTGCTGCGCGTGCGAGCCGGAGCCAATCTCAAGATTGATGTCAGGTTGCGGCATCCCCAAATCACGAAAAAACGAAGCGGACATCGCTTCGTCATAATGCTGCCCCGTATGCACAAGAATTTGTTCAATGCCGCGCCGTTTCATTTCGGCCACAATAGGAGCCATTTTCATGAAATTCGGACGCGCACCAACAATGTTAAGAACTTTCATAAATGAAGGAGGAGGCGAAAGGGGGCTATTTGAAGAGAATTGTGAAGCCGGCCTGCTCAAAATGATGATCGCCAGTCAAAGCTTCAGTGATGCCTTCGCGCTCCATTACGAGAAACGAGATACAATCCGTCAAAGACCAATCCTTGTCAGGGCGGTTGCGATAAAGTTCCGTTCCCTCATCAAACAATGCTTCGTCTGGCGGGATGATGATCATCTGCGAATTCTGCTTGAGATCATCCAAAAGGCTGGGGAAATAGTGGCGTCGGCGTGATTTGCTCACCGCATTGGCGAACTCCAGTAAGACCCAACCTGTTGTTACAATCTGACCGCCTAATTGCCTGGTCAGTTCTGTGGCTAACCGATGCGTATCGTCACGCGCAACGAGCAGTGCTAAATAATAATAAGTATCTGCGAAGACCTTATTCATTCGTCATCCACTTTAGGCGAGCCATACAAATAATGATCATGATTTTTTGCTATATCAGCAGGCAGATCATCAATCACCCCTGCATATTTCAATAAAAGCTCGCCTAAAGGACTAGCGGCGGCTGGTGCCGTATGCTCTTCCAATAATTCCACTTTCACGCCTGCGCCTTCCGGTAAGACCGCGTCTGCTTCTAACACGATTACACCATTGATAATTTTACCAGTATAACTGAGAGATAAATTGTTCATTGCTTTAGCCTCCGCCTGGATTCTACCACATGTATAACTGGTGGCTCCGGCTGGCAAACCACAAACTAAACTGCCTCTGGTTTTCCACTCCGCAACGAATCTTCAATCCGAATCGTCGTCAGCGTAGTCTCCACCAAACTCAGCCATGTAATCGGCATTGCCTGACCTGTTTTCACCGCTTCAGCAAATGCCGCGATCTCCTGATCGAAGCCTTTATCCTGCGTCATTTTTTTGGTTACTTTGCGCTTGCCATTGCTCCAGGTTTCGAGCATGCGAAAATCGTCCAACACCGCGACACGTCCGCCGCCATACACTTCGACGCGTTCTTTGGCGAATGATTTATCACCATTCGCAAAGTAATTAATATTGCCTGTTGAGCCATTGCTGAACTTAATGATAATGCTGAGCGTATCGTTCAATCCATTCCCTGTTGCGGTGTCATAAGCAAACACCTCGACCGGGCTTGCGCCTGTCAAAAACTGCAACAAATCAACGAAGTGGCAAACTTCACCGACGATACGTCCGCCACCTTCGTCGTTTTGAATCCAACTATCTTTGGGAATTTCGCCCGCGTTCACACGATAAGTAATTGCCAAGGCTCCAGCATTCGCAAAATGTTGTTTCAGTTCCACAGACAATGGCGAAAAACGCCGATTGAATCCCACCATCACACGCCCGTCCGATTGCGCCGCAGCCTCAATCACCTGTTGCAATTGCTCGGCATTGACCGCCAGCGGTTTCTCAACAAAAACTGTTTTGCCCGCGCGCAACGCATCTACAGTCATGCGTGCGTGTGCATCGTGCCGTGTAGCAATCAGCACCGTATTCACATCTTCGCGCTGTAACAATTCGTGATAATCACTCGTGCAAAATCCAAACCCGTACTGTTCACCAATCGCTTTGGCATTGCGTCCTGTAGCCGTAGCGATGCCCGCCAATTTCACGCCCGCCGCCTTTGCCAAGCGCGGCAACAAAACCGCTTTCGCAAAGTTCCCTGCGCCAATGACTCCCAACTGCACCGCCGCTTTCGATTGCGGATTGCGGATTGCAGATTGTAGGAATTGGATTTTGGATTTCGGATTTTGGGTTTCTATTCCCCAATCCCCCATCCGCATTCCGCAATCTGGATACGTCAGTAAAATCCCTAAATACGGCTGTTTATTTTTGCCCGTAATAATGTCGTAAGCAGATTCAGCCGCGCCAATGTCAAACCGATGCGTGATTAATTTATCCAGTTTCACGCCACCCGTTGACAGCAAACGTAAAAACTCTTCCATATTGCGCCGCTCAGTCCAGCGCACATAACCGATGGGATAATCTACGCCGCCTTCTTCGTATTGCGCGTCATAACGACCGGGACCGTACGAACGAGACAGGCGCAATTGCAATTCTTTTTCGTAATAGACCTTGCGCGGTACATCCATCCCGACCGCGCCCACCATCGAAACAATTGCGCGGTCACGCGCAATCACGCCCGCGAGTTCAATTGGATCATTGCTGTCTGCCGCCGCTGTAATGATGACAGCATCTGCGCCATAACCATTCGTGAAACGTACGACTGCACCTTCGGCATCGTCGTTACGTGCGACTGCGGTGTCTGCGCCGTGTTCTTTTGCCAATTGAATTTTATTCGGGTCAAGGTCAATGCCGATGACGCGACAGCCCGCCGCTTTCAAAATCATTACCACCATTTGCCCCAGCAATCCCAAGCCAATCACTGCGATAGTTTCGCCAAGTTTGACTTCCGCCGTGCGCACGCCTTGCAACGCAATCGCGCCCAGCGTCACAAACGAAGCCTCATCAAAACTCACATTCGCGGGGATTTTGACCGTCAGATTTTTCGGCACATAAATCGTTTCCGCGTGCGAAGCGTAATTCATCCCCGCACAAGCGACACGATCACCTGCACTAAATTCTTCAGCCCCGCGCCCCACTTCGCGCACCACCCCGGCGCAGCTATACCCCAACGCTATCGGCGCATCCAATCGTGCCTTCACCGTAGCAAATGTCGCTGCCAACCCGTCTTTTTGTACTTTGTTAAGAACCTGCCGCACGAGATCAGGTCGCTCTTTCGCTTTACCAAGCATTGATTTTTGCGCCAAATCCAGCACCATTTTTTCAGTGCCTGCGCTAATTAGTGAAGTCACATTCTGGACTAATACGCCACCACTTTTGCAGATAGTTTCCGGCACATCATCCACTTTGAGAACGCCCGAACGAAAATTTTGTAGAACTTGTTTCATAAACCGCTGCGCCACAGTGGGCACAAAAGATGGATTCGGGCTACCGACTTAGCTAAACGGGTTAATGATTGTGACGCCTGTTAAAGCTGTAGTAGAAGCGTCAAAATCTTCTGAGTAAAGACAATTGACGCCGCTTTCAACGCAAGCCGCGACAATCAGTGCATCCCAAAAAGAAAGATTTCCTGTTGCCATCAAAATTTCGGCGCGATTCAGCATCAGCCAATTTGGAAAGACTGGCTGCCAGATAGTTTGCAATTGTTGCAGATCAGCGAAAGCTCGTTGAGGATTTAGCCCGTACGCAGCCAATTTTCGACTGGCTGCGATGTATTCACACGCCACTTGCCAAAGCAAAATGGCATTCGTCAAGGATGCAATCAGAGCGACAGCTTTCGCCTGCTTAACCGGATCACGAGGGTCATGCGCATAAATGAGCACGTTTGTATCAACCGCGTTCATGCAATTCCTCACGACTGATTTGTGGAGGATTCCCAAGGAAAGAATTCGCCTGCATACTGTCGGCAATCTGGCGCAATTTGGCGGCAGCATCCTGCTGAGAAACGTTGGCTTCAGGTTCCGCCAATAAGGTTATCAGCACTCGGCGAGTCTTCGTAATCTGAAGCGGCTCTAACCAGTAGATTTTACCGTTTATATCAATTTCAGCTTCGACGGTTTGTAACATATTAAGACCAGCTCTTTTCCGAATAGTATAACGAATGTCAGCGAGTTTCGCTGACAGGCACTTCGTTAAAAAATGTAGAAACACGCACGCAAGTCGAGTATGCTTTGTGTTGCGACTTAGACTCACGTGCAGGTCACCGCAATAACTAAATTCTATTTGGTCGCTTCAATCAACAAAAACAGCCCAAAACGATTGCCCAGCATCCGAATGATTCCGCGTGGATATAATGACCAAGCCAGTTTGAAATACCATGTCTGATATTTTTCGGCGGGTCGCATCAACAACAAATCACCGCAACTTAATTGTGAGCGGACTTTCACAGCAGAAAAATCAATACATAACGCTTCGGCTTCGCGTAATGTGTAGGCTTTTGTGCCGGGACTTTCTAAATGCTGATAAATCGCCCGGCGTGGCGATTTCCAAGGTTGTAATTTAGCGAAGCAATGAATCATCCACAGCATCCATCCCGTCCAACTCGGCACGTGATAGACCATAATCAAAGCAGTTCCGGCAGGCTTCAAAACGCGATGTACTTCTTTAATCGCACGCGCCGTATTAGGCGAATGATGCAACACGCCGTACGAATACACGATCTCAAAGGTGTTTTCATCAAATGGTAATTGCTCAGCATCCGCAACTTTAATTTCTGCCGTCAAGCCCTCTAAAGCCAGTCGCTCTTTAGCTAATAGCGTCCCATGCTCCGTTAAATCAATGCCCGTAGCAATTGCGCCATTCCTTACCCAATTAATAAAATCGGTTCCAGCTCCGATTCCAATTTCTAAAAGCTTTTTGCCGCGTCCGCGTTCAAAGCGAGCAAAATCGCGCAAATAAGGTTCCGTTTCATAACGTTCGCGCTCAAGCTGGTCAAAGAA
>JAYVZE010000070.1:0-13206 GCA_043783625.1 Blastocatellia bacterium | reverse complement strand
GACGGCTCCGGGGACGGTGATGGGAACAGTGGCGTATATGTCACCGGAACAAGTGCGCGGTGAGGTGGTAGATCATCGTTCCGACCTGTTCAGTTTTGGGCTGATTCTGTATGAAATGCTGCGCGGCGAACGAGCGTTTCAGCGCGAGACAATGGCGGAGACGATGACGGCAATTTTGCGCGAAGACCCGCCGGAATTGAGCGAATCGAATGCGAAGATTTCGCCGCACCTTGAAAAGATCGTGCGACGGTGTCTGGAAAAGAAACCAGAACGGCGCTTTCATTCCGCACACGATTTGGGCTTTGCGCTGGAAGCGTCCACTGGGAGCGCAGGCTTCCAGCCTGCCCCGGCGAGCGAAGCGCCGCCGTCAGCCCGCAGGATGCGGGCACTCCCAGCGTGGATTGTCGCGGGCATCGCAACCTTGGGCATGCTCGCGCTTGCCGTGCCATACTTCCGCCGCGCTCCCGCTGAGAGTCAGTCCACCTACACCTACCTGCCCTGGCCGGAGAAAACCACACCCGCTTTCAATGGTGGATCAGCCCTTGCACCGGATGGGCGGCGCGTGGTGTTGGTGGCGGTGACGGAAGGCATCAGTCGGTTGTGGCTTTATTCATTCGATGCGCCGAGGCCCGCGCTGTTGGCGGGTACGGAAGGAGCGCGGTATCCGTTCTGGTCGCCGAATGGACAAAGCATCGGCTTTTTCGCGCAAGGCAAGCTCAAGAGAATGGAGGCCTCTGGCGGCACACCCAACACGCTTTGCAACGTGCCGAGTGGTTATGGTGGCGCGTGGAGCAGCACTGGCGTCATTCTGTTTTCCCCTGATAGTTTGGGATACGGGCTTTATCGGATTTCTGAGTCAGGTGGGACAGCGGCGCCTGTCACCAGCCTTGATTCCGTGCGCCTTGAGACGGGACAGGCCTACCCCAGTTTCCTGCCGGATGGTCGCCACTTTGTGTTTCTTGTCACCAGTGGGCAACCGGAATATCGTGGGATGCGGCTCGGCTCGCTCGACAGTTCGCAGACTAGCTTTCTGCTGCGTGCGGATTCAAAGGCCGAATATTCTACTGCTGGATACCTGCTGTTTCTGCGAGGGCGGAAGATTCTGGCGCAACGGTTCGATCCCAACACGCTGGTCATCAACGGTGCCCCCGTGACCGTGACCGAACAGGTGGATTATGAGCCGGGTGTCGGTCGCTATAGCGATCTGTCGGTGTTCAATGATCGGGTGCTGCTCTACCGCAGTGGCGGCAATCTGGACAAACAGATTGCCTGGTTCGACCGTAGCGGCAAACAACTGTCAGCGGTTGGCCCGCCGGGTGAATACCATACTCTGAACCTCTCACCAGACGGCAGACAGGTGATCTTGGAACGCAACGATCCGCAGGTGGAGACCTCCGACATCTGGCAGTTCGATCTGTTGCGTGAAACCCTTACGCGTCTGACCTCTAACCCGGCGATTGAAAACCGTCCGATCTGGTCACCGGATGGAAGCCGAGTGGCTTTCACCTCAACTCGGGACGGGTTCTTTAGCATCTATCAAAAGGGCGTGAACGGTGGCGATAAGGAAGAACTGCTGCTTAGGGGCGGCACTGATGCATTATCCACCATTGACTGGTCGAGCGATGGGAAGTTTATTGTCTACCGCAAAGTCGGTGAGAAGACCGGAAGCGATATTGGCGTGCTGCCAGTGATCGGCGACCGCCAGCCGCACGATTACCTAGCAACGCAATTCGATGAGAATTGGGCGAAGGTATCGCCCGACGGGCACTGGCTGGCGTATCAGTCAACCGAGTCAGGCCGCCATGAAATTTACGTGCAGTCCTTCCCGGAGCCGGGGCGGAAGGTGACAGTCTCGCACGGTGGCGGCACATTCCCGCGCTGGCGGCGTGATGGCAAAGAGCTGTATTACGTGGCGGCAGATGACAAACTGATGGCCGTTCCGGTACAGGTGGGTGCGAGCTTTACAGCAGGCACGCCTGTCGCGCTCTTTGATGTGGGGAGCTATGGTCGCCGCCTCAGCCGCTACGTGTACGACGTGAGCGCCGACGGGCAGAAGTTTCTGGTGATTCGCGCGCTGGAAGACGCTTCGACGCGCCCGCTGACGGTGGTGCAGAACTGGACGGCGTTGCTGAAGAAGTAGCGCAAACTTTCCTTGCCACGAGAATAATTTGGTCACGAACGCCAAAGCGGTGTCGAGCCACCGCACTCCAAAGGTTGTAGCGCGAAAGCATTTATTCCAACCCAATCAAAGCGCGTGTCAGCGGCGGCTCTTTCGTCGGCAAGCTCTTCGCTATCAGCTCTCCAGCCGGGCCGTAAAACGCCAAAATATCTTCGCGCAAACCGGGCGTTGGTTGCCGGAATCCATTGGTCGCTAATTTGTCCAGTAACCTGGCATACGTCATATCTGCCAGTTTGTACTCGCCTGCGTGCGCCAATCGTCCCGTATCAAAATCTTTATTGGTCAAGGCCAGTCTGCCGCGCTGTGCTTGATTGAGTAACCCGCGATAATCTTCCAGCGTCGTGTTGAAGCTTTCCGTAAACCACGCTTCGGTCTCAGACGAAGGCAGCTTGAACGCGAGGGCTTTCAGCTTGCCGAACTTCGGTACGACACGCAGCAGTTCGGCGACGGTTTTATCCAGTAGAGTGGGCTGCTCACGCTCTTCGCTCCAACCCTGATCGTCAATGGCAAGCTGGCACGTGCCGTTATGTTCACCTATCTCATTTTTCTTTAGCTCCCACGCTACACGGGTGATGCGTGGAATGACTTGGCTGATAGCGCGACGATACGCCGCAATCGCTAAATCTACGCTCGTAAAAATCTCTTTCATCTCCAAGCCGTAGGTTTTGCAGAAGGCGCGTTCGAGTACCGATTTGGACACTTTGAATCCGATGGCCTGGTGAAACGATTGCGGTGCGTAGCAGCCGTGCGCGACCTGCCACACGTCAAAGGCGAATTCAGTTTGCAGGTGTGCAGTGTGGTCATCAGCGAAGGTAATTTCGTGACCGTACTTCGCTCGCAACTCAGGATAGAGCACGGGAATCGCGCGATTGACGGCGATGGCATGCCCGTGATTGTCGCCCACATAATGCGCGAGCGCACCGAGCGCAAAGGCATATTCGTTAAGGTCACGCGCTTCGCTGTTGAGCGCTTCGACAAAATCGCCGCTACGCACGTAATGCACAAGGTCGCTGAAAAACTTGCTGGAGAAATTGAAATACCCCATGTCCTGAATGATGCTTCCGCCGTAGGCATACGCCCGTGCTGCTTGCAATTCTTTGTCCGAAGCATTCGGGAAGCGTTGCCGCAGCAGCGGCTGGAAAGTGTCGTTCCACACGGCGTCTACAGTTGCTTGATGCGTCAGCACGCCATAACCAAAGGCGGCTTGCGAGCCAGCCAGCCATAGCGAGGTAGCGATCAGAAATGTGCAGAAGATTTTAGTAGTAGCGATAATAAGATGGCTTTTCCGGTTCATGATGTTTTTCTCCTTCGCCGTCTTAATGGCACAGGCGGAAAAACATTTCGCGGGAAAATTGTGGAGGAGAACGTACCAAAGAAGAGGTCTACAAAAAACACTGACCGCCTCCGGCTCAATGCCGTGGCGGTCTGGCTGAATTTGTATTACTCGGACAATTGTGTTTACCGATTATTGGCAACAGCAGTTTGTCCCACTTCCTGCATATCTGCTTTGACGGTCAGGTTGCTGCCTGCCGCGATGTTCAGCGTCCGCTTCCAAGCGGTATACCCGGCGGCGCGGATCGTGATTGTATGCAGCCCTGGCGTCATTTGGATCAAGCCCGGTGTGTTGCCATAATACGCGCCATCAATCTCGACTTCTGCGCCACCCGGATCAGAGATCACATTCACTGCGCCGAAACTCGCGTTGCCTGCACTCGTCGTTGCCAGTGTGTTGTAACGAACGCTTGCGTTCATTGTGCGGACGTTACCATTCAGGTTGTTGTTTGGAGTCGCCGGGGACTGGAAGCCTTCGCCATTGTCGCGGACAGCAATCATCCGGTCGCCATCTACAAACGCTTGCAGGTGGAAGCCTCTGGGGATTTCCGCATTCTTGCCTTTGCGCAGCATAAACAATGGCGCGGCAGGCCAGAACACTAAGGCAGTCACAGCAACGGCGATGCCTGTCGAGACGCCTTTGCCTGCGCCACGTTTTTCGGCACTGGCGCGGAGCGGAATCTTGCTGCCATCGGTCGCTTTCACATAATCAATCCGAATTGCCAATTTGCCTGCGCGTCCCATCCGTTTATTTTCTTCGGCATCAATAATCGTGCCCCACGCGGTCGCGCCTTCGGCGATGACGACTTGATCGTTCACGCGGATTTCGTCGAGGACTTCAAAACTGACAACCTGTCCATTCTGTGCGGTTCCAGAGCTGATGGCTTCCATCAATTTCAAACGTACTTGTGTGCCTTCTTCAAGTCTGATTTTGGCTGCTTGGGCAAAAGTGAAAGTTGGAAAAGTTAATAAGGTAAAAATGATGAATAATGCGACGGCTTTTTGAATGCGAATTGAGTTGTTCATGGTGTCCTCGAAAAATTGTTTATGTTCTTTGTTTCAGCAGCGTTTCAGGTCTGCTTTGCCTCTCTCACCGTCCTAATGGCGAAACCGAAAAAACATTTCAGGATTTTTTTTGGAGAGATCGAAAATAATTTGGCGGGCGAGAAAAAGAATTTTCATCCACGAAGGTTCACGAAGGTTCACGAAGGTAAAGGCAAGAACCAACCAGACAGGCATCCTGTTACTTCGCCATAGGCTCGCGCTAGTGCCGCTTCTTCTCTCTTTCTTCGTGAACCTTCGTGGCCTTCGTGGAAAAACACTTTCTTGATTTCTATCTAAACGCGAAAATAACGGAAGTAACGCGATCCATTGAGCCTTCCGCGTGTTCCGTTATTTTCGTCTGTTCTGTAATTTCTGTTCTTGAGCTAGGGGCGTACCGTATTGAAATGGTATTCGTCAACTTCTTCCCACTGCCCGGCGGCACCTTTTCCTTTGAGGACGAGCAGGTAATCGCCGGACGGCAAAAGCTTGGCGGGCAGCGTCATAGTCACAGCCTGGCTTGCACTGCGCGGCAGAGTTCGCTGCCAGAGTTCTGCGCCGTCGAGTGTTTGTAAAACTACCTGATAGCTTTGGTAAGTGCCAGGGCGTTTCAGCTTCAATTGCAAACGCAATTGGGTTATGCCGGACGGAATAGTCAGACGCTTGGTGCTGTCTATATCTCTGGACAAACCCGGTGTCAGGAAGAAGGAAAGAATTGTTGCAGGAGCAGTGGATTGATTACCCATTTCGCGCACGACCTGTGCTTTTTGCCGGGCGAGTTCCTGTTCCAGTTCCGTGCGTTTTTGTCGTTCGGCTTCGAGTTGTTCGCTGAGTTGATCGCCACGTGTGCGCTGTTCGCCAGCTTGCTGCGCCTGTTGATGCTCCTGATTAATGCGTGCGACTTCCAGTTGTGCGACCTGCGAGCGGAGCTGAACGGTTTGATAAAACAGCCACGAGCCACCCAGCACCAGCAGGATTGAGGCGGCAGCCAAGCCAACTTGCAGTCCTGAACTTTGCCAGCCGAAGAACGCTACCAAAGATTGAAATAAGTTGGGCTTCACTTCAGGTACAGCAATTCGTGCGGGAGCTTTGGGCAAATTCGCATTGGCAACTGCGTCCAGCACGGCTTGCGCCAGCACGACGTGTTGCGATTCGCCGGGCAACGACAGAAACCGCTGCTCGAATTGACTCCGCTGTTGCGGTGTCAATCCGCCACGCGCATAGTCGTAGCGCAATTCATCTTCCAGTGCCATCAATTGTTGGAATGATTCATCATCGGTGAAAAATTGTTCTTCCAGCCGCAGTTTTGCATCATCCGACAAATCGCCGAGCAAATATTGGGTTAAGACAGTTTCATCCAGTAGCTCACTCATAACTTTCGTTCGCCTCCGCACACCTAATGGCCAAATCCGAAATCCATTTCATATTTTTTGTAAGCGACTGGTGCAGTCGAGGATGCAGGTTTCCAGTTCCTGCCGCAACCGATACATCCGAATGCGCAGCGCGTTGAGCGGGATGTCCAATTGCGCTGCTAATGCCTTGCGCTGGGCAATCTTCGCGCCGCCATCGCTTTGGTGATATTCCTGAATCTGTTCGAGTTGCTCGCGTGGCAGAGTCTGAACGCAGTCCTGCAAACATTCCAGTTTGAGTTCATGTTCAATGCGTTCAGCGCGACGGGTTTGAATTTCAAGCGGGTCTTCGGCAGGTGTTTTCGCGGGCGGCAGCGCATCCAGCGATTCAACGTTGGCCTTTTCAACGGCTTTCCAATGCTCGCGCAAGACGTTAATCGCTGTGCCATGAAAAAAAAGATATGGATCGCTGGCGGTGATTTCGGCACCTTCACTCAAGCGACGCGCGACGCGGTCTATCGTGCGGTCGGTGTAATCTTCAGGGGAAGGACAGCCGCGCCACTGAAAGAATTTCGTAAGCTTCTGGCGAATGAGTTCATACTTTTCGCCTGCGCTTTCCCGATCTGCATCAAGCTGCGCCAGCATCAGGTCAAACGCTTCCGGCGTCATAACCCAGTCCTTTTTGTAGATTGGCGGTTCGCTGCTCATGGCATTTTCAATCGCTAATTCTCACTTCTCTTACTTCCATTCGCCTTGCAAGACAAAGGCTGCCCAATAATACGGGTCTTCCCATTCCTTCATTTTCAACATTTCCACCTGCGCGACACGCAATGCCGCTGCCGGACGCAAGTGTTGGTCGCTGAGCATCGCCTGATAAAATCGCTTCATCAACTCAGCCGTCGCTTTGTCATCCACCTTCCATAAACTGGCGATCACCCGTGGCACTCCGGCATACATGAACCCGCGCGTCAATCCGACCAATCCTTCGCCTTTGATTTCCTTGCCAAGCGCCGTCTGGCACGCGCTCAGCACGACAAGTTCGGCAGATAACTTCAGATTGTAGATTTCGTGCAGGCGCAGAAAGCCATCTTGCGGTTGTCCTTGTTGGTCTACCAGTGACAGCACGAGGCCGGACAATTCGGGATGCGTACTATTAAGCAGACCATGCGTAGCAAAATGCAGAAAGCGGTACTGGCTCAATTCTGAACTGATGACGGTGGCACGGCTGGCATCGAAATCAAAGGCTTGTTTGCGTTCGGCGGCGGGAATCAGAGCGAGAATCCCCTCGGCTTCGCGGCGCGTGCCGGGCAGTCGCGGAATGCGCAACCCGGTGCTTTTCAATCCCGCTTGATCGGCGGAACGCTGCAACTGTTCGTCAGCAGCGCGGCGGCGCAACTGAGTGGAAGCTGCTTGCTCCTGAGCGATTTGAGGCGCCCCTTGAACGCGCACATCTGTATTATTAAATACAGGGTCAGCCAGAATCGCCAACGTTCTCAGAGCTGCGGGCCGCCCCGTAAATTCGCGCCGCAACACGGCTAAGGCAGAAGCAGAGGGCAAACTAACGATTTCGTGATTGGCGATCAGCGGTGGTCGGTGATCGGTGGTCAGTGATCGGTTGGCTATCGCATTTTTACCGACCACCGTCCACCGATCACCGACCACCGGATTTGGCAGTGCTCCAAACGGCACATACTGCAACGCACCTTCCGTCACGAGCAGCAATCGTTTAGTACCTAATTGCGCCGCGACGGGACTCAGCAAGAGTTGGCTCAACGCGGCGGCAGACGCGGGCAATCGCTGTCGGTCAGGATGATCGGGTGCAATCAACATTTCGTAAAATTTACGTGCCGCCGCTTCAACCTCAACGCGACGCGGCAAGACAAAACTGGTAATCGCAGTTGCTGTCACTGCCCATAAATAACTGTGTTCCTCGCCGAGTGCATATTCGAGCAAGATAGTATCGGCGTCCAGCAATTGCTGTATCTCGCTGAGTTTGAGCGGCTGCGGTTGCGTGAGTGCGGCGTAATGCGGGCTTTGTGCGCGAATTTGCGCTCGCACTTCCTGATACTCGGCGGTTAACGTGCGAAGTTCTTTTTCTGCGGCGGCAGCCTGTTCCGCTTTCGGCTTGCGGCTGAGCAATTGCAAACGTGCTTGTTCTTTGGCATTGAGTTGTTGCTGTAACTGTCGTTCGCGGTCGAGTAACACGGCATTGCCGCCCTGACGAATATCAACCCGCGCCTCCGTCAGAATTTCGAGCAGACTGCGGACACGGGCGCGTTCACTGGCTTGCAGTGCCAGACCATCTAATCCTTGCGACGGTGATTGCTGATGCAACTGCATCAGTAAATCCGTGTGGAAGCTGTAAAAATGCTGCTGCGTAGCCAGAAATGATGCCCGCAATTCAGGGCTGGTGAATTGACCACGTTGCGCTTCGATCAATTCTAATGCGGCCTCAATGTTGGTGCGGGCGGCGTTGAGACTGCCGCGTACTCGTTCAATCCGTGCGATGCCGTAGAGCGCATTGGCCTCACCGGAACGATTTCCCAACACACGATGGAGCGCGAGGGCTTGGCGTTGTTGCGCGAGCGCAGGTTCCAGCTTTCCGAGCGCCTCCGCCATAAAACCCAGGCTGGTCAGCGCGTCTGCTTCGCCGCTGCGATAGCCGAGCGTTTGCCACAACCGTAGTGCCTGTTGCAAATGTTCCTGCGCTTTTTGTTGCTCACCTAACTTCCACTCCAACGCGCCGATATTGCCAAGCGCAGTGGCTTCGCCATAGCGATCTGCGGCAGCGCGAAACAGCGGCAACGCTTGTTGTTGCAAGTCTAAGCCGGGTGTTGACTGACCGAGCCGCGCCTGAATCATACCCAAATAGAGCAACGCGTAGGCTTCCGCATTGCGATCTCCGACCGCACGAAACAGCGGCAACGCCTGCTCAAAATAATCCAGCGCCTTTTGATCTTCGCCCACGCTGGTATAAAACCCGCCGATGAAGTTGAGGATATAGGCTTCGCTGTTACGATCTCCCAACGCACGAAAGAGCGGCAACGCCTGCTCAAAATAGTCGAGAGCCTTCTGTCGCTCGTCGAGTAAGTTGTGAACGTAGCCGATGCCAAACAACACCGTCGCTTCCAGGCTTTTGTCACCGGCTGCGCGCATCAAGAGCAAAGATTGATTCAGATACTGAATTGCTTTCTGGCGTTCCGCTAAAGTTAAATCCGCGTCGCCGATAGCGGTTAGCGTAATCGTTTCGCCAGTACGTCCACCCGCAGCACGATAGAGGTGTAACGCCTGCTGCTGCCGCTCCAACGCCTGTTCTGCCTGGTTAAGATCGCTGTGAATTTTGGCGACGCCAACCAGCAGCACAGCTTCTAAACGGCGATTGCGCATGGCACGCACGAGCGGCAGTGCCTCCGCCAAATAATCCAGTGCCTTTTGCTTGCCCCCCATTATCGTGTAGAGAAACGACATGTTACTGAACAGCCCGTCCCAACCCTGTCCCGTAGTGCTTTGAAATAATGTGAGCGATTGCCGAAACACTTCCTGCGCTTTATCGGGACTATTGCTGGCGACCCAAATTTTGCCGATGGCATGCAGCAACACGGCTTCGTCAAAGCGGTCGCTAAGCGAACGACGCAGTTGCAAGGCTGTCTCATATTTTTCCAACGCACGCGGTTTGTCTGTCAGGCTCAGGCGTTCGGCTTCAAGAAAGAGTTGTTCAGCAGTGAGTCGCTCTCGATCAGCGTTCGTCGCCGTGCGCAATTCCTCCAACCTGACTTCGTATTTCCCTGCCGTCGTTTTGTCGGTCGCACGAATTTGCAGTTGATATGATCCGGGCGTAGTCGCAATCCACGTCAGCGATTCCAGTCCCGATGGATCGGGATTGTCAGACGCGGCAAGTTGCTTTCCGTCTGCCGTCCGCAGTGTCAGAACGACATCGAAATTCTGCTGCTCGACCAATACGCGAACATACTGATTAGCAGTGAGCTTGATTAGATAGGTGTGTATTTGCCCAACTTCTACGGTGCGTTCGAGGGGCTTACCGGGTTCCAGCGGACGAACTTCCTGCGCTTCTACAATTGACGCGAAGCAGGTAATGAACGTAATGAAGGCGGTAAACCAAGTTGTAGTTGAGCGATTCAACTGCGCACCTCCTGAATTGCATTAGATACAGCGAAACCGGCTGCCATCAGGTGGACTATTTACAATCAATACATTTACATCTAAGTTGCGCGGAAGCGCAGAACATCGGAAGAATCACCAGACCTTGCTCAGTTATGATTTGATGGGCTTTTGACATTTGATCGTCCTCGCCGTAAAACAATATCCTTGGTGGTTAGAGAATAACTTATTACTGATTAAACCCGCCGGAAATCAGTGTTCGGTTGCTGTCTTCTCAGGATAAGCTCGGCACGTACCCTTGTCAACGGTATGATTTGACTGGCTACGAACTGCTTGGACAATTTTTATGATCGCCAAAAATGAAACGCTTTGACCTGTGGTTAGGATTGCTGATTGCGGCTGCAATGATCGTTATTTCCATGCCACAGTATTGGATCGAATTGATAAAATGCTGATGGCTGAACATGCTGCTCTTAGTTGAGGTTGTCAGCTTCGCTTAAATTCAGCAGAAACCACATAACCATAGTCGTCGTAGCGTGAATTGTTATGCCCCTTGCCCCAAATACGAACTTCGATCATTACGAAATCCTCGCGCCACTCGGTGCAGGAGGAATGGGTGAAGTCTATCGCGCCCGTGATTCGCGCCTCAACCGCGAAGTTGCGATCAAATTATTGCCCGCCGAATTCGCGCAGGATGCTGACCGTTTACGCCGCTTCGAGCAGGAAGCACACGCGACTTCTGCGCTCAATCATCCCAATATTCTGACCGTCTATGATTTCGGTTCGCACGAAGGTAATCCGTACCTCGTGATGGAATTACTCGAAGGCGAGGAACTGCGGGCGCAGTTGGACAATGGCGCCTTGCCCGTGCGCACAGCGATTGACTACGCCCAACAGATTACTACCGGCTTAGCCGCTGCGCACGAAAAAGGCATTGTGCATCGGGATTTGAAGCCAGAGAATTTATTCGTCACGAAAGATGGACGCGTGAAAATTCTCGACTTCGGATTGGCCAAACTAAAGCCACAACAAAGCGCATCGGCGAGTTCAGAAATCGCTACGCAAAAACAACTGACGACGCCGGGGACGGTGATGGGAACAGTGGCGTACATGTCGCCGGAGCAAGTGCGCGGCGAAGCAGTAGATCATCGCTCAGATATTTTTAGTTTTGGCTTGATTCTGTTTGAGATGCTGCGCGGTGAGCGAGCCTTTCAGCGCGAGACGATGGCAGAAACGATGACGGCGATTTTGAAAGATGATCCGCCGGAGTTGAGCGAGACGAACGCGAAGATTTCGCCGCACCTTGAAAAGATTGTGCGGCGTTGCTTGGAGAAAAAACCGGAACGGCGGTTTCAGACGGCGAGCGATCTGGGCTTTGCACTCGAATCGTCCACTGGGAGCGCAGGCTTCCAGCCTGCTTCGGCGAGCGAAGCGCCGCCGTCAGCCCGCAAGATGCGGGCGCTCCCGGCGTGGATTGTCGCAGGCGTGATGACCTTGATTGCTGCCCTCGCGCTCGGTGTGGCGTATGTCCGGCGTCCGGCGCTGGAAGCGGAACCGATGCGGCTGTATGTGAACCCACCGGAAAAAGCGAAGCTCTTTGACTGGCCGACGATTTCGCCGGATGGGCGCACGCTGGCTTTCATTGCGGAAGTGGACGGCAAAACGCAACTCTGGGTGCGTCCACTGGGCGCGACGACGGCAAAATCATTGGGGGAAGTAGGAGGTTTCCTGCCACTCCCGTTCTGGTCGCCGGATAGCCAGTTCATTGCGTATTTCGGGCAAAGCAAGCTGAAGAAGATTGCGCTGGCCGGGGGTTCGCCCGAAAACCTGTGCGAGGCGCCGACTCCAGGCGGTGGTACCTGGAATCGTGATGGGGTCATTCTGTTTGGGAGCGGGACAGCCGGCATCAGGCGTGTTTCCGCTAATGGGGGAGCCGTCACCGCCGTCACCAGTGTTGACACTGCGCGCGGGGACAGGGGGCACGGTTTTGCCCGATGGACATCACTTCCTTTATCGCGTGGGCAATCTCGACGCGGCGAAGAGCGGGATATATCTCACTTCACTGGAGGGTGGTGAAAGCAGACGTCTGCTGTCTGTGGATGCCCGGAATGTCAGGGTAGCGGTGAATCCTGTGGATTCGCGCGAGGGGTACCTGACCTTTGTGCAACAAGGGGCGCTGCTGGCGCAATCCTTCGATTTCAGCCGGAACCAACTGGTGGGGAGTCCGGTGCGGATCACAGAGCATGTAGCACTCACTTTTGGTACTTTGGCACGCTATTCCCTGTCGACGAATGGCCTATTGATCCTGCTGGAAAGAGAGGGTGACCAGCAACTCACGTGGTTTGATCGGGCGGGCCAAAAGCTGGGGACGGTTGGCCCCACAGGACAATATCGTTTCCCCAGACTTTCTCCCGATGGACAACGTCTCGCTGTGGGACGCACGACTCCACCAGCGCAATTTGAGGACATTCACTTGTTTGATCGGACGAGTGGCGCGAGCACGCCCTTCACCTTCGATCCCGCGCATGATGAATTTCCGATTTGGTCGCCGGATGGCAGGCGTATCGTCTGGTCTTCCTCGCGTGAGGGAGTGGCAAACCTGTACCAGAAAGCCGCGAGTGGCGCGGGACAGGATGAATTGTTGCGGAGATCAGCGTATCAGATGTTGGTCTCTGACTGGTCAGCGGATGGTCTGTTCATTCTTTATACGGAAAGGAGTCCACAGACCAGCAGTCATGATTTATGGGTGTTGCCAATGGAAAGCAAGAGCAAGCCTTGGCCCTGGCTGACCACGTCCGTCGGCGAAGGCTCATCCAGATTTTCACCGGATGGGAGGTGGATTGCCTATCAGTCCAGAGAAGCCGGGCGCAACGAAATCTACCTACAGGCGTTTGTCCCTGGCGCTCCGGCTGCTGGTGGTATGCGGCAGCTTTCGACCAATGGAGGCACGAATCCGCAGTGGCGGCGCGATGGCCGGGAACTGTATTACCTCACGGCGGATGGCAAGCTGATGGCGGTGGAGATCACGCCGGGCATGGAGTTGAAGGCCGGGGTGCCGAAAGAACTCTTTGCGCCAAGCGGCTACCGGGCAAACGCTGAACGAGGCTACACGGTGACGGGCGACGGGCAGCGGTTTCTGTTTGTGACGAGCGCGGAAGACGCGAGCGTGCCGCCCTTCACGGTCGT
>JAYVZE010000069.1:0-15876 GCA_043783625.1 Blastocatellia bacterium | reverse complement strand
GCAAGGCAAGGGTTCGGGATGCTTCCCCCTGGCGACCCAAATGATCTCCGCTCGCCACTTGATTTTTATCACACTTGCTGCCGGCGGGCTTCTCCATTGAAGGAAAAATCTTCAGTTGTAGAAATTCTGCATCCTCGTGATTGCATCTCTTGTAAAAAATCTTCAGCGTATTTTTCAAAACCTGGAATGTCGCTCATCGCATCGGTAAGCATCACCATTTTTTTGATCGAAGCCGGATCAGCGAAATGATCAGCGAGGTCGCGCACGGTGCTGGCGACGCAATGCGTCCGCGCTTCGCCTGCGATCATAATTAATTCCGCTTGTTCGATTTGAGCTAATAACTTTTGATTGAGTAAGGTTTCAGGAACTGATTCATCCGGCACATCGGCTTTCAGCGCGGAGAAATGTTCAGTCAACAGATAACTTCCTTTTGACCAATAATTGACGGTTTTGAAATCGTTTTCCCATTCGACTAAAGCGTCAAGTAATTCAGGAAAAACTGACTGTCCACGCGAACCAATCAAACAATGCGGAGGCCAGATTGTGAGTGAATATCGCCCATTTTTTTCAAGCTTGCGAACGTATTCAAGACCTTGATTTTGAAGTGCAGGATCAGCAACTCTCCAGCGTCCCTGCGCAACTTCCGAAGCTGTAATTGTGGTGAAAGGAGCCGGATTTTTCCCTTCGGCATCCTGCCAGAAAATCGGATGCGCGATATGAACGAGATGATGCGAATCAAGTGTGACATGAATAGATTCGATCTGATGTTTTTGCTGTCGAATGAACGCGGCTAAGCGGCGCATGTCCTCTTCCGCGTTCGGGACGTATAACGCTCCCTGTGGGTCACAAAAATCAATTTGTGGGTCAATAATCAGAAGGCAAAGTTTTTGACTCATAGCACTGAGAAGAGTACAACTGTGAATCAGAACTGACAACCGTATGGCACTTTTCGATTCAATCAATAAAATGCAGGAATCCCGGCGTAAGACTTCGCGGAGGCTGTTTCTATTGGGCGGAGTTGCTTCGGTCGCTGGTTATTTGGGATTTCGGTTCTGGCAATTCAGAGCACGTCTCGCTGCCAATCGCCAGACAAAATTTATCTCAACGAATCAAGAATTTTACTCCGTAGCAGTGGACGAAGGCTTCAGACCGACCGTCAGTGAAAGCGAATGGAAGCTGGAAATTGCGGGAACTGAAGCGAAAAACTTCAATTTGTCCTACGACGAATTGCGCCAGCTTGAAAGCCGCCGTGTCTTTAAAACATTCATCTGTGTTGGCAATGAAGTCGGTGGCCCATTTATTAACAATGCGGAATGGACGGTGACGCCATTAGCTTCGATTTTGCAGCGAGCAATGGGGAATGGCTTCAGGGAAGATTTGCGAGTTATCTTTTATGGGCTTGATGATTTTTATTCGAGCGTCCCGTTAGAAGTTGCTCTGCATTCCAATGCGTTCATCGCGTACGAAATGAACGGCGAAAAATTACCAGTTCGTCATGGCTTTCCGGCGCGAGTTTTTTTGCCCGGCAAATATGGGATGAAGCAGCCGCGCTGGTTAAGTAAAATTGAAATTGTGAAAACTCCGTGGTTGAAGGGCTATTATGAAGTACGGGGATATTCAGACGCCGCCGACATCAAAAAAACGGCACGAATTGATTATGCAATGAAGCAGGAAAACGGGAATTGGTTGATAACAGGAGTCGCGCTTTGCGGTTCGCGTGCCGTCGAGCGCGTAGAAATTAGTTGCGATGAGGGTGAAACCTGGGAACCCGTAGAAATAACCAGCGAGAGGTTGCCGGAAGCGTGGGCGACTTGGGAATTTAGCTGGAAACCTCTCAAAAAACAGGATTACATTATTTCAGCCAGAGTTTTCGACGATCAGGGAGGCACGCAAATCAGCCAAAACGGGAGTAGTTTTCCCTCCGGTTCAAGCGGTTATCATCGAATAGCTGTCACCGTCTAATTAGTATCCAAAAGCTAAAATGTAGACCCAGCCAGTCTCTTAACAACTTAGGAAAAAAAGAAATTGACCGTGTGTTTAGTAGTGTTTAATATTCGCGGGTAATCTATGCGTTCAGGTAGTGTTGATCCCTTGCACAGAAAACTACAAATATATGTAGTCGCGGAAAAATATTGCTTTCCCCACACACATCGCAGCTCAAACTTTGCCCTAGGTCTGTTTGAAAACGATATGTTTAATGTCCCCCAAAAAATAAAGACGATGCTCTCGCAGAGCTATGCCAATGTTACAGATAAGAGTGAATTCAGAGTAATTCTGATGCTGGCAGTTTCTTTTACTGCGGTATGGGCTTTGCGGTACACAATTTTTTCACAACAATTTCTCGGCTTTAAATTTTCCAAAGAACCGTGGAATCTATTATTTATCGGGCTGATTCCGGTACTGCTGGCCTTCAATTCCAGAAACATTTTTACCATCGTCGCCATTGGGGCTTTGACCTTATTAGCGGCTGCGGTGGATATTGTTGTCATTAATAAAAATGATTTTGATAACTTTGATGCCAGATTTTACTTCTTGAATTTCTGTTTTCTTTCTGTCGTTTCACTTTGTTATCTGGCGCAACGTCAATCGAGAATTATTAAAGAAGAACAAAAAATCCGGCGACGGCGTGATGTGGAATTATCAGAGCTTGCAGATGCCTACTCAAAGCTCGAAAAAAGTCAGCAAAAAATTCTTCGCCTGACCAGCCTGATCGCAGAAAATGCTCCGGCAGCTA
Source organism: Blastocatellia bacterium (assembly GCA_043783625.1). GTDB lineage: Bacteria > Acidobacteriota > Blastocatellia > RBC074 > RBC074 > JAFDVL01. The sequence goes on along the minus strand of JAYVZE010000069.1, from coordinate 13,142 downwards.
TTGCCCAGCTCACGCCGGAGATGAACTATCAAATTATCAATCCAATTTTTGAAAATTTAGTGGGGCGAGTGACAGGATTTTTGCGCCTGGATTTAGTCGGGCGTTCGCTGGATTCCCACGAATGTTTAGTTGAATGTCGGGATAACTGGGACGAGGCGATTTTAGCGGTGCAATCCGGTCGTCCGGCGAGGCTTGATGCGGAAGCCTGCATTTCAAAAATGTCAGGCGAAATGACGTACTGGGATTGGACGATTTGGCCTGTCAAGGACGAATCCAATATCACCGAAAGCGTGTTGATTCTTGGTTCAGATGTGACGGAACGCGTTCACAGCGAACGTCGGCTGGCGACCGCCTTGACGGAACTTGAGCAATCAAATCACGCCAAGGATACTTTTCTGGCTACGTTATCGCATGAATTAAGAACGCCGTTGACGCCAATTCTGGGCTGGACGAAAATCATTCAGGACAATAAATACGATAATAAAACTACGGCGCAGGGCTTAGCGGTGATCGAAAGAAATGTCCGGTTGCAATCACAATTAGTTGACGATTTGCTCGACCTGTCGAAGATTACCATGGGCAAGATCGAACTGAATAAGTGTCTGGTGGATGTGAACGAATTAATGCAACTGGCACTGGAAACAGAACAATATCGTCTGGAATCAAAAAACATTCGTCAGACTTTGAAACTTTCCGCGAAGCCATTATTTGTCCTCGCTGATCCGATGCGATTAGAGCAGATCATCTGGAATATCTTATCGAATGCCGGAAAATTTACGCCTCATTCAGGGACGATTAATATTTCAACCCGGCAATTTCGTCAGGAATGTCAGATCATTATCGAAGATTCAGGAATCGGCATTGAACCTGATTTTATTTCCCACTTATTTGAACCGTTCAAGCAGGCGGATTCAAGCATTACGCGCAATCATGGCGGGTTGGGAATTGGACTCTCTATCGCTTCCAAACTGATTGAGCTGCACGAAGGTCAAATTGAAGTGCAGAGTGCAGGGAAGGGAAAAGGTTCAAAATTTATCATTAAGTTACCGCTTCAAACGTCTCCCGGCGGTAATCGTACGTCGCTGAATTGGGATGGATCACAGAGCTTGGTAGCAGGATTAAAAGTGTTGATCCTTGAAGATTCAGACGATTCGCGGGAGTTGTTGGGAATGGTGCTTTCCTCAAAAGGCTGTGAAGTCAGCCTGGTCAGTTCTGTTCCTGATGCCTTGCGTGCGGCGCGTGAATTTTTACCGGATGTGATTATTTCCGATATTGGTTTACCCGGGGAAGACGGCTACGCCTTTGTTCGTAAGTTAAGAGTAATCCCTGAATTTAGTGTCACGCCGATTATTGCCCTCACCGGATTTGCGATGGAGCAGGACAAGGATGAGGCTTTTAGTGCTGGCTTTGATAGTCACATTTCAAAACCAGTTGATCCAGCACATTTGATTGAAACGATTGTTGATTTAGTAGCGCACGTTCGGGTCATTTAGGAGTCTTGCATGCAGAAGCCCGCACGCAGTAAGGGCGTTCTTCATTCATAGCGGCGCCCTTACTGCGTGCGGGCTTCTGCCTTTGGAATACGAACCCTCATTTTCTACGCCGCAATCGCTTCCTTGAACGGGCGAGGCGTAGCGTACATATTAAAAAGAATATCGTCCGGTGCGATGCCCGCATCAAGCAAATCACGCGCAATCCCGTATTCAATGCCGTCATATTCAATCAGGACTTTACTATCCGCACGCAACCGCAGATGAATGATGACATCATCTACCCGCCCCAGATCGTCATTGCCAATATCCATCATCAAGTAGTTGTCTGTTTTCGTGTCAGCGATAGCGAGAGAATCCAGCTTGCGATTGCTGGGCTTCATGGATGCATGCAATGCAACAACTTGTTGCAAAAGCTCGCGGTAGCGATTGAGTTTGTCTAACTGTTCCATAGAACTACCTATCCGAAGATTTATTGTAGCGCAGGCGATGGACGGAAGGAAGTTCGTCGTTGGTTGCTCATAGTCTGCGAACTGCGAACTTCAATCTGCGAACTTTCTTCTTGCGGCTCTGCCGCAGTGATGTGCGAAAAGGCTGTGCCTTTTCGTGCAGCAGAGAGGAAAGGGCTACGCCCGTTTGTGATTCATCTACAGCAGTTTCGGAGTGAGTGTTCGTAGGGCAGGTTATTAACCTGCCAATCAAAATGGCAGGTTAATAACCTGCCCTACACCATATTTTTTAGACGTGAACATTCATCATAAAACCGCTCATTGTACCGTACCGCGCCGTGCAGCGCATTTCCTTTGCAAGCCGCTAAAAATGGTTGATTTCAGGCGTCACTGACGCGACGCGATCATTTCATCCGCTTTTCCGTGGGTTGAAACGCCACGGCTAAATTCAGCCGCCACTACGGGGCGAAAACGAATACACAGGATTTAAGACTGGAGCGCAAGCGTCCCCGCTTGCTGCGAGCGCGTGCCACGCCGCTCGCAGACGTGGCGAGGAGCGCGCGTACATCGCCAGCAAGTTCCCTGCGCGAAGTGTTTGCCGCGCTCCGCTGGCAAACGGCAAGCGAGACGCTCGCGCTCCAGTCCCGCACATTTATCACTGAAGCATTACTGCAATGTTACAACCCGTCTTGACAAGCAAGTAGCAATGCCCTACATTCGCGCAGTCATTAACAATAATTAACAAACGATCTTTTGCTTCAAAGCAGTATTTTTACGATTCAAAGTCCATAGCTCGACGTGATGTTTTTCAGCCCCACTGGTTCCTATTTGTAAGCCATCACAAAGCCATTTTCACAATTACCGATTAAGCAATTTTACTGGAATTTAACTTTTGGATAGAGCAACGCCGCTATCTCAGCGAATCGCTTTGCTGAAAGAAGTCAGACCAAAACTTGGGGGAAATAGTAATGAAATCAAGGTTAGCAAAAGGACTTTTCTTTTTACTCATCATCGCTTCGTTGGCGCATGTATCATCGGCGCAAGTGCTGTACAACAGTTCGACCGGCGCGGATGGCGCGTTGGATTTATCCAAAATGGATTGTGGTAGTTGTTTTATCCAACTACCAGAGTCTGGAATATTGAACTACACAACAGTCAATATTCCAGTCGGAAAAGTGCTCACATTTCACAAAAACTCAAAAAATACTCCTGTGTTTGTGCTTGCACAGGGCAAAGTCACTATTGCTGGCGTGATAGCCATAAAGGGAGAAAAGACTCCTGGGCCAGGTGGATTTTATGGCGGAGCCTACAATCAACCTGGGTTTGGACCTGGCGCCGGAGCAGCCTGTACTTCTACTACTATTACGGGAAGGTGCCCACCTGATAGTCAAGGTAAATGGAAAGGCCCTTTATCCTTATTGCCAATCATTGGCGGATCAGGTGGGGGTGGATCTGAATCCGGGTACCTGGGCGGAGGCGGCGGAGGTGCGATAGTGATTGCCTCGTCAAATATCATTGAGATACTAGGGAGTGGGGAAGTTAATGCGAATGGTGCTCCTTATAACGGTATTTTTGCAGGAATCAGTTATGGTTCGGGAGGTGCGATTCGCCTAGTAGCAAATTCAATAAATGTAATCGGAAGCTTAACCGCTACGGGATACCCTGATGACAGAGATACACATGGCATTATTAAGATAGAAGCACAGCCCAATTCAGTTACACTATTGCCAAATCAATATAGTTATCCTCCCCCTATCATCTCAACCATCAATCCCGTAATCATTCCCGCTGTTGGTCCTTCGCTAGTAATCACTTCAATCGGCGGTTTCCCCGTTCCTGCAAATTCAGGTCAACGCTTCGACACGATAGACGTAATTTTGCCAAAACAACTCCCTGACTCGATCCCGATTGTTGTCAAAGCCAGCAATATCCCCGTTGGCTCACAGGTCAAAGTAGCGTTCAGCGGCTCTCTTGATGCGACAGCTACAACAGGTACACTTTCCGGTACATTGGCATCTTCAACGGCTACGGTGAATGTGGCAAAGCTGGATCGTAATATCGGAACAGTAACGTATCTTTTCGTTTCTTCTACATTTGATTTGCCGCAAGTCGCACAGAACTTCAATCCACCAGGACGCGATCAAGTCGCGCAAGTCCGCCTTGAATCCCCACTCGGAGGGCAATCGAAATACGTTTTCCTGCGGCGTGATGGAACAGAAATTGATTCCAAAAAACTCTCAGCACAACTGCTACAACAGTTCGGGAACGAATAACAAAGACGGAATCTATTGGGGGAAACAGGTTATGCGATACCCGATCTGGTTGGGAATCAGCTTGGTATGTTTATGTGGGTTGCCAGCATTGGCGCAAGACAATAATAAAGGCTTTGCTTCACAAGGTGTCAGCATTTCGTTTCACAACGCAGGCGGCGATACCAAAGGGCAAGGTGTTACGGTTGGGTTTGGCGACTGTACCGCACCCACCATTATAAAACTTGAGCCATTTAGTGTTGACGTGAGCAAAAGCGCAACTGATAGCAGGATAGTAAGAGTTACAGGCACAGGTTTCAAGACAGGACTGCTCGTTAACGCTACGACGCCAGATAAGAAAACCTACGAATTAAAAGGGGATGCGCAGATTAAGAATTTGACGGCGACCTCATTCGAGCTGGTTATTTCTCCCGAAGCCGTGGGTGATTGGAGCATCAGTGTTAGAAATCCTGATTGTGTAGAGTCGAATTCACTTGTGCTGAAAGTGATTACGCAAGGGGTGGAGTTAGCTGTCAGTATTTCTGCACCGCCCAGCCCCATTTACGTTAGCTCTAACGTGTCATATACAATTCACGTCACGAACAATAGCGATTCACAGGCGAATAATGTCGTACTCACGGATACTTTTCCTGACGCGCTAACAGCAGAAAGTACTGTGACCTCACAAGGAAGCTGTTCAATTACTACCTCCAAAGTTACCTGTTCGATAGGTGCGCTTTCCAAAAATGCAAGTGCCAACATTACGATTGGAATGGTGGCAAAAAAATCCGGGGAAGTCACGAATACAGCGACTGTAACCACGAACGGAGTCGCGGGTAAGACCGCCACGGCTACATCCACAATTGTTCCCCTCGTAGTACCTTTAGGTAAAGGACGATTATACGGAACGATTAATAAAGCTTGGCCGACGATTGTCTTGACGCACGGATTATCAAATAAAAACGAAAAAGCTGGTGTCCCTGATAATTTGTGGATTGGCAATAATACAGATGAGGGCGCAAGAGGTGCTGGAGCATTGTTAGCGGGAAAGCTCAAAGAACTTAAAAAGAACGTAAATGTGCTTCAATTTGTCTGGGACGATGCTTTTCAAGTGGACGGTACGATTCCTGTTAGAAGTGAATATCTTGCAGCACGAGACAAGGCGCAGAATGCAGGGGAAACGCTTGCCAAACTTCTTCTTGAAATCCTCGGTAAGGAATATGATAAAGAGATTCACTTTATTGGTCATTCTTTAGGTACAGTCGTCAGCACCTATGCGGCGGGAAATTTTTTACGTGACGCAACCAGTGTAACGAAAGCGCAGTTTAGCGCACTTGATCGGCCTGATCGCGTTCACATTATTCCCGGAACTACAGGGCTTTCAGGAGATTTTGATAGTAAAGGATTCCCCACCAGTTTTTTCGCTACGACATTAAAAACCTTACTATCAAATCGAACTAATTTGAATTTTTTGAGGGTTGATAACTATTTTTCACCAACAGGATTAGGCGTAGGCGGTGTAGCCGCTTCAGCAGATGGAATATCAATTTATAATCATACCCCGTTGATTGATCCTGGAAACTTAACTGATAAGAATTTTTTCCATAATGAATCAGGGGGTAACGATCACTCCGGCGTACAGCAATGGTATCGGCTTACAATAAACCCTGAACTTTATACAGATTCCGCCAGAAAAAATGTTTGTGATGGAGCACAATTTAATCGTCCGAAGGGATGGGATAAATCGCTAAACCCTTGTAATCAAGGATGGTATTGGTCAATACTTGGTTCTAATCCTAGTGCCTTTCCCACCGTGAACTATGAAGCAAGCCCACTAAAATCAACAACTCAGGCATTGGCAGATTCGGGGTTCAATAATATTCGCGGATGTCAGCACGGTAATACCATTAGCTGCCAACTATCAACGACTGCAATTACCACAAATAATGAAAATAACGCTATGTCGTCCGGTAATGCTTTTGCGACGACCACTGTTGACCTTCCCGCTGGCACAAATTACCTGATGTTTGAGTACAAATTCTCCAATATCGGCGAAGGTGATTATGCGGCTGTGTTGATTGGCGATAATCCAATTTGGTCGTTAATTGGAACAAATTTCACCAAGCAGGATTTTGTCAGTTCGGGGCCGATTCCGATAACTGGCTACAAAGGCAGCATTACGCTCACGCTTGCTCTGTATGGAGTTGGTGCGACAAACACAAAAATTGAATTTCGCAACTTCGCAGGCATTGCCGTCAACAGTCCGCCCGTGTTTGAGCAATTAGATAGTTATACTGTTACATCGGGAAACCTGTTGACAGTTGATGCCGTTGCCAGAGATGAGAACGGCGATTCGATTACCTTTAGTCTCAGCGGCGCACCTGCCGGAGCTTCTATTGATCCAGCCACAGGCAAATTTAGCTGGATACCAAGTGTGACGCAATTCGGTATGTTCTCTTTCAAAATTCGTGCAACAGATAACAGCGCGGACAAACTGTTCTCCGAGCAAACGGTAAATGTGTTGGTATTGGAGCCGACGGGTTTTGAGGCTGATATTTCGCCGCGACCAGGCGGCAAGAAAAATGGAACGGTGACAATTGCGGATTGGATCCAAACCGGAAGGTTTGTTGTCGGTCTGGATACACCCGAAATTGGTAGTGAATTTCAACGAGCTGATAGTGCTCCCAAATCAACCAAGGGCGATGGCAGAATTTCATTGGCGGATTGGGCGCAAGCGGGGAGATATGCGATAGCACTTGATCCGGTTATCGCTGTTGGCGGAGCGTTCGCTCCGACTGAAAGCACTGTTTTGAGTACCGACTTTAGTCGGGTGGAGGCGGGGACGCCGCCTAAAGGCGGGACTCTGAACGCTCTTGATGCTACGCGAACAATTCGCGCCGTTAATACCAATTTTACCCGTGGGCAAGTCGGTACGGTGCAAATTGCACTGGACGCGCAGGGCAATGAAAATGCGGTGTCGTTTAGTTTAAACTTTGATCCGAAAGCGATGAGCTTTTTGGAGGCTACGGCGGGGGATGGCGCGAACGGGGCGGCGGTGATTGTCAATGCTTCACAGGCGGCGAACGGGCGCGTGGGCTTGGCGATGATGTTACCTGCGGGGCAGCAATTTGTGGCGGGCACTCGCAATCTGCTGAATCTGCGGTTTATCCCGAATGGCGGCGATGGTGCGGTCAGTACCAGCATCAGCTTCTCGGATCAAATGCTGGCGCGCGAAGTGGTGGATGCGTTGGCGACTCCGATTGCGCAGGTCAGTTATGTTGGCAGTACGGTGAATATTAGCGGGAAAGCTGTGGCTACGGTGTCGGCGGCGAATTATGTGGGCGGCGAGCAGGCGGCGGAATCTATTGTTTCGGCGTTTGGTTTGCAACTTTCTTCGTTCACGCAGGCGGCTCCGAGCTTACCGTTGCCGATTTCGCTGGGCGGTTCGCAGGTTGTTGTCAAAGACAGCAAAAATGTCGAACGATTTGCGCCGTTGTTTTACGTTTCGCCGACGCAAATTAATTTCCAGATTCCGGCTGGTACGGTGGAAGGTGTAGCGACATTGACGATCTTCAGCGGTGCGGGAACTTCTCAAACGGGCTTACTGGCGGTTGGTAAGGTCGTTCCAGCAATCTTTTCGGCAGACGCTACCGGAGCAGGTTTCGCGGCAGGCAGCGCATTGACGGTGAATGCGGATGGAGCGCGGACTGAAAATAATCTGGCAGTTTACGATAGCGGGAAATTCGTCGCGCAGCCGATTGATGTGAGTGGAACGAAGCAGGTGTATCTGACGCTCTACGGCACAGGTATCAAGAATCGGAGCGATTTGGCAAATGTCAAAATCAAAATCGGAGGCATTGATGCGCAGGTGGAATACGCCGGAGCGCAAGGGTATTTCGCGGGATTGGATCAGCTTAATATTCGCGTACCACAAGGATTGATCGGGCGAGGAAGTGTCAATATTGAAATGAATGTCGAAGGGAAAACCAGCAATGTCACAACAATTTCAATTAAGTAAATTTTGGAGTGCGACGGCTCGGCGTAGCTTTGGTAGAGGTTAACTTCGCTGTGGACTTGTTATGTAAATCTGTACCAAAGCTACGCCGAGCCGTCGCACTCCATACGCTCCGCGTTTCTGCCGCTGTGGAATTTCTGCGGTTTATCAACAGCAGGCTAACAGCCTGCCGTACACTGATCCACAATTTGCTCTAATGCTTCCCAACACTGCGGCAGAGCCGTAAAGAATGAGAAAATGAGAATTGGAAAGCGGGAAGCTTGGGTTCCAGTTCTTACTCCGAACTGTGCATTTCCTGCTGCGAGCTGCTCTTGCTCTGAAAGAATTTCAGGTCGGCGTGTAAATTATTCACTCTCTACTCAATTGCATAATGACAACCTGACTGGCATAATCTGCATCGAAACTCCGTAAACACGTAAAACAATGAAGTTCTTGCAAGTTAACGACCTGCAAAACTGTTGTGGTACACGTCTTGCAGGTATCGAGTACAGGTTTATTTAATTAATGTATTGATAGGGAGGAAATTACCAATGAAAAGAACTCAATTAATTCTCGCGCTGGTTTTAGGAATAGCTACTGTCGTTCCCGCGATTGCGCAGAATCCTACTGATGAAGGTCGCAAGATTTCTCGCGCGGCTGCCGGACAAAAGCAAAAAGTTAAAGGTGTCATCGTCAAACGCGATCCAGATGGATTTGTGCTGCGTGACATGAATGGCAATGACTGGAGCGTGACTTTAACGAACGCTACCGAAGTTAAAGAACGCAAAAGCAACATTTTCCGTGGTGCCCAAAAATATGGCGTGACTTCGTTAATTCGTGGCTTGAATGTCGAAGTCGAAGGTGTTGGTGATGGAACAGGTTCTGTCGTCGCCAAGTCTGTCAGAGCGACACAGGACGAACTGGCAATGGCACGCACGACGGATGCTCGTGTGACTCCAGTTGAAGGTCGCGTCGGTGATGCGGAAGGTCGTCTGACTCAGAGTGAAGAGAATGCGAAACGTCTCTCAGGTCAGATTGATGAGCTGAGCGCAATTTCAAATGCGGCACGCGGTGGCGCGAAAGCTGCCCAGGAAAGTGCGGATGTTGCTATTGCTGGTGTTAACGCTACCAATCAACGCATTTCTGACATTGATGATTATGAAGAGCGCAAAGCAGTTGCCGTAAATTTTAAAGCCGGCAAATTTGAGCTTTCACCGGAATCAAAATCAATTCTGGACGCGATTGCCATGCAGGCGAAACAGGAAAAAGCCTACATTATTGAAATTCGCGGACACGCTTCAGCGGAAGGTAAGCTTGACCTTAATCGTAAATTAAGCCAAAGCCGCGCTGATGAAGTAGTTCGTTATTTGGCTGAAACCCACAACATTCCGCAACGTCGGATTGTGACACCTTTCGGATACGGAGTGGCACAGCCGATGGCTGACAATACGACCAAAGATGGACGTGAGCAAAATCGCCGTGTCGAGGTAAAAATCCTCGTCAGCAAGGGAATGATGGCTCCTGTTAATGTGACCAAACCGGCATCCGCTACTTCAGCGAATGAGGTTCCGGCCACGAACAGCAAGGTCGTCGCGAACGTTAAGTAAGAGTAGTTTTTCAATGATGAGTGTGGGTGGTTTTTCAGTAAGTCAGCTTGCTGACCACTCACACTTGTCATTTTCAATCAACAGGTTTTTTGTACAGGTGGAAGTTACCGGAATGGCTTGCAATATAAATCGCCAGATTAGATCATTTTTTGGCATCGCTCTTATCCTTAATTTATTACTTTTGCCAGCCTCCGAAACTTACAGTCAAGCGAAGCGCCCACGTAGTGTTGGCAAAAAAGCACCTGTTGTCGTTTCTGTTAAACCACCCGTTCAGGAACCGAAGCCTGCTACAATTTCCAAACCGGTAGTTCCTGAAATTCCCAAACCTCAACCCGAACCAAAAAAAGTTGAGCCAAAGGAAGAAGAAGCATTACTTAGAATTGAATCTAAGTTAGTCGCCGTACCTGTTTCTGTGACTGATGCCGTCGGGGAACCGATCAAGGGATTGAAACCGGAAGATTTTAAACTTTTCGAGGAAGGCTCTCCTCAACAATTGGTAGCGCTTGGTGATCCCGGGCAAACGCCAGTGGAACTTGCGCTCGTATTCGATGTTTCGGGCAGCGTGTACGAGCGTTTCAAGTTCCAGCAAGATGCCGCCGCAAGATTTCTCAAACAGGTGCTCAAGCCTAAAGATTCCGCGTCAATTTTTTCTATCGGGATGACCTGGTATTTAGCGCAAGCGCGGACGACGAGTTTTGAGCAGGCGACAAAAGGTTTGATGAGTATTGTTCCTACGAAAGAGGGAACTGCTTTTTTTGATACGGTCGCAGAATCAGCCAAATATCTCGGTAAAATGGCTGAACCCGGCACGCGTCACGTCATCATCGTGATCTCAGACGGAGAGGATAATAAAAGTGATAATTATCGTTTGCCGGGAGCGTTGCAGGAGCTTCAGCGCAGCGATTGCCTGTTCTATTCCATCAATCCTAGCGGACCTTCCATTCGCTTGAATCGCGTCAGCATGCGGGGACAGGACGGGATGGATTCGCTGGCAAAACAAACCGGCGGAGCCGCTTTCCTGCCAGATAAATTTGAAGACCTCGATTTGGTCTTCAAGCAAATTGCTGCTGAACTTCAGGCACAATATTTATTAGGGTATTATTCGACTGATGATCGTACGGACGGTGGGTTTCGCAAGATTGCGGTTAACGTTCCGGCGCGACCGGAATTAAGGGTGAGAGCGCGTCAGGGATATTACGCACCGAAGGGCTAACGGACTTGCATTGAAAATGCGTACTATTGCAAACGGTCGTTAGCTGCGCTTTTTCTCGTCCACGAAGAACACGAAGGGACACGAAGTAACCCCTCAGATGATTGTCTTTCTTCGTGTCCCTTCGTGTTCTTCGTGGATAAAAACCTCAGAACACTTTAACTATCGTGTCTGAAGCAAAATATCCGTCAATCTTTCCGACGCAGTCACCAAACTTCTTCCCGCACCATCAAATTGATTCGCATCCAGCAGTTGAATTGCTTCACTGATTTTTTGCGTGACACCTGCCAGATTAACATATTGGATTTGCAATTTTGGATTCGCCTGAAGCACCAGACCAAGCTTTTCAATTTGATCCTTGAGACCTGTAATCCCTCCGGCGACACGATTTTTCAATTCAACATTTTTCTCAATGATGGCAGGCGAAGGCTTACTCTTTTTCGCCTGTTCTTCGGCGAACTCCAAGCCGTTCATCACCTTGCCGTAGATATAAATAAATCGTGTAAAGGCTTTGACTGTATCGGAGATTTGCGTTGCTTCCAGTCGCGTCTCCACCTTGACTGGCTCAATAATTTTCGGAGTTCGAACGGGCGCAGGCTTTCTTTTTTGCGCTACACAAGGCAGCGCGATGAGGATGACGGCGGCGATCAGAATCAAAGAACGTTTCATGATAATTCCTTAAATGATAACCATCTCATTGAGGGGGTAACGGGATGGATTGAACGGCTTTTTCGGGAGCTTTAGTTGAAGGTTCTGAAACTAATTCAGTAAGCTTGAACGCATAGGCTTCAAGGACAGCTTTGGTAACTTTATAAAGCTCAGGTTTTCCTGCTAATTTGAGATAAACATCTTCTTTCTCCGCAGGTGAGATGAAGATCGTGGTAGTTTTGTTGTCTTTCGTCGTCAGAGTAATTTCAGCCGCAGCTTTCGCCGTGAGTGCGATCAGGTTCGCATCCGGCTGATCTATAATTTCAGTCGCCGAAGTTGTCGAAATTGATAGCAATTTATCAGTTTTTACTTCTTTTCCTTTTTTGTCGGCAGGTTCCTGAATAATCCATTTACTTTCGGCATTTGGCTCAAGGCTGAAAGTTCCATTGGTATTTTTCACGGATATTTTGGCCAGCTCTTCCTGAGAAGCTTTGATGATCTGTTTATTTCTAAGATCGTTTAAGCCTTTGACCGCAGCCGCTTCAAGTGAAGCGGGAAGCAAAAGCACACTTGGATTCTGATCTATTTTCCCGTAGAGATTGGCTTCAGTCGGGTCTTTTTTCCCCAGCGTAACCGAATGCTGCTCGCCATTTTTCAATTTGAAATTGATGGTTGCGGCAGGTTGATCCAGGCCTGAGCCTTTCTGTAAACTTTCATTCATCGCTAAGCTGCGATCAATGGTTGCACTGGCTAACGCGCTCGCAATTCCTTCGACCATCATGGAATCAGCTTCAGCTTTGACAGGTTGATTAATGACCCAGTTTTTACCATCAGATTCCAGCGCAACAGTTTGCCCTTTACTCGCAATGCTCATCGAAGCGATGTCTTCGGCTTTAAATTTAAAAGCAGGCTTTGAGGTTTCGCCTTCGTCGCGGACTCGCTCGCCTTTGATTTCGTAAAAATAAACAAACGCTCCGAGCGCGAGGGCGATTATCAAGGCAACAATCGTACTTTTTTTCATCGTCGCTTCCTCCATACCAGAATGCCGGAAATAATCATCGCCAGCGGCATGAACACGACTGAAATCCAGAAGAAAATACTTTGCGCAGCGTTGGAAAGTTCAACGTTTCGATTGGTCGGGCCTTTCGGGCGAATTGAAATCAGGTCTTCTTCCTGTGCCAGCCAGTTGATGGAGTTCACAAAGAAATCAGCATTGCCGAGGCTACGTGAATACGCATTAGAAGCAAAATCTGAATCGCCAACTACGATTAAGCGAGCTTCTTTGTCGCCAATTTTTTTCGTCGCCGTCACGCCCAGCGATAACGGACCTTTGGTGTCGTTTCCTTCATCAAATTTGGCTTCGTTACCTTTTAAATCCGTCTCGCCGAAGCTCTGCGCTGAAGTCTTTAAAAGTTCAGTTGTCGTGATGTCGCCCTTGGTTTCCGCTTTCAATGATCGCGCTAACGGATAAAAAGTCGCAGCTCGAAATCCTGTC
>JAYVZE010000068.1:0-6546 GCA_043783625.1 Blastocatellia bacterium | reverse complement strand
GCAAGGCAATTTAATGCCAGAGCTGCAACAGCGGTTTTTCAAGTATGATGGTTTGTCGCGTCTCACGCACGAACGCCAAGTCGAACAATCAGCACCACATGCTGAAACAGACATATTGACTGGAAATAATTCTTGGTCAAAGAAAATAATTTACGATACAGACGGCAAAGTTACGGACAGTTATGATGCCCGTAACACGCAAACGCATTTCACCTATGACACGCTCAACCGCGTGACAGGCATCAGTTATTCGGGCGGTAATCCAACTGTAGCCACTCCCTCGGTCACGTATCTTTACGACGAACCGGAAGGCGTTTATTTTAATCAGGGCAGATTAACCGAAGCCAAAACTGCTGCGCTAGGAGCCATTCCCGAAACCAAAATCCAATACGATTACGACCTGATGGGGCGCGTCAAACAGCATAAACAATTCATCGGTACGACGACTTACACGATGGGTTATGGGTACAATGTCGCCGGGCAATTGATTCAGCAAACATACCCATCTGGACGGGTTGTTAATTACGAAAACACCAATGGTTTATTGACAGGGGTTAGTGGTGTTTATAATTCCGCTACTACTACCTACGTGTCAGGATTGCATTTCACGCCGCACGGTGCGATGGATTCTGAGACGCTGGGCAATGGCGCAATTCACACGATGAACTTTAATAATCGGTTGCAATTGAACCAGATTAATCTCACGAAAAACGGGACAGAGTTGCAACGCTACGATTATGGCTATGGTCAGTACGACGCGAATAACACCACGCTGGATGCGGCGAAAAACAATGGGCAAATCGCCAAAATCGAAGGCTTCATTGGTGGCGTGAAGCAATGGGAGCAGCGTCATACCTACGATTCATTAGGGCGGCTGAGCGTCGCGGGAGAATATCGCGGCGACAATAATCAAGTCAGTTGGCGGACACATTATGGTTATGACCGTTTTGGTAATCGCTATCAAAACACTTCTCAAACGCAAAATACCGGACTCAGTTATGTCCCCGTGGCAAACGCTGACATTGACCGCACCAATAATCGGTTTGCGAGCGGCATCACGTATGACGCTGGAGGCAACGTCACCAATGACAATAAATTCAAGGCGAATGTCAGTTTTGCTTACGATGCCATTATTCGTGTCGTTTCCACGAATAATGGCGCGATGACAGCGGTGTATGATGCGGCTGGACAACGTATCTGTGCAACCGCTTCAGGTGTTACCAGCACTTCCGTTTATGATGCGTCGGGGCAATTAATTGCAGAGTACAATGGAACCGCTCTCATCCGCGAATATATCGGAGATGTCGCGACGGTAGAAGGTGCAACTGTACGTTATTTGATGAGCAATCATTTAGGCTCAAACAGTGTAGTAATGAATGATTCAGGTGGAGTCGTAGCTCGTCATGACTATCTTCCATTTGGTGAAGAACTCGCTGCAACTACAGGGATGCGAACAATCGCGCAGGGCTACGGCGCAAGCGATCCATCCCGCACTAGATTTGCTGGAATGGAGCGAGAGAATGCCAATGGATTAGACCATACGTTGTTTAGAAAAGCGGAAACAAAATCTGGAAGATGGAATAGCCCTGATCCTTACAGTGGAAGCCTTGATCTTAGTAATCCGCAAAGTACAAATAGATACACTTATGTCGAAAACGACCCAATTAATGCAACTGATCCGTTAGGATTATATTATTGCTCTGCACAGTATACTTACCAGCAATGTGGTGGGGATGTTGGTATTAGGGGTGGTCATTTTGGCGATGATTATGCTGATGCACAGAAAAATTATGGCTGGCTCTCAGCAGATCAGCGTGATTCTTTTACTTTACATGAAACGCGCGTTGCCAATGCAATGAACGGCAATGGAATGTACACTTGGACTGAACTACGGGGGAGTTCAACGTTCAATCTATTCTACAATCCAAATGGCGACGGTACTTGGTGGACTCACTTTGATCTTGAAAATGATGTCATTGTTCGTTCGAGGCGACTGTTTCCAACCGTTAACGAGTTTACTTCCAATCTCTTTATACTTTGGGGAACTTCGGTTGCTGCTGGAGCGGCAGCTGGAGCTGCTGGAGCTGCGGCAGGTGGGGCTGGATTAATAAGGATGGGGTCAGCTCGTGCAGGTGGACAAGTTTTGAAAGGGAAAATTCCAAACGCTCTTCCCTTGAATCTTGCGCAGAAACTAGCGATGGAAGCGGCAATGATCGGAGCAGGAGCTACTCAAATCATGGGGAGAATGGGCGATCTTCCAAGATTGGTAGCACTTTATGGACCTGGAGACTGGACAAAGATGCAATATGTTCATCGTGCGCTAAACGGGTCAAATATCGTCATTCATTGGTTTAGGAATTTGACAACTGGTTCAAACGTTGAGTACAAATTCAAATAGGCATTAGAAGGACTTTTCAATGAAAATACGTTGTATAACAAATCAAGGTATAAATCTTCCTCCTAAATATCTCGACGCAAAGGCTGGATTTACTAATGATATAGAATTTCCTGTAATTATAGAAAAGGAATACATAGTCTACGCATTATCAATCCGTGGTGATCAGATTTGGTATTATATCAATGATGAGAATGATTTATATTACCCAGTTCATCATCCTGCGCCATTGTTTGAAGTGGTAACAGATTCTATCTCTAAATATTGGAAATTAAAGGTAGATGTTAAAGCAAATAATCACGAGAATCTTTTGCTTTTAGCCTTTGATGATTGGGTTTCTGATGATTTTTTTTATGATAAGCTCACAGATAAAATTGAAAGTATCGTTGACATTTATTTGCGTTTTAAGAAATTAATTGACCTTGAAAATGTTACTGATAGTTTGGATTAAAGGTGCTGAAAAGAAAAAATGCTACGCATTTGAATTAATCTCTATGCTTCAGCCTTAATTGACGCTGATGGCGATTGCGCCGTTTCCATCGTCTTTTTATCTTTGACGCCGCCGAGCTGTACCAGTTTTGGAACTTCTGTTTTCAAAATTGATTGCATATACATTTTGCGCAAAAATCAGGCGGCGGCATACTCAGTGAGTGATCTGACATCAGGTGGTTGGAAGCCCGGAACAATATCGCACGGCGGGAAGGGGGCAGGAAAAGTTTGTAAAACAATCAGGAATTGCGGACAATAAAGAGATCAAAGCGAAATACATTAACCCGTTCACCGACTTCGGTTTCAAGAAAATCTTCGGCGAAGAAGCGAGTAAGCCGCTGCTGATTGACTTCCTCAACGTGCTGTTGCCGCAAGCTCATAAGATCGTGGAACTAACCTTCAAAAACACGGAACAACTGGGGCAGCGTGACGCCGACCGCAAAGCGATTTACGACATTTACTGTGAAAATGAAAAGGGCGAAAAATTCATCGTCGAACTGCAAAAAGCCAAGCAGAATTATTTCAAAGAACGAACAATTTATTGAAGAGTGTGCAAATAAAAGTTCTTTGAAAAGAGAAAGATAAGGTCGGGGCAACCATCGAATTGATAGTTTTCTAGGAAGTATGGCTACCAACCAACTACCTAGCACCCCCGACGCGCTGATAAGTTTAGTCGAGCGCGTCAAAGAAAACTACCAAATGCCGCCGTCGCCACCACCCAAACGAGGGAAACAGCGAGATTTCTCCGGGCTTTCATTCCTGCTGCTGGCGGCGGTCGCGGTCACGCTGCGAACGTTTCGCGACAGCGAGTTGCGCAAGCTGCTGGAGAAAGACGCCCGATTGCGCGAGGCTCTGGAATTCCAAAGCATCCCGCATCGTACGACGATTGGGCGACGACTGAGCAACTTGGTCGCCGAAGCCGAAGAGCAAATCTCCGCGCTGGGGCAAGCGATGAGCGAAGCCGTCAAACCCACCGCCGACCAAACGCAAACCAGTGCGATTGACGGGCGCATGTACCAGGCACAAGGACCGCGCTGGCACAAGCAAGACCGCGAACAGGGTCGGATTCCGCCGGGTTACGCAATGTTGACACGCAATCCAAATGGTCGAAAAGCGGCTATCGTGGTTGGGTGCAAGGCTACCGCCTAGTTTTGCAAGGCTTGGTCTTTCCCTTTCCTGTCCCGATTTTTGCGGCGTGGCGTCCGAACAATGTCAACGAAGCGCACATCGCACAAGAGGCTTTGGCAACTGGTGCTTTGCCAATCACCGACGTCCTGTTAGGCGACGGAACTTTTGGCCAAGGGGAGTTCCCGGAAAGCTACGGACGAGCGGGCGGCTTGGTGCTGTCACCGCCATTGCTCCCGCCACAACGTCGTTCGTGGAAAGACGATCTCTATGACTACCGCAAGGAAACCATCGAACTGCTCTTTCAGCGCATCATCCAGTCGGCGGACTTGAAAGAATGCAAAGTCCAAGGCGAAGGGCGTAACGGTGCTTTCGTCTTAGCCAACGTCTGGCTTTATCAGATTTGCTTTCTCGCGGATTACCGCGCAGGCAAACCCATTGCCCATATCAAAGATCATTTGGATTGTGCTCGTTGGCGCATTCCTTTATCTTCTTGAATTCATTTATCTTTTATTTGCACAGGCTTCAATTTATTACTCGACGTTTCCGATTCAGGAACAAGCCAACCGGGGCGAATGGACTTACAATCTGAAAGCGGTGTATTGCGTGGGCATTTTAGATTTCACGTTTGATGATTACGAGAATGCAGGAGAAAAAGGGAAAGTCCTGCATACGATCAAACTAAAGAATCAGAATGGCAAAACGTTCTATGAGAAGCTGACGTATATTTATTTGGAAATGCCCAATTTCAAGCTTGCTGAAAACGAGTTGAAATCCCGTCTGGATCAGTGGTTATTCTTCATCAAACATCTGGAAGATTTTCAGACGATCCCGACAATTTTCACCGATGAGATTTTCACGCAAGCGTTTGCGAAAGCGGAACTGGCGAAATACGGAGCGGCGGAGCGGGACAACTACGAAAGCAGTTTGAAAATTTATCGAGATTTAAAAGGGGTCATAGATACAGCCTTTGACGAGGGAAAATTGGAAGGGAAACTAGCAGTAGCCCAGCAGCTAAAAGCAAGTGGCGTCAGTGTTGAAATAATTGTACAGGCAACCGGATTATCGAAAGCAGAAATCGAGGTACTATAAATACAAAGTGAGCTGCCACACGGAAAAGCTAAGGTAAAAATCTACGTCCAGCGAATTGAAAAAAGTTTGCTGGACGTTGTTGTTTGAAAATTAAATTGAGGGAGTCAGAAATTTTTCACTCACCAAATCCGCTAATCCACGAATAAAATCAGGGTTAGAATTAAACGCGGGAACGCGGCGATAATTTTTCAATCCGATTTCGTCGGCGACTTTTTTGTATTGAATATCCAGCTCGTAAAGCGTTTCGCTGTGTTCAGAAACGAAGCTGATCGGAACCATTACGCCTTTGGCATGCAAGTCATGGATCATATTATAAGTTGGAGGCGTGAGTCATTTCACGGGGCGGAGGATCGTAACCTGCGATTAACTTTGCTGACTGCTGGCAGTTGTTGTTTGAAAAAAAATAATCGCAGCCATGCCGCGAAATTGAGAAATTATGCAAATCTGGTAAGCTGCGGGTGTGCCAATTCTCAAAGGAAAAGCGAAGGGTGGATTTTTCGCTCACAAAGAAACCGAACCATATTCTCCCAAAGGGATAATCCTTGGACAATCCCATCCCGATTCGTGCGTCGCTACAAGCTGCCGGATGTTAATTTTCGATTTCCGACCGGAACTTCGACAAAATATTCAGTTCTCAGAAAGTTACCTGCGCGACTTTTTGGAAACCAATCAGGATGGCGCGTTGGTACGCGATATTCCGGTGGTCTTACGAAAAGCTGGAATTGAGAACTATGAATATCGTGATGAGCTAACTTGGCAGGAATTGCGACAAGCCGTACAATTGAGAGTCGTTGTGGTAAGAGTTTCCGGTGCGATGCCTAATGATGGACATGTCCTGATTATTGAGCAGATCGTTCTGGAACGTGTGGCAGTGCGTGATTCTTTGCCGCAAAATCAAGGCAGTTCGTACTGGATTCACCAAAAAGATTTTCTCGCGGCGTGGCGTTCTAAAAAAACAGGGTACGGAAAAGCTGTCATTCTGGTAAAATAAAACAATGAGTATTGAATTCTTACAAGCTGAAGAAATCGCCACTCGCGGTCTACAGGAAAAAGCAGCGCAATCAGAGCGGCTGAGCCATTTTCGCTTTCAGTCACTACGACTGCACACGGAGTATGATCGTTGTTTTGTCTTTGCTGCGCCTTCTGAAGAAATGGAAGAAGCGGGATATGCGCCTGCCGCAATTTTTGTCTATGTTGATAAACATGACGGGCATTTATGGAGTAACGAAGAACAGAAGGATTATTTTTACGCACTAACCAAAAAAGCCGAGCGTGAGCTAATTGCCGCCTGATGAAATATCTAAAAGCCTGATGGATGAAAAGCCGTTCTGCCAAGAGCGGCTTTTTTATAGAACCTGTTTGCAGTTAGGCGATTCTGCGCAGAATTAACCGAATCGCGCAAATCCGAATCTTCGCTTCGCTCGTTCTGAGTAATCCTTCGCAAT
>JAYVZE010000067.1:0-44310 GCA_043783625.1 Blastocatellia bacterium | reverse complement strand
GTAACGTCAATGATTTTGCCAATAATCGGAGAGTTGAAGATGCTTTCAATACAGCGGTAATTGAACAACGAATGATTCGCGCCGGAGTTAGCCCCGCCCGGGCCAGCGTGATTAATCAGAAAATTCAAGTTGATTTTATTGACGAAAAAGGCGAGAAGGAATCCGGCGCAGCCAAGTGGGGATTAAGCTTTTTATTGGCGATTATTCTCTATGTCACGATTCTGATTTATGGCTTGCAAGTCATGCAAGGCGTCATCGAAGAGAAACAATCACGCATCATCGAAGTCCTGCTTTCCTCTGTCAAACCATTTCAATTAATGCTTGGAAAAGTTATCGGAATTGGTTCGGTCAGTTTGACGCAGGTAACAGTTTGGGCGCTTTCCTTAGCATTGGTGAGTGCCGTAGCCGCTGCGCAGGCTCTCGCTTTCGGGAGTTTTAAATTTCCGGCGATCCCCGTTTCATTACTGCTTTTCTTTATTATTTATTACATCCTCGGATATTTTCTGTTCGCTACGCTGTATGCAATTGTCGGCTCCATGGTCTCCAGTCAGGAAGATGGTCAGCAGGCACAAATGCCAATTACTTTATTGGTCGCATTGCCGATGACGCTGGCTTCAGTCGTCATGACCAAGCCTGACAGCACATTATCTACAGTGCTTTCGTTGATTCCATTTTTCAGCCCGATCCTGATGTTTATGCGCATTACGGTGCAGCAGCCTCCACTGTGGCAAATCGCATTATCCATTGTGTTAATGCTCTTGACGATTTGGGGAGCCGTCTGGGTTGCAGCAAAAATCTACCGTGTCGGCGTCTTGATGTATGGCAAACGTCCGTCTTTGCCGGAGCTGATTAAGTGGCTCAAGTATACCTAATAAATGCAGAAGCCCGCACGTAGTAAGGGCGTATGTTTACTCGTCAATTCATGCTAATGAAAAGGCGCCCTTACTACGTGCGGGCTTCTGCATTTATTTCTTCAGCCCTTTATTCGCCTGATCGTGTGAATCAAAAACCTTTGGACGCGCCAACACCAATTTATATTGTGCGATGGCTTCGGCACGGCGATTCAGTACATCAAGATTTTGCCCCGCTCTCAGCATGGCGATAGTTTTCAGTCCCGGCTCCGCAGTCGGTTCCTTGGCTGCCGCCAAATATTGCTCTAATGATTTTTCTGTTTGTGAATTCTTCGCCAGCATTTCTGCGTACTGAAATCGAATCAAATCAATGACCTTTGCCGCCGGAGCTTTCGCCTCAGCTTCGGCAATTAACGCTTCATAGGTTTTCGCGGCTTCGTCCTGTTTATTGAGCTGAACGAAGACGTTCGCCTGTTCTAATTTGAAGAGATAATTACGCGGATAGCGAGCCGTAAATTCTTTTAAATAAGGTAGAGCTTCAGCAGGTTTATGTTCGTTTTGATAGACACCAATTAGCAAGACACGCGCATCGTCTGCGTTGGCGGCGCGATGTTCAATGATGGATTTTAATTGCTGAATGCCACGCTCACGATTACCGCGAACGCCTCCCATCGCGGCGAGTGCTTTGATGGGGAATGGCAGATTCCCAACGATATATTCATACAATCCGACTGACAAATACGCTTCAAAATAATCAGGTTTGAGCTTGAGAACTTGCTGATGAGCGTCTACGCCTCTGGAGCCGTTGCGCAGTGCCGAGAAAAATTTTCGCGCTGTCGAAGCTTCGTACGCGGCAAGAATACTGTAAATTGATCCGAGATAATATTTCGCCTGCGGATCGCTTGGATTTGCATTGACCATCGTTAAGGCTTTTGTTTTTGCTGAAGTCATCAACGCACGGAAAGTCCTGTCAACATTGGCTTCGACCGCGTCACCCTTTTCATTTTTTTCATCTGATCCTTCAAAGCCGGCATAGAAACTTTCGTTTTGATAGAGTCCGGTTTGCAGGCGACGCAGCTTATACAGATGCTCCAGCCAGACAATATTAGCGACGTATAAATCGCCCGCCGGATGCTGTGGAAACTTCTTCCGAATCTCTTCAAATTTGGCGCGTGCCGTTTCGTAATCCAAATTGTAATTGGCTTCTGCGCCTTCAATGCTCAGCTTAACCGCTTCGGCAGGGAGCGCGGCAGAAAGCGTGGGAGTTTGTGCAAATGTTGGAGCGCAAGCGAAAATTGCCGAAAGAAAAACGATCCTGAAAATTAAGAAAAAATGTTTCATAAACAGCTCAGCAAAAGTTTTGGAAAATTGCTGTCCTCGCTCGGAGTTCACGCTTCAGTGTGTTAACGCCAGCGAAGCGCGGCGTTTGGCAAACTAAAGTTTGAACTCTAAGCATAAAATTCCTACGGCGCGACGACGGTTAAGGCGTTTGGAACGATGGAAAATTTCATCGGAAGATGCCCGACTAACTCACCATCAAGTTGCACAGGAACCGGGACATTTGACTCGGCATAAATTTCTGAGACAGGTTCGTAGGCGACATTTGAGGCTTTGATGTGCGCTCCGAATAAACTCATTGCGGCGTAGCCCAGATAAGTAATTCGATTGGTCGAATTGAAAGCACAAAGATTCAGCGCGTTGCTTTCCATCCGCGAATCCGGTGAAATTCTAAACCACGCGGCATAATTCGCAGCGTTCGCTATGACCGCAAAAGTTGCCGGATAACTTTGCTGATTGGCTTTTAAATTGAACGGTGTCAGCTTCCAATTCACTAATGTTTTGAGTCCGGCGGCGATATAAGCACCCAGTCCAAATTGTTTTTTAAGCTTTGGGTCTACAGTTTCGATAATGGCAGCATCAATCCCGATTCCCGCCATTAAGAGAAAATATCTCTGCCATCCGGTTTCTGCATTTGACGCCAATCCCACCGAAATCCGGCGTAAGCTGTGACGCGCAATCAGCTCCACCAAATCTTCAGGTGAAGAGGGAAGCGCCAGCTCTTTCGCCAAAACATTTGCTGTCCCGGAGGGCAGAATCGCCAGCGGAACAGATGAACCTACCATTCCCTGAACAGCTTCGTTAATCGTGCCATCGCCTCCGCAGACAATGACGAGATGAGCGTTCATTTTGACCGCTTTTGAGACTAATTCAGCCGCTTCCCCAGCTCTTGAAGTGGACAGCAAAAATTCATCGTCACAGAAAAACCCATGTTTTCTGAGTTCGTCCCGCAGTTGATGAATGCGCGTGGAATCGCCTTTGATGCTTCCGGCGCGCGGGTTAAAAATAATTGCTACTTGTTTCATTTGTTTAACGTTAAATCTAGTAATCTTCAAAGGCACAAAAATAAGAGCAAGCCTTGTGCCTAAAGCTATTGTACTCGATAAGCCTAAGGAGGTGAGTGGTTTAGCAGAATTCCTCAGAAATGTTGGCGTGTTCCCGCACCAAGCAAAAGTGACGAGTGTCGGAAAGTTCGGACACGGAATATTTTTTAAGTACGTCTAATATCATACCTTTGAAAGTGTTTTGAAAAACTCGTCTCTTAGAATAATGATGGAAACTACTAAAAAGAGGATTTTAAGAATGATTCTTTTGGTGGTGAAAAGAAAAGTAGTAGGGGGCTTTCAAGCGAGAGAGTCGCCACGAAAAAGCACTGAATGGATTTGGCTTCATTCTTTTATGAGGGGGAAAATGATGAGAAGGGAAAACGGATTTTCGTTATTGGAAGCGATGGTTATTTCTGGTGTGGTACTGGTTGTCAGTGCAATAGCAGCTCCGAGTATAATTAATACTTCACGTCAGTATCAGCTTAAAGCTACGGCACGGCAAATTGATCAGGTTTTACAGGCAGCCAAGTATGATGCCATTAGGGAAAACTTGTCAAAATCTGTCACGTTTAATCTTTCGACTAACCGTTTGACGATGAGTAATGGACAGGTAATTCAACTGCCATCTGGGGTGACATTTTCCTCGCTGGAAAGCTCCGAAACTGCTCCAGCGATAATTGTTGCTGGCGCGGCTGCGCCTTTGGCATCGCAGCAGCCCAATAGTAAGGTTTCGTGTTCCTTCCCTGTCGGTAGCAACACGTACGAAAGAACAGCTACTTTTACCTCTCGTGGATTACCTAATGTTGAGCCGGGTGCTTTTAACTGGGTGTATCTAAAAAATATAAAAGGCGAGCTGGCTGCGGTGACACTTTCCAGCGCAGGAAGTACCGCAACCTTTGATAAAATGTATCGCAGCGAGTGGAAAGGGTCATCAAGCGGAAGTTCAAGTTATTCATCGGGAAGCTAATTTGTAATTATGCCTTAATAACATTTACGAATGTATAAATCAGGCTTCGATCCTGAGTAGTTGGCGGTATCTATTAACTACCATACTAATCAATCACTTTCTTTCCAGGAAAGATTTCGCTTACCTGATGAAGGGGATAGTTATGTTAACAAAAAAACAAAAAAGTAGTGAAGCTGGATTCACGCTCCTCGAAACAGCAGTCGCATCGATGGTTATGTTAATTGGATTGATGGGAGTCATGCAACTTTTTGTGATGTCAGCACTCTACAATAATAGTTCACGTCAAACGACAGTTGCTTCGATGGTGGCGAAAAGGGTTATCGAGCAACTGATTGCCGAACCCTTGCCCGTTGTCGAAGCAGCGCCACTAGGATATACCAACAATCCAACCAATAAAACTGTAGCACAACTACTAGGGGCGGCTAATAGTGTCGCCGGTTACTCCAAAAATTTCTATATCAGATACCGAGATCCGAATGGCGGAAATGGCGCGATGGAAATTTCGGAAACCCCATTTGTTACTAATCAGCCGGTTGATTATGTTGCCACTTGGATTGTTCAACCCGATAGCGTAACTCAAGTCGTAAATGGTGTCGCCGTTCCGGTGTATCCGGGGATGAGAATCATTACGGTGAGAGCCGAAGCCACCAAGGCCGCCTTGAAAGGAAACGGTGTCACTGGTGCAAATGTGGCCCAAGTCGAGACCTCAACGATGTGTACCATCCGCACTCCATCAAATAGCTAATTGGTAAGCTTGAAGGGAAGCAATATGAAACAGAAAAAAAGACAAGGCGGATTCAGTGTTTTGGAAATGATGCTTGCGATGTCATTAACTATCGCGCTGACAGGCGTAGTATTTTCACTTATGAGACAAGGACAGCAATCATTTGTGGTGGAGGGATCAAGAAGCGAGCTGAATCAAAATTTTCGAGCTGCCATGGATCTCATTTCACGTGACGTGCAAGCCGCTGGTGCAGGAATTCCGGGATTTCTTGGGCCAGTCCTTGGCGTTGATGGTGGAGGTACGAGTCCAGATGTCCTGATGGTAATGTATGGTCAAACCTCTTTTTCTCCGGTCTCTGTTACTGCCCCACCAACTTCAACCGCAGTTAAAACAGGAATCCCGCTGACACCTTACACCGCCGGCACATATCTTGTTTATACGGTAGCCCAAGCAAACGACGTTTCAGTCAATGCCCGTGACAATGCTGAGTTTACAGTGTTTGATCTCGCCAGCAGTAATCTTCCTGGTACGGATATTCCTGGCGGAAAGCAGCTCACGCCTACCGCCAGAACTCTTTGCTTTGAAGGGCAGGCGTCAACTTTTTGGGATGTTACGAATGACTTTCCGTCGTCGGCTGCTTTGCAACTCGTAAAATTGGAAGACGCTATACAATATCGGTTAAATGCCACAAGTGGCGAGCTTCAAAGAAATCGTAACAGCACGGGATGGGTAACGGTTGCGCGAGGGATTTCAGATTTTCAATTGAAGTATAAAACAGAGAGATTGAACACGTCCACAGGAGTCTATGATACGAATTGGGTGGATCAAATTAGTAAATTCAGTTTAAATAACCGGGCCTTGATACGTTCAGTCCAAGTGACTCTGACGGCCCGAACTCAAATGGGAATGGATATAGATAAGCAAGGACAGCGTTATATCTCTCATACCTTTGAAGTAGCTCCTAGAAATCTTATTTTACCGGGGTTTGTTCCGAATCACTAATCATTTAAGTAATTTTGTTAAACTCCGATTCGACTTATTTTTGAGTAGAGTGAATTATGAAGAAAGTAAAGAAAGAAAAAGCTAAAGTAAGTGTGAAAGAGCAGGGCATGGCATTAATCACCACCATGATGTGTCTGATGCTTTGCACCAGCCTCGGTCTAGCAGTTTTATTCAACTCTACGGGCGAAGCAGCATTATCTGGCGGCTTTATGCGTAACGAGCAGGCATTTTATGCGGCCGATGCCGGAATTGGAATTGCTCGTGAAGCCATTCGAAAAGAGCTGAATAATGCCATCAAAAATCCTACTATTACACCCGCTACACTGAGCTATAGTACACGGGTTGTCTATGATAACGGAGTTCCATATACCTTAGTGACAGTTGATACAGCCCAGCTCAGCACAGCACTTTCTAATTCGCAATTATTGGGTGCTACGGGAGTGCCAGCTACTACCGCGAAAGCCGCAGTAGTTAATGTTAATAGACTTAATGCCATGACAAATTCAGGATATACTGTTGATATTAATGTTGAGCTAGTTAACGTTACTAATATAGGTGTTCTTGATCTGCAATATGTTGGATTGAACAGTAGCTTTGTAAAGGTTGCACTTGATTATGCACAACGTGTTGCCTCTGCTACCGCCACCTATCGTTATACAGTAACCTCGACAGGGAATAACGGGGTAAGTAGTGGGAATATTAATCGAGCTACCGCGAATGCCGTCGAAGTTGGATTAATTAGTGCCACGCTCGAAGCGACGATAGTTAAGGGTGGAGCTTTACAGCCGCCAACCCAATCATTTAGTGAGTTTGGAACATTTCTTAACCATTGGAATGGCACTAGCGTTTGGGCCTCTGGTGTGTTTCAGGGCAAAGTTCATTCAAATGATGCGATGAGATATAACAGCAGTAACATAGTCACATTTGTCGGAGCTGTTACGCAGGCTAATAGCAATTATATTCACAATAATACTTCTTATGCCGTTAGTGGGATTGTCCCTAACTCGGTTCCTAAAACAGGGATGAATGTCAATAGTACCTATACAACCACTGCCGTAAA
Organism: Blastocatellia bacterium; assembly: GCA_043783625.1. GTDB lineage: Bacteria > Acidobacteriota > Blastocatellia > RBC074 > RBC074 > JAFDVL01. The sequence goes on along the minus strand of JAYVZE010000067.1, from coordinate 37,322 downwards.
GGAATTACCTAAAAATTCGTTTTCGCAGGAACTAGCCGTTTTGAATTCTTCCGGGGTACCTGACAGCACTTACCCTGCTGCCACTACGGGTGCGTTGGCCGGACTACCTCCCAAGCCAACTGCTGCTCAGCTCGCGGCTGAATTAAGAGATGTCAGCAACTCTGCTGCTGTCATTAGTGGCACGACCATTGCCAATGGTATTTATCTCCCGGTGGTTAACAATGGTGGAGTAAATGCGATAGATGGTGGTGGTATCTATGTCAAGGGGGATGTTGCCGAGTTGAAACTGAGTATCAGTGGCGAGTCTCAGGTTTATGCCATTAAGCAGGGAACTGTCACGACTACGATTACCATCACTCCGCCAACCGCGACAAGCTCCGGGCAAACAGTCATTACGCGCGGAAGTACGACTCAAACTTATCAAGGGGTTCCTCTGGATAAACATAGCTCGGTAAGCTCTGAATATAAGCCAGGTGTTCAGCTTTTTGTTGATGGGGCGATCAGTCAATTACATGGTGCTGCTGCTTCAAGTGGGGCGGTTCCAGCGTCAATTTCAAAAAATACATCGCTTAGTATCACCTCTACGTCAGATATTCAGGTGACAGGGAGTATTACTTATGAAGAGCCTGTCTTAACTGCGACCGGCAGTGCCATTACTTATGCAAACAATTATACCCCAAAGAATGTACTGGGTCTTTTTACCAACTCTGGAAAGATGATCTGGAAGCCTGATACTGCCTATACAGGAACCAACGCGAGTATGACGGTTGATGCCGCGATTGCCGTTTTCAATGAGGCAGGCCTTCTGATTGATCCGAATGCACAAACAGGTGGCTGGGCGACGGATTGCACAAGTTGTAACAGTAATACTGTTATCTCGTTGCGAGGTAGTCGCTCGGTTTCAAAAGGAAATTCGCAAATCAATGATAAATCGCAAAAGACAAATCGTTTTTTCGATCCACGATTTGCCAATAGCCAAATTGTCCCGCCCTTTTTCCCTTCAACTGTTTCTGGAGTGGCAACCGGAGGAAGTGCCCGGACGGTCACTTTTGGAACAACTAATGTGCAAACTATTGCTAACACTTGGCAGCGTACCTACAGTTAAGCTGCAATAAATAGTAAGACAGACTGTTAGCGAAAGAGTCAGCAAGTGGGAACTTGCTGACTCTTTCGCTTTTTCGTTTCCAGCTCATTTTCACATTTGCATTCAGTATGGCATTTGTGTAGACTCCACGCCGATAATTTATTCGCGGGATGTGCGTCATAACATTTTTGTTTCGGTAGCATTAGCTACTATTTTCTATAGGAAAGAAAACTTCTAGCTCATAAGGCTAGTTTTTTGAGGAGGATTTGAATATGGCAGATTTAGAAACATTGAAAGCTAAATACAATTCGGCATTGGAAGCGGGAGAGCATGCTGGTCTCAACATTGCTCATTTACATATTGACAGCGATAAATTGTACCTGGAAGGGACAGTGCCTTCAGAGCATGCCAAGAATGCAATCTGGGATGCCGTCAAAGCAGTTGATTCAGCCTATGGTGACATCAATCCCAACCTCACTGTCGGAGCCACCAAGTACAACGTTCAATCAGGTGATACGCTGTCGAAGATTGCCAAGCACGCTTATGGCGATGCGGGTCATTACCATGCAATCTTCAATGCGAACACTGATATTTTGGATGATGCCGACAGCATTAAGGTTGGTCAGGAACTGACCCTGCCTGCTGCTTAATGGTAGCTTTCGATTCTCAAAAAACAAATGGCCTTAGCTTCTGAAAGCTAAGGCCATTTGTTCGTTTACGAGCAAAACCGAAAGAGGGATTATTGAAGGTGCAGCACAATTTCATTTGATTTTACATAATTCAATCTTGCTTGCGCCAGACGGGTAATCACCTCTTTGTTTTGCCGGCTTTCTTTGATCTCACGCTGTAGTAAAAGCTTGTCATCTTGTTGTCTTTCAACTCTATTCCGGGTCGCAGTTAATGACTGTTGTGCCGACTTCAGTCCTTCACGCTCACGATAAATGGAAGCACCTGCCAACAGTACCATCGCCATCAACAGCATCATGGTAAGAATGTATTTGGGAATGAGCAGTCCCTTCAAGAAAGAGGTGGTTGGTTCTAAGAAGCGGGAATAATTATTTCTGTGAGAAAAAAAACTATTTTGTTGCAATGGATACCTCCAAAAAAGTATTAAGAGTTTTTGGCTCAGAGACGAAAACGTGTTCGACCTTACTTTTCAGTTTCGGCTACCAATAATGAGGCGCTGAAAGTAATGAATGTGGACACTAAACTTTGTTGACCTGAACAAGGTAGCAAAAACAATGAATCCTGTAAAGCCATATTTTACATTAGTATCACGGTTATGGCTTAAAGCTTATTCTGGCTAATATTTTTTGTCTTGTTTGAGCTGGGTAATTTTAATATTTTGCTTAATAAGGCTTTTTTAGAGTGGGGAGAAATCCAATGGGAAGCACTGGTTTTTTTTATTTTTGGTTGATTTCGTTCACCGGAGTTCCGCAACTTTTGAGCCTGATTTTGAAACAAGCTTGATTCCGGTGAACTAACCATTTACGATTATTACTGTCTGAATTAAAATACCCTTTTATAATTTTGGACTGGCATTACTATTGGCAAGGGAATTGCCAAAATTTTAACTCTAAGAGGAATATAGTTCATGAAAAAGATCATTACGCTTACTTTTGCATTTGGTGCAATGATGGCATTAGCGAGTACGTTTTGGATGGGTGAAGTGGTGGCTCAGAAGAACGGCTCGGCAGTTTACAATCAAAATTGCGCGAAGTGTCATGGTGCGGGTGGAAAAGGGGTTGAGAACTTTACCCCCGACTTGACCCGGACTTCTTATTCCGCTTCGTGGGCGGCGGTGGTCAATAACGGCAAAGGTGCGATGCCCGGATTTAAGGATTCATTGAAGCCGATGCAGGTACAGGCAGTGCTTTCCCATCTGAAAGCTCTAACCAAAAGCAGTAAGAAAAAGTAAGTTCCCTATCAATAAATTCATAGACAGCCACGAGCCAAGACGAAGCCTGATTCGTTCCATTCGTGGCTGATCTTTTTTGCCGATTATCATTTTCATTCAAGAGGTTCCCGTGAACAAATTGCCCCTGATTTTTGTACTCAGCCTGTTAATCTCAGTTTCAATAGCCGCTCAAAGTTTTGAATATTTCCCCGGAGCCAAATACGACTCTCAAATTCCAACTCTCAAGCAAGCAGTCGGACACGAAGTCGGAGACCGCATCACCTTTCATCACGAGATGGAAAAATATATTTTCGCGCTGGAAAAAGCTGCGCCGAATCGCGTGAAAATTTTCAAGCATGGCGAAACATGGGAAGGAAAATCGCTGTATCATGTGGCAATCGGTAGCCCTGAAAACATTGCGCGGCTTGATGACATTAAGGCCGGAATGCGGAAGCTGGCGGATCCTCGTACGATCTCAAAAAACGAAGCCGATAAATTAATTTCATCTCTGCCATCGTTAGTCTGGCTGGCGTATTCCGTTCACGGCAACGAAATTTCCAGCACCGATGCAGCGTTAATGACGGTGTATCATTTGCTTGCCGCGCAGGGCGATTCACTGGTTGAGAATGCCTTGAAAAATTCTGTGATTGTTATTGATCCGATGCAAAACCCTGACGGACGCGACCGCTTCATTAATTATTTTCGGCAGAACGTCGGACTCGTTCCGAACGAAGATTTGCAATCCGCTGAACACAACGAAGTCTGGCCCGGCGGACGCACAAATCATTATCTTTTTGATATGAACCGCGACTGGTTCGCGCAGACGCAGCCCGAAACGCAAGGACGCGCCAAAGCCTATCTGGATTGGTTCCCGTTAGTGTTTGTAGACCTGCACGAAATGAACACCAATAGCAGTTATTATTTCGCTCCGCAGGCGTTGCCGCTGAATCCGAACATGCCGAAATTTCAGATCGAGTGGTTCTCGAAATTCGGGCGCAATAACGCGAAATGGTTTGATAAATTTCGCTTTGATTATTTCACGCGTGAGGGCTACGACGCCTTTTATCCAGGCTACGGCGAAGGCTGGCCGACGTTTCACGGTTCGATTGGAATGACGTACGAACAAGCTTCGGCGCGAGGGTTAGTGGCACGGCGCGATGATGAAACGGTCATGCAGTACCGCGATTCCGTGCAGCATCATTTTATTTCCTCGCTTTCGACGATTGAAAATACGGCGAACAACCGCGAAGCATTGCTGAAATATTTTTATGAATTTCGCCGGACTGCGATTGAAGAAAGCAAAACGGAAATCGTCAAGGAATACATCATCGCTCCCGGCAATGATCCGCGCCGCGCTGAACGCTTCGCCGCAATGCTGATGAATAACGGCATCGAAGTGAAACGTGCTGAAGCCGCTTTCACCAACGCCAAAGCCCGTGATTATTACGAAGACAAATTGGAGTCGCGTCAGTTTCCCGCCGGAACATTTATTGCTTCATTATCGCAACCCGCCAAGCGATTATTGAAAACGTTGATGGACAAAAAAACGGAGCAGGATAAGGAATTCGTAGACGAGCAGCGCAAGCGATTACAGAACCGACAACGCGATGAATTTTACGATGTGACCGCGTGGTCGTTGCCCTTATTGTGGGACGTGAATGCGTTTACGGCTGAGGCTGAATCCAAAGGGAATTTCACGCTGCTGAAAGACAAGCCGAATTATCAAGGCAGCGTCAAAGGCAGCAAAGCCAACCTCGCATATCTGATGAATTGGAATTCGCAAAAATCAGCGATGGCTCTTGCGGATATGTTCCGTCAGGACATTCGCGTTCACAGTGCCGACAAGGAATTCAAACTTTCCGGTACTACTTTTCAGCGCGGATCATTGATTATCAAAGTCAAAGACAATCCGGCAGACGTTTATGAACGCCTGCAAAAAATCGCCACAAGCTACGGCATAGATTTTCAATCCACCGACGATTCGTGGGTGGAAAGCGGAATAAATTTTGGTTCGGCGAATGTGGCATATTTGAAAAAGCCGCGTGTCGCACTCGCGTACAACACACCGACTTCGACGAATTCGGTGGGCTGGGTGCGATATTTGATTGAGCAAAAATACGGCTATCCGGTGACGACAATTCGCACTGAACAAATTGGCAACGCTGACCTCACGAAATACAATGTCCTGATTTTGCCGGAAGGATCACGCGGAGGCTATTCGCAAATGCTGAATCCATCAAAGCTCCGCGAATGGTGCAGCAACGGCGGAACTCTTATCACCATTGGCGAAGCTGCGGCGTGGGCTGCCGATGAAAAAGTTGGATTGCTTGCCACCAAACTTGAAAAGCGCAAAAAGCCAGATGCGAAACCTGCTGACACGAAAGCTGAAAACAAAGATGCCAAAGCTCCCGCACAGCCTGAAGAAGCTTCCAAAGGAATTGATAAAGCTATCGAACCTGACGACGAATTTCCGAGCAATACTCCCGGAGCCATCGTTCGGTTGTCCGTGAATCAAGAGCATTGGTTAGGCTTCGGTTACGGCGAAAATACAAATACGATTGTCGAAAGCAATCGCATCTTTACGCCGCTGAAATTAGACAAAGGCGTCAACGTAGCGCGGTATTTGCCCGAAGGAAAAATGTTGCTCAGCGGATTGATGTGGGAAGATGCACAGGCGCAATTACCAGGCAAAGCCTTCCTGATGTATTCCCGCATCGGCAGCGGTCATATCGTCGCGTTCGCTGAAGAGCCAAACTATCGGGCGTTCTTGGATGGGCTGAATTTGATGATGATGAATGCGGTGTTTTTGGGGCCGGGGCATTAATGAAAGGAAAGAGTGGACATTCAATTCACTTGGGACGAAAATAAGTATCAGCTGAATTTCGCTCGACATCAGGTCAGTTTTGAAGAAGCGATAGAAGCTTTTTTCGACCCGTATGTAGTCGAAGATTTTGATCGTACACATTCAGACGAGGAGCCACGTTACAACCTCACAGGTTTGTCCGGTCGCAGGTTGTTATTTATCGTTTTTACAGAGCCGGAATCGGGCATCATTAGGATAATATCTGCCCGCAAAGCTGAGAAGAAACATCAAACCATTTATGCGCAAAACAAATTCAGATGAAACGATTATTGACGTCACCGAAGAGGAGTATCAGGCGGATTTAGCCCGTGGATTGCGTGACGATGAAGTTCTCCGACCCGGTCGCCATAAATTTGTTCGCGGCGGTTTTCTCAAGCGTCACGGCGTCACGCCTGAAGAAGTGAAACAATGGCCAAGAACCGTAGAAATCCAGACACGACTCGACCTTGACGTCTACAATTTCTTTGCGGCGCAAGCCGAAGGGCGAAAAGTAGGTGATCTTATCAATGAGATTGCGCGACAGGAAATGGTGCGGCAAACCTCGCTCCCCTCTGCCGCTGTGGAATTACTCGAAAATCCAAGATTTATTAAAGCTGTTGCTGATCGTTTGACTACGAACGATTCCAAATCCAAACGAGTACGCAAGGCAGCGTAGGAGCATGAGTACAAGCTTCAGCTTGGTTTTACAGTGGCGTACTATAAAACCAAGCTAAAGCTTGTACTCCATGCTCTCTGCGACATCCAACAAGCTAAAACAATCATAGCGCAAATTCCTGAAGTTGCGGTAAGATGCGTCGAGCCAAAATCAATAGAAACAGGAACGCGAAAAATGTCGAATCCACCTCAAATATTCATCAGCTACGCCCGTGAAGATTATTGCGTGGTGCGGAAATTATACGACCGCCTGAAAGCTGCCGGATACAAACCCTGGATGGACAAAGTGGATTTGCTGGCGGGAGCGGCTTTTGACAAAGCGATTCCCAAAGTGCTGCGCGAATCAGATTTATTTATCGTGTGCCTGTCGCCAAATTCAGTGAATAAGCGCAGCTTCATTCAGCACGAAATCAATCTGGCGTTGGATATTTTTAAAGAGAAATTAGGCGATGATTTGCCTGTTGAATCTGTCTCCTGGCACGATGTACAGGTGTTCTGCGAAAAGTTGAGAGCGATGATAGGCAAAGCTTTTCGTTTGCCAAGTGAAGCGGAATGGGAATATTCCTGCCGTGCAGGAACGACTGGGGATTATGCTGGAAATCTTGGTGAGATGGCGTGGTATAACAAAAACTCAGGCGACAAAATGCATTCGGTGGGGCAAAAAAAGCCGAATGCGCTCGGGCTGTATGATATGCATGGCAATGTGTGGGAATGGTGCGAAGATGTGCGGCACGATGATTATAACGGTGCGCCGAAAGATGGCTCCGCGTGGACGGACGGCGGCAATCAGGATCGTCGCATGCTGCGTGGCGGGTCGTGGGGGGCGGGTGGTAACATTTGTCGTTCCACCGATCGTAACGTTGGCAAGCCCGGCAGCACCTTCTATGAATTCGGTTTGCGCGTTGTGGTGTCATCGAGGACTCCGTAGCCCTTTGACTCTCTTACTCTTTATTCCTCTCAGCGAAGCGCATGAAATTTGAAAACGAGGGTACGGTACGGGGAGCGTGAGCGACCTGAGCATCACGCAGCAAGTCCTTATGGGGAATTCAGGTCCCCGTACTGTATCGCTGCATTCCTCGTACTGGATGCAGTCTTGCGTTACAATATCTCCTTCAACCAATCAACTATATGAAAACACTGCTCCGTGAATTCAACTTTCCATTCGTTAGCGTCATTGCTCATAAATGAAAACCCTTCAGCTTCTCAATCATTCCTTGCAGACAATTCCGGTAGCGACGTCGTGGTATCTCTCTGATCTTGGCGAAGCTCGCGGTAAGCAGGAATTGTACACCAAACAATCACCGCAAAAGCTCAAAGTCCTGCGTGAACATGCCTTGATCGAAAGCGCGATTTCTTCCAATCGAATTGAGGGCGTAGTGATTGACCACGCTCGCATCGGTACAGTGATGTTCGGGAAATCTCGCTTACGTGATCGGGATGAAGAAGCGATTCGCGGCTATCGCAATGCCTTGAAATTGATTCACGAGCAGGGAAGTAAATTATCAATTTCCGAAGCGACAATTTTACGGCTTCACAAGCTGAGTCACACAGGCGCAGGCGATGCCGGACAATACAAAGAAAAAGATGGCGACATCATCGAAAAATATCCTGACGGACGAAGTCGGGTCAGATTCAAAACTGTCACAGCGAAAAAAACGCCAGTGTTTATGCAGGATTTGGTAGAGTTATGGCAGGATACTTTACTAGAACGACAAGTCCCGCCCTTGATCGCTTTGGCAGCGATGAATCTGGATTTTCTCTGTATTCATCCGTTCCGCGATGGCAATGGACGTGCTTCGCGTTTATTATTGCTGCTCCAAAGTTATCATTTAGGATTTGAAGTCGGACATTACATCAGCCTTGAAAGGTTGATTGAAGAAAACAAGGATCGGTACTACGAAACACTGGAACAAAGCTCGCAAGGTTGGCACGAAGGCAAGCACGATCCGTGGCCTTATATCAATTATGTCCTGTTCATTCTCAAATCGGCGTACCGGGAATTTGAAGAGCGCGTCGGGCAAATTGCTGAGCCGCGTGGAGCCAAATTAGAAATCGTGAAGACATCAATTGAACGTACCAATGCGCCATTTCGGATTACTGATCTGCAACGCGCCTGCCCCAGCGTGAGCATTGATTGGATCCGACAGGTCTTGAAAGGGATGCGGGAAACTGGTCAGGTCGAATGTTTAGGGCGTGGGCAATCCGCCCAGTGGCAAAAGACTGAGAAATGGGGAATTAGGTAGTGTCTATTTAATTGGGTAGTCAATTGGGTAGTAACGGCTGGGTCGCTAAACTAAAATAAAATTCAATATGAAAACACTGCTCCGTGAACTCACCTTTCCGCTCATCGCCGTCATCGCCGCCTTTATTATTGGCGGTGTCATCATCTTTGCCATTCGTGACAATCCGTTTGAAGTCTATGGGATTTTGCTGAATAGCGCGTTTGGGCTGTACGACGCGCAGGGGCATTTTACCTTTGATAACTGGGGCTACACGTTGTTTTATGCGACGCCGCTGATCTTCACGGGGCTTTCCGTAGCCATCGCGCTTCGTTGTGGATTGCTCAATATTGGAGCTGAAGGGCAGCTTTATATGGGCGCGTTTGCGGCGGCGTGGGTTGGCTTAACGTTTACCGGATTGCCCTCGATTTTGCTTGTGCCGTTGGCGATTTTAGCGGCGATGATAGCGGGAGGATTTTGGGGCGCAGTGCCGGGAATTTTGAAAGCCAGGTTTGGATCGCACGAAGTCATCAATACGATCATGATGAATTTTATTGCGCTCGGATTGTTGAGCTATCTGGTGCAATACCATTTCAAAGAACCAAGCGATGCGATTATGGAAACGCACGAGATTGTTCCGGCTGGACGCTTTGCGCGATTTTATACGTTGCTCAAACCGTTCGGAATAAATTTCCCATATCGCATTCCGCTGAATGCTACGTTTTTATTGGCGATTCTGGCTTGTTTTTTAGTCTGGGTATTTTTGTGGAAGACGAAATGGGGATATGAATTACGCGCCGCCGGAGCCAGCCCTGACGCTGCGGAATACGCTGGAATCAGCGTCAAGCGGCAAGTCATGTTGGCGATGGCTTTGTCCGGCGCAATCGCCGGATTGGTCGGTGTTAATGAAGTGTTGGGGTATCGCTATCGTTACTATCACGATTTCAGCGCGGGTTATGGCTTCACAGGAATTGCTGTGGCGTTGCTCGGACGTAATCATCCCTTCGGCGTTTTCCTTGCAGCGATTTTATTTGGAGCTTTAGTACGCGGTGGATTATTTGTGGATATTTTTACGGAAAATGTTTCCAAAGATTTAGTGCAGGTTTTGCAGGCAATTATTATTCTTTTGGTGGCGATGGAATATTTCTTTCGCGGAAAATTGCAGAAGCTCATTCCACAATTGGCTGACAAATAAGTTATAGTACAGAAGGTGAAAATCAGTAACCAAATGGCAGCTCCGCAACGTCTTTACTGACGTACTCAGAATAACTAATAAAAGCCCGTAGATTTATGACTTTCAAAATTCAGGGCTATTAACATCGGGAGTGAGAATGTCTGATAACCTTCGGGAAGAAGATTTACTGAATCGTTTAGTCTCAGCACGCCAAAGCATCCTCAGCGAAATCCGCAAAGCAGTCATCGGTCAGGACGAAGCCGTCGAGCAAGTCTTGATGTCATTGTTTGTCGGCGGACATTCGATTCTGACGGGTGTGCCGGGACTGGCCAAAACATTGCTGGTGCGGACGATTGCGAATGTACTGGATTTATCTTTCAAGCGCATCCAGTTCACGCCCGATCTGATGCCGGCGGACATCACCGGAACTGAAATTATTGAAGAAGATCGCAGCACCGGTCATCGCACCATGCAGTTCATTAAAGGTCCGATTTTCGGCAACATGGTACTCGCGGATGAAATCAATCGAACTCCGCCCAAGACGCAGGCTGCGTTGCTGGAAGCGATGCAGGAAGGCAACGTCACGGTGCAGGGAACGACGTACCAATTGCCCAAGCCGTTTTACGTTCTGGCGACGCAAAATCCCATCGAAATGGAAGGCACGTACCCCTTGCCCGAAGCCCAGCTTGATCGTTTCATGTTCAATATTCGCGTGGGATATTTGAACGAAAATGATGAAGTCAAAGTCGTCCAGGCGACGACAATGCCGCAGGATGTGAAATTTGAACGCATCATGTCCGCCGATGAAATCATCGCTTTCCAAAAATTGGTTCGACAAATTCCCGCCGCCGAATCCGTAGTGCGCTACGCCGTTCAGATTGCGAATACCAGCCGCCCGATTCACGCGAATTCGCCGGATTTCGTGAAGAAATATATTACGTGGGGAGCCTCGCTTCGTGCTTCACAATTTCTCGTGTTAGCGGGCAAAGCACGTGCCATTATGCAGGGACGTTACAACGTGAGCTGCGAAGACATTCGCGCTTCTGCGCCTCCGGTTTTGCGTCATCGCATCCTGCTGAATTTTCAGGCGGAATCAGAAAAACTGGATACCGATCAAATCGTCAAACGCTTGATTGATGCTGTGCCGGAGCCGAAATCCGGTTTGTAGTTTTAGCTTAAGCTGTAGTTTCCCGGACGAATTATATGTGGTGGAGCAAAAAGAAAGAGCCAGGAATTATTACTCAGGAAACAGAGTTTCTCAAAACTCCTCATTCGGTCAATCACAATCCAAATTCCTTTCTTGATCCCGAAGTTTTAGGGCGCGTTTCTTCGCTTGAATTATTGGCGCGAACCGTGGTCGAAGGCTTTATTTCCGGGCTTCATCGTTCACCGTTCACCGGGTTTTCGACGGAGTTTGCGGAGTATCGGCAATACATGCCCGGCGATGATTTGCGGTATCTGGATTGGAAATTATTGGGGCGGACGGATCGTTATTACATCAAAAAATATCGGGCAGATACGAATACGCAATTTCATTTGTTAGTTGATTCCAGTGGCTCGATGCGTTATTCGTCGGGCGGCGTTTCCAAGTTGCAATACGCGAAAATGTTAGCGGCTTCGCTGGCGTATCTGGTTAATAAACAAAACGATGCGATTGGCTTATTAGCCTTTGATGAAGCGATGCGTGTCACGTTGCCTTCATTAAATCGTACCGGACATTTGCGAGCGATTTTCGGACATTTAGAGCAGCTCGAAGCAGGCAAGGAAACACGGCTTTCCGCAATGCTGCACGAAGCCGCCGACCGCATTACTAAACGCAGCGTCGTGATTATCATTTCAGATTTTTATGATGATTCCGAAGCGTTGATCGAAGCGTTTCAGCATCTCAGTTTCAAGGGAAATAATGTGATTGCGTTTCAGGTTTTGGATCGCAACGAGATTGATTTCGGCTACGATGAATCTGTCTTGTTGGAAGATTGCGAGACGCAGGAACAGTTGCACGTCATGCCTGATGTATTGGCAGAAGGATACCGCGAGACATTTCAAAATCATTTGCTACGGGTGAAAGAAGGCGCGATCAATAATAAAGTGGAATATGAATTATTGACGACGAATCAGGCGTTGGATTACGCGCTCTTTTCATTTTTGTCGCGACGGACAAAGTAAATTGTCGCCCAAAATATTTCACCGGGTCGCATCGAATTGTATTTGTCTTCAAGTCCCAACGGGACGAAATGTAATAGCCCGGGGTGGAACCCCGGGTATTGATGAGCGCAAACGAAAAGCCCTGAGAGGGCGAGATAAAATATGCCGCAATCGCTCTCTTCTGTTCTGATCCATCTCGTCTTCAGCACGAAGAACCGCGAGAAATTCATTACGGAAGCAGCCGAAATTGAATTGCATAAATATCTGGCGACTACATTTCGTGCCTGTGATTCTCCTGCATTATTAATCGGAGGCGATACCGATCATATTCACGCGCTCTTCGCACTCTCTCGAACATGGGCAATCGCGGATATTGTCAAAGAGGTCAAAGCTTCTTCTTCAAAGTGGCTGAAATCGAAAGTTGGAGAATTTCAATGGCAAGGCGGGTACGGCGCATTTTCGATTGGACAATCGGGAGTCAAAGATGTGAAGAAGTATATTGCGAATCAAAAAGAACATCATCGTAAGTTTTCGTTTCAGGATGAATTTCGGATGTTATGCGATAAGTATGAAGTGGAATATGATGAACGATATGTTTGGGATTAGGGGTTATTATCACGCCCTTTCAGGGCTTTAATTTTTTGACGATTCGTTCCCAGGGTTACGTTTCGCGTTCGCTTCACTCCACCCTGGGCTATTACATATCACCCCGTTGGGGTTCAGGAATATGGTGAATAAAAATCTAAAATTGTTGGTAGTAATCGGAATTGTTTTCATTCTCAGCTCTACCGCTTTCATGCAATCAAAAAAGAAATCAGGTTCAATAAAACAATTTACTCCGCCATCCTTACCGATTGATGACGAAGACTATGCCGTCTATTCGGTAGTCTTGAAGGAGCTTTTCGGCGGCAAATCCGTTGCCCTTGAAAATCAAGTTTCGGGATGTACAGGGATTGGCAACAACAAAGAAGGTGAGGCTTCATGGCAAAAAAGTCTTGATGGATTATCGGGGAAATTAAAAAAGCTCAGTCCAAAAACGATTGCCGATTTTAAAGGGAAATCGAACGTTTGTCGGACGCTCGATGCGAAATTTAATTCGTCAGTGAAGCTCATCAGCAAACAGGAGCGTCGCACCATTTTTTCAGGCAAAGATATGCGTAAAGCCTGGGTTGTTTTCAATAAGAAATTTCCCGGTGCGAATGGCTATGTCATCGTTTCAAATGTGGGATTCAATGAAGATCGCACGCAGGCGTTAGTGGATATTTCGAATAAATGCGGCGATAAATGTGGAGCTGAGCAATTTGTGTTGTTGACGAAGATAAATGGCAGTTGGTCGGTCATCGGGATGAATGTTGTGTGGGAGTTATGAAGCTATGACGGCCAGAGATAAAGTTCATCAAGCATTTATTAATGCGCTCGTAGCGGATGGTTGGAGTATTACGCACGATCCATTTCCTCTGACTTATGGCGACCAGCAACTATATGTTGATGTCGGAGCGGAGAAGGGAGCAATCGGAGCGGAAAAGGGCGAGAAGAAAATTGCCGTTGAAATTAAAAGTTTTCTCAATCGCTCTGCCGTTCACGACCTCCAGGATGCGTTAGGGCAGTACGAAATGTATCGTTTGGTGTTAGGCGATAATGATCCTGAAAGAATCCTTTTTCTCGCCGTTCCTGAACGTGTTTATGAAAGCTATTTGAAGTATAGCTTCGGGCAGTTTATCTTAACTGGAGCTGCTGTTAAGGTCATCGTTTTTAATGAACGAAAGGAGGTCATTATCAAATGGATAAGTTAACAAATTATCGTCAAATCCTTCGCAACATAATTGATTTGTACGCAAGTTATAAACCTGCTGTCGGAGAAATTAAAGTGGAGGCTATCGTTGACACCGAAACCGATCATTACGAAGTCATGCAAACCGGATGGCAAGGCGAACGGCGTATTCACGGTACTGTTATTCATCTTGATATTATTGACTCCAAAATTTGGATTCAACACGATGGCACCAATCGCCCCGTGGCAGATGCTTTGCTGGAAGCGGGCGTGCCTAAAGAAGACATCGTACTTGGATTTCATCCTGAATATGTTCGCCAATACACCGATTTTGCCGTAGCCTAACATGTCGTTTTTATCTCCATTATTTCTACTTGGTTTAGCGGCGGTGGCTCTGCCGATCATTGTGCATCTGGTACGCCGGACACGGGCGAAGAAAATTGAATTTCCTTCGTTGATGTTTGTGCGACAGATTCCGCAGCGCACAATTCGGCGCAGGCGCTTGATTAACTGGCTTTTATTATTGCTTCGCTGTCTTGCCTTATTGTGTTTGGTGCTTGCCTTTGCACGTCCATTTTTTACCAGTTCCAATGCAGCAGAATCACTGACTAAAGCGAAGGCAAAAATTATTTTATTGGATACTTCGCTCAGCCTGCGCTACGGCAAACGCTTTGAGAATGCTTTGACGCAAGCACGTACTATCGTCAATGAATCCGGGACGAACGATCAATTAGCGCTGGTGATGTTCGGGAACGGCTACGAAATTTTAAGCCGCTTCACTTCAGAGAAAAATAAAATTACTTCGTTGCTGGCTCAGGCGAAAGCCGGGTTAAATTCTACGGCTTATTCACAGGCTTTGCGCGGAGCCGAAGAGTTGATGAAAGAAACGACCGTCGCCGACAAGCAGATTTTTCTGATTACGGATTTTCAGGCGGCGGGGTGGAATCAATCGGAAACAGCGTACCGTCTGGGAAATCAGGTCAAGCTCATTACGAAGGATGTCGGCGAGGCAGTGGCTCCGAATCTGGCGGTGACTGACCTCAATGCGCAAGCCGTCGTGTACCAGCCGAAATATACGGACAAATTAGCGGCGAGAATTACGAATTTCAGTGACGACGCCAGAGATTCTTTAAGCGTAGAATTTCAGCTCAACGATCACCCTATCGAAAAACGACAGGTCAAGGTTCCGGCGCGTGAATCCGCGATTGTTGAATTCACCGACTTCAATCTTAACGAAGGCGTCAACCGCGCAGTTATTGCGATCAACGATAATAATTTTGATGCCGACGATAAATTTTATTTCACCTTGCACCGCGAAGCGCAGGCACAGGCGTTGGTGATTGAAGCCGCCGGACGCACGAACAATGAAAGTTTATATCTGCGCAATGCCTTGACCACCGGAGAAAATTTACCTTTTACGTGGACGGTGAAAACTCCGGCTTCGGTAAATCCGGCTGATTTGCCGAACTACAAAGTTATCATTTTGAATGATGTCGAGAGCGTCACTAATGCGTTTGCGGAAAACTTAAAATCATTTGTTGAGAAGGGCGGAGGCTTGATTATTGCAGCGGCGAGGCACGCCGATACTTCTTCTTTCAATGAAACTTTTAAAAATATTGCGCCATCTGTGTTAGGCGAAGCAGTGCAGCTCAGCGGAAATTATTCGACGCTCAGCAACATCAAAACGGATCATCCGGTCTTTGAAGTTTTCCGAAATAGCGGACGTTTAGCCGCCGCGCGCGTCTTTGGCTATCGTCGTTCAGAACCAAAAGAAAAGGCTGCGGTGCTGGCGCGATTTGAAGATGGTTCCCCCGCGCTGGCGGAAATTTCTGTGGGGCAGGGAAAAGTTTTGATGTTTACTTCTTCGCTTGATGCAAGCTGGAATGATCTGCCGCTGACGCCGTTATATTTGCCACTCGTTCGACAAATGACAAAGCATCTGGGTGAAAAAGATCGGCAGGCCTGGCAGACCATCGGGAATACGTTTACGGTTTCATCAGGCCAAAATGGTGAAGCTCCGTCAATTGATACTCCGTCAAATAATCGCCTGACGGAACGCGCTGCGACGAACGCGGGGCAGTTGATTGTCAAGGCTCAGGAGAACGGATTTTATCGTGTGCGAAGCGGTTCCGAGTCCGATTATGTAGCAGTTAATGTTGATAGCAAAGAATCCGATTTAGCAAAACTCAGCGTTGATGATTTTGTGACTGCAATGACCGGAGCCGAAGCACAGGCGACTCAAACCAGCGGCGCGCAAGTGAAGCTCACCAACGAAGAGCGCGAATCAAAACAACGAACCTGGTGGATGCTGCTGATTGCCGCTTTATTATTATTTTTGACAGAAGCCATTATTTCACGTCGAACAAAAATCGCACGAATGATCGGATAATAGGAGTGGTGGTGTGAACTGTTAGCAAATTTGGAACTACTGAGTTCGCTCCTTTCAAATGTAAGCCATAAATTATCGGAGCTGCCGAACTAATAGTTAGGCACTCGCAAAATATCTGTGAGGTTGGTAGCCGAAGGAAGCAAAAACTATGAAGTATAAAGCCACCCGAAGAGACTTTATCAAGGACGGCATATCGGCTGCGGCAGTGATTTCTGCTTCTTTCACGAATATCGCTGCATCGGGTCGCAACTCGCTCCAAAGAACTGCTACCCCCAAAAAGGTGATCATCATCGGCGCTGGGTTGGCAGGGCTTTCGGCGGCTTTCGAGCTGACTCGGGCCGGACATGATGTCATTGTTTTCGAGGCACAATCCCGACCCGGTGGTCGTGTCCGTACATTACGCGCCCCTTTCGCCGATGGGCTTTACGCGGAAGCGGGAGCTACGCGTATTCCTGACCATCACAAGTTCACTCTGGACTATGCCAGCCTATTCAAAACTTGACCTGTTTCAGCCACCAGGCCTTGCTACTGTTTACTATGTGCGAGACAAGCGCCTGAAATTCAAATCAGGCGAGCAAGTTGATTGGCCTTTCGACCTGACACCGGAAGAACGAAAGCTTGGGCTGGATGGTTTGCGTCAAAGATATGCACTTGCCAACTTGAAAGATGTTGGTGATGTACTGTCTCCCACATGGCCGCCTGAATCACTGAAAAAATATGACCAGGTGACAGTTTCTGATTTGCGGCGGGAGATGGGCATTTCACCTGAAGTCGAGGCTCTCTTACGTTTCGTAAGCGGGGCATCCCCAATCTGGTCATCGCTTCAGGCGATCCGTGCCGCAGTACAAAGCCTGCCCCGAAAACAATATTTTAAGATCAGGGGTGGTAACGATCTGCTCCCTAAAGCTTTTGCGGCACGATTGGCAGATAAGATTAACTACGGAGCGCCCGTTGTAAGAATTGAACAGGATGAGAAAAGTGTGCACGTCGTTATCCAGCAAGCGGGGATAAAGCACACTGTGACGGGGGATTATCTTATCTGCGCAATCCCGTTTACGCTCCTACGAAATATTGAGGTTGCGCCTTCTTTCTCACCCGATAAACGGACGGCAATAGAACAAATGATTTTCACCTCAGCTTCAAAGGTATTTCTGCAAGTTAAAAAAAGATTCTGGCTGGATGAAAATCTAAATGGGTTTGCTTCCACCGATTTGCCGATTGGACAGGTCTGGAACGCAGTCAATGAACAGCCAGGCACACGAGGCATTCTTTTGAGTTACGCGGCACATCTCAATTCTCCACGAATTACCTCAATGAAAGAGGAAGAGCGGGTAAGATTTGCGCTTGAACACATGGAAAAGGTTTATCCTGGTTTACATAAATACTTTGAGGGCGGTGTCTCTCACTGCTGGGACGATGACCCGTGGGCGCGTGGAGCAACACCTGCTTTCAAACCAGGACAAGTTACAACGCTGCTTCCACATATTGCACGGCCAGAAGGCCGCGTCCATTTTGCGGGTGATCACACATCTGTTTGGTTTGAAGGTTGGATGCAATGTGCGCTTGAATCTGGCAATCGAGCGGCAACGGAAATCAATAATGCACCTGACCGAAAACGTGCCTAACATCGGCTGCACCGGAGTGTGCGCAATCGGTCGTTCAATGGGCTTGTGCGCGCTCCGGTGCGCGTGGTGTTCGCCGTACAATGCGGGAAGATACGCCCTTACTTCGTGTGGGCTTCTGCCATCTATCCCAAACTATCTCAAGGGCAACTTTATGAAAAAAATCTTCCCGGTAATATTAAGGTTACTATTTTTATTTTGTCTTGTTCTTCCGGTTTTTGCGCAGGAAAAGATGGAATATCAGGTCTTGGCGACGACTAAAACTTCGACCATGCAAAAGGAAATGAACGAAGCCGGAAAGGAAGGCTATCACTTTGCCGGTGGGATGGGCGGTGAAACATCGGTGGGTGGAAAAGAAGCTGTCGTCATGATGGAACGTCCGAAGAATGCCAAATATCCAGGTTATTTTGAATATGTTTTGCTGGCGACGAGCAAGACCTCAACGATGCAAAAAGAAATGAATCAAGCGGCGGCGAAGGGCTTTATTTACAAGGGGCAATCAGTTTTTGAAAGTAAATTCGGAGGTAAGGAAGTCGTCGTCTTTATGGAGAGATCAAGAGGAAATGAAGGGATGGAAGAGTATTTATTATTAGCGACTACGCGCACGGGAACGATGCAAAAAGAAATCTCGAAAGCGGCGGCGGATGGATATTCTTTCGCCGGGGTTACAGTGGCTGAAACATCTTTCGGAGGTAAAGAAATTGTTACCATTATGCGCCGTCCAACAAGATAGCATTTACCCGGGAGAAAAATGAAAAGGATGAAAGTAGCTCTGTTATTGGTGCTTGTTGTGCTGCCTGTTCTGCCTGTGGCAGCACAGCGTAAATCAAGGAAGGCTCCGGCGGTTGCCAAATCTTCTCAAGAAAAACCTGTCGTCATTCCAGTTGCGGATGATCGCATCACGATTGCACAGCTTAAAGCCAAGCTCGATACCGGAGCGCAAATTCTGATTTTGGATGTTAGAGCCTCAGAAGATTGGAACTCCAGCCCCAATAAAATCAAAGGTGCGGTGCGTGTTCCAATGGAAGATGTAGATCAGAAAAAACGCGAATGGAATAAGGCAACAGAAATCATCACATATTGTAGTTGCACGGACGAAGCCACCAGTGCCAGTGTGGTGCGGACGTTGAAACGTGATGGATTTAAGAATATGAAGGCGTTAACTGGCGGATGGAATGCGTGGGAAAAAGCGGGATTTCCGGTTGAGCCGAAGTGAGAATTGGTACACCAGCATCCTGCTGGCATTTGATGAAGCCAGCAGGATGCTGGCGTACCAATTCCAAGCTAAAAAAGAATCTTCGGAACCCGCGCATCATTCGGATCAGCCCAGCGGTTATTCGGTATCGTTGGCGTCCAGCCCGGTCTGAGCGGGTCTTGATCGTAAGGATAGCCGCCCAGCCTTTGATACAATTCCGCGTATTCGCCCAACTTGTCCCGATCCAATTTCACTCCTAAGCCCGGCCCGGTCGGGACAGCAATTGAACCATTTTCATATTTCAATTTTCCGCCGACGATGATGTCATCTGTGACGTGGTGATAATGTGCGTCTGCCGCGAATGACAAGTTTGGAATCATTGCACCGAAATGCAACATCGAAGCCAGTTGAATGCCGAGTTCGCCGGATGAATGCACCGCGACTCCGATTTGAAAAGTCTCACAGATTCCTGCCGCTTTCACACATGGACGAATGCCACCCCAGAATGTCGTATCCAGTAAAATTACGTCTACCGCAGTGTTGAGAATATTCGCCGCGAGTTGCTCGAAATTCACCACAACTGTATTTGTTGCCAGCGGCATCCGCACTTTTTCACGCACGCGCCGCATGCCATGCAATCCATACACGGGGTCTTCAAGATAGTC
Organism: Blastocatellia bacterium; assembly: GCA_043783625.1. Classification (GTDB taxonomy): domain Bacteria; phylum Acidobacteriota; class Blastocatellia; order RBC074; family RBC074; genus JAFDVL01. The sequence continues at coordinate 17,644 of JAYVZE010000067.1, read as the reverse complement.
GTTGCGGATGTCTTCGATTTGTTGTCCAAACCAAATGGCAGTCTCCGTCGAAAATGCGCCGTTCGGGTCAAAGCGGAAGCGGTCGCCTTTCAATTCTTCAGCGACGGCGCGATAACATTCCAATTCGTATTCCGGTGCAAACACGCCACCTTTCAGCTTGTGCGAAGTAAATCCGTACTTCACTTTTAAATCTTTGGCGAGCGCGACCAATTGTTCTGCCGTACGCGATTCACCGCTGCCGTCTTTGGGATTCGGGTAGCGAAAAAATAAGTACGAAGCAAATGGCACGCGATCATTTAATTTTCCACCTAAAATATCGTAAACAGGAACGCCCCATTTCTGCCCCAGAATATCAAGACAGGCGAATTCGAGCGCGGCTAAAATTTGTGTCCGGTTGTTGTAAAGCGAAGCCGTTGGATTGGCGATGAGAAAGCGCATTTCTTCCAGCCGCGCCGGATCGTGTCCGACCAGATAACTTTTCATCGAACGAAAAACCGCTTCTGCGGACTCGCCGCCGCCGCCCATTTCACCGAGTCCCGTGATGCCTTCATCGGTTTCGACTTCGACGATAGTACGGACGAAGCGTCCCCAGTGGCAACCATTGGCATGACGCAGTGGGGCTTCGAGCGGAACTGTTACAGTGGTTGCTTTGATGTCAATGATTTTCATGGGATAACAAAGATGGCTACACGTCCAGTTCGTCGAGTATCAGGATGGTGAGTTCACTAACGCGTTTGAGCATCGTGTCATTTGTCAGAAAGGCCTCACAACCTGCCGCGATCTGGAACGCATCAGTGAGTGACAGATTGTAGCGTGCGCATAATTCCGCTGCTTGTTCGGCAACAGCGTCTACACCAACATAACGAGTGTACGTGGCGATGGTTATGACTTGGCGGAATTTTTGTGCCAGCATCATATCGCCGTGCCGATATGGATGGACTAAACACTCAGCTAGCGTTACGGATGAAGCCACTGCTTTTGGCGTTCCGCTTTGAATACGCTGAAAAATTAGATCGGTCAGTGGCTGGTAGGTAAGATTGCCTTCGATATGATAAATGACGGGCGCAGTGTCTAAAAATAGCCAGTTCACTCCCGCCAGTGCATCAGCAATTTTCATGACCGGGATCTCCATTGCGCTTCGCGGTCTTCATCTGATTCACGCCGGGAGCGCGATACCCAATCCTGCGCATCAACGCCTGTTAACAGATTTGGTGCGATTCCACGCAATGACATCCATCCCTGACTCTTGTCTGATTCAGCCGATGATACTGATAAATCACGGGTAATCTTTTCTACGAGTCGCAAGCGTTCTGCGGCAGGAAGCCGTTTAACTACCTGCTCGTAAATATCTTCCACAGTTGTTATGCTCATAAATACCTTCGACTGAAATTCTATCATCACCACGTCAGACTTTTCGCCTTGTACTCATCCAGTGTCTTCGTCGGCTTCTCAACACCGACAGGTAATGGACGTTTAGAGAACATCTGAAAGTATAGCAGACATGCATCGCGCCAATGAACGGCGTCGCGCTCCTGAATTTCTAATTTCTGAGCGACTGCGGCATAGCGTTCAGGGTCAATTGTCCTAGAAAGGGAAGCCCAATCCTTGCGTGTCGTTCGCACCCAATCTACACCGCGTTGATAATGCAGGGCGAGTTCGTCCCAGAAAATACGCCCTGATCTCATGCGGTAATCCCACGGGACGTGATGAAACCAGGTAATTAAATTTTCAGGTGTAGTTTTCAAATCGGCGAAGCGGTCACGCACTGCCTGATGATACTGCATAATTGAATTACTGCCCGTTGCGGTACGGTCAAATCCCAAGCCTTTTTCATCGGCACGATGATAATACGTTGGATTCCAATCGGCGCGTGCTTCGCGGCTCCACCACGGAGCGGGGCCGTAATGATGTCCGCCCCACATAATGTGATGCAATCCCAGCGGCGTCATATAATCAACGACTGCTTCGTGCGATTCGGTCAGCATTCGCGTCAAAGTACTCACGGCTTTGGCGTCATTCGTCAGCGTCATGCGAATCCATTCATCGGCGATTTGTTTTGAACTCAGATCAGGATTCCACGCCAGCCGTCCGAAAGCGTACCAGTTGGATTGCGTCAGATGATGCCCTGTCCAATTGAGGTCGGAGCCGGTGTTTGCCACGCCTGCAATGCCGGTGATTTTTTGTTGGTACAAACTTCCATCAATAGTTTTTGTGACAGTTGAGCCTTTGCCTTGTGCGTAAGTATCGGCGTCCAAGACTTCGCGCCACATCGGAGCGAGAAACGCGAGATGATTGGAAAATCCAAGATATTCCTGCGTGATTTGCAGTTCAGGGATGACTTGTGTTTTCGGCATCGCTCCGAAGATTGGATGGAAAGGTTCACGCGGCTGAAAATCTATCGGGCCATTTTTCACTTGTAGTAAAACGTTTGCGGCAAATTTTCCATCGAACGGTTGCAGGTTGTCATACGCTGCGGCAGCACGGTCGTAGTCAGGTTTGGCGTCGTAAACAAACGCACGCCAGATGACGATGCCGTGATGCGGAGCAACGGCGGCGGCGAGCATGTTCGCACCGTCTACGTGGTCGCGGTTGTACGTGCGCGGCCCCGGCTGACCTTCGCTGTTGGCTTTGACGAGAAAGCCGCCAAAGTTGGGAATAAGTTGATAAATTTCATCGGCTTTTTTCTTCCACCATTCTACGACGGCAGGATCAAGCGGGTCAGCAGTTTTCAATCCGCCTAATTCCATCGGAGCTGAGAAACGTGCCGATAAAAATACGCGAATGCCATAAGGTCGAAAGACATCAGCAATGGCAGCGGCTTTGCGCAAATAAGCGGTGTTCAGACTTAGTGCATTGGCATTGACGTTGTTGAGTGCCGTCGCATTAATTCCCAGCGAAGCATTAAGCCGCGCATAATCTCGCAAGCGCGGATCAACTTTATCTGGCAGCGCATTCCAGTCCCAGAGCGAACGACCCGCGTAGCCGCGTTCAATACTACCGTTGAGATTGTCCCAGTGATTCAGCATGCGAACCTGTAAGCGCGGTTTTTCGCTGATGTTCAGTTTGTCCAAAGATTGTCCGGTTTGCAGCAACCGCAGAAAATGAAATGCGCCATACAACGCGCCAATTTCAGTTTCTGATGCAATGACGGTGACAGCGCGTCCTTTAATTTTTAATGAACGAATGATAAAGCCTTCTGCGCCAAGCAGAGCAAGTTTGAGATTGAGTTGTGCGATGAGCGGCGAGCTTTTCGGCGTTCCTGCGAGAACTGTGCCAGTTTGATTCAGTATTTCTGAAGCCGAAATCTTTTCGCCTAACAGACCGGAACAGCCATTCACTAATTCCGTCCGAATGACCTCAAGGGTAGGGGAATGACCTGCCACGACAACGGTTATTTTGCCAGAATACTTTGTTCGTAAAGCAGGCAACGGCTGATAACGCAACCAGGCGTCATAGCCGGATTCAGCTTGAACGGAGAATGACCAGGCAAGAAAAAATAAGAACAGGCTTTGCTGTGCAAACCGCATCGTGATAACTCCGATTCCCGGATGACTTAAAAAAGCGCTAAGAGTCTTGCTGGTGCGACTCTTAGCGCTGCGCTCATTAGAAAGTATTACCAGTAAAATAAATTTTTAATGGCGAAGGAGCGCTAAATAGCGGTGGTCAGTAGGCCGTGGTCGGTGGTCGGCAGAGTTCCCGGAATTTGAATTCCGAAACTGCCTTCTACCGATCACCGGCCACTGCCCGCCGACCACCACTCCTAGAACGTAAACCGCATCATGAATTGAATCCAGCGTGGCGTATTCCCTTGCGCTGTCACCTTGCCAAAGTTGGCACTGGTGATGTCGGTGTTCGGTCCTTGATATGTCACATGGTTCAGCGCATTGATGAAGTCTACCCGGAACTGCATTTTGAGTCCTTCCGTGATGGCAAAGTTCCGTGCGATGTTCATATCAATTTGATTCATGTTCGACGTGCGCAACCAGCTCAGGACGCTGGGGGAGACACGTTTGTGGAAGCTGTTCGGTTGGAAATTCACAGGCGTCACATTTTCGTAAGTACACGCCACGTTGTTGCCTGAACCGCAAATGTTGCCCATGGATGTCAACACTGCTTGCGGGACTAACGTACGAACGCGGGTTTCGTAGGCAGTGCGATTCGCCGCCGTGTAATCACGCGCCGCACCGGGCAACAACTGCCAGTTAAACCAGGCATCGGTTGTCCGTTCATCGCGTGATTTCGTTAGTGCCCGCAGGTCTGTACTATAGTTAAACCAGTTCCCCAAACCATAAGCCGGACCACTTTGCAGGTGATAGATCGAACTGACTTGCCAACCACCAGCAAGTGCATTGGCAATTTTCGAACCTGACAGGAACTTCTTGCCTTTGCCAAAGGGCAGTTCATACAGGGCATTGAACATGAAGTGATAGGGGCGCGAGTTGTTGCTCTCCGTCCAAAGGGGAGTAGCATCGTATTCATTTTGGAATCCGGTAGCCTGTTGATTCCAGGTGCGGATCAAGGAGACTGAATACATCATGCCGCCGGAAAACCGCTTGTTCAGCGTCAGTTCCAAATCGTGATAGCGGCTCTTGCCCAAAGGTGCACGCGAATTGGTGGAGCCATTCAGGTGTCCATTGGGGCGAAGCAAGTTTCCTCTTGAGCGGGTCGCCCCGGTGAAGAAGCCATTGCCGTTCATATCCTGATACAGCAACGGATTCGAGGTTTGCAGCGCGGCGAAGTTCGTAATGCGGAACGGATTCGCTAAGTTTCCATTCAAGTAATTCGCAATCGTGTTATTGCGAACGTTGCCAGATGCCCAGTACTGCTCCGGCAAAGGATCAAGCCGCTGAGCGATGGAGATACGATCCGAATAGGAACCGAGGTAGGCGAACTCCAAGACCATGCTCTTCGACAATTCACGCTGCACGCTGAAGCGCCATCGTTGTTGCCGCGCATGTTTCCAGTCGTTCGGAATATAGGCGATACCACGTCCCGCACCCGCCATTACGCCCAGCGCATTGCCGACGGGTTGCAGGAAGCGTTGACCGTCAGATTGAACAGGGAATGGATCGGAGAAGATCGTCGTGCAAGCGGTGACGCTGGTGCGACAGGCTGCTGAGGTCAGGTTGGAAGACGTGAACGTCAGCCCGTTATCATTGGAGATATTCGTCGCTGTAGTGCGGCTGAAACCCAGTTGATTCAGGTCGTTATTCAAGACGTTATTTGTGTCGAAGAAAATTCCGTATCCACCGCGCACGACGGTTTTGTCGTTAATGGAATAGACGGCACCGATACGTGGCAGCCACATGTTTTCACTCAAGTGCGAGCCGCTATCGTTCAAGTAGGTCGAGCCACCTTTGACGATAAACTGACTCGCGGGTAATTCCGGCAAGGCAATCGCGGCATAAGCGGCCTGTGCGCCAGCCTCAATAGGCAAGGTCGCGGTTGGATCAAAGCCGACAATAGCGCGGTTGTAGCGTTCTTTGAAGCCGCCTTCGCGCTCCATGCGCAAGCCCAGATTGATCGTGAACTTCGATGTCACGCGCCAGTCATCCTGCACATAAAATCCATAATATGGATTGGTCAGGTAATAGCTATCATTTTTAGTAACGCTGACCGAACCGCCGGGTGCGCCCAGCAAGAAAGATGCCCACTCCAGTCCGAGTAAACCGACACCGTTGGTAGTCGTGGTGTTCGTCTGTCGCAGGTAAGTATTGCGTGGTTGAATCACACCGGAAGTGTTGCCGGGGTTATTGAATTGGCGGTAATGCTGCCGTAAATCATAGCCAAAGCGCGTGCTATGGTTCCTGAAAATCTTCGTTAATTCGCCGCGTACAGTTCCTATGCTGTAACGGGTTGGTGTCGAGAATGTGCGACTGAAATCCGAGTTCGATCCATCGCTGAAATCAAGCACGGGCAAATGCTTGGCGTCACCCGCGAAAGCAGTTAGATAAGCGGGCAAGCCCACCGAATCCGGCCCAAAACTCAGTTGTACCGCGTTCTGTGTATTGCCATCACGATAGCGATTCCAGGCAACGGAAGTGTTGAGAATCGTCGTCGTATTGATCGTGTAAACGTGATCCAGTACGACCGCGATGTTGTTACGATTCAGTCCATTTTGGTGTAAGCCGCGAGCCGTTTCATACGTCCAGTCGGCGCGGTCTTCCAGGAAGTTTTGATAACTCCATTTTCCGAACACGCGATGCTTTTGCGAAGCCACCCAGTCAATGCGATTACCGTAGTTGGCAAAGTCCCAATTGAACGGCGTCGCGGCAGCTAGATAGTTATTTACTCCATCCGTTCCGACTACGCCCGGCACATTGTTGGGTTGCGGGATCAGCTTCAAATACGCTGCTGTCATTGGATTGAGGATCGGTACTTGATTGTTGACGAAGGGATCGCGCACCACACAGGTATTGCCCGTGCCGCACACGCCACCGGTCACGTTGCGGGCAGTGCGGGGATCGTAAATCTGATAGCGGACGGGATCAATTGCGAGCAGTTCGGAGAAATCACCTGTCCGCTGTTTGAGGGTTGGCACGGTGAAGCGCACTGCCAACGGCTCTTCGGTCTTGACCTCTTTCAGTCCGTTGTAGCTGAAGAAAAAGAACAAGCGATCTTTGCCATTGTACAACCAGGGTACGCGCACTGGCCCGCCTACGACGCCCGCATAGTTATTCGAGCGACCTGTTTGTTGCCGTTCCTTGGCGCGTAGGCTATCGGCGGTTGCCTGATTTGCCGCGCCATTGATGCCGCCCCAGTACGAAGCATTGAGAGTTGTCGGCGTCGCGTTCCAGCGTTGTTGCCAGTGCTGCCACGTCAATGAACCGTGATAGGCGTTGGTTCCGCTTTTGGTCACGACACTGATGCTCGCGCCGCTGCTGTGGCCTTTGGAAGCATCAAAAGGGGAGGTTTCAATTTTGATTTCGGAAACGGTATCCGCATACGGCAAGGCACCGACACGACGCGATGGACCGGCATTCGGGACGCCGTCCATTGAGAATTCATTGCCACCGACGCTGCCTGCCGTGCCGACGGCTGAAGCACCGACGTTCGAGTGTGGTCCAAGATAGTTGGCGTCAGCCGTCCATTGAATGCCGGGAACGGTACGCGCCAGGATTAGTGCGCTGTTATTGAGCACAGGCAAATCCATGATCTGTTTGTTGGTCAATGTCGTCGAGCCGCTGGCCGACGTTGTTTCCAGCAAGGGCGCGTCCGTCGTGACGTTGACAGATTCGCTGGTAGCACCGAGTTCCAGTGTCAGGTCGGCTTCGGCACGAGTATTGATTGTTACTGCAAAGCCCTGTCGAATGGTTTTCTTAAATCCATTTGCGGTCGCGGTGATCGTGTAAGTTCCGGCTAACTGATAGGCTGCTTCATAATAGCCGTTCGAGCCAGTGGTAAGTTGTATGGTGCTGTTTGTTTCAGTGTTGGTGACAACCACTGAAGCTCCGGCTACGACGGCTCCTGTCGAATCGCGCACGGTTCCTTGAATTGTGCTGCGGGTTTCTTGTGCCAGCACGAAACTGCTTAACAGCAGGAGCAGTCCGAGTCCTGTCAATAACTTGTCAAATCGAGAGGGTCTAAAATCGAGGGTAATCATGTTTCCTCCAGTATATTCAAGCACTACGCTTGTGGGGTGAATTAGGGTTAGTTTCAATGACGTGAGACTAATCTTACGGTAAATTCTACAAAACAATTTTGTGTAGTCAGTACTTGGCTGACTTGTTAGTTTGATGTCACAACAAATTAAGCAAAGCTTCAAACTTTTGTTTCCCTACAAGCTATAGGCTTGCTCGGGAAGCTCTAAAAAATGCCGAAGCTCGCCTGAAGTAAGGGCGTGATGAGCCTATTCAGAAGCATTATAATCATTGTCTATGCCGTCACCGGAGCACCAAAATGTTTTTGCAAAACCAGCGCAATCGTACCGCGAAGGCGCGGTTCGCTGGCGGGGTCAGTCGGAAAAATTCTGGGTGCCGCGTGCGTGAAGGTGCGGCTCTTGATAGTTTTTTCAATGATAGAACCAATCTGGTGCCAGGAGCGTGTAACTTCACCCACCATCACGATTGCATCCGGCGCTAAGCCCGTCACCAGCATTGCGAGGCCTGCGCCAATGTGATACGCCATCTGTTCCAGTGCTTCTACCGCTTTGGGTGCACCTTGTTCCGCGAGCCTTTGAATATCTTCAAAGCCAAGCACATTAGTTCCAGCAGCTTTACCGCTTCGTTGTTGAGCCGTGTAATAACGCACAGCAGCAGAGTTGGAAGAATACATTTCCCAGCAACCGCGATTCCCACATCGGCACAGCAGCCCGTTTTCAACGTATGTCACGTGACCAAATTCACCGGCTGCGCCTTTTGATCCATGCACCAATTGACCGTTGATAATGATCCCGACACCAATGCCTTCTGAAATAGTAATAGCCACCAGATTACGTGCGCTTTCATTGTGCCGACCAAACCAGACCTCAGCCAGAGCACAGGCATTGGCAGCGTTCTCCAGCTCCACTGACAATCCCGTCGCCTTTTCCAGCGGTGTTTTTAAATCCACTTCACCCCAGTTTAAGTTCGGAGCAAAGCGCAATCGCTGCGTCGTCAGATCAACGCGACCCGGCAAGCTGACACCGATCCCTTCATACGAAATCTCTGGATGAGATTTGATGAGATTTTGTAAGCACCCGCTCATTTCCTTGATGAACTGTTTTGGATCAACGGCAGTCTTCAATGATGCCTGAGTCAGGAAACGTGCATCCAGGTTGGCTAATCCGTAGGTCGTCACAATCGGACGAATATTGACGCCAATGATGCCGACTCTTTCTTGATTCAGATGCAAAAAGCGGGGGCGACGTCCTCGCGGTGTATGCCCGTTAATTCCTTCCGTCACCCAGCGTTCAGCAATTAATTGTTCGATGATGGCCGAAACCGTACTACGTTGCAACCCCGAATGACGCGCTAAATCCGCACGGGAAATCGGCTGCTGACTGCGCAGCAGGTTTAGTACAATGCGGCGATTGATGATCCGCGCCGTTTCACTGGTAGCGACTTGAAAATCCGTTAAATCAATTTTGCGCAAATTTCACCCGTCTGGAAAACCAAAAAACTGTCCAGCTCCGGTCGAGTCTGGCGATACTGCTTAATTTTATTAGTTTAATATAATTCGGCTCACGAACTATATCATCAGAAATGTTTGTCTGCCAAGTGTGAATTTGGAATCTTTCAAACTTTACCAATCAGATGCTGGTGCGTCCGTTACTTGACAATGTCGGGGAGAAATTGTTTGGCGGCTTCCATCGCTTCTGCCAGATTGGTAATTTTCCCGTCAAGTTGCAGCTCAAAAACTTCAGCGATAATTTTTCCGATTTCCGGCCCCGGCTTAATGCCGAGTTCCATCAGGTGTCGCCCTTTCAAAAAGCTTGCCGGAGCTTTCACTTCAATGCTTAGTTCGCTGACTCGTTGAATGAACCATTCCATCGCATCGGGCTTGAAATCTCCGGTGCGGCCCAGACAATCAGCGCGGGAAACTCGATAGAGCAAATCCGGTTCGACGCGCTGCGCCAGACGCCGGAAAGCTCCATCGGAAACGGTCTGACCACTAAGAAAAGATTTGTGAAAATGTCCCGGAGCCAGATGATCCGCGACCAACGCCAGCACCTGTTGACGCACATCGTAGCCATCAATCGAATGCAATCCCAGCTTATCCAGAAACGTTTTTGTGGGTGCAATTCCGGCATTTTCGTGACCTTTGGATCGGATTCTTCCATCTTCAAGTTTCGTCGTCCCAGGCTTCCCGAAATCGTGACAGAGTGCGCCCAGCATGACGGCTAATTTTTTAGCATGCGGCAAATCGTCAATCAATTTGCGGGCTTCATCAATCACCATGCCGGAGTGAATCCAGACATCGCCTTCGGGATGCCATTCATATTCCTGCTCACAACCGATCATCGCATGCATTTCAGGCCAGAGCTTTTCCGTGATACCCAACTCACGCGCCGCCCAATATCCCAGCGAAGGTTGATCAGATTGCAGCAACCATTTTTCAACTTCCGCCCAAATTCTTTCCGCCGGCAAATCGGATAAATCAATGCTGCGACAAAGCTCCACCGTTGCCGGATCAATGGCAAATTCAAACCGTGCCGCAAACTGCATCGCCCGCAGCACACGCAAACTGTCTTCAATAAAAGTGTCGGGATTTACCACGCGCAGGATTTTATTTTCGAGGTCGGCGCGCCCATTAAATGGATCAATAAATTCAGCCGTCAGCGGATCATACAAAATTGCATTGATCGTGAAATCGCGCCGTGAACAGGCTTCTTCGTAGCTCATCCCCGGATCGCCAGTCACGACAAAAGCGCGATGTCCGCGTCCGTTTTTAGATTCGCGGCGCGGCAGGGAAACATCCACATAAAGTGCTGAGGGAGAAGAGAGTGCTGAGTGCTGAGTGCTGAGTGCTGAGAACTCACCACTCTCCTGCTCAGTACTCAGCACTTTCTTCTCAGCACTCAATCTGACTTTGTATACCGTGAACGCCTCTCCCACGGCATTGACTGTACCTGCGGCATCTAACAATTCTCGTAGCTGTTCTGGCGCAAGATCATAGACTTCTATGTCGTAATCTACGTTGTCAGCCCCGCGTAAAAAATCGCGCACCCAGCCACCCACTAAAAAAGCGCGACCGCCTTGTTGCTGGATCGCGCTACAAAAGTTTATTACTCGCTCAGAAATCATCTTCTGATTGTAGTGATAACAGGAGCTGAGAGCAATTACACTGTACTACGCTGCGCCCGTACCATCCGCTTCGTAATTTTATATTCTCTCAATCGGCGATAGAGCGTAGAGGGGGAAATGCCTAATAAATCTGCTGTTTTTCCCTGATGCCAGTTGGTGCGATCCAGCGCGGAAAGGATTTCGCGGCGTTCTAGTTCTTCTAATCTTCCGACCGATTCATTGGCTGAAAATGATGACGTGACGGCTCCAACGCCGTGATCTAAGCCGCCGACGTATTGCGAGTGATTCGACAGCGCAACCGGAGTGAACGGCATTGCTTCACGTGAAGCGAGTTCGACTAACAGATCGGTTGGCTGAATTACATTGCTGCGTGAAAGCAGGACGGCGCGTTCGAGGACGTTGCGCAGTTCACGCAAATTTCCCGGCCACGGATAGGTACGCAAAACCTGCTGCGCTTCCGGCGTAATCATAATCGAACGGTTCGGTGCGAAGGATTTCAGGAAATGCTCCGAGATACCGACGATGTCTTCCGGGCGTTCGCGCAAGGCGGGAATCGAGACACGAATACTATTGATTTTATTGAATAAATCCGTGCGGAAGCTTTCCTGTTGTTCGCGGACGGCTAAATCCTGACTGGTCGAAGCCACGATCCTGACGTTGGTTTCGACGCGACGAGTTCCACCTAAACGGTAGAAGGAATTCGTTTCCAGCGCACGTAAGATTTTGGTCTGTAAGGTCAGTGACAAGCCATTAATTTCTTCAAGGTAAAGCGTCCCTTGATTCGCCATTTCGAGCAATCCAAGTTTGCGGGTGCGGGCGGAGGTAAAGGCTCCGGCTTCGTGACCAAACAAATCGGCTTCAAAAAGCGGATCAAGTGTTGTGGCGCAGTTGATCGAAACAAACGGATTAGCACGGCGCGAGGAAGCGTTGTGAATGGCTCTGGCAATTAATTCGCGTCCGGTTCCAGTTTCTCCATTAATCAAAACCGGAGCGTCGTTCGTGGCGACTAAATCAATTTGCGCCAGTACTGCCATCATCTTTTCGTTGGCAGTAATGATGCCGTGTTGCGGGAGCTTGCTGGATTGCGCATGCGGGGAATTATGTTTGACGAGATTTTGCAGCACTAAATTCTCGCGTTTCAAACGACCTTTTTCATTAGCTTTTTTGATCGTTTCTGAAATTTGATCAAGGGCGCAGGGTTTCGTCAGATAATCATACGCGCCAAATTTCATCGCCTCTAAAGCGGTGTTGACGGTGGCGTGTCCGGTCATGATGATGACTTCGGGCGCGGGGTCTTGTTCGATTAGGGAGCGGAGCACCTGAATGCCGCTGGCTCCGGGCATCATGAGATCAAGCAGCGCGACATGGAATTCTTCTTCGCGGGCGACTTTAATGGCTTCATCGCCATTGTTGACGACCCGAACGGTGCAGCCCTGACGGGATAATTCTTTTTGCAAAACAAAAGAAAGGTTCATTTCGTCTTCGGCAATTAATAATTTGATTGGCATGTTATTCATAAAAAATAGTACTGGGTGATGAGGTCTCAGTTAATCAGTATTTGCAGAAGCCTGCACGAAGTAAGGGCGCCGCTGTGCAGGACAAGAGCGCCCTTACTTCGTGCGGGCTTCTGCATTTTGAGCAACCCCTATTGGTAATAAAACGTTCATAGTCGTGCCGCGTCCCGGCTGTGACGTGACTTCAATCCTGCCACCGTGATCGGAAATAATTCCGTAACAAACTGCCAGGCCTAGTCCCGTCCCTTGTCCGAACGGTTTCGTCGTGACAAAAGGCTCGAATATTTTGGTGAGCATGTCGGCAGCAATGCCAGCCCCGTTATCAGAAAATTCCACCGCTGCGTATTGACTGCCATCAACCTGACAGAGTTTCGAGCGGAGCGTTAATTGACCGGATTCTTCAGAAACGGCATCGCAGGCGTTGGAAATAAGAGCAATGAACACCTGAATGATTTGGCCTTCATTCGCGTTGATAGCTGGCAGGTCTTTCGTTAATTCAATGACCAGATTCAAGCGTTTGAGTTTGGGATGATGTTTGACGAGGCGCAACGTTTGTTCGATCAAACGGTTGAGGTCTTCAGTGATTTTTTGTGATTCACGATGGCGGCTGAATTCCAACAAACTGTTGGTGATTCCTTTGCAGCGGAACGTTTCATCTTCGATTAATTTCAGATACTCTTTGAAGTCCGCCTGCATTTCAGATGGCAGGTTGGAAATTTCACCGAGCCGATTCTGAAGAGCTTCGGTACAGGCTGCAATGGTGGCGAGCGGATTATTAATTTCGTGAACTACACCGGAAGCGAGGCGTCCGATACCCGTTAATTTTTCGGCGTGGATGATAGCCGCATTCATCCTTTTTTGTTCGGTGATTTCTTCACCAAGCGTGATGACGTGAGAGACCTGCTCTTCACTTTCATCAATTTTCATTGGGATTTTACTGATTAACCAATGACGCTTTTGCTTATCAACTCGTGATTCCTGTTCGAACTTTAATAATTTTCCGGTGTTGAGAACCTGATTGAATTCGTCTTCCAGGCGTTTGCGTGACATCTTGGAAAAAACTTCCAGCGCATCGCGTCCGATGACTTCGCGCTTGACGATTCCTTGTCCGCCGATTTCACGATTACGATTCCACGCGACAATTTTCAGCTCACGATCAACCACGTAAAGACTGACGGGAAGCGCATCAACGATTTTTTCGGTGAGCAAATGTGACAGCTCAACCTGTCTGGATTGTTCAGAAATTTTGGATGTCAGTTCCTGCGCCTGGGCGAAATTTTTCAAGCAAATTTCCACGCGCAATGGCAAATCTGAATGGCAAAATTCACGGTAGCAATAATCATTTGCTCCGCTCCTGATGGCTTGTTGTCCTTGTTTAGAATCGCTGACAACTGCGATGATTGGATTCTGAAAGCCAGCTTTTCGAAGCTGTGAAAGCAACGCCAGATTTTTTTCGTCAGCTTCATTCGCTAACACAAAACAACCGGGTATTTTGTTTGTTTTATGAATTTTTGATTGAAGGGCGGCATCACTGACGACGGTAAATCCATGTTCGCTGGTCCCTATGTCACCAACAAAAAACACTCTTTCGCCCGCAACGATAGACGGTTCGTCAAATACTGCGTCAACAGAAATTGGTTTGCTTGTGGCGAAGCTCATCAGCAAGGCGCTCCCGTGAAGTCGAATGACTTCCTGGCAACAAATAAATGGATCGAATGTGAGTGACAGGGGATCGTCACAGCCTGGCTACAGCTGGATGCGATGGGGGATCTCAAAGCTTACTGTAATTTAATTGGATGTTCGTATTTTGGGCGGTGGGGAAAGTAGTCGGTGAACTACTTTTCGGGTTCTGAAGCGCAGTATAGTTAAGTGTTGAACTGAAAGCAAGACAAAAATATTAGTGATTTAATGCGAGTTTCCATATCTTTGCCTCGCCTTTTTCTCGAACAAATTGACGGACTAACTGATACGCGCAAGAGTAGGCAGCTTTCATTTCTGACGGACTTTGCGCAGTCGTTAATTTCTTCTCAACTTCATCAGGATTCAGCTTCACTTGCGCCTGTGAATAAAATTTGCCTTCCCCTGCGAAATGAATGGCAAGCCCTTCGAGCAACCATCTTGGCGGTTGTTTTTTGGTGAGACCTTCGATGACAGCGTGGGTAAATTCATGCCGCAGAGTCGTGTTGAGAATTCCTCTTTTCCGAAGCACTGCTATTGGTTGCAAGTTGATGGTGTTATTGCGGGTCGCTCCGGCAACCCACGACGGTTGCCCGGTCGCCGCAACAAAATCTGCGGTCGAATGGTGGATGATAATCTTTGTAAGATTGTTGATTGAAGTTGGGCTTAACCGTCGTTGCATCTCACTGTAGGCAATCTCAAGTATCCGCAAAATCTCAGCGGTGTCTTGTGTTCGAAGATTTGCCGGTGCGCTTACTTTGAAATGTTCGCTGGAAATATTTTGCTTGACTGGGAGCGCGTTTACCGGGAACGCCCGCATCCTGCGGGCGAGCCGCACAACAGGTGCATTTTTCATCGCAGTTATTTTGCTCGCTACGGCTTCGCCCGCCGGATGCGGGCGTTCCCAGTTTGGGCGCTCCCGATGAATAAAATAAAACAAAGGCATAATCATCAAAAGACTGGATGGTTGAGCCTTATCGAGTGATGTTCTTGCTTCCGTTTGTAACTTCGCTCCCGGCAAATAATGCGCAAGAATTTCCGCCGATTTCATCCCGCGCCGTGCCATCACATGTGCGCCTTCCTGACATAATCCCAAGCCGTGTCCGAAGCCACTCCCGCGAAAAATATAATGATTCCCCTGACGCGAAATCTCAAAGCGTGAGCTTTTTAAAATGTTCCAGCCGAGGACGCGATTCACGATGAGTGCAAATTCCCAACCGCGCAATTGTTTGCGTCGTTCGCCTTCAATCGTTAGAAATTCGGCGCGTCCGCTGGGATCACGTTTGGTGACAATAATATTTTCCAAGTGTGCCCCCGGATTGCTTCGTTCATCGCTTTGCAAAGCGCGTACTAAATCTTTGATTGGAATATTTTGCTGCCAGCTTTTATGCGACATCGTCGTGCAATAATCATCTTTGACGCTCTGCAAATAACTTGGCGAGGGCGCCCCCCAGACCGCTTCCAGATTTGTTGTCATTCCGCCGCACGCCGCGTGAAAATATACATCTGCAACCTGCTTCCGATCATCCTGAAGAATTTGTGCGGTTGTTTGCTCTGAGGCCTGTAAAATAAGGGATTTATTGTGTTCGGCAATTTCTTTCACGTACCGCTGACAATGCGTAAGCGAACAAAAATCGTAACCATCCTTGGCGTGGCGTTGGAGGTTTTTCAGCGCGAAAGTTCGGCTAACAATGGCTTGCACTTTTAGTGCTTCGAGTTCGGTTTCGACACTGGATTCAGCGGCGATGGCTCCGCGAATATAATCTTCGAGTTCGACGGAAATCGTAGTGTTTTCGCGGACAAGGTGAACCTTTAAAGAAGTGCTGAGCGGGGAGTGCTGAGTGCTGAATGAGGAGTTGGTTTTTTGGTCGTCTGAAAAAATTAGACGGCGATAGAATTCGGCTGCGACACTGGCTGCTTCTGATCCGTGCGAGCGTTTGAGGAAGACGATCACGCCAAGATTCAGTCCGTTTGGCTCGACAGTTTTGGCACTTTTACTGTTGAGCAAAAAGCTGACAAACCAGCCCTGCGTCCTGAATCCATTACTGGCTCCCGACGTTCCGGTTTTGCCAATGACATCGTAGGGCAACTTATTTAGCCCTGCTTCGGAAGCTGTTCCGAACTGCGTACAGCCTTGCATTCCTTCGATAATTTCTGTGCGATGCGCGGGATTGATGGGGATATTTTTTATTTCCTGCACCGTGAATTTTTCGGCTTCAGAAATATTTGGGCGCAGCAGATGACCCCCGTTAACAAAGGCGGTGAAGGCATTGAGCAATTGAATCGGCGTCACGATAATTTTTTCATCGTTGCCGAGTGCGGTACTAATTTTCCAATCACTTTGGTTTAATTCGCCGGAATTTTCGTTGGCATTGACTCCGGTTTTTTCTCCAAATCCGAATGAATTCAGCATCGAAAAAAATCCTGCTCCGTTCATTCGTTCGGCGACAGTTCCAAAAAAATAATTGCACGAATATGCCAGCGCGTGATGGAGCTTGAATGCATTATTCACACGTGGATGGGAACAGATAATTTGAAAATCTTCGTGCTGAAAAGTAGTTTTGCATTGCACCCGCGTGTCGTTATCTACGATGCCCGAACGTAGCGCAGTTAAGGCCGTAAATGGTTTGATCGCCGAACCGGGAGGAAACGCCTGCTCAAAGGCTAAGCGCGGATTGATGACCGCTCTGATGCGAGCGTCACGCGGATTCATGACGATGATCGTACCTTCACGTTCGCCCAAGGCTGATGCGGCTGCGCGTTGAAGAGCAGCGTCTTCGAAAGCGGGTGCTTTGATCGTTTGAAGAGGTAAAATATTTTCGGGCTTCGAGCAGGAAAGAAACGAAATAAAAATTGTCACACAGAGCAATACCCTGACAATTTTCATGACTGCGAAGCCTCTGCTTTGGGTGAAGTTAATCCGGTCAATGAACCGATGGTTACAACCCACCCAATCAGAGCGATGAATAATGCTAATGCAATTCTGAATCCGAGCAGGCTTAAATCCAGCCACGGGCTTTTGATCGGGGTGCGCGTCGTGATAATGAAATATGGGATGACAGCGAAGATGACAAAACCAAGCAAATAGGTGATGACTGAACGCGGAGCAAAAGCCCGTAAAATCACGCTGAAAATTCGTTTGAGTGTTGGCGCAAAGCCATCACTCAAAGTTGTAATCCATAACTGAATCGAAAAAAGTGGCACGATGAAATACAGCAACAACGCCCAAACAGCAGAAAATCCCCACGCTAAATTTTTGAGACTTTGATCGGCAGCTTTTATTTGCGCGGCGGTTTCGGTGGGTGCATTTTCGATTTTTGTAATCATTGAAGCCTGTAACTTCGCCAATCCCCAAATGGCTAACCCGGTCAACACAATGAACGGTAACGAAATCAAAAATAACTTCCAGAATTCACTGAATCCACGCTTGAGAAGTTCGGTCAGATGACCGCCTGAATTTGTATACTTCACGCTCATGACCTGAAGTACAAAAAACAAAACCGGAATCAGCAGCGTTAATAAAATTGTGAGTGCCACCTGCCAATATCGTGCTTCGGGAGTGGTGAAAAATAAATAGCAGGAAAAAGTCAGCAGCGCATAAATTAAGACGAATGCGCCGGGGTTTTTCCAGTTGCCGAAAAAAGCGCGCATCGCCGAACCAAGTGAAGTCAGGATATTTTGGAACATAATTTGTAAGCCTATAATGCAGAAGCCCGCACGGAGTAAGGG
>JAYVZE010000066.1:0-31243 GCA_043783625.1 Blastocatellia bacterium | reverse complement strand
TATCCGTGGGCTGTAAAATCAATAAACGCAGAAAACATCCGGCAACTTTCCAGCGGCTCCAACAAGTTGTTGAAGCCTTAGCTTGATGCCTATGGGGTTCCGGCTGTGCCTCTACCCCAGGCTTTATGCTGCCGCCCAACTTCGTGGGCTGAATATATTTTCTTACTTCTGCCGGTTTTTGCAGCTTCGATAAAGTAGTTAACTTCTTGACTATCTTCTGTCGAATGATTAGGATCATAACTATGAAAGATAGCAAGCTACTGGCTGTGCAGGATCGGCGGGAAAGTTATTTCGCTCAATATATTTTGCCGAAAGGCAGGAAGATCAAACAGTTTCACGCGCCGTCGGTGGAGTTGATTTTCAATCTTCTGCTGACCAGCGATGTGCTGACTTCGCAACTTGTCCGTACGCTGAGCCAGCACAACCTTTCGCTGAGTGCTTACAATATTTTAGGCATCCTGACACGCATTCAAAACGACGGAATGGCACTGTCGGAATTGAGCGAGCTGCTGATTGTGAGTCGTGCCAATATCACAGGGTTAGTGGATTGTCTGGAACAACGCGGATTAGTAGAACGCGTGACGGCTGTGACGGATCGTCGCAGTCGGCTGGCAAAAATTACGCCTGCGGGTGAGGCCTTAGTGCAAATAATTTTACCAAACCATTATGCAGCGATTCGTGCGGTGTGCGGCGGGTTGGATGATGAAGAGCGTCAGTTGCTAATCTCTTTGCTGACGAAACTTCGGCTCACGCAACAAGCTGCGCCCGCCGGTATTCAAAAATTAGCCAGAGGAACGAAAACATGAAACGATATTTCGTTGTTCAGCAAATCGTCAAACAAGCTTGGTTGATTGGTGTTGAGGCTTTGTTAGCTTTGATTTTATTGACTGGAATTGCGATTGCGCAAACTCCTGTCCCGGAAAAGACAGTCACAGCTTCACCAACTAACCCAAAGCAAAACGGTGAGAAATTTGCCTTAGGAATTTTGCAAGCGGTGAAACTGGCAGAAGATAACAGCTTCAATTCGCAACTGGCGCACGAAAAAATTGCCGAAGCAAAAGGACGCGCTGAAGAATCCCGCGCCCGCTTATTCCCCAATATTTCCGGCACTGTCGCCCAAAGAAATCAAACGATAAATTTGGCCGCGTTGGGCTTCAATCCGGGAGCATTTCCAGGTTTCAGTTCCAGTCTGGTTGGGCCCTTTAATACCTTCGACGCACGAGCGCAATTCGTACAAAGCATTTTTGATTTCAGTGCCTTACGCAAATATCGGGAAGGTCAGGCAGAGATAAAATTATCAACGTTGGAAGAACGCTTAGTGCGTCAACAAATGGCACTCAAAGCCGCGTTGTATTACCTCAATTATTTGAGTGCGAAAAAAACAATTGAAGCGGCACAGGGCGATTTGACGTTGGCAGAAAGCCTGTTGAAATTAGCGCAAGACCAGAAGCAGGCGGGCGTAGCGACGGGCGTAGATGTGACACGAGCCGACAACCGCGTCGCGCAGGTGCAGGTGAGATTATCGCTGGCGCAAACACAGTCGAATGAAGCGCGTTTAATGCTGTTGCGGATCATCGGGCTGCCATTGGCAACTGATTTGGTGTTGACTGATTCGCTCAGTTATCTGCCTGTGCAGGCTCCTGTTTTAGAAGACGCGATTGCTATTGCTAATAAAGATCGGCTGGAAATTCAGGTCGCGGAATCCGAAGTCAAAGTCAAAGACATCAAGGTTTCTGCTGCCAAAGCCGAACGCCTGCCCGCCTTGGATTTCTATGCCGATTATGGAGCGAACGGCAATACACCGGTCACGAATTCGTTTGCGACTCACACTGTTGGCGTCCAATTGAAAGTGCCAATTTTCAACGGTGGACTGACCAAAGGACATATTAATGAAGCGCAAAGTCAGCAACGCCAAATGGTGTTGCGACTGTCCGATGTTCGCAATGAAGTCGAACAGGAAGTGCGTTTGGCTTGGCAACAATTGACGACTACGACACAACAGGTAAACGCTGCGCAGCGTTCGCTGGCGTTGGCTGAAAAAGAATTAACGATGGCGCGTGATCGCTTTGCGGCAGGCGTCGCTAACAATTTAGAAGTTATCAACGCGCAAACTGCGTTGACGAATGCCCGCGAAAACGAAGTGAACGCATTAGTGCAATATTATGCGGCGCGAATCAATCTGGCGGCTTCACAAGGCAAAGCGGAATCGTTTTAGAGCGGGAGAGATAAATTCCAGTTTCAGACCACCCAGCCCCTCCTACAACAGGAGGAGAGCTTGTGTTTCAGCTTATTTTTTACACGCTCCTGAGCGGCTAAGAATAAGAATTATTTTGATTGATTTTGAGGAATTCTATGGCGGAAGTTACAAATAACTTGGCTGAGGCGGAAGCGGGAAATATCGCTGAGCCAAAGAATAACCAGACCAAACGCATAATCATTTTATCCATTCTTACGCTCGGGCTGGTGATTGGTACGATTTATGGCGTGCGTTATTACCTGTATGCCAGCACGCACGAATCCACTGACGACGCTTTTGTCGAAGGAAAAATCATTCAGGTGAATCCGAAAGTCACCGGGCAAATTGTGAAGGTTTATGTCAGCGATAATCAGCAGGTGAAAGAAGGAGATTTGTTGCTGGAAATTGACCCGCGTGATTACGAAACGCGGTTGACACAAGCCAAAGCTGCGCTCAGTTCTGCGCTTGCCAGACAGAAAACGGCGCAGGCCAATGTCGCGTTAACCCGGACGGCGACCAACGGAAGCCTCCAACTGGCTTCCTCCGGTGTGACGGCGGCATCTTCCGGTGTTGCGACTGCTAAATCACAAGTAGAAGCCAACCACGAAAAAGCAATTCAGGCGCGGGAAGTCATCAATGCCGCGCAATCCATGGTGAGTGAAGCACAATCGCAAGTCACTGCCGTTGAAGCTGAAGCCAGACGCGTCAATGCTGACGTGCAGCGTTATCGCCAGCTTTACGAGCGTGACGAAGTTTCCAAACAATCGCTCGATCAGGCTACGGCAGCGGCGCAGGCGGCCACTGCGCAAGTTCAGGCTGCGCGTGATCGTGTGGCGATGTTGCAGGCACAGGTCAAGCAATCTCAATCTGCGGCATCATTGGCTGAGGTAACGATTCGTCAATCGGAAAATCAAGTGAACACCGTACAAGCGCAAGTCGGTGAAGCGCGTGGAAGAATGATGGAAGCGGCGGCGGCTCCACGTCAAATTGAGGTTGGACAGGCGCAAGTGAGCGAAGCTTCATTTTCCATCGAACAAGCAAAAGCCACCGTCGAACAGGCTGAGTTACAACTTTCGTACACCAAAGTTTACGCACCGCAAACAGGACGTGTGACGCGCAAAGCAGTTGAGTCCGGCAGCTTCGTGCAGGTCGGGCAAGCGTTGATGGCTGTTGTACCGAATGAACTTTGGATCGTTGGCAATTTCAAGGAAACACAGCTTGAACTCATTCGTCCGAATCAATCAGTCGAAATCAAGCTTGATGCGTTTCCCGGCAAAACTTTCAAAGGCCACGTTGACAGCATTCAACGCGGCACAGGTTCACGCTTCAGCATGATGCCGCCGGAAAATGCGACGGGAAATTTCGTCAAGGTTGTGCAGCGTGTACCCGTCAAAATTGTCTTTGATGAATATCCCGATGCGCAACACCCTATCGGCCCCGGCATGTCTGCCGTCCCGGAGGTGAAAGTAAAATGAGTGCGGCGGCGGCAACTATTCCGGCAGTCTGGAAACCAAAAGTAAACCCGTGGTTGATTGCGTTAGCCGTAATGTCGGCGACGTTTATGGAGGTATTGGACTCTTCGGTGGCGAACGTTTCATTGCCGCATATTGGTGGGACGCTGTCGGCCAGCACGGACGAGGCGACCTGGGTGCTGACCAGTTATTTAGTTTCCAACGCGATCATTTTGCCGGCGACGGGCTGGCTGAGCAGCTTCTTCGGGCGCAAGCGATTATTGATTACCTGTATTATTATTTTCACGCTTGCCTCAGCATTGTGCGGAGCGGCAAATAGTCTTGGTGTTTTGATTTTCGCACGTGTGTTGCAAGGTCTGGGCGGCGGCGTTCTGCAACCGACAGCGCAGTCGGTGATGATGGAAAGTTTTCCGGTTGAAAAGCGCGGGCAGGCAATGGCGGTGTACGCCATGGGCGTCGTCGTCGCGCCGATTATCGGGCCTACGCTTGGTGGTTGGATCACCGATAATTATTCGTGGCGCTGGATTTTTTATATCAATATTCCCGTCGGAATTTTTGCTGTGCTGATGGCACGTGCTTATATTGAAGACCCGCCTTATCTGAATCGCAATGTGCGCAATCAGATTGATTATATCGGCTTTTCTTTGATGGCAATTTTTTTAGGAACCGCGCAAATTATCCTTGATAAAGGACAGCAGGAAGACTGGTTTTCTTCTTCGTTGATTTGTTGGTTGACCGTGCTTTGTCTCGCCACGTTTGTCGGTTTTATTTATCAGGAATTACACACGCCAGAGCCGATTGTCAACCTGCGCATTTTCCGTGATCGTAATTTTTCGACAGCGATGGTCATGATGACGGTCGTCGGCGCAGCGTTGTATTCGACGATAGCGATCCTGCCGATGTTTCTGCAAACGTTGATGGGGTATTCATCGGTGCAAAGTGGCTTAGCCGTTAGTCCGCGTGGTATTGGTTCGTTTGTTTCGATGATTATTGTGGGGCGGATCGTGAGCAAATTTGATGCGCGATTGCTCATCAGTGTGGGCTTTGCGATGCTGGCACTTTCGGTGTATTGGCTGAGCGGAATTAATCTTGAGGTTGCGCAGTCCAACATTATTTGGCCGAATATTCTGAATGGTTTTTCGATGGGCTTTATTTTTATCCCGATGTCTACGATGTCGCTACGGACGTTGCGACCGGAGCAAATGAATAACGGAACAGGGATTTCCAGCCTGATGCGCAATCTGGGCGGCGGGATCGGGATTTCTGCCGCGACGACCATGCTGGCGCGTGGAGCGCAAATTCATCAGGCGCAACTGGTGCAGCACATGACTCCGTACGATCAACCATTTCAGCAACGGGTGCAGGAATTTCAATCGTTGATGCACGCGCCGTTGCAACAGACGTATGCTTTTTTGTACGGGACAATGCTGAAGCAAAGTTTATTGCTTTCCTTCATTGATATTTTTAAAGTGTTAGCGTTGATGTGTTTGATATGTATTCCGCTGACATTTTTATTTAAGAAACCAAAAGGGCAGGCAGGCGGCGGAGATACTGCGATGCATTAACTGGCAATTGGTGCGCCAGCATCTTGCTGGTCGGGGATGTCAGGGCAAGTGAAATTCGCGCTCCCGAACAGTTCACGTGCCTTGTTGATTCCTGTCAGCACTAACGAAGCTATCGGCGCAAGCATGAATAAGAATACTAATTCTTCAAAGTATCTTCTATGACTTCACCCCCGCGTAGTGAAATCTTACGCTCGGCTTTATTGGCTAATCCTTGATCGTGCGTCACGAGTACCAGCGTTGTTTTTCTTTCCTGATTCAACTGCAACAACAAATCAAAAATATGGCCGCCGTTGTTCGTGTCTAAATTTCCGGTGGGTTCGTCAGCTAATAAAATCGGCGGTTCGTTGGCGAAGGCGCGGGCGATGGCGACGCGCTGTTGTTCGCCGCCGGAAAGCTGCGAAGGATAATGATGTCCGCGCTCGGTTAATCCGACTTCGCTCAGTAATTCTTTGGCGCGGTTGGTGGCTCCTTTGAAGCCGGCGATTTCCATTGGAACTAAAATATTTTCGTACGCCGTCAGCGAGGGAATCAGGTGAAAGGATTGAAAAATAAAGCCGAGTTTGCCGCCGCGAAATTCCGCTAATTGGTCTTCGGACATTTGCGTGATATTTTGACCATCCAGCAAAATGTCTCCGGTGGTGGGCGCGTCGAGCCCCGCGATTAATCCCAGCATCGTAGATTTGCCGCTCCCTGAAGGTCCGATGATGGAAACAAATTGCCCGCGTGGAATTGTAATTGAAACAGCGTGTAAAATGGTCAGGTCTTCGGAACCGCTGGTGACGACTTTGGAAACGTTTTGGAGTTGGATCATAAAATGGTGGTCAGGGATCAGTGGTCGGTGGTCAGTTTTTGTTTTTGGAGCCGTCCGTTAATGACAGAGAGCTATCGTCACTATTTGAAATAATTATCCACGAAGGAAAGAACAACCAATGACCGCCAAAGTAATCAACTCGCAAGCCTCAAAAGAAATGACTTCTTCGTGAACCTTGGTGTCCTTCGTGGATAAATTCTTCTTTCAAAGAATATCCAATTGAGTAAAACAATATGCCTAAATTAAATTACTTTTTCAAATATCCACCTTTTTTCGCCGCTTTCTTATTTCTCATCTCAATAGTGAATGTTGGCTGTAAAGATGAAAAATTAGTTTTGGCCGAACAATCGAAAGCGAATCCGGCTGAATCACCGCAGAATAATGTAGTTGATGATCGTCCAATTATTCTGGCGTTTGGTGACAGTTTGACGGAAGGGTACGGATTGAATAAATCGCAGGCGTATCCGGCGGAGCTTCAGAAAAAGCTGGATGCCAGCGGCTATCAATACCGGGTCGTGAATGCGGGGATTTCCGGTGATACTTCATCAGGTGGAGCGACGCGAATTGATAAAGCGTTGCGTGATTTTCCAACGACGAAAATTATGATTCTGGAGCTGGGCGCGAACGACATGCTCCGCGCGAAAGATTTGCGGGAAACGCGACAAAATCTGGCGCAGATCATTGAGAAATCGCAGGCGAAAAAGATGAAAATTATTCTGGCAGGGATGGAAGCTCCAACCAATCTCGGTGAAGATTATCAACGTGATTTTCATAATTTATTTACTGAGCTAACCAGGCAATACAAGCTCAAGCTCATCCCGTTTTTTCTGCAAGATGTCGCCCTCAAACCTGAATTAAATCAGGGGGATGGCATTCATCCGAATCCAAAAGGCGTCGCGATTGTGGTGGAAAACGTCTGGAAGATTTTAGAGCCGGAACTTGAAAAATAATGCAGAAGCCTGCACGCAGTAAGGGCGTCTTCTCACAATAAAAGGCGCCCTTACTGCGTGCGGGCTTCTGCAAACATAATTTTGCCATCAAACTGTCAGAAAATTCGCCAAAAGTAGCGGTAGAATTTTACCTCCCCCAACCGCACTGCCCCGGAAATTATTTGGAACAAAGATTTCTGTCTATCGTGTAAAAACTGGTTACACCTTTTGTGCGCACCTCATCACCCGGCTTCAGAACGCACAAGTATTACATCAATCGTCACTCTTTGGAGGTCTACAATTATCATGTCACGTCGTCTTACCCTCACACTTGGATTATTTTCCGCGCTTTCCTGTGCGGCTTTCGCGCAGGCCGTGCAACCGCCTGCTTCGGATGACGGCCCGGTCGCTATTACTACCAGAACGAATGTCAAAGCTCCCGCTGCTGAAGCTCCGAAATTACCGCAGAAAAATGCGCTCGGCGGAGTGACTTATCCGCTCTTGAATAATCGAGGCGAGGTAGTTTTTCATGCGCGTTATGCGACGGGGAAAAGCATGAGTGAGTACATCTCAGCTTATTTTATTAATAAACCGGATGGAACCTGGACGATTTTTGAAGGAGCCGACAAGGGGCTGAATTTTTCCGAAAAACTGATCAGTCTTGGGAATGTAAATACGAATGCAAACGGCGACCTGATCTTCAGTGCGACTTTGGATCGAATAGCTCCGTCATTTAAGGTTTCGGGTGGAGAAAAAAATGTTAGTGAGGGCGCGAAGCAGTCGGGGGTTTTCACCAAAACCAGCGAAGGCATTAAAAGTATTTATTTGATGGGACAGGAAATTCCAAATAATCCTGCCACGTATATTGGTTTCGCCGGAACTTCGATGAATTCCAAAGGGACGATTGCTTTCGTGGGGACGTATGCCGATCCTGACGGACGCGGTTTGTTTATCCTCGAAGATGGCAAGTTGAAAATTGTCGCTCGCAGCGGTCAGCGGACTCCGATTGGCCCTGACAGCAGCTACTCCGAGCATTTTTATCCGTCGGCCATTAATGAAAAAGGCGAAGTCGCTTTCTTCTGTCGTGTGAGCGGTGGCGGTGCGATTTTCGTCCGCCGTGCGGCTGGCATTGAAGCAGTTGCCGTGCAGGAAAATCCTTCGCCGGTGGAAGGTACACATTTCATCGGGTTCGCCAATCGTAATCCTGCGATCAATAATAAAGGTGATGTGGTCTTTGCCGGATTTATCGGAGATGACGTGAAAGAAGCTCTCGTCCTGGATGCGAATGGACAGGTTATACCTTCGACAAAACCTACTAAATCCGGTCGTGGGTTATTTATTCGTGAGGCTGGTGCGACACAGACGAAAGTCGTCGCCATGAGTGGCGAGACGCTCCCCGAATCGAAAGCGACCTTCTCGGATTTCCTGATGCCTTCGGTGAATGCGAGCGGAGACATTGTGTTTTTGGCGAATTACGCCGGACGTGCGCGTGGCATTTTCCTTAAGACGAAAGATGGAATTGAAGCGATTGCGCTGTATGAGAAAACCGCACCAGGGCTTGATCCAAAAGACGAAGGGAACGGTTTTAATAACTTTCAGAACCCGATCATCAATGATCGCGGCGACATCACCTTCTTAGGTCAATTGAGAAAAGGCCCCGTCGGGGTGTTTGTTAAACGCAAAGGCGAAGAGCTGAAAATGATCGCTCGCTCAGGTGAAGTGGGGCCGATTAAATAGGTGTTAGCGATTAGCTTTTAGCGGTTAGCCAGAATAGGTTTGGCTAACCGCTAAAAGCTCAATGCTTGAAGTGGCGCATTCCAGCAAAGACCATCGCAATTCCATGTTCGTTGGCAGCTTGAATTGATTCGGCATCGCGGACTGAACCACCGGGTTGAATGATGGCGGTGATGCCGTGTTTAGCGGCTTCGTCTACGCCGTCGCGGAACGGGAAGAAGGCATCGGAGGCGAGAACTGAACCAGCAATCGGAAGTTGTGCTTTCATCGCTCCAAATCTAACCGAATCAATGCGCGACATTTGCCCTGCGCCAACTCCTACCAATTGATTTTCTTTCGCATACACAATCGCATTTGATTTGACGTGCTTGCAGATTGCCCACGCAAAGCGAAGCGCGTTAATTTCGCTTGGCGTCGGTTTGCGCTCCGTGACGATTTGGAATTTTTCCTCGTCAATTAATTCGTTGTCTGATTCTTGAACCAGCACTCCTCCGCTGATGCGGCGCAGCTCGTAATAGGTATCTTTGACCGCCGCAATCGCTCCCATTTGCAAAATTCGCAAATTCTTCTTCGCAGAAAAAATGGCTTGCGCTTCGGGCGTGAATTCCGGCGCGATGATGACTTCGGCAAAGAGTTCCGCCATCGCTTTCGCGCCGTCCTCATCTACCGTTTTCGTACAAGCAATGATGCCCCCAAAGGCTGAAACCGGATCAGTCGCTTTGGCATTGATAAACGCTTCCTGAGCAGTCGCGCCAATGCCAACGCCGCAGGGATTAGTATGTTTGATAATTGCGCAAGTGTGCGGCAAGCCAATAGAATCAAGGCTTCCGCGTGACTTAGCATCGCGCATCTGCGCGTAATAAATTTCCAAAGCTAAATTCCACGCGGCATCAGAATCTAATAAATTATTATAGGAAAGCTCTTTGCCCTGAAGCTGTTCCGCTCGCGCAATCCCACGCTCATTATTGCCTGCAATTGCATACAGCGCGGCTTTCTGATGAGGATTTTCGCCGTAGCGTAAGCCTGCCAATTTCGTTAATTCCAAAGTAATTTCATCAGGAGTTTCATCGGTTTTCGGCTGATTGACGGCACCTAAAAATCTGGCGATGTCGCGGTCATACGCGGCAGTATGACGAAACGCGGTGACAGCTAATTCGTAGCGTAATTCCTGCGATAAGGCTCCATTGTTGGCGTTGAGTTGCGCGATGATTTTCGCATAATCGTGTGGTTCTACGACGACGGCTACATCATTGTGATTTTTGGAAGCAGAGCGAATCATCGCGGGGCCGCCAATATCAATATTTTCAATCGCGTCTTCGAGTTTGACATTCGGCTTGGCGATGGTTTCGCGGAACGGATACAGATTGATGATGACGAGATCAATCGGCAAAATTCCGTGCGCCTGCGCCTGTGCCACATGTTCGGCGTTGGAGCGAATATGCAACAGGCCGCCGTGAACTTTTGGATGGAGCGTTTTGACGCGCCCATCCATCATTTCCGGGAATCCGGTTAAGTCCGAAATGTCGCGGACTTCGAGATTGTTTTCGCGGAGGATTTTTGACGTTCCTCCGGTCGAAACGATTTCGATGTTATGCTTTGCCAGCACCTGTGCGAGTTCGATGATGCCGTCTTTATTGGATACGCTGATGAGGGCGCGGGTGATTTTTTTGAGTCCGGTTTCTGACACGAAAATTCTCCTGGATTTATTAACCACAGATGCACACAGATAAACTCAGATTACATTTACAAAATCGGTGTTTATCCGTGTGCATCTGTGGTTGAAAACATTACCGTCCGTAACGCTTGAGTTTACGATAAAGCGTCGAAAGGTCAATGCCGAGCAATTCAGCCGTACGCGTTTTGTCGTCGTCTACGCCTGCCATGGTTTCGAGAATGTAACGGCGTTCTAATTCTTCCACTGTAATCACGTGTCCGGTTAAATCTTTGGTGCCGATGTTCGCTTCAATAATATTGTTTGGAAGATGAGAGAGTTCGATTTGTTCATCGCTGAGCGTCACGCCGCGTTCGAGAGCATTTTGCAATTCGCGGACGTTGCCGCGCCAGTGATAATTGATAAGCTTTTGCATCGCTTCGTCGCTGATTCGTTTTTCTACGATGCCGGAATCCTGCGAAAATTTCTTGATGAAAAAACGCGCCAGCAAAGGAATATCTTCGCGTCGGTCTCGCAGGGCGGGCACGGTGAAGCTGATGACGCTCAGGCGATAAAATAAATCTTCACGAAAGCGGTTTTCCGTTACTTCAGAATCAAGACTCCGGTTCGTAGCCGCGATAATTCGCGCATCGAATGAAATCGGTTCCGTCGCTCCGAGCGGCGTCACTTCGCGTTCCTGCAAGGCGCGCAATAATTTCACCTGCAACGAAGCAGGCATTTCTCCGACTTCATCTAAAAATAAAGTTCCGCCATTCGCGGCTCGCAACAGCCCGGATTTATTGGCATTTGCGCCAGTGAAAGCACCTTTGACGTAGCCGAATAATTCTGACTCCAATAAATTTTCCGGCAAGGCTCCGCAGTTAATGGCGATGAACGGACCATCCGCACGTGGCGAATTGTAATGAATTGCCCGTGCCATCAATTCTTTGCCCGTACCTGATTCTCCTTGAATTAAAACACTACTGGAGGTCGGCGCAATTTTTTCAATCAACCGGAAAATCCCCGTCAAAGCATCGGAACTGCCAATAATATTATCGAAATTGTAGCGACCTTTCAGCTCACGTTTTAAGAAATGATTTTCACGAAATAATTCACGTTGTCGCAGCGCATTACGGACAGTTTGCAAGAGGTCTTCATTGATGAACGGCTTGGTGATGTAATCAAATGCGCCTTTGCGAAGTGCGGCGACGGCAGTTTCGACGGAAGAATACGCTGTAATCATCACGACCAAAGCGTCAGGGTCAATTTGCTTGATGCGATCCAGCAGCGACAATCCGTCTACCTGTCCGATGTTAATATCACTGATGGTGAGGTCGGGAGCTTCCGCTGAAAACAGGCTGATCGCGGCTTCGGCATCGGCAGCGGCAATCGCACGATAGCCCGCATCGGTAATTAATCCAGCGAGAATGCCGCGCATTAAATCTTCGTCTTCAACAATTAATATTGTGGATGGAGTCATTCGTAAAGGTTACGTGAAAGGCAGGGAGAAAGTACAGATGCAGCCTAAACTTTCCATTATGCGGAGCGACTGGGAGCGCAAGCATCTTGCTTGCTTCGTTTGCCAGCGCAGCGTCGCAAACAAACCTCGCGCCGGAAGTTCCCTGAAGATCAAGTGAACCGCTCGCCACGTCACGCGAGCGGCGTTTCACGCGCTCGCGCAGCAAGCAGGATGCTTGCGCTCCCAGTTGCGCTACTTCAATCGAACAGCGCAATCACTTCCGCCGGAATCGGCTGTGATTTAATTCGTTCAGGATTTTCGGGGTCGCGCACCGTCCAGACGCGGGTTTCGAAGCCTTCTACTGCCAGCGTCTCACCGCGCATCAATTGATGACGAACATCAAAACTGCTGCGGCGAAATTCTGTGATGGAGCTAATGATAGAAACTTCATCGCCGAATTTTGAAGGGACGATGAAGCGGGCGCGAGTGCCTACCATCGGGATTCCTAGCAAATTATATTTGGTAATCATTTGAGGTTTGGGTAATCCAACGGCGGCAAAAAGTCCCGCTGTACAAGCATCAAACCACGCGAAGTAGCGCGGATAAAAAACAATGCCTGCCGGATCGCAATCGCCCCATTCAATGGATAATTGACGTGTGTTGGAAAACATAATTTATTTTTTTCCAGTTTTGGAAATAGTCTCAAAGATTGACGCCGCGACAACGGAAGGAGTCTTGCCAGTCGTTTTAATCGTTACGGTAGATTCCGCGTAAAGCGGTTCCCGTCGTGCGAGGAGGGCTTTCATATCGGTCATAACAGTGGGGTTTTGCGTCAGGCGCGTTTCTCCGGCGCGGGTCATGCGCTTCAAAAATTCCTGTGGCGTCGCATGGAGCCAGATCGTTAGACAACGCTGTTTGATCAGCTTCCAGCTTTCGGTGTCCGTTACGACAGAACCTCCGGGAGCGAAGACGCACCCACCAGAAGTTGCGAAAAGTTTCGCCAACGCTTCACGGTCAAGTCGTTGATAATAACTTTCTCCGTGCGTCGTAAAAATTTCTCCAAGGGGCATTCCGGCAGCGGCTTCAACCCATTTGTCTAATTCTACAAAATCTGTTTTGAGTCGTTTCGCCAACAGCGGACCCACCGTAGATTTACCTGCGCCACGAATCCCGATCAAGGCGATGAATTGTCGCGTTGGTTTCTTTCCCTGACGTTTCTCTAACCACTGATGCAAGGCCTGCCAGTCTTCATCGGAAGCTTGCGCCAGAATGCGCCAGCTCTCGGCGCGTAATGACCGGTCATTTTCATTCGGGGGCAAGAGGTCAGACAACGATTTGCCCAATGCTTCGGCGACACTGGCTAAACGAGCAATCGAAATATTGCCTTCTCCGGTTTCAAGTTGATTGATAAAGCGAGGAGAAAGGGCG
Organism: Blastocatellia bacterium; assembly: GCA_043783625.1. GTDB lineage: Bacteria > Acidobacteriota > Blastocatellia > RBC074 > RBC074 > JAFDVL01. The sequence continues at coordinate 17,958 of JAYVZE010000066.1, read as the reverse complement.
GCTCGTTGTGAGAATTCACGGACTGTTATATTGCTGTTCTGGCGCAGTGCACGCACCCGCGTTCCCACTCTCATTAGTAATGCATCTTTGGCTTTTTTAGTCGTCATCCTGGAAGGCATTATAGTGCGCCTAACCTGGATGTCAATTTTTAAATGAAATATACTGCGTTTGCTTATTTAAAAGTCATTGTAGTATATTGCCAGCACTATCAAGATCAAAAAACAGGAGAATTATGAGTATGCCAGCCGAAAATAACCCGGAGTTGTCAGTTTCAGAAAGTGCGTGGGAAGCGATTCAAGGCGCGTATGATTTACAGGTTCATGTTGCGCCTGACGTGATTGAACGCCGCATTGATGATCTGGATTTGGCCAAAGAATTTCTCTCGCATGGGCTGAAAGGCTTTGTGCTGAAATCGCATTATATCCCGACGGCGGAACGGGCTTCGGTCGTGACAAAAGCGGTGCCTGGCATTGAGGCTTATGGCGCGATTACGCTCAATCATAGTGTGGGCGGACTTAATCCGGTGGCGGTCGAGATTGCCGGACGGTCAGGCAATAAAATTGTATGGTTTCCGACGGTAGACGCCGCGAATGAAACAGCGGGACGGTTAGACGGTGGCAGCGACAAACTTCCGTTCTGGGCGAAGATTCAGCGCGAAATCGCAGCGGCTGGCATCACGCGCCCGCCGATGAGCGTCCTGAACGCGGAGGGCAAGATTGCCGAAGATGCGCGGCAATGCTTAGAATTAATCGCCAAACACGATATGATTTTAGCGACCGGACATCTGGGGCGACACGAAATTTTCCCGCTCGTGAAAGAAGCGAAAGCCTGCGGCGTCAAGCGAATTATTGTTACGCACGCAGAATTCCCTTCGCAGAATTTAACGGCTGAAGAACAAATTGCGCTGGCGGATTTGGGTGCGATTATTGAGCATTGCTTTACGACCTATCATACCAATAAATGTTCGTGGGAAACCGTTTTCGTCAATATTCGTGCGGTCGGCGTCGAACGCACCATGCTTGCCACCGACCTCGGACAAAAGACGAATCCGGGAGTCGCGGCAGGCTTTGCCGAATTCGCACAACGATTATTAAATGCCGGATATTCCGCGCAAGAAATCAATCACATGGCAGCGACAATTCCGGCGAGTCTGGTGCATTAATGATGTGGGGCGGGTTCTTTACCCGCCAATATCATGTTCTGAAAACAAGAGCGGCTAAAGAACCCGCTCCACTATTTATGGACGCAACGAATAAAAAATCAGGAATCATTTTCAGCCTCATCATGGTTGCCATGATCACGTGCCTTACTTCTGTCGAAGCTCGCGTCACCCGCATTGTTATTGAGCAAAAACAATCTCCCGCCTACGAGGGCAAATCATTTGGCAGCGTCGGACAATACGAAATTCTCAGCGGCAAAGCCTATGGCGAACTTGATCCGAAAGACTCGCACAATACGATTATTACGGACCTTCAATTCGCGCCGCGTAATGTGCGCGGGATGGTCGAATATGTCGCTACGTTTTCGCTGGTGAAGCCGCTTGATTTGACGAAAGCGAATGGAGTTTTGCTTTATGGCGTACCGAATCGCGGCAATCGAGCTTCTGTTCCGGCGTTTGGTTCTTCGGGAAATGGCGGCGAATCTGGCGATGAATTTTTTCTAAATCGCGGCTACATTATTTTGCAAAGCGGGTGGCAGGGCGATGTTGCACCGCGCCCGAATGCGGAAACAATTACGGTTCCGGTTGCCAAAAATCCTGACGGCTCAAGCATCACTGGAGCCGCGCTCGCCAGATTTGTCAATATGCCAGCGGGTACGAATACGCTGCCGTTACCTGTCGCGCACGAAGCCGCGAATCTTGATACGACGAAAGCTACACTGACGAAACGCGCTTCAGACGATGGCGCGGTTATTCCAATTGCCAACGGCGAATGGGCATTCGGCGATTGCAGCAAAACTACATTTCCCGGCACTCCTGACGGCAATAAAATTTGTTTGAAAAATGGTTTTGATCCGGTGTATTTGTACGAATTAAGTTACACCGCGAAAGACCCGTTAGTGCTTGGCATCGGCTTTGCGGCGACCCGCGACATCACTGCTTTCTTTCGCCGCGCAGACAAAGACGATAGCAATTTAGCCAATCCCGTCGCAGGAAAAATCACGCATGCTATCGCGCAAGGCGTTTCGCAATCCGGCAATTTTATCAAGACGTTTGTGCACCTCGGGTTCAATCAGGACGAACAAAATCGTATCGTCTGGGATGGCGTGAACGATCACATCGCCGGACGACAATTAGCGATGAATATTCGTTTCGGTATTCCCGGTGGCGCAGCGGGATTATACGAAGCAGGCAGCGAGCCTCCGCTGTGGTGGGGCGATTACGAAGACAAAATTCGCGGCCGAAAAGCCGCCAGCATGCTGGATCGTTGCAACGCGTCAAAAACTTGTCCAAAGATTTTTGAGACGTTCGGCGCAGCAGAATTTTGGGGCTTGCGAATGTCACCAAATTTGTTGGGACTGAATGCTGACATTGATATTCCATTGCCAGCAAATGCCCGTCGTTATTACTTTCCAGGCACTACACACGGAGGCGGGCGCGGCGGATTTAGTACGGAGCTTTTGCCCGCGCAAGGTGTATGCGATTTGTCGGCGAACCCGAATCCGCAATCCGATCAAATGCGTGCGTTGATGGTAGCGTTGACGAATTGGGTGACGAAAAATTCTGCACCACCTCCCAGTGTCTACCCGCGTTTAGATCGCGGCGAACTTGTCCGACCAGAGCATCGCGCCATGGGATTTCCATCAATCCCGAATGCGCCATTGCCTGACAACATGATTAATGCGCTGCCCGATTATGATTTCGGGAGCGAATTCAACTACGCTGATTTATCAGGCGTAATGACGATGCAGCCGCCAGCAATCAAGCGGATGTTTACATTGCTGGTTCCGAAAGTTGATGCGGATGGAAATGAAGTAAGTGGAATTTCTTCGCCGCTGCTTCAGGCTCCGCTGGGAACGTATTTGGGCTGGAACGTGACGCGCAGTGGATTTTATAAAGGACGCGGCTGTGGCTTCGCAGGAGGCTATATTCCTTTTACGAAAACAAAAGCGGAACGGATGGAGAAAGGCGATCCGCGTTTGTCGTTGGAAGAACGATACAAGGATCACGCAGGATATGTGGAAGTTGTGAAAAAAGGAGTAGCGAATTTACTCAAGCTACATTTTTTACTAGCGGAAGATGCGACGCGATTGATTCGACAGGCGGAAGATAGCAATGTGCTTCGTTAACGGTGTTCGCCTGTCAGGTTTTTTTGTTCCTGCGGTATAATGAATTCGTTTATATCGAAAGGAGTTTTCTATATCAGCAATTGCAATTGATATTTCTGAGTCAGATATTTCGGTCAAAGATTTACTGGCTCGGCTCAAGGGTGATCAGGAAATAATTATCACAGAAAGTAACCAAACTGTGGCGAAAATTACTTCCTTCAATGAGCCAATAGTCGAATCCGCTCCGGCGAAAAAAAGACGCAAAGGCGGTCAGAGCGATAGCATTATTTGGATTAGCCCTGATTTCGATGAACCGCTTGAAGATTTCAAGGAGCACATGCCGTAAATAAAAACATCAACTATCAAAAAATGAAAAAGGAATTATGAAATGAATAATTATGACCGCTTCGGAATTTTAGCTTTTGCTTTATTCATCGCAGCAATCGTCACGCCGAGTGCCTTCGCACAAGACCGCGTCAAAATCGCCAACGGAACAGTCGAAGGCGCAATGGACAATGGTGTGCGCAGCTTCAAAGGTCTCCCTTTTGGCGCACCTCCCGTGGGAGAATTTCGCTGGAAAGAACCACAACCTGTCAAAAATTGGACAGGCGTTCGCAAGGCTGACAAGTTCGGTCCGCGCGCGATGCAGCGCAATATTTTCGGTGACATGAATTTTCGCGCGGATGGAACCAGCGAGGATTGTTTGTATCTGAACGTCTGGACTCCGGCGAAATCCGGCAAAGAAAAATTGCCCGTGCTGGTTTATTTTTATGGCGGCGGATTTATGGCGGGTGACGGTTCGGAGCCGCGCTACGACGGCGCGAGTATGGCTTCGAAAGGGATGGTTGCTGTCACAGTCAATTATCGTTTGGGCGTCTTCGGATTTTTTGCGCACCCGGAATTGAGCAAAGAAAATTCATACAAAGGCTCAGGAAATTGGGGATTACTCGATCAATCCGCCGCGCTCAAGTGGGTAGCGAAAAATATCGCGGCGTTTGGTGGAGATCCAAAACGCGTGACGATTGCCGGTGAATCTGCCGGATCAATTTCTGTCAGTGCGCAGATGGCTTCACCGCTTTCGAGAAATTTGATTGCCGGAGCGATTGGCGAAAGTGGTTCGATTATGGGCGCGCTGCCGGCGACGACGCTGACGGAAGGCGAACAGAATGGTGTCAAATTTGCGACTGCGATTGGCAAAAATTCGTTAGCGGAAATGCGTGCGATGCCTGCCGATCAGTTGCTGGAAGCGACTGCGAAACCGGGCTTGCCGCGAATGTCTCCAACGGTGGACGGATATTTTTTCCCCAAAGACCCGTCGCAAATTTTTAGCGCAGGAGAGCAGGCGCACGTCCCGTTACTCGCGGGATCGAATTCTGAAGAGCAGGGCGCAGGTGCAGTTTTAGGGCGTGAAGCCCCAACCGTAGAAAATTATCGCAAGGCTTTGAAGCGGCTCTATAACGAAAACGCGGATGATGTTTTCAAGCTTTATCCAGCCACGAATGAACACGAAGTCTTGGACGCTGCGCGGGATTTAGCAGGCGACAGATTCATCGCCTTCAGTACTTGGAAGTGGGTTGAGCTTTCCACCAAAACCGGGGGCAAGCCGACCTATTATTATCGCTATGATCGCCCGCGTCCGGCGATGCGTCCTGAGATGGGCGACGCGCAACCGGGACTGGCTGGTGGCGTTGTCAGAGGGCAGCCGCCGCGTCCTCCGGCACGTGGCGCAGTGCATTCGGCTGAGATTGAATACGCGATGGGAAATCTGGATGGCAATAAAGTTTTTGCGTGGACGCCGGACGATTATGCCGTCTCAAAAGTGATGCAGGAATATTTTGTCAACTTCATCAAGACCGGAAATCCGAACGGCAAAGGCTTAGCGAACTGGCCATTGTTCAGTGCGAATCAGCGCATGATTATTGATGTGAAAACACGTGCCGAAGCGGATACAGTGCGGGCGCGTTATGAATATCTTGATAAGTTGAATAAGAAATAGTTTGTGTCTTAACCGCAGAAGGCGCAAAAAGCACAGAATTTTTTTAGACATGATGAACAAGATTGTTGGCAGGATTTATAAGAATCGGGATCTAAATGCTTCTCATCCTGACTGAAAACTTTTGTGCTTTCTGTGCCTTTTGTGGTTAATTCTTGAGAAATGAATCACCCCACTCTTTTCATCGGCTGTGCGGCAGGTTTTGGCGGGGATCGCACAGACGCTGCTTTGCCAATCGTCGAAACGCTGATAGCACGGGGCGGCGCAGGTGTTTTGATTTTTGAAATGCTTGCTGAACGCACGCTGGCGTTAGCACAATTAGATCGTCGCAAAAATCCTGATGCAGGTTATGCGCCGTTGCTGGAGTTGATGGTGCGACCTGTGCTGCGTCGTTGCGTAGAAAATAATATTCCCATCGTTAGTAATTTTGGCGCAGCCAATCCACGCGCGGCAGCAAAATTAATTGCAAAAATCGCGCAAGAACAAAACATCAAAAATATTCGCATCGCCATTGTCGAAGGCGATGATTTGTCAGATGCCAAAGGGCGCGAATTGTTGCAAGCATATCTCAAGCCACAGGATGCTGAACGTGAAATCGTGAGCGCGAATGTTTATCTGGGTGCGAGCGCGATTGCAGATGCGCTGCGAGCAGGCGCACAAGTTGTCGTCACAGGGCGTGTCGCCGATCCCTCTCTCACCGTCGGCCCTGCAATGGCGCATTTTAATTGGAGCGAAACCGATTGGGAAAAGCTCGGACGCGCGACGATGGCGGGACATTTGCTCGAATGTGGAGCGCAGGTCACAGGTGGATATTTCGCTGATCCCGGATTTAAAGATGTGCCGGATTTGCACAACGTAGGTTTTCCGATGGCTGAAATTTCTGCCGATGGTTCTTTCATCATCACCAAAGCTGATGCGACCGGCGGCGTAGTTGATGCGCGAACTGTCAAAGAACAATTGCTGTATGAATTGCACGATCCGTCGGCGTATTTAACGCCCGATGTTGTTGCTGATATTTCTGAAGTCGAAGTCGAAGAGATTGGAGACAATCGCGTCGCGGTAAAAGGCGTGCGCGGACATCAATGTCCTGAAACTTTGAAAGCACTCGTCTGCTTCGCAGGTGGCTGGTTGGGCGAAGGTGAAATTTCCTACGCTGGCCCAAACGCTGAGGCACGAGCGCGATTGGCGGCGGAAATCATCAAAAAAAGAATGAGCAACAAGTTACAAATACGCTTTGATTTGGTTGGTGCGCTGAGTGTGTTTGCGGATGATGCCGGCCAGGCGTTCGCAGATTTTTCTCCGATCAATTCACGCGATGTGCGCTTGCGTGTGGCGGGCGTTCATGAGGATCGCGCTCAAGTCGAACAACTGATGCGCGAAGTGACCGCGTTGTATACGTGCGGCCCCGCAGGTGGCGGCGGTGTGCGGACGACGATCACACAACGGCTTAATTCTGTTGCGTGTTTTGTGCCGCGCGAGCTTGTACCTGCGACTTTTTCTATTCTTGAATAATTAATGAATCAAGCTACAGCCCAAATCGAATTGCATCGCCTCGCCCACAGTCGCACGGGCGATAAAGGCGGCACATCCAACATCAGTTTGATTGCATACAAGCCGGAATTTTTTCCGCTGCTGGTGGCGCAAGTGACGGAAGAAAATGTGCGTGAATTATTTCGCCATCGCAATCCATCGTCCGTGCGGCGTTATGTCTTGCCAAAACTTGCCGCCATGAATTTTGTGCTGGAAGATGTTTTAGATGGCGGCGTAAATGATTCGCTCAATCTTGATTCACACGGTAAAACGCTTTCGTTTTTATTGCTTAGCCTGAAAATCGAAGTATCGGAAGAAATGCTGGATTTGGTATCACCTTCTGGAAATAATTTTCCGAATTGAGTCCCAAAGGGGCGACAATAAAATAGCCCAGGGTGCAACCCTGGGTAGCGATTAGAATTTTTAGTCAAAGCCCTGAATGGGCGAGATACTTTGAAATTTTATGTCGCCCATTCAGGGCTTGGATTTTTGATTGCATTGCACTCAGGGTTGTACCCTGGGCTATTGTATGACGCTCCGTTGGAGCTTTGTTCGGAAGATTTAATTTTTTGTAGGTTGATTATCTCTAAAGGAGTTTGATGCTCGCTGCTCTCGGATTAATCACTATCGTAGTTTTACTTGCTGCGATCATCAGCAAAAAAATGACGCCGTTGATGGCGTTGATTGCGGTTCCAATGGTAGCGGCATTGATTGGCGGCTTCGGCTTCAAAACAGGCGCATTCGTTGTCAAAGGCATTCAAAACATTGCGCCTGTCGCAGGGATGTTTATCTTCGCAATTTTATATTTCGGCATTGTGTCAGATGCCGGAATGCTGGATCCAATCATTGATCGGATTTTGCGTGCGGTAGGCAATCGCCCGACGCGCATTGTGATGGGGACCGCGTTGCTGGCGTTGTTGATTCATTTGGATGGTTCGGGCGCGGTCACGTTTTTAATTACGATTCCGGCGTTGCTGCCGCTATACGAACGGTTGCAACTGGACAAACGCGTGCTGGCGTGTGCGGCTTCAATGGCGGCAGGCGTAAATTTTTTGCCGTGGACGGGGCCAATGGTGCGTGCTTCGGCGGCACTGCATATTCCTGTTACTGAAATTTTCAAGCCACTCCTTCGTGTGCAACTTGTTGGATTAATTTTTGTGTTTGCAGCAGCGTATTGGCTTGGCAAGCGCGAAGAAAAACGGCTTGGATTGACAAGTGCTGACAGTACAATGTCGCTGCATCAGCGCGAATTAACAGAAGCCGAAAAAGCGTTACGCCGTCCGCATAATTTCTGGCCGAATTTATTGCTGACATTGTTCCTGATGGGAGCAATGGTCAGCGGTAAAATCGAACCCGTAGTCGTGTTCATGCTCGGCACGGTGTTAGCTTTGTTGCTTAATTATCGTGATGCCAAATCACAACGTGAACGCGTAGACGCTCACGCCAAAGCCGCGTTAATGATGGCGGGCGTCTTGCTCGCAGCGGGTGCTTTCACAGGCATTATGAAGGAATCGGGAATGCTGACTGCGATGGCGCAATCCGCTGTTGGGTACGTTCCCGCTTCGCAGGCGCAACATATTCCCGTGATACTTGGCTTGCTCTCAATGCCGCTAAGTTTGTTGTTTGACCCTGATTCGTTTTATTTTGGCGTTTTGCCAGTCATTGCCGAAGCCGCGAAAACATTGGGTGTTCCGGCTGTGCAAGTGGCACAAGGCGCGTTGCTCGGACAAATGACGACAGGCTTTCCGGTTAGCCCCTTGACGCCCGCTACTTTTTTGATTGTTGGCTTGGCTGAGATAGAGTTAGGCGAACATCAAAAATTTACGGCTCCGTTTTTATTCGGCGCATCTGTTGTGATGACGTTTGCTGCGGTATTATTTGGACTGTTCCCACTCTGAGGTACTAGCGGCATCGCTATAGGTTGAGGCGTGGATTCGGGGAATTTTCTAATAGCCCAGCCGTTCACGGTATTTCTTACAACGTTGGAGTATTCACTTGAGTTGGCACTTACTAGCGCATTTGTGTACTCAATTTTTCTCTGGATAAAGGTGCACTGAAATGAAATCGTACAATTTAACTAAACAAATCTGTGGATTGATAATCGCAGGCTTACTATCTGTAACTGTTTTTGCGCAATCCAAACAAGGTGCAATTCAACGGATCAAAGTGCATGGGAAATCATTGGAAGGCAATCTTGACGGGGATTCGCCGGATCGTGAGGTCTCGATTTATTTACCTCCGGGGTACAAGACCGAAAAAAATCGCCGCTACCCGGTCCTCTACATGTTGCACGGATTCACTGACAATGATGGGCAGTGGTTTGGCGTCGTGAAGCATTGGATCAACTTGCCGGAAGTTATCAATAAAGCCATTGCTGACGGTAAAACACGCGAAATGATTGTCGTGATGCCGAACGGATTCACGCGCTTCAAAGGCAGTATGTATTCCAATTCCGTGACGGTTGGGGATTGGGAAACTTTTATTACGAAAGAATTGGTTGGCTACATTGATGCAAATTACCGGACGCTCGCGCAGCCGGAAAGTCGCGGACTCGCCGGACATTCAATGGGCGGCTACGGGACGATGCGATTAGGGATGAAAAGCGTTGATGTTTTTTCCAGCATCTACGCGCTCAGTCCGTGTTGTATGGAGCCGGGGCGCAGCAATCCCGCGATGAAAGAGATGATGAAAAAAATCGAAGCCGTCAAAACGGATGAAGAAGTGAAAGCACAAAATTTCTTCGCAATGGCGATGCTGGCTTCGGCAGCGGCGTGGTCTCCGAATCCGAAAAATCCGCCGTTCTTTATTGATCTACCGTTCCGCGATGGCGAATCGTTGCCCGATATTCTGGCCCGTCAGCAAGCCAACGCAATCCTGACCATGATTCATCAGTACATTCCGAATTTGAAGAAATTAAAAGCGATTGGGATGGATGCGGGAACGAAAGATGTCAGCATTTCCGGGACGACCAAACAACTGGATCAAGTGCTGACCGATTACGGCATCGCGCATTTTTATGAAAGTTATGACGGCGATCACTTGAACCGAATTGCAGAACGTTTACAGACGAAAACGCTGCCGTTCTTTTCGCAGAATTTATCGTTTGAAAAAGTGAAACGGTAAGGCGGTAGTCCCCTCTATCGCTCGACATTTTCCAAAATCCAAATGCCGCTGGAAACTTCCATGATCGGCAAGACCAGACGATCTGCTGAAAGGGCTGTTTCCATAAATCGAACATCGGTCAAAATAATTTGGCTGGGACTTTCAAGGTTGGTGACGTGGCAGACAGGCTTGCCTTTCATAGTGTCCGATCAAACCGCCGTGAGCGGCATCATCGGTGTCGGAGCCGAATGCCGCGTTCGGCAACGCCAACTTTGGCAAGATCACGAGTATGGAGGTGTCTATGCACCGCGTCAGATTCAATTCGCGCTTCTACCAATTTCGTTTTTCAAGTGAATCTTGCATGAGTACAAAACTCGTAAAAAATCTTTTTCTCTTTTGCCTAGCTCTCTGTGCCACGTCGCAAATTTTCTCCAATATTTTTTTTGTGGCAGCGCAACGTCCACAGAAAACTGCTATTGAAAATTTTCTTTATGGCGGAGACACCGCAGGCACCCGGTATTCTAAGCTCAAGCAAATCAATCGTACGAACGTCCAAAATTTAGAAATTGCGTGGACGTACGATTCTGCGGATGGTTCCGGCGATTCACAAAATCAGCCTGTCATCGCAGGCGGAATTTTGTACGGTGTGACGCCTAAACACAAAGCCATCGCGGTAGATGCGGCGACGGGTAAGGAATTGTGGCGTTTCGATGCGGGGCTGACTGCGCGCGGGCCGAATCGCGGAATTACCTATTGGTCGCAGGGCAATGAACACAAAATTTTCTTTGGGATTCAAAATTTTGTGTACGCGCTGGAGAGCAAGACGGGTCAGCCGATTCAGAGTTTTGGTAGTGACGGACGCATTGATTTGCGCGAAGGATTGGAACGCGATCCACAAAAATTGACGATGGCGTTAACAACGCCGGGAGTTATTTACAAAGACTTGCTGATCGTCGGCGGACGCTTGTCAGAAGCCTTGCCTGCGCCGCCCGGCGACATTCGTGCCTATGACGTGCGCACAGGTAAGCAGCGTTGGATTTTTCATACCATCCCGCATCCCGGCGAAGCAGGTTATGAAACCTGGCCGCAAGAGGCGTGGCATTACACCGGCTCAGCGAATAATTGGGCAGGAATGGCGGTGGATGAAAAACGCGGCATTGTCTATGTGCCAACGGGTTCTGCGGCGAGTGATTTTTATGGCGCAGATCGCACAGGCGATAATTTGTATGCAAATACATTGCTCGCACTAAACGCCGCAACAGGTCAGCGCCTCTGGCATTTTCAAGCAGTCAAACACGACATCTGGGATCGTGATTTCCCTGCGCCGCCTACGCTCGTGACGGTCAAACAAAACGGCAAATTAATTGACGCTGTAGCGCAAACTTCCAAACAAGGTTGGGTCTATTTATTTGACCGCACAACAGGCAACCCGCTGTTCCCACTCGCCACGCAAAAATATCCGGCGAGTACAGTCCCCGGCGAAGTCGCGGCGGAAATGCAAACCTTGCCGACCAAACCTGCGCCGTATTCGCGGCAGGAACTCACCGCAGATTTGCTGACCAATCGCACGCCCGAAGCGCATCAATGGGCACTAAATGAATTCCACAAGCTGAACGGCGGCGGACAATTTGTGCCGCTGAAAGTCGGACAGGAAACCATTATTTTCCCCGGCTTTGATGGTGGCGCGGAATGGGGCGGCTCGGCGTTCGATCCTGAAACGGGAATCTTATATTTGAATGCCAACGAAATGGTTTGGCGAGCAAGCCTTGCCGAAAATCAAAATCAAAATTCCGGTCGTCAATTGTATCTACGCAATTGCGCGGTTTGTCACGGCGATGATTTGAAGGGAAATCCTTCGTTAGATGGCATCGGAGCTAAGCATAACGCCAACGCGTTGACGACCATCATCCGACAAGGCGCAGGTCGGATGCCCGCGTTCCCGAATTTCCAACAACCGGAAATTGCCGCCATCGTGCAATATTTATTGAGTGGCGAAAACAAGGAACTCGCTAGTAATGCCGCCGCTACCAATCAGCCGAAATATCGCTTCACGGGCTATCACAAATTTCTTGATCCCGAAGGCTATCCGGCCATCGCGCCGCCGTGGGGAACGCTCAACGCGATTAATCTGAATACCGGCGAATACGCGTGGAAAATTCCGTTTGGCGAATATCCCGAACTCGCGGCGAAAGGATTGAAAAATACTGGCTCAGAAAATTACGGCGGCCCGGTCGTGACTGCCGGTGGATTGGTCTTTATCGCCGCGACAAACTTTGATCGTAAGTTTCGTGCCTTCGACAAAGCGACCGGAAAATTATTGTGGGAGACAACGCTGCCGTTTGCCGGCAACGCGACACCCGCGACATATCAAGTCAACGGTCGGCAATTTGTAGTCGTTCATGCCACCGGGGGAAAGGCGCGAAAGGGCGAACCGGGCGGCAGCGTTTATGTAGCGTTCGCGCTGAAAAAATAAGCACTTACCATACGACGGACGGCGCGTCCGTTAATTACGGGTGAGCCGCCCGCAATACGGGCTTACAAATAATTTAGAAGAATCGCCCATCCAGCCTGTTGTATTGTTTTGAAGTGAAATAAGATACTTCATCAGGCTGGGAGCAATGCCCAAGCCCTTTATAACCAAATCGCGGATTGTTGGTAGTAACAAGCCATATTTAGGGATTTATCGGAGAAAATATGAACAAACGAATTATCTCAGTTCTGCTGACGCTTATTGCTTCGCTGTTTTTCGCAGCGTTCAGCTTTGGTCAGGGAACGACTTCACGCCTGACCGGAACAGTAGTTGATACCTCTGGCGCAGCCGTTCCCGGTGCGGCGGTAAATTTGGCCAACACTGCCACCGGCATTTCATTTACTACCCAAACAGGTGGTAGTGGCGCTTACACTTTTGATTTGATCCCAGCCGGAACTTATCAGGTGACAGTTGAAAAATCGGGCTTCAAAAAATTTATTGCAACCGACAATATTGTGCAGATTAATCAGCCTGCAACTGTCAATGTAGTCATGCAGGTGGGAGATGTTTCGGTGCAGGTCACAGTGGAAGGTGCAGCAGAAGTGGTGCAATCCAGTAGTTCGGGTAACATTGGAAATACTATCGAGCAAAAAACGCTGGAAAGTTTACCGATCATCGGAACACGCGGCAGAAATCCGCTGGATTTATTGAACTATCAACCTGGCATCGTCAACGGTGCGAACACTGGCGGCGGGGTTCACGTGCATGGGTCGCGTGATCGGGCTTTCAACTTTACGTTGGATGGTATTGATATCAATGAATCAAGCGCGGGTGGTTCAAATTTTACGCCGTTACGTCCGAATCCAGACTCCATTCAGGAATTCCAAATTTCGACGACGAATTTCACGGCTGAACTTGGTCGCAGCAGTGGAGCGCAAGTTACCTTCGTGACGCGCTCTGGAACCAATCAATTTCACGGCAGTGCTTTCGAGTATTACCAGACACCACGATTTGCTGCGAATGGGTACAGTAATAATTTGAACGGACGTGCCAAAGACCAATTCGTGCAACATATTTATGGTGGAAGTTTAGGCGGCCCGCTTTTAAATCCAGGCTTTGGCGAAGGCACCAAAACGAGATGGATGCGCGACAAAGCATTCTTTTTTGTTAACCTGCAAAAGCTCGCTGCGTACGACACGGCGTTAGTGACCAGGACGGTTTATACGCAAAGTGCCAGAAATGGAATTTATCGCTATATTTCAGGGAATACGACGGCGACCACCCCTGCACCTTTGCAGAATGCTGTAGCAGGAACGACGACGCCATCAGTGACAGCGAGTGGTGCACCGGTGTATGCCGCCTGTGGCTCTCCAGCGGTTTTTCCGTGCATGAATTCGGTGAATTTTCTAACCAATACCGCAGCATTAGCTTTTGATCCAAAAACTTCTGCAGTATTGAATGCCATGCCACTGCCCAATAATTTTTCATCAGTGGGTGATGGATTGAATACGGCAGGGTATGACTGGGGTTCTCCGCAACACGAAAAACAATATGATTTTGTTTCAAAGTTTGATTTCAAAATAAATGATAACAATGTCTTTTATGTTCGCTATGCACAGGGATCGCAAACTTCACTAGGTGATTCAGGCAACGGTGGACGACCTGTTTTCCCCAATACGGGGAATCTGGTTGATACTTACCGCAATCCGAAAAACCTGGCTGTTAACTACCGCTGGTCGCCCAGCGCAACTGTGACCAACGAATTTATTTTTGGGGTTAATCGGTTTGCTTTTAGTTTTAAGACGCCGGTTCCTGACCCGACTTTCCCTTTTTCATTCAATTTAGCCACGACGCCAAATACCAACTTTACCTATAACGCCAGACGTTTAAATACCTGGCAATTTATTGATAACGTCACCTGGGTGAAAGGGAATCACGTTTTAAAGGGTGGGATCAATTTTAGATTTGGTCGCCAAACTGATGACAGGTCGTCAGTGGCTGGCGGAGCTATTGAGCCGACTGTTTCCTTGAGTGGAGTTTCTACGACTTTCGGGATTTATACGATTCCGACCACTGCGACTGTTGCCGCACCTGGTTTGCAATCAACTGATTTAACGCGACTTCGTTCAACGATTAGCGATTTTTACGGCAAAGTTGGAACGACAGTCACTCAGGCGTATGTTTCAAATCCAAGTAATCCGAGTGCTTTTGCTCCGGCAGGAACTCGTTGGAATTACACGGCGTACTATCCTGAGTATGATTTTTATTGGCAGGATTCCTGGCGTGTGAAACCGAATCTGGTTTTCGATTTAGGTCTGCGTTACGAAGTAAAATTATCGCCGTCATCAGATGGCAGGCCAATCCTGGCGCCTGATAAGGCCTTTGTTGCTGGCGCCGCCGCTACCAATTCTCTGAGCTGGGTTGAAAAGAAATTATTTCAAAATGATACCAATAATTTCGGACCCTCAGTCGGAGTTGCATGGGATCCCTGGAAAAATGGTAAAACCTCATTTCGAGCCAACTATCGCTTAAACTATGACCGTTTTCCCTCGCAATTATTTGCCGCCAATATTTTCCAAAATGCACCTGGCAATACGACACTGGCCAGTGAAGGAGGGGCCTTTGGGCAGGGTGGTGGTCTTTTGCGTAATATCGCGCCTGTGCTGGCAGGACTTGCCCCCTCTGCAACCGCCACGCCGAGTGCCTTGCGAACACCTGCCGCCTTTAGTACCAATAGCATCACTTTGCTTGATCCAGCGTTGCGGTATCCTGAGGTTCATTCGTGGGTGCTAAGTTTCCAGCGTGATCTTTGGAAGGATACAGTTCTGGAAGTGAATTATATTGGTAAGCGCGGACTTCATTTATTTGGCGGCTATGATTCAAATCAGGTAAATCTTAATGCTACTGATCCACGCTGTCCGGGGCAGACATTTTTACAGGCCTTCGCTGCCGCTCAAAATACTGCGAACACGCAAGTATGTTTGGCAGGTTATTTAGTGGGTGGAGCTGACACGGTTGCGAATACCACACTCTTCCGCTCGACCGCACAATTTCAAACTCAGTTATCAGCGTCGCAAAATGCGGCAGCTTCAGTCGCGCAAACTTTATCACAAAGAACCGGAACACAAAGTTTGGCGACCAATGGGTTTAGTCCAAATTTCTTCCAACGGTTTACGCAATTTACAGGAGCTGTCAATGTTTTGGATAGCAATGATGTTTCGAGATACAACGGGTTAGAGGTGATGTTGAAACGTCGCCTGAAGAACGGAGTGAATTATCAATTGGGATATACGCTTTCTAAATCAACGGATACACGTTCGTTTGATCCAACCTTCTCGACCGTTTCGCGTGCGAATGCTCAATCCGCCTCCAGTACACCTTTCGATATCAACAATCGTAAATTGAATAATGCCTGGTCAGACTTTGACCGTCGCCATGCATTTCAGGGAACTTTTGTTTATGAATTACCTTTTGGCACCGGCAAGATGTTCGCGTCTGGGGCTTCTAGAATCGTTGATAATATCATCGGTGGATGGCAAATTGCTGGCGCCTTTAACGTCGCTTCGGGAAGACCGTTCACGGTTTATTCCGGGTTCTTAAGCTACAGCAATGTGAATCAATCTACCGCCAATTGCGGTGGTTGTGCGCGAGACGTTGGTAAATTGGTGCAGGAAAGCGGAACGAATTTCTTTTTTGATGCGACCACGCGGGCACTGTTCACTTCGAATCTGACTACCGCCGGTTCCAACGGTACAACGGGACGTAATTATTTTCTGGCTCCACGTCAGTATCAGCTTGACGCATCATTTTCCAAGCAATTCAAAATTCGTGAAAATGTTTATTTTGATTTGCGGGCTGATACCAGAAACCTAACCAACACGCCTAATTTCGATCTTCCGACCTTCACCGTTTCTTCGGGAACGTTTGGACGTATTCGTGACGGTGTCATCAATACCGGTCGCAAGGTTCAAATCTCTGGCAAGATTAGTTTCTAATCAGGTAAGTCGTTCGTAAAAAATGCCACAGCTTAATCAACCGTTGTTTGAGTTGTGGCATTTTTCATGGACAGCAGGCTGGCAGCCTGCTGTCTTCACTGACAACTATTCGAAATATTTTATGAACAGGCTAACAGCCTATTTTACCTTTCTCTTATGAAACGATTACAAGACAGAATTGCCGTAATCTCCGGCGCAGCCGCAGGCATTGGCAAAGCCGCCGCAATACGCCTCGCCTCCGAAGGTGCAATCATCGAAATTCTCGACATCAAAGACGCTTCAGAAGCCGTCAACGAAATCCGTGCCGCAGGCGGAATAGCAAATTCCGAAATCTGCGATGTGACGAATGAAGAGCAAATTGCGCAGGTCGTGAAAGCTATCGAAGCGCGTCACGGTCGCGTAGATATTCTGGTCAATAACGCGGGCATCCTGTCAGGTAAAACTCCCTGGTATGAGCTTTCGTACGAAGAGATGAACCGCTTTGTGCAGGTCAATTATCTCGGCTATTTTCTCGTCTCAAAAGCGATCTATCCATTGCTGAAAAAGAGTGAGCATGGACGATTAATCAACATTGCTTCGCGCACCTATTTTCTGGCGAATCCGGGGCAGATGGCGTACGTCGCGGCGAAAGGCGCAGTGATGGGAATGACCCGCGTGATGGCGAAGGAAATGGGCGACGATAATATTACAGTGAATGCGCTGGCTCCAGGCATGGTGGCGACAGAGGGAACGATGGCGCATTCCGGCGAAGAAGCTTTTAATCGCGTGATGAATAATCAGGCGATCAAGAAGCGGGTCACGCCGGAACATTTCGCCGGACTGATTGCCTTCATCGCCAGTGACGATGCCGAGATGATTACCGGGCAAATGATCCTGTGCGATGGCGGCGGATATTTACACTAATTGGTAGTTGGATAATGCGGCTCGCCTGCTAGAAACAAGGATAAAGAAATAAATTGTCAACTTCAGTGGAGAGAGTCGAACCGCTGAAGGAGTACTTCAACCGATGGAAACACAGATTGGGCAATACCAAATCATTTCGCCACTTGGTGCAGGTGGGATGGGCGAAGTGTATCGCGCCCGTGATCCTCGCCTGAACCGCGAAGTTGCTATCAAATTACTACCCGCCGAATTCGCTCAGGATGCTGACCGCTTGCAACGCTTTGAGCAGGAAGCGCATGCAACTTCAGCCTTGAATCATCCGAATATTTTAACGGTGTATGACTTCGGTTCGCACGAAGGAAATCCGTATCTCGTGATGGAATTGTTGGAAGGCGAAGAACTCCGTGCGCAAATCGCAACAGGTGCGCTGGCTCCACGTAAAACGATTGACTATGCCCAACAAATCGTCGCGGGACTTGCCGCCGCGCACGAAAAAGGTGTCGTGCATCGGGATTTGAAACCGGAGAATTTATTTGTCACGAAAGATGGGCGCGTGAAAATTCTCGACTTTGGGTTGGCAAAACTCACTCTATTGCGGAATGCGGAGCGCGGAATGCGGATTGAAAAAGACGCCGAAACGTTAGTGCAGTCTCCGTCGGGTAATCCGCCATCCCCAATCCGAAATCCAAACTTGACGGCTCCGGGGACGGTGATGGGAA
>JAYVZE010000065.1:0-26697 GCA_043783625.1 Blastocatellia bacterium | reverse complement strand
GTTGGTTTGTTCGCGTCGTATTGCGCAGGAACGTACACCGAATAATCGTGCGGCGTACCGGGATATATTTTGCCGGGTGCAAGTTTATATTTGGTGAGTGTTCCTTTCGGCACTCCGTCCTGCGGTTGCGAATCGGGACTGAGAACATAGTTCACCTGTGCCTGAACGCCTGTCGTCAGTCCAAGTAACAATACCAGCAAAATCATTTTCATGAAGGTTCCTGAATGAAGCAGATGAACTGCAAATATTTTGTTGCAGTTCCGAATTAAAACCACCTGCTGCCACAAATAATATTAACAACGGAGGCGCAAACAGAATATTTGCGCTCTACAATTTCTTATCGCTTCGTCTTAGCGCTTCGTCGGAGTCTTAGGTTTAGACCCGGATTTTGTAATTAATTCAGTTAACAATTCTACCGCCTTATCAATCGGCAAAAAATCTGCCACATCAATCGGCGTTCTGCCTGTCGCGTTGCGCTCATCCAGCGGCGCACCTTTGTCAGCTAAAAATTGAATTACTTTGCAAATTTCGCCTTGATCCATGGTGGGTCCAACACCTGTGACACACGCATGAATAACGGTCAGACCTTTCCCCGTCACGGCTTTCACATCGGAGTCAAGATCGAAAGCGTATTTGACCAGTTCCACATTGCTGCTGCCAGCGGATTGCATCAGTAATGTGATACCATCTTCGCCTTTTACCTTTGGATCAGCACCCGCCGCAACTAACGCTTTCATGATTTCTAATTGATTCGCACGAGCAGCTAAATGAAGTGGCGTAACTTCGCCATAATTCGGTCGGAAAGGATTACTCGTACTTAATGCTTTCGCATTGCGTGCGTTCACGTCGGCTTTGCCTGCGATGAGCTGGTTGACTAATTCAGTGTCGCCACGCTGTGCCGCGTGATGCAAGGCTGTATAGCCACGAGTATCCACACCTTTGACATCGGCTCCGCCAGCGATTAAAGCTAGAGCCGCCTCAGTACTGCGATTGGCAGAAGCAATCACCAAAGCGGAAGTCCCATCCGCTAATTTCGTATTTGGATCAACACCCGCCGCCAACAAATATTTCACCGACTTTCCATCATTTTTAACAGTTGCAAAAATCAACGGAGTGAAGCCGCTTTTTGAGGCGGCTTTGACATCTGCACCTTTTTCAATCAACGCTTGCACGACCTCGGAATGACTTTCTGAGGCGGCCCACATCAAGGCGCTCTGGTTTTTCCTGGCTTCTACAGCGTTGACATTGGCTCCTTTTTCGATCAGGAGCTTGACCGCTTCCGTACAACTGGAATTCGCGGCAATCATCAAGGCCGTGCTGCCATCCCAACGAGCAGCGTTGACGTTCGCCCCGGCTTCAATGAGTTTTTTGACCAGTATGATATTGCCGGTATTACACGCCAGCGTCAGCGGAGTTTCGCCGTATTCATCCGTGGTATTAACTTTCGCGCCAGCGGTCAGCAACATTTCTGCTGCTTTCACATCATCAAGAAAAACCGCCCACGCCAAAGCCGAAGCTCCGTCAGGTTGCGTTATATTGACATCCGTTTTTGCTTTGATGAGAGATTCGACGGCTTTGTGATCGCGCCGTTTGACGGCCTCCAGAAGATTCGCAGCATTGTCTGCCAAGCAAACGACTACGATGAAAATCATCGCCATTGAACATCGCAATAATGCTTTTGCTCGAATCATAATTTAACCGGAGAAATTCAACAATTTTTTAGACGTTGTGCAAGGTCTCTATTTTGCCTGTAGCATCGCCGAACTTCTCTGCCGGAACACCAGCCTTTTCCAGCAGGCTCAACAACAGGTTGTTCAGCGGTGTTTCTTTCGGGAAAACAAGATGACGATTGCCTTTGATCTGACCTGCGCCACCACCGGCAACGACGATTGGCAAATCGTGATGCGTATGCAAGTTGCCATCGCTGATACTGCTGCCGTACATAATCATTGAATTGTCGAGCAGTGTACCTTCGCCATCCGGTGTGGCTTTCAACTTCTCAACTAAGTAAGCAAACATTTTGACGTGAATTTCATTAATTCTGGTGGTTTTCGCAATCTTGTCAGGATCATTCTGATGATGCGTCATGTTGTGATGACCGTCCGCAATCCCGATTGAGCGATACGGGCGATTGCTGCCTTCGCGTGCCATCATGAAGCTGGCGACGCGGGTCATGTCGGTTTGGAACGCGAGTACTTCCAAATCCATAATCATTTTGACGTGATCTTCAAATTCTTCAGGAACCGAACTCGGACGCTCCATCACAGGCATTTTCATCGTCGCGTTTTGTTGTTCGGCTTTTTGAATGCGCCGTTCAAGATCACGAATGGCATCGGTGTATTCGTTCAGCTTGCGGCGATCATCAGCCCCCAGCTTGCCATTCAAACGAGTGATGCTGCTGTTGACGTAATCAAGAATGCTGCGTTGCTTTTGCAATTGCGCCAGCCGGGATTTGGCATCGGTGCTTTCACCATCACCAAACAAACGCTCGAACACCGCACGCGGGTTAATTTCAACCGGCAATGGATTGTTCGCATTACGCCACGAAAAGGTATTCGTGTAAGCACAACTGTAACCAGAATCGCAACCGCCAGCCAGTTGATTCGATTCAACTCCGAGTTCCAGCGAACCTAAGAGTGTCTTCTGACCCAATTCTTTCGCGGCAATTTGATCGGCAGAAATTCCTGCCTGAATATTCGCACCTTCAGTTTTCTTCGGATGCACTCCGGTTAGCCATGTAGCTCCAGCGCGAGCGTGATCTCCGGCCCCATCGCCGAGGGCACGTCCCTGCACCTGCGCGAGTCCGCTAAGCACCAGGATTCGATCACGAAACGGCTCAAGTGGTTTCATGGTTGGAGCGAAGTCAAAACCTACGCCTTCCTTCTTCGGAGTCCATTGATCCATGATAATTCCGTTGGGAACATACACAAATCCGAGCCGCACAATGGGCTTCGCCGCAGACGTAAACGCAGGCGTCATCGAATCCAGCAACGGTAAAGCTAAGCCGACGCCCATGCCGCGTAAAAAAGTGCGGCGGGCTAAAGATTTTTTCAGAACGATCATGAAGATTTCCTCATTTGAAACGGTGTACTTTTAACAATCAAACTAATCAACGCAGGCAGTCGGTAATTATCTTTTTCAGCGTCACGCAAAATTATCCGAACGGAAGGGCTGTCATAATATTCCAGCCCGCGACCCAGTGCGTAGGTTAACAATTTTTCTGTCACAGCAGTAACGAATTCATCTTTGTGCGCGGTTAGCAAAACTTTTTTCAATCCATCAGGACCTTTAAAGACTGCCCCGCCTGGCAATTTTCCTGAAGTATCAATCGGCAGTCCCGCATCTTTTGTCCGCCATTTTCCGATGCCGTCATAATTTTCCAGCGCGAACCCAATCGGATCCATCCGCGCATGACACGAAGCACAGGTTGGATTGGCGCGATGTGTTTCTAACTGCTCGCGCATACCTAACAAACGACCATCTTTTCCGTGCGGCTTCAAATCTGGAATATCGGGAGGAGGCGGCGGCGGCGGAGCACCTAATAAATTCTCCAAAATCCACTTCCCTCGCTGAACCACAGACGTACGATTAGGGTAAGAGGTTACAGTTAATATACTGCCCTGCCCTAATAATCCGCCACGATTTGGATCAGTCAAAGTGACACGGCGAAATTGTGAACCATAAATGCCGGGAATTCCGTAGTGTTCCGCTAACGGTTGATTCAAAAAAGTGTAGTCCGCATCAATTAAATTAAGAATACTGCGGTTTTCGCGCAAAATACTATTGAAAAATAATTCGGTTTCCTGCCGGAAGCCACGCCGCAAACGCTCATCAAAATTCGGAAACGCGTCTGAATCAGGGGTAGCAGTTTCAAGATTTCGTAAATACAACCACTGCCCGCCAAAATTGGTGACAAAGGCCTGCGAACGCGGATCGTCCAGCATTCGCTGTACCTGTTTTTGTAACATCGCCGGATCATTCAGCTTTTTCTGTTCGGCTAATGTCAGCAACTCATCGTCGGGAATGCTGCTCCACAAAAAGAAGGACAACCGCGAAGCCAGATCAATGTCATTCACCCGTGCGATACGATTTTGTGTGGAACCAGATGAATCCCGTTCGACACGAAACAGAAAATCCGGCGAAACAAGCATCGCTTCAAGTGCGCTTTGGATCCCCGAATCAAAATCGCCAGCCTGGCGACCACTTTCATAAAAAGCCAGAAGCGGATTGATGTCAGCCGCAGTCACCGCACGGCGAAATGCATGTCGTGTGAGGTTGGTCAGAATTTTTTTCGCACAAGGTAACTCTTCTTTTTCAGAGGTCGGGCGACAAATAAAAATTTTGGCGCGACTGAGTGTTTCGCCTCGCCCGGTAGGATTAACCGGCCCGCTGATAATCATCGCGTCAGCATTGGCAAAGGCAGTCACAGGAAACTGTTTGAGCCGGGCACCATCCAATCGCACATCCATCTGCGTCATCCCTGGCGGCGCATTATTCCCGCCAAACCCACCTGGCCGTCCAACCGGAGGCATCGCAACTTCAGCCTTGGCACTGTCGCGCATAAACGTCACGCCGACCGTCCGCAAACCCGCTTTGATCGGCATCGTCACGTCAAGTGGCTTCGCGTTATCACCTCCCATTTTAATTCGAATCCGGTATTCTCCGTCCAATGGAAAATAGTACTGAAACGACATTCCACCCCGTGAATAAAAGGGAAGATCGTCGCTCAGCCGTTCGCTACGGGCGGCGTTAGAACTCGACACTTCACGTCGTGGCTGGAGCGTCTCCTCCGTCGGCTTCATTTTAAGATCGCCAACGGCTGCACGACTAACACGGAACGCGACGGACATGTATCTTTCCAACAGCGCAGGCGACAACGAAAGGACATCACCAATATTATCAAATCCATAACCCGAATCATCCACCGGCAAAGCCGCTCCCGGCTTAATATCGAGCGCGAGGAAATCACGAATTGCATTGCTGTATTCAGCGCGATTCAGACGATGAATCACGGGACGCCCCGGATTCGGATTCGCCATCGCAGCCTGATCCAATGCACTTTCTAACCAACTCACAAACGCCGTCACATCTTTCGCTTCAGGATGCGGAGCCTTCACCGGAGGCATTTGTCCGGTGCGAACTTTGCGCAAAACTTTTTCCCAGGTGTCGCCATTTTTTGCAACGTCCCGGTAATCCAAACCTGCCAACGAAACATTTGCCGTTTTCGATTTATCGTTATGGCAACTGACACAGTATTCCTGAATCATTGCTTCGTGTGCGGCAACAGCTCCAGCAGCTTGCGCAGGTCGCCAATGCGAACTTCCGAAAAAGACAACCAGCCCGACGGCCACCAATAACAACGCTATTTTGAATCTTTTGGTATGCATGGAATTTATCGGATTCTAAACTACGAACTATCAACTACGCACTGCCAATTATACTGCAAAATAGTGCATCGTTGATAGTTCGCAATTGGTAATGCAATCTAACGACCATTGAATAATTGCGGCGCGAATTCCGTCAAATAATTGCGCCAGTTAATCCACGTATGTCCACCCGCTGTTTCCTGAAACGTTGGATTGAAGCCGTGTTTTTTAAATAGCTCCAATGACGCTTTCGTCGTGCCCAGCAAAAAATCTTCTTTGCCTGTCGCGAACCAAAAAACCTTCAAGCCTTTTTTCAAATTCGCATCGTCAAGCTTGGCTTGATTTTGCTTGATCCACGCTTCACCGGCAGGAGAGATCGGAGGCAATCCCGCAGGCGCAGGCTGTCCCTGTGGCGCACGCATGAACGCGCTTAACAAGCCAGAACTGTAAACTCCGACATAAGCAAATTTTTCAAGATTTGGCATTGCAATATTGAGCGTTTGACTTCCACCCATCGAAAGCCCCGCAATCGCACGATTACTTCGATCAAGCAACACACGATAATTTTTTTCAGCGTACGGCATAATGTCCGTCGTAAATTCCTTCACGAATTCATCCGCCGGAAGTGCCGGAGGTGTTGCCGATGGCATTGTCGGAGGCGTTCCGCCTGGAGCTGGAGCCGCAGGCATTCTAAAAGTCTGACTCGTATGTCCGGCAGGCATCACCATCACCATTGGTTTGGCTTTGCCAGCCGCGATTAAATTGTCCAGAATAAATCCAGCACGTCCGACCGAAGTCCACGCTTCATCGGAATCACCCGCTCCGTGCAGCAAATAAAAGATCGGATATTTCCCTTTGCCGGATTCATAACCTGGCGGCGTGTATACGTGCATCCGGCGAAACTTTCCTAACGCCGTCGAATAATATGTGACCGCCGACACTGCGCCGTGCGGAACATTTTTCGTGTCGAAATTGTCTGAGCCGGACACATTCACCAGACTCCAGACATTGTTATTGGATTCACTGATCGAAGGATTGCGCGGGTCAATCACCGTCACGCCATTCACATTAAAATTGTAGCGATAAGCGCCTGCGTCAATCGGGCCAATCGTAATTTCCCAAATTCCGTTTTCGCCCTTCGCCATTTCTTTTCCCTGCCCCATGCCGGGAATGTCGCCACCGCCGAGCCGAACTTTGTCAGCCTGCGGCGCAAGAATGCGAAAGGTAATATGACGATCCGCCTGCACTTCAGGTGAAGTCACTTGCGGCGGACGCTGCTGCGCCTGCGCCAATACGAACGAGCTAAGACTTAAAACTGCCAATAAAATAAAGAAACCGCGCACGGATATTTTTCCGAGATTCATTTTTTTTCTCCAGAGATGTGGGTAGGGAACCAACCAGACTTCTTAGTTATAACTCAAGTGACGGTAACTGTGAAGGAAATGAGTAAGAATTTGGCTGATTTTTAATAGGCGACGGTGAGCCAATTTCTTTCAAACGAAGTTGGCTCGCCGTGATTTTTTCTTGAAAATTTACACGAATATTGGCGACTATTTCGCCTCTGGTCGCATATGCGGAAACAAAATCACATCACAAATTGTCTTTCGCAAGAAGTTAATATACATTACTGCTTCATCCCCCGCGTACAATCAAATAACCTAGTTATCACCCAAATGAACTGATCCCTTGTATTTTTCAATTGCATGAACGCTCACCATTTGTGCGTGTACGTGTTCACTGGTGTCGGTGGATTTTTATGCCAATTTTCTCAGCCTTTGATGTTTTTCGTCAATATTCATCCTTATTACCGTTTCCGTCAGAATTTTATCTCTTTCAGCGGGATCAGTCTATCAGTGAGGTTCTTCTTCTCGAAACTGGACTGGTGAAATTAACGCGATCTGAAAATAACGGCGATGAAATGATTGTAGGGCTTCGTTCTTCGGGAAGACTTATTGGAGCAGCTTCTGCTGTCTCAAAACAAAATGCGCTCTTCAATGCCATTACAGTTACCCCTTGCACCGCATATCGTTTACCGATAACCCTCTTTTACGATTTGATTGAATCAGAGCCTGGTTTTTCTCACTATGTAGCTGAAATGATTAGTGAGCTGCATCGTGAAGTGATCGTCCGTCTCTCACAGATTGGCTTGCTTGACGCACGTTCGCACCTGGCTCACATTCTGATTGAATTCAGCCGAAGTGCGACACCTCAAACTAATGGCGAGCTACGTTTACAACTTCCGCTTTCAGACATAGACATCTCAAAAATGTTAGCTATCGCACCGGAACATCTCAGCCGATTATTCAGACAATTAATCGCCGATGGAATCATTCGCCGCAAAGGTGGTTGGACGTTCATCACTGACCTTAACCTTCTCAAACAGGAAGCTGAAGGCAAAAGGGATAAATAAAGCCCTCATGTCTTCTTGATAAATATCAAGTTCGGGCTTGATATTTATCAATGACAATCCAGACGACCTCTGTGTAAGGTCTGATCCACAGCATCAGGTATCAAATTTGCTGAATCCAAACCGTCTAATTTTTAAGTCGGAAATGGAGAAGGATTGTATTTACCTTGTTACAAGGAAGGAGATTTATCAAATGAAATTACGTTCTTTACTTTTTGTCGCTCCTGTTATTGTGGCTCTGGCTGCCGCCCTTTTGATCGGCGCAGGAGTCAACAAACCAAAATCACATGACCACACACATATGCAGCAAAAAGGAAATATGCCGCCACTGCTGGCGAACGGAGTCGACAATCCGGCTGCGATTCCTGACATTATTGCGTATGAAATTCTCTTCAACTCAATTACTACCGCTCCGGTGACTGGCGAAGCAGAGCGAAAAGTCGCGCAAGGCTTGGCTAAAAAGATGAATCTTGACGATGCAAAAACGGAATTGATTCG
Organism: Blastocatellia bacterium; assembly: GCA_043783625.1. Classification (GTDB taxonomy): domain Bacteria; phylum Acidobacteriota; class Blastocatellia; order RBC074; family RBC074; genus JAFDVL01. The sequence continues at coordinate 18,426 of JAYVZE010000065.1, read as the reverse complement.
TCAATCCGCCAATGACTTCAAAAGCAGGATTAGCGCATTTGACCAGCAGGCATTGGAACTTAAAGATCGTCACTGGCCTAAGCCTGCTCCAGCAGTCATGAACCAATTAGACGCCTTACAAAAACAAAAAGAGGGCATTCTTAATGGCATTATAAAGTCTCTACCTGAGCGACTTGGAGCTGAAGATGCACAAAAACTGTTGCAGCATATTGACGACATCAAAAAGAAGGTCAAGGTATTTCAGGAAGTGCCAATCGAGGCTTTCCAGCATCATTGACCCCCAAGCTTTCAATCATCTTATCAAAATAGGTAATAAAAGAGGTTATTTGTATGATTAAGAAATTATCTTTTGTATTGGCGAAATTCTGCCGCAGTCAGTTCTCACCATTGTATTTAGCGGTGATAGTTCTTACATTCTTCGTAAGCACACCAACTTATTCCCAAGTTTATGCTTACGCTACTGCTTATGAAAGCGGGGATAGCGTGGCGGGATATTCCAGTGTAACAGGGTATCACAATTCATCCACACACATTTACACAACCAACGCTACACTGTCATCTCCAACCCGTTCAGTATCTAGCTCTACAAGCGGAACGTCGGCATCATTATCAATTAGCATACAGCTTGAGCATGGCTTCTATTCTCTTGCTTCGAACTTTGTAGGTACTTGCCCTAATCCCCAAGGCGGAGGGAATCATGCGGTTGGTGGAAGTGGGTCTTCAGTTACAGTCGCTCCTTTTTGCACATTAGGCGATCCCGCTTTTGTTGGCTCTAATACTACAATAACTCCAACGTCTTTAAAAGTTTCGGTATATTGCACAGACGTGACAACCGTCACTGTTCAAGGAGTTATTAAATCCCCGCGTGGGGCGTGGACACTACTACCAATTAGTTCAATCCCTCATAATGTTCCAGCAGGGGGGTCTGTGGAATTTTCCCCTTTCACCTTTGAAAGAAATGGTGACCCTCCAACAAGTTGCGCTCCTGCTTGTGACTTCATAGCTGGTGTAAGCATAACGTCGCCTACTGGCTCTGCCATAAAAGGAGTATCTGAAAAATATATGGAAATGATGAATATTATTGTTAATCCATAGGATAAAATGGTTGCCTCTTCGCATAGGTAACGGTTTAGAAAACGCTATCACTACCGTTGCCTATGCGGTCTAAATTAAATTTCAAGAAATCAAAGGATATGCGAATCATGAACTCAAAAATTTCTCTTGTTTTTCTAGTATTATTATTTGCTGTTTGTGCAATTTTTGGAAGTACGCGTACTCTCAAAACCAACACAGTACAAACTTGGGAGTATAAAGCCGTGGAATGTAGATCACTTTATAATGATGCCAATAAGCTTGGCTCTGAAGGGTGGGAGATGACTGTCACAATACAACCTGGCGATAGCTGTTATGTTTACTTAAAACGACCCAAGCAATAAAGACATCGCTTGAGTCGTTCTAAAGTGATCCGATCAAAAACTCTCATTTCGCTTCAGGTCGCATGTGCGGAAACGAAATAAGACAATGAGTCAGAAACTATAGTAAGTTTTTCGGATAGAACGGAAAACTTACCATAGGATTATTTATGAAACCAAAAACTTCGATTATTCTTGCGTGTATAACCTTGGCACTTATCACTGGTACCATTTCTGGAAAAAGCCGCTCTAAAAAAACAAGAGTACCCAAAAAATGGGAATACAAATTTCTTGATTGCACCGTACCACTTGAATATTCCAATAAGCTTGGAGCTGAGGGATGGGAAATGGTTACAGTTGCTAGCACTAGCAGTCAATGCGTTATTTATTTCAAACGCCCTAAAATAACTCGCTATGTAAAACATACTAAGATGTCAGGTCTAAAAAGAGGAGATTAAATGAAAGCTAAAGTAACTTATATATGTGTTGCTCTTCTTATTCTAATATCAGCAAACCTATTACTTGGAAAAGTACAAGGAGAGGCAACATCTAAAACTAAAAAATTTGAGTACAAACTTGTTACAAGTAATGAAACTTTGTTGAATCAACTTGGTGCTGAAGGATGGGAACTACACTCCGTTATTTCAAATGGAAGTGATGTAACCTGCTACATGAAGCGATCCAATTAAAGATTTCACTTCGTTATTTAATACCCTTCAGTAAATTATTTAAATTCACTCAAAAGGAGATAGTGATGAGCAAAAAATTGACCCTAATATTTTTGACTATTCTTTCGATTGGTATTCTGCGCTTTACTCCATACGTCTCGGGAAAGTCTGAAAAAAATGACAATTTGAAACAAGTGTTTTTGAAATACGAGAATAAAACTGTTTATTTTGATAACAGCTTACATGGGGGACATATAATTTTTAACTTAAAAGAAATAGGAGATGACTTAATCAGACTAGAAAGTGTGGCAAGCCCAAATAATCGAGATAACCGACCCCAAATTATCTATGTACCTTTTTCGAGTATTAGGCTAATAAATGTAAGTGAGGATACACCTAGAATTGAGCAAAAGTAAATATGTCTAGGTTTCCCCCACTTACCACATAGGGAACTACCTTCCGTCGTTTCAGGCGGAATCCAAACTGATCCAAATTATGTGACAGGCTGAGGTGGTAAAAAAATTCTAGTCACACTACGCTACGAATTTAATCCGGTCATACACATCCGCTAATTTCAACGTGCAGCCAATAGATTTGATGATGACTTTGCTTTTCAATCCACGATAGACGATGCGCGTCCAGTTGCCGTCTTCCTGCCGAATGAAGTGATCTATTTTTGGCTGATCCTGTGAAACCAATAGATAATCCGTCAGCGTCGGATTCCAGAAATCATACCGATCAAATTTCTCGCCACGATCAAAAGCTTCGGTAGTCGGTGACAAAACTTCGATAATGACTTTGGGATTTGTCACGACATCGCGGTGTTCATCCAAATATTCCGGCTCGCCACAAATTACTACGGCATCAGGATAGGAATACAAACCTTTGGTGGAAAATTTTTGTTTGGGGATTGAGCCGCTGCGAACTTTTGTATCTTTCAGCCTCGCACGACATTTTTTACCTTTAAGTTGACTGGCTAATTCAAGCGCAAGATTCGTAGAAATATCTCCGTGCTCGCCGCTCTCACCAGCCATCGCATAAATCAAACCATCAAGATATTCGTGACGCTCTTCCGATTCGCGCTCAAAAGCCAAATATTCTTGAACTGTATATTCCGGTTGTAATTGTGCTAAGCCCATAGCTTACTTCGCCTCTGGTCGCATGTGCGGGAACAAAATTACATCGCGGATAGAACGTTGATTCGTCAGCAACATCACCAACCGATCAATACCAATTCCCTCGCCCGCCGTTGGAGGCATCCCGTACGACAAAGCGCGAATGTAATCTTCGTCCATCATCATGGCTTCGTCGTCGCCGCCTTCGCGTTGTTTGGTTTGGTCTTCAAAGCGGCGTTTTTGTTCGGCGGGATCGTTCAATTCTGAAAACGCATTCGCAATTTCCATCTGCGCGATGAAGAGTTCGAAGCGATCTACAAAACGCGGATCATCGGCTTTTTGTTTGGACAACGGAGAAAGTTCCGTTGGAAATTCTGTGATAAAAGTCGGATTGATGAGATGCGGTTCGGCGACGTGTTCGAAAATTTCGCCGAGCAAATATCCGTCATTTAATTTCGGATCAAATGTCATTTCCAACGTAGCCGCCGCCTTTTCGAGTTCAGCGCGAATCATCAAATCATCAATGGTGGGCTTGTGATCGTTCAGATTTTCAGGCCAGTATTTCAGCACCGCCTCGCGCATCGTCAGGCGTTGCCAGTTGCCGAAATCCAAAGAATTTTCCTGATATTGAATTTGTTTTGTACCGCACACTTGTTCGGCGAGTCCCGTGATTAATTCTTCCGTCAAATTCATCAAATCGTTGAAATCTGAATACGATTGATAAAATTCCAGCATCGTAAATTCAGGATTGTGACGAATGGATAAACCTTCATTACGAAAGTTGCGATTGAGTTCATAGACGCGCTCGAAACCGCCAACAATCAACCGTTTCAAATAAAGTTCCGGCGCAATGCGCGCATACAACGGAATATCCAGCGCGTTGTGATGCGTCTTAAAAGGACGCGCCGCTGCTCCGGTAGCAAGTGGCGTCAGCATCGGCGTTTCGACTTCGATGTAGCCGCGTTCGTCAAAATAATTCCGTACTGAACGAACAATCTGCGCCCGTTTGACGAAGACTTCACGCGAAGTCAATTCGCCCTCTTCGCGTTCCTGCACCGCTCCGCTCGCAATCAAATCAACGTAGCGTTGACGGTAGCGCAATTCCTTATCTGTCACGCCGTGATATTTATCCGGCATCGGCAACAAAGCCTTCGCCAAAAATTGCAGCGCGTGAACATGCAACGATAATTCGCCGGTTTTGGTGATGAATAAATAGCCTTCGACACCAATCCAATCGCCCAGATCGAGCTGATTGTATAAAGCCCACGCCTCATCGCCTACGTCATTCTTACGAACGTAAATTTGCAGCCGCGCTCCGCCATCCGAAACCGTAGCGAAGGCCGCTTTGCCCATTAACCGCATTTGCATAATGCGTCCGGCGATCCGAATTTTGCCTTCGCCAATTTCTTTGAGTTCCGCGTTGTCGCTGGCAGCCTTAGCTTCGTCTTCAGGTTTCCCCGCGCGCTCGTGATAGCTCTCGACAATTTTCGAGATCGTATGCGTCCGGTCAAACCGATGCGGATACGCCGCATGACCGAGCTTGGAAATTTCTTCAAGATGAAGATGACGTTGTTGAATTTGATCGTTGTCTTGTGTCAGCAAGGTTAGTTAACTCCTTATAAAATAACAATGCTCCTAAAAGGAGCTATTAAAACGCGCTACGCCGTTGATATTCTTTAATTTCTTCATCCGATAAATCTTCTGAAAACACCAAGCGATAGTGCCGTTCATCAGCAATGCGGACGCCCTCTTCAGTCAATACAAATTCAAATAAAACAATCGTTTTATCCTCCATAAATTGTGCAGCAATTGGTCGCCCGACTGCGCCTGGAAACTTTTCAGCACACACGGCAAAATCTTGTTCAATTTGAACCGCACCAAGTTTATCAGTTCCACCTTTAGCCTGTATCGGGAAAATATAGTGAATACCGTGCTTATCAATCCCCACATAAATTTCATCAGTCTCTACCTGACCCATATTTGGCACAGTAGTTCTCAAATGATTTTGCAAAGAATAGCAGGTTACTCCAGTGAAAACGTCAAGTAGTCGGTTATAACGTATTTTAGCTAATAATGCCTGTTCATCGTCAAATGAGTATCGACTGACAATGCCCGGAGTAGCGTCTAAGATTTTAGTTTTTGCCAGGTTTGGATTCGGTGCAAAGTTTGCTTCTTTGGTGAGAACAAATTTATACCGTGCGCGTCCAGCCGCACGGATAATCCACTCATAGCCGTCCAGAGCTTTTTCTGTAATTGTTTGGGGTAAAGAGGTTCGATATCTAAATGAGTAAATGACATCGCCTAAATTCTTTGGCAATGCTATTTCTAAATGTTCCGCCATCTCAACAATATCTTCACGCCTGAAGGCAACTTCCCTCGCGCCTTCCTGATAATATTTTGAGAAGATATTTTCGATTAGTGTAACGTAGCGATTTTTCGATGATGACATGACTAATTATCCTCGCCACCGCAAGAGTACGACTTCCTCACGTAGTTGCTCTTTAGTCGCAGTGGCTAATCGAGTTCGAAAAAGATCGGTGCGGACAAGTTCATAACCTAATGATTGCGCAATGTCAGACAAAACCTTTCCTGTCCTAATCATGACACGCAAATAAGAAGCTTGATCTCCTACGACATAGGCCAATTGCGCATTTGGACGGAGAACTTTTCGCAGCGAAGCCAAATGAAGTGCTAAGCCGCCAAAATATAATTTCGTCACTTTACCGTAAAGTTTTTCAAACCCTGATGTTTTTCCTAACTCAATTCTTTTACTTTCTATGGCTTCCGCCATGTTTTGAATTTCGGGATACATTGTGACCCATTTATCGTCATCGTCGCCTTTGTACACATTTCGGGTATTTGACCGAAGCATTCCTTTTTTCAAATTTCGCAGATCGGCTTTGCTACTGATAAAGCCGAGAATAACAGATTCCAGCCGTGTAATTCGTGTGTAATCTTTTTCATTAGGGTAAGGCGGAGAGGTAATCACAGCATCAACCGAATTAGGAGGTAAAGTACTATCTAAATATCGTGCATCAGCAAAATGAACTTTTGAGTTTATATGCTGCCTGCCTGCAACATAGCGGGCGTCGCTTGCCATTTTTTCTATTTCAGCAAGCCACGAAGAAAGAATTGGCGCATCCATTTTGGGTCTTCCAACACCAACCTCCGGTCCAAATCGCAAATTACTTGCCTTAAATACAAGCACATTTGCCAATGCCAATAATTGATACCGATAGCTGCTTTCGCTCTGCCGCTCTTTCAGGCAATCAAGTAAAACCAGTGCTTTGTGCAAGGGTAAAGGGCTAATTGAATTGGTTAGTAAGAGTTGATTTTCTTCCACGGAAAGCTTGCGTAGAGGTAATTCCGCAAGCATATCTGCGCTGGAAACTTCATCATCTATTCCTTGTTGTTTTAGTTGGTAACATACTTGCGCGGCAATTTCGTGAGATTGATGTCGCAAACAGTCCGGGTCAACTTCCCAAGCTACTTTTGTCGCACTGGCGAATTGTGCAAAAGCATTAGCCTCTGTTCCCAGAGAAGAAATCCCACTCAGTTTAGCCTCAATCAGGGTTGTGCCAGTGCCACAAAACGGATCCAAAACAACGCTATTTTTATCAAGCTCAAACTCTTCTAAATAACTGCGTACTAAATGCGGAGGAAAAGAAAGCACGAATCTATACCAATCGTGAAAAGCACGATCCTGCGGGTCTAATTTATTGGCTCTACCGTTTTGTCTGGCTTTTTCTTTTTCCCTCTCAGTAGTAACAAAAGGTAAAACAGAGGGGATTCGCATTGACTCAAAAAGAAGTTCTTGCATTAATTTTTCATTCCCTCACCTTTGAAATATTGGCAGTTAAAACCTTCTTTATTCGTTAACATTTTCCATCCTCACCGTCAAAGCCTCAACCCGTTTCTCATTCACCTCAAATCCAATTCCCACACCGGTCGGCGGAACAATCGTACCACGCGGACTGACTTCGACTTCGGGCGTAATAATATCTTCTGACCAATACCGTTTGGACGCCGAAACATCTCCCGGCAACGTGAATCCTGCCAGCGTAGACATTGCGATGTTATGAGCGCGTCCAATGCCAGCTTCGAGCATTCCTCCGCACCAGACGGGAATGTTGCGTGCGCGGCAGTAGGCTTCGATTTTTTGGGCTTCGGTGTGTCCGGCGACGCGTCCGAGTTTGATGTTGATGATGCGGCAGGCATTTAATTTCAGGGCTTTACGCGCATCGTCTACGCTGAGGATGGATTCATCCAGACAGATCGCCGTTTTGACCTGCGCCTGCAATTCGGCGTGGTCAATGATGTCGTCGTACGCCAATGGTTGTTCAATCAACAGCAAATCAAATTCATCTAGTTTTTTCAGTAATTCGACATCGCTCAACGTGTACGCCGAATTCGCATCCACGGTTAATTTGATGTGCGGAAATTCCTGGCGGACGGCTTTCGTCATTTCGTAATCGCGCCCGGGTTTGATTTTAATTTTGATGCGCTGGTAGCCCGCTGTAACCTCAGTCTCAATTTTTTTGAGCAGGTCAGCATCCGTCGGCTGCAAGCCAATTGAAACGCCGCACGCGATTTCTTCGAGCGTTCCGCCCAGCAATTTCCAGAGCGGAAGATTCTGCCGCCGCGCTTCTAAATCCCAGATCGCAGCTTCGACCGCGCCACGCGCCATTTTGTTCCCGCGAATTCGGCTGGTCAGTTTCGTCACTTCGTCGGGCGAAGAAATTTCTTTGCCTAAAATCATCGGCGCGACATAATCCCGAATCGTAGCCCAGCAACTTTCGGTGGATTCATGGTTATAAAAAGGATTTTCCCCAACCGTACATTCGCCCCAGCCAATCAAGCCTTCGCTGAAAACTTTGATAAGAATAATTTGCCGCTCCGTCGTTGGCCCGAAGCTGGTTTCAAAGGGCGCGACCAATGGCAGATGAATTTCACGGAGTTCAATACGTTCGATTTTCATAAGGTCTAAAAAGGCACTAATAAATAAGCAAAAAACTTTTCGCAACTAAAAGAGTACTGTATCAAAGATAACTTAAAATTGCAGTTTGCTTATCTCTCAATGTAGCCTCGGCTCTCTGAAAATCGCAACTGTAAGCTAAGCTCAGATAGATAAGGCCTCAATAACTTTCTGGCGATCCAGTTTTTCGTGATAGCTCTGATTGCTGTAATCCTTCAGGCAATCATAACAAGCTTGTTCGCAGGTGCATTTTTCGCAAGCGTCAAGGGCTTCTTTGACAACCTGCACCCATTGCTCCTGCCCTTCTTTGACAAAGCCTGCGCCGCCTGGCGTAAGGTCATACAGAATGATTTCGGCGCGTTGATCGCCTTGGTTCTTATTCGCCAGCCAACGCCACGAAACGCCAATGTCTGAGGCCTCAACTTCGAGGACACTGCACAAACCTTTTCGCAAGGCATAGGCTAAAGAGATCGTTTGCTTTTCTGAACAAGTAAAAGTCGGGCGCACAATTAGGCAATAGCTCTCGAATTGATGCCCATATGCCAAAGGCTTCGTCCACGGATGCTCGTTCTTGCAATCAAAGTTGCCTGACATAGGGCGTAACCGCTGATGCTTCTTGCCAGATTTTACTCCGTGTTTCGGCTCGCTGTGTCCGCAGACCGGACATAAAATGAAGCCTTCATTTTTGGGACCTAGATTGTAACGAAAAAGATTTCCAGCTTCTTTCAAAGCTAACTGGAAATTCCCGGATTCCTGAAAATCGGTGTCTGCCATAGAGTCAATGAAGCGTGTCGCGGATTGTCGTTGCCGAATCAACGATGTCCGTCGCAATCTTTCGCCTGCGTTTTTGCTGTTGTCCATTTTGATACTGAAAGCAACTGGCTCCACGAACGGCTTGATATATTGGTCTGTAATAGATTTTTTGCAAACATCACATTCTCCCTTCAGCGACTCTTTGGCTTCCGGGAGTGAAGTTCGAATTTGCTTACAATCAGGGCATTCATAGAACCAGCGGCGCGATGGTCTATCATTGCCAATGATGTATAACCCCGCACTCGTAAAAATCTTTTTGCGAGCGACGACTTGTGCGCCGGGGGCGAATTCAGCAATTGCAATTGCACGGTCACGGCTTAGTTCAACTTCCTTTGTTTCCCAACGACTCCAGCCTGTTTCTAGCGTGACCGTATCTAAGGGAAATGCGTAGCGTGGCAGAAAACCCCGCTTTGCCATCACCGCAATGACATCGCTTTTTAGTAAGCTTTGTATGGCACGCTCAAGGTTAACCGCAGCACTTGCCCCAACTTTAGTGACTATTTTTTTATACTCTTCCTTCAGTACCGAAAGTTCTTCGACAACATCCTTCAAAGTCTTGTTGTAATCTTCTTTCGTTTTCGCACAGGCAATCTCGAAATCCGACAATGCCCGTAAAAGATCACGCCCCGCTTGTGTAGAGAAAACTTGTGCCTCACTTTGTGTCTCCAACCATCCGACAAAATTCAGCCACAGATTTTCTCTGATAAAAGGCAACCAACTTTCAGGGATATTTGATCGTGCTTCCAGTGGTAAAAAAGCTGCCAGCGGAATTTGTTGTCCAACGTCGGTGCCAAGCTGTTGTTCATCGGCAATCCTGATGCGGAGGAAGCGAGCAAAAGCAACCGCGTTGAAATGACGTTGTGCGATGATGCGATTTTGGGTGAAGACCGTTGGCGTGCGGACAATACCGGACATCAGCCTTGACGACGGATCAAGCCAAGCGTCCGCGTCGTATTTCGTCCGACGACATAACGTCACACAAACAGCATTCTTATCCTTACCGCGTCCCGCACGACCAACTCGCTGCACATAGTTCGCACTGGTCGGCGGCGCATTACGCAACAACACTTTTTGCAAGTCGCCGATGTTAATGCCCATTTCAAAGGTTGTCGTACTGCTTAATAAATTTACCCCTTCGCCGCGAAAATCATCTTCGATGCGCTTGGCAATATCCTTGTTGATTTGCGCCGTATGCTCCTCGGATTTGAGCGTGGTGAACCGAATCTTGCTATCGCCAGCGACCCAACAACCAATAAGATTTTCTTGCTCAGCCTGAAACGCTCGTGCCTTGAGCTTCCCACTGCAACCTTTGCGCGGACAACATTGCTGGGCCGAGTAAGCCGTCACGATGCGGCAACGGTCACAAACAAAACGGTCTTTAGGCCTCACCACAAACAATCGTTCGTGATCTACTTTCCAACGCCCTTTATTAGACGGATCAATCAACAAACGATTCGTTAGGAATTGCCAGATAGCTTGTGCCAGCTTCAAGGTTTCGTCAGGTGGCAGATTAAAAAGGCGACGCAAATAATCGGTAAAGTAGTTATCGTGATGGCTGCCATCCCCATAGATTTTTGGCATCCAGCCAATAATAGAGTTACTTTCACGTTTCTCAGCGCAGGAAATATCCGCCGTCACACGCCCAAACGCCACATCGTCGTGAGCGACGCGACCTTTGGGCAACGTGAAGATTTTCTTCTGCCGCAAATAGCCGAGCAGGGTTTGTAATGCGGCATTGGCGTCTGCCACTGAAAGCTCTGATAAAGCAGTTTCTTTGCTCAATAGGGAGCGGAATATTTGCTGCTCGTTTTCCTTCACTTCAAATTCAACAGCAACCAGCCCCAAATCCTCTGCTGACTCACGCGCAGAATCGGGAATGCCGAAATAGCTGAACGTTTCTGCCAGCCATAAATTGGCTTTCCCTTTCGCATCAAGCTTGTCATCCGGCATTCGTGAAGACGGCAAAAAGAAATCAGGATCATGCTTACTTGTTTGGGGGTCTGCCAATTCTGCCAACGCTTCTCCCAATGAAACCAAATCAAGTTTTCGCTGTGCGTTAATAATCTCAACAATTTTACGCCCCAAGTCGTGGCTAAAAGTTTCTTCTTCAAGCAGCGCGGGAAACGCGGCGGCACGTTGGCGATGATCGGTGAAACACAGCAATTTGCGCGGTGGTTTGCGATTGGCAGGCGATGGGCTGACTTGAAAATGCGAAAGCGGCAAGGCCATTGCCAAGCCCGTTTCATCATCAGATTCCTGAAAACGGCGCACGGGTTCAAGGCCTGACGCGTTTCTCGCGCCACAGTTGGGGCAAGCGGTAAGCGGCTTTTTCTTCTGGTTATAAATATTTTCGTATTTGCTGGCTTCACATTGGCGATGAAAAATTTGAATCTCTCGTAATTGGGGCGTTTCACAAGTGCAATTATCACCTGCACCATTGTCTTTTTTCTTGCCGCAGGTTGTACACCATTGCAGCTTCGCCGGGTTCAGGAAAAGCTTGTCAGACTCTTCTTCGTCTTCATCATTTTGAGGGTGTTCAGGAAAGGGCAAATCACCCGCAACGCTGAAATACGACCAGAAAGAATCAGATGCCCAACCGAGTTCTGTTTTGAAAGAGTCAAAGGCGGGCTTGACCTCCGCTTCATTGTGTTCAGGGTTTTGGGCACGGCGTGGCCCCATATCCTGCAACGCGCCGTATAGCCAGCCGCACTTGCGACAGGTAACGACTTCCACCAACAGCGAATTACAAAACGTGCAATTGCCTTCCGGCGTTTCATCTCCGTTTTTGCGTGCGACAAAATATGCCGCTTTGCTATCGCGCCTTCCAGTACAGGCTTGGTTCAAGCAAACGTGCAAACCATCTTGTGACCGCACAAAATAATGTAAGCGTGTCGGTAATAAATCCTCGCTCGCCTGATCTTGTTTGAGCGACGCGACGATTTCTAACAAAGCCTGTAAACCATCCTCGGCTTGTTCGTCTTCCGCCCATAGTTCTTTTGCCGCTTTATGCAACAAGATCGGCTTGGTCAGAATTTCTTTGCGTAAGCGGTACAAGTTTTCATCGTGATTAAAGAATTCTGGCAGTGACGGAATTGCCGAATTTGGCGCAACGCTTCGCAAGGCGTCCGCTGGTTTTCCGGCTCGCAAAAAATCTGCTGCCTCAATATATTGCGCGGCGGTCGGCGCGAATGAAGGCGCGGCAAGTGTGGGTCGCGCAGCAGTGCCATAAATGGGATTCGACTCATTGAACGATTCGCCAAACAAATCAGACGCAAATTGGCGAACCTTTACTTTGCTCTCAGGTTTGTTCGGATCGCCCAAGGTTGCCGAGGTTGCTACACAAGTTAGCTTTTCAAGGCCCAGCCTGTCTTTAAGACGCCGCACCAGAAAAGCAATCTCGGTCGCTTGGACTCCACGATAGGCGTGGGCTTCGTCGAGGACCAAAAACTTCAAGCGGGCGTTCTGAAAAATTGGCGCATCTACCGGGCGTTCCAGTAAATATTCGAGCATTGAAAAATTTGTGACGAGAACATGCGGCGGATGGTTGCGGATGGCTTCCCGATGATTCAGGCGATTAGGCGGGTCTTTTTCCAGCTTTTCTTGCATCCGTCGTTGAATTTCGCGCTGCAATTGATTTTGCGTTAAGCCTTCATCGGTCAGTTGCTGAGTGATGACATCTTTTTCTCTGGCCTCGTAATCCTTTTTATTATTCGGCGTCTGCCCGGTGAATCGCGCAAACGTAATTTGCGAATGCGCGCGCAACATCTCTTCCCACTCGGTCAATTGATCGTTCACCAATGCGTTGAGTGGGTAAATGATGATCGCACGCAATCCCGGCGAGGAATCGCGCAGCAGATCATCCAGAATTGGAATTTGATAGCACAGCGTTTTACCACTACTCGTTCCCGTAGCGATGACAGCGTTTTGTTGATTGAGAATCAGTTTGAGCGCATCTGTCTGATGCTTGTAGAGGCTGCGTCCGCTGAGCCGTTTGCTGATCGTTGCACGCGTTTTTTCGTGGAGCGTCATTCGTTCCAAGCCATCGCCCGGCGCGTACATCTGGGATTTTTCGAGATAGGGGCCATTGACCAATTCCTGCATCGTTAGCTTTTCTTCCCAGAGGCATTTCGCATGCGAGAATTGCGGGTGAATGCGATACTCAGCTTTGAGGAGTTCGACATAAGGGCCAAAAACGTCATTTTCAAAACGATTCGTGAGTGATTGCATGGCTAAGGCCTCCAAAGATCAGAAACGATACGAACCTCTTTATGATTGCCAAGATACTTTTTGACAACTTCAGTTTGCCGTGCATTCCATAACACCTCTAAATACGGCAACTCACCTTTGACAACTTCAACTTCTGGCAATGAGCTTTGCGGATGAAGCTCATGAATGCGCCTGAACATGCCCCAGAGAATTGCCGGATTGCCGCAATAACTCATCAGGCAATCTCCTTCATCAGTAGATTCAAGCTTGCATCTGGATTCAATGATACGCCAGCGATGGCCTTGAAATTCAAGGAAACCCCGATTGACATATTCTTTCAGGTAATTGCGCCAAATCTGTGGGCCGTCAGGCGCAATAGCCTCGCGCGCCGTTAACAAGTTTTGCCATTTCATGCCGTCCTTCATTTGTATGACAGGTTGGGCGAGTAAAACCAGTGGTAAGAACTTACCCGGCAAATTCTTCCAACAATTTTCGGGCAGTTTCGTTTGCAGCATTTCAATTTGATACTCGAACCTAATGCCCAGTTCTTTGGCTAAAATCGCAATAGTCACTTTCTTTTTTAGCTGCGGTTCGGTCTCCCAGTGCCAGACATAAAACTCTTGCACGTCATCTTCGTGTTGTTTCTCCCAGATGCCTTCTGTTGTCTCTCCGCCTGCAATTACTTTGAATTTCTGCTGTAGTGCTTTTTCTGGGTCTTCAAAAATCCCAAACGGGACGGCAAGACAAAGCAAGGGCAATCGCTCAATTTTGATCCATTCAGGATTGCTCCATTTAGGATAGCAAGTAAAGTTTGTCGAGAAGCTTCCTTGTCCGGCAAAGATGTGTGCTTCGATTTTCAGCCCAGAGCGAAATTTAATTTTGCGCCCGTCTGAAAAAGAAAGCTCGGCACTCTTATCGTTTGGCAAGAGTCGGGTCAGATAGCAACTCGCTCCATTGCTTAACTCAAACAATTCATTGAAAGGGCTATTATCCGCATCAAATTCATCAAAACCGCGCTGGGCAAAATCTATTTTTTCACGCGAAATTAAGTGGTAGTCCCCGACGGGTAAAGCTTCTCGATCAAGCGGGACAAATTTTTCTCTCTCGCAATCCCATAAACCAAATGGCGCAAGACCGCGCAAGCGTTGCGTTTCGATACACTCACTAGAGTCAAGCTGTAGTAACAACCGTTCTGAAAAGGCAAGCGCATCAAGTTGTAATGAATCCGGTGTGGAAGCGGCTAATTGTTCGAGCCTTCCGATTTTCCAAGTGGCGGGCAGCTTGTCGTTCGCTACTGCGGGCAAATATAAACTAAGGTGCGAACGCTGTTCATCCCAAACTAATTTGGCGCGATCTTGGAATAGGGAATCAGGATTTGAGGGACGAAGGAACTCCGCTGTTTCAGGAACTTCGTCAAAGTATTCCGGTCGCAAAATTGATTTTTGTTTAAGATCACTGACAGTGAGATTTAGGTCGCCATTTAAAAATTGCCTTGCCTTAAGCATTTCTCGAATGAATAGGGTTGCAGCTTCACGATTCTGAATAAAAAAGTTTCCAAGCCGAGGGATGTTCGGAAAGCGTTTAGAAACAAGTTCTTTCCAAGAGCTATCAGACAGACTTTCCCAGTCATCATTATGAAAAGCCCATTTACAAACTTTGAGAAAATGTGTCCATAACGAAAGAGGAATCCCGATTTGATAGACGGCTGAACCTACATAATCGGCACTATCTTCACGCCGAATAATCTGTAATCCTAATTTTTTAGCAGCAGCATTGAAGTCTTCACTAATCTCGTGCTGGAGGTTCGCAGGAATCGTCTTGCTCCCAACAGCTTTGGCAAATTGCGGCCAATATCGGTGTTCGTCATATTCATAAAATGCCACGCCTCCAAATAACACGACAAAACAATGTGGACGCTCTCTGCGTACTGCGTGATACCCTTCCTCAAATCGCCACTGCTCTCGCACGAATTCTATAAACTCTAACCAGTCGTCACGGCTAGGTATTAACGATAGCATCGCACCTGGTTTTTGCTTATTTTCAATCTTTTCAAATTGCTGAGCGAATTTACTTTCCCAATAATCTCGTCCGTCCATGAGGTTCCTTTTCTGAGTAAATATTAAATTGGCTTAGGTACGGAAAGTAAATTATCACAAACCTACTAAACTGCAATCATTAAAAGTAAAAGCTAGGAATTCTGTTCAAAAACTTAAAATAAGTATAAGTCTTAACTTTCTAGTGTCCGACGTTTTTAGGTCTTTACCGAAATGTGTGCATTTTCAGATTGGAAAAACCATACAGTTGTTGTTACGATACTTTCTTACTTCCTGGTTTCGCTTGAAATGATCCACGAAAGGTAATTTTTCACGTTTTATGTCATCTCCTGAACTGAGCACTATTTTTGAAACTGAATTCGGCGCGAACTCTACTTATGTCGCCGATCTCTTCCGTCAATACCAGCAAAATCCTACCGCTGTAGATCAACAGTGGGGCGCGTATTTCGCTTCACTGATTAGTAATCACGGCTTGAATATCAGCGTTAATGGCGGGACGGCAAACACCAACGGGACGGCGGTCGCACCTGCTGTCACGCCTGCTATCGAAGTTGCCGCTGCCGCAACGACTACGGCGGCAACCGAAGTTGCCGATAATAAATTACCGATTCGCGGACCTTCCTTGAAAATCGTTGAGAACATGGATGCCAGCTTGACGATGCCGACGGCGACTTCGCAGCGGCAAGTCCAACTGAAAGTCCTCGACGAAAATCGCACGCTGATTAATCGTCATCTCGCGGTACAGGGTCGCAAAGCTTCTTACACGCATCTGGTCGCCTGGGCGATTGTCAAAGCTCTCGGCAAATTCCCGCAAATCAATGACGCTTACGAAGAAATTGACGGCAAGGCTTTTCGTGTCAAACGTGAAGAGGTCAACCTCGGACTTGCCATTGACCTGGTGAAAAAAGATGGCTCGCGGACTCTGTTAGTGCCGAATATCAAAGGCGCGAACAAGATGAATTTTTCGCAGTTTCTGGACGAATATCAAAGCGTTGTGATGCGTGCCCGCAATGGCAAATTGCAGGTCAGCGATTTTCAGGGAACGACCCTTTCCTTAACGAATCCGGGGACGCTCGGCACGACCGCCTCCAATCCCCGATTGATGAAAGGTCAGGGCGCGATTATCGCTACCGGAGCGATTGATTATCCGCCGGAATACAGTGCGATGACGCCGAAAGCCTTGTCGCAACTTGGCATCAGCCGCGCCTTCACCATCACCAGCACCTACGATCATCGCATTATTCAGGGCGCAGAATCAGGCGCGTTTCTGGCAGAAATCCATGCACTGTTGATGGGCAACCATAGCTTCTTCGATGAAGTCTTCAAGGACATCGGCATCACGATTAAGCCCTTCCGCTGGTCAGTGGATTTGAATCCGCTGCTGCTGGGCGGTGATCGCGTTCAGGAAGAAATCAAGAAGCAAGTTCACCTCTATCAATTAATCAATGGTTATCGCATTCGCGGACATTTAATTGCAGACATTGATCCGTTGAAATTGATGCCGATCCACGAACACCCTGAGTTGGAAATTGCCACGTACGGGCTGACCATCTGGGATTTGGATCGTGAATTTTTCACGGATGGACTCGGCGGGACAGAACGCGCGACACTGCGACAAATTCTGGACATGCTGCATCAGTATTACGGCGAGACAGTGGGATACGAATATCGCCACATGATCAATCTGGAAGCGAAGACCTGGCTACAAAAAAGAGTCGAGAGTGCATCGGAACCCATTCCTGCCGAAATTCGCAATCGCATCCTGTGGAAACTGATTTCTTCGGAACAGTTCGAGCGGTTCCTGCATACGAAATATGTCGGGCAAAAACGCTTTTCGATTGAAGGTTGCGACGGCGCGATTCCGCTGCTGGATCAAATGATTGAAGGTGCAGCGGCGCGTGGCGTTGACGAAGTCGTGATCGGCATGGCGCATCGCGGCAGGCTGACCGTGATGGCAAATATTGGACATTTTGCCGAGCGTATTTTTACTGCGTTTGAAGGTACGATCCATCCTAAATTCCCCGGTGATGAAGGCGACGTAAAATACCATCAGGGCGCAGCCGGATCGCGCAAAGCTGCCGGACGCGAAGTCATGGTAACAGTCGCTTCCAATCCCAGCCATCTTGAATTTGTTGACCCGGTTGTCGAAGGCTTAGTCCGCGCCAAGCAGGATGCTTTGCCCGTAGATAAAGAAACAGCCCGCGATAAAATCCTGCCGATCCTGATTCACGGAGATGCCGCTTTCATTGGTCAAGGCGTAGTCATGGAAACGCTGAATCTGGCTGATCTCAAAGGCTATCGCACTGGCGGTACGGTTCATCTGGTCATTAATAATCAAATCGGATTTACGACGACGCCAGAATCAAGCCGCTCTTCAATTTACTCCACCGATGTAGCAAAAATCACGCGCTGCCCGATCTTTCACGTCAACGCTGACGATCCAGATGCGGCATATCGCGTGCTGCAAATTGCGCTGGATTTCCGTCAAAAATTCCGCCGTGATGTGGTCATTGATTTAATCGGATTCCGCCGTCACGGACACAACGAAGGCGACGAGCCGAGCTATACGCAACCATTGATGTATCAAAAGGTGAAGGATCATCCGGGCGTGCGCGAACTGTATGCGCAGAAACTGATCCGCGAAAAAGTTCTGACGCAGGAAGACGTTAACGAATTAATCGCCAAACGTGTGCAAGGCTACGAAGAGATTCACGCCAGTGCCAAAGCAACAGTCCTGAAAAAGAAAAAACCGTCGAAGCTGAAGGCAGTTTTGCCGGAAGATGATGGTTCAGAAATTCTTGAAACAGGAGTTGAGCGTGAAGCTCTGAATCAAATCTCAAGAGCGGTAAGCATCGTCCCGCCGGATTTTGCCGTTAATCCAAAAATGGTCGGACAATTAACCCGTCGTGCCAAAATGGGTGAAGGCGAAGTGCCGATTGATTGGGGCTTTGCGGAAGGTCTGGCGTTTGGTTCACTATTATTGGATGGCAGCTCTATTCGCTTATCAGGACAGGATAGCGGACGCGGGACGTTCAGTCATCGCCACGCCGTTCTTTACGATACACGCACGGGAGCTTCGTGGACTCCACTCGAAGCCTTTGCCAAAGACAATGTTCGTTTTGAGGTTTTTGACAGTTCGCTGTCGGAAGCTGGTGTGCTGGGTTACGAGTACGGTTATTCAGT